>CACYBB010000011.1 GCA_902772585.1 uncultured Bacteroidales bacterium | reverse complement strand
CTCGAATAGTGGTGGTGGCAGCCAGAACTCGAACACGAATCCCTCGAATGGTGGCGGCAGCGGTAACACCGGAGGTAACGGCGGTAACGAACCGGGCGGGGACGGAAACGACCAGAACTGATGTCTGATGTAAGATGGCTGAGGGCTGATGTCTGAGGACTGATGTCTGAGGACTGAGGCCCCTGCCTCTTAAAAACAAAAACCAGAAAAACCCCATTAAAGAGATTGTACTCCAACCAGAGTACTAACGGTATCAGCGCCAATCTTTCTTGAGAGCGAGCTCTCAGATAAGATCATCACTAATCCCGTTACCCTTCCAGGGATTCAATCTCTTCAACGGCAAAAACCTCGATTGTTATCACAATCTAAAAAAACTGACTAATTCAAGAAAACAACTTTTAGTTTAACATATAATTACCATGTAATTCTCTGACCTAAAGGTACAGAGTGTGGCGTTGCAATGGCCATATAATTGATCATTAATGGATAATTAACGGATAATTAACGGTAATTAATGTTCGAAAAAAAATATCTGTGTAATCTGTGGTCAAAAAAAGAAAATTCGAGTATGAAGAAGAACAGTATTATTGAGGTGGCGGTGAAGGTGATAGTAGCCGCACTCACAGCGTTCCTGACGGCGATTACGACTACGTCGTGTGCGGGTTACGGACCGATTACGATGTAAGAGAACGCTGCAACAGCAAAAGGAAATGGAGGCCTCACGGTCTCCATTTCTCACTTAAATAACTAACTAACAACTTATTATCGAACGATGTACTTGTGTCCGTTCTTAATATAGAGTCCTTTCTTCAAAGTGTGGCACGCATTCTTCAACCTAAAGGTCGAAGTGTGGCACGCATTTACGGGCTGCACTACTCTGCGGCCCTGAAGGTCAAAAAAATCACTTCTTCCATCTTCCTTCAGACCTCTAACATTCTTAATCCCCGTAGTGTCCTTCATGTACTTTTTGAAGAATGTCATGTAGGTCTCGTTCCAATCGCTGTTGGTCTGATGCTGCAACTCGGGGTTATAGATGATGTCCTTGTCGTCGGCAGCCGTCTGTGCATTGTTATACGGCGCGATGTTGGTATGTGGCGGACAGACATTGTCCTGCAAACCAATAGAGGTGATGTAGGGGCTGGTGATACTGGTAGCCAGATTCTTCGTGTCGTAATACGACATAAAGGCATACATGTCTGCATCAGTCATCGCACCACCCTTCTTGTTAATCTCAGCCTGACAGTTCATGGCTACATAGCCTGGCCAGCTGACAATCTGGAAATAGTCGGGGAAGTCACCCATGAAGGTGATGGCGGGAGCAATGGCATTGAACTTATAGTCGCTCAGTGCGGCAGCAGCAACGGTGAAGGCACCACCCTGGCTCTGTCCCTCGGCAAAGAGATTCTGCATGTCGCTCGTCTCGCGGCTTGCCATGAAGTCGATGGCGCGAAGGCAGTCCATATAGGCACCACGATAGTAGTACTTGTCCTTGTTGCCAAACTCATAGGCAAACCAGTCGCCATAGGTATTTGTGAAGTCCTTCTGGATACCATCGTCGCGACCACTGGCAGGACGGTTGTTGACACTCTGTCCGCGATTAGACAGTATGAATTCTGCAAAGTTAGCCCCCTCTTCGGTATCCCACTTGGCATTGATGCACCACGGCGTAGCACTGTCGCCACCAGGACGATATTCTGAGTCGTAGCCCTGATAATGAATCAGCACAGGGTGTTTCTTTCCGTCAGTTGGCTCGGCATAGTAGCCACGAATGGTGACAGGGTCTCCACTGAGTCCGTCGGCTATGGACTGCATCTCCACGAGATAGACCTTGCGCTTGGCACTCGACTTGGCAGGAATCTCCGTCAGCGTTGCATTGATGGGCACAGCAGCCAACTGCTCCTTAGCAGCAGCCCAGTAGCTATCGAAGTCACTCTGCTTGTCAGGGGCAGAGACTATCTCCGTAGGTCTTACGGCAAAATAGAAGCCTCGAGCCAGGTCGTTGTTGACGGTGATGGTAGCATGATAGATGCCTGGCTCCAGGCCTTCAACCTTCATATCCTCTATGCGCTGAGCGTTGTTGCCTTGCACGCTTACTGTCTTGCTGCTTGACGTGACGAACGCCATCTTATCGGTAGCGACCTCCATTACTATTCTAGCCTCTACAGCCGTGCTGTATGGATTGGTGATACCTACATAGAATGTCGGCACATCTGTACCTTCGAACACCCAGTTGTAAGATACTGGAACCTGCAGCTTCAGTGTCTTGATTTCGTCAGCATTCCACAGCTCCACAGCCGTTGCCGTAAAGTTCACACCACTGATAATCATACCGTTTGCCTTCAACTCGCTGAGCATGGCACTGGTGATGGTGAAGTCTTGCTTCGAACCAGCAATATACGTACCCTCCGTACCGCTCAGGTCGGGCCAATTGTCAACGGCATTACGCAACGACAGATAGGCACCTGCCCCCAGATTCTTGAACTTCAAGCGCAGTGTCTGACCTACAGCAGCTTTAGCAAAAGCAGAAGCGGCCACCTGCTGGTAGCCGTCCCAGTTACCAATCTTGCACTCGCCAATCCACACTGCGTGGCTGTAGTCACCACCATCGCCCTCTACGATTTCCACCTTGGTAATAGTAACGCCACCACCCCAGATAATGGCACCTGACGACAAAGCGGTAACCATGTCTTGTGTCAGTATGGTCCCATTCTCCGTCGTTCCATTCTTAACATTGTTCGAAGACAGGTCATTCTTTGCAGCATCCAGAATATGATACTGAGGCCAATTGCTGTCGTCTGTTGTTACCTCGTAGGTTACCTTGAACTCGTCACCAGCCTTTAGCGTTCCCAGGTCCGATGCAGACAATGTGAAGTCATAGCCCCAATTCAGAGCCTTGCTGCCTTGCCACACCGTGCGTGTAGCCGCATTTGTCGCCAGTGCTGTCAGCACCACGAGCGTCATCAGTAGTAATGTTTTCTTCATACTTTATTATATATTAATAGTTTGTTTTGTAGTACATTATTGTTTTCGAGGGCAAAGATACAATAAAATCGGAAATAACCATAATACAATTTTGCTCATTCCTTTGCATTTTTCATAACGTATTGATAAAGTATCAGTATTTGTCAACAAAGTATGCTAATATTTCAAAAATTATCTGTACTTTTGCAGCAGAAACCAAACAAACAAGTACATATAATCTACATTACTAACATAATTAAAGCAAATGACGAATAACACAAGCATACAATGAAACCATACAAATTTCAACCGTATCTGAAGACGACCATCTGGGGCGGCTATCAGATTGCACCTTTCAAAGGTATCTTCAATGCTCAGCCTAATGTGGGCGAGAGCTGGGAAATAAGCGGCGTGCCAGGTCACGAAAGCGTGGCCATCAACCGTGGACTTATCGATGACGTGGACGAGGGACTTACCCTCGTCCAGCTCATCGACAAGTATAAAGGATTGCTGGTAGGACAGAAGATCTACAAGAAGTTCGGCAACAAATTCCCCTTGCTGGTGAAACTCATTGACTCAAGACAGGACCTCTCCGTACAAGTACACCCCAACGACAAGTTGGCGATGGAGCGTCACGGATGTGCCGGAAAGACGGAGATGTGGTACATCATCAAGAGTGATGTGGGCTCGAAGATTTATGCTGGACTAAAGAAGAGCATCACCCCAGAGGAGTATGAGCAGCTGGCTACGGCAGAGCCTGTAAACGGGCGCTCACCCATGCAGGACGTCATAGCCACCCACGAGGCTCACGAGGGCGACCTCTACTTCCTGCCTGCAGGTCGTCTGCATGCTATCGGTGCCGGCAACTTCCTGGCAGAGATTCAGCAGACCAGCGACATCACATACCGCGTCTATGACTTTGGACGAAAAGATGCACATGGAAATCCTCGCGAACTGCATATCGAAGAGGCAAAGGACGCCATCGACTATCAGGTATGGCCTGCCTACCGCACGTCGTACGACAGCACCAAGCCGACCTCACAGCTCATCAACTGTCCCTACTTTGTGGTTCACCGCGTAGTGGTGCAGGTTGCTCAGCAGATAGATTTCCACTGCGACTCCTTCGTCATCGTGGTCTGCCTGTGGGGCAACGCCAACATCAACGGCATAGACATTCATCAGGGCGAGACCATCCTGGTGCCTGCCTCTGAGAACATCCTCTACATTTTCGGCAATGCAACATTCCTGACTGCTACCATGCCGTAAGAAGAAACCGCAGAATCTTTACTACATTATTATAACTACAACTATGACACGAACGATGAACACACTGGCAGCATTGGCCCTGATGCTATGCATGACCAGTTGCGGCACCAAACAAGAGGTGAAGCAAGAACCAGAGACCGCCGCAGAGGCCGTAAAGAAGATGATTGCCGGATGGAACGTGGGCAACGACATGGACTGCTTTGACAGCGACATCAAGCCTGGCGCACCACTGGAGGAGTATGAGAAGAGCTGGGGACAGCAGCCTGCCAATGAACTGATGTTCAAGAAACTGGCAGAGAAGGGCTTTACCGCCATCCGCGTACCCGTGACCTGGTGGCAGCACATGGATGCCGAGGGTAAGGTGGACGCAGCATGGATGGGTCGCGTAGAGCAGATAGTGAACTGGGTACTGGACAACGGCATGTACTGCATCGTGGACGTACACCACGACACGGGAGCAGCCGTAGAGGCGTGGCTGAAGGCAGACAGCACCAGCTATGCTACGCAGCACGAGCGCTACAAGGGACTATGGACACAGATAGCCAACCACTTCAAGGACTTCGACGAGAAGCTGCTCTTTGAGGGCTATAACGAAATGCTGACAGGCAGCAATCCCAATGCGGAATGGTCGGAGCCCAAGGACCTGAAGAATCTGCAGTATATCAACAAGTTTGCGCAGGACTTCGTGGATGCCGTACGCGCTACGGGTGGCAAGAACCAGTATCGTAACCTCATCGTGAACACCTACAGCGGTTCGCACACGCCTAACACGCTGCCAGCCCTCGTGGTACCCACCGACCCCTGTGGCAACCAGCAGCACCTGGCTGTCGAGGTACACAGCTACGACCCATGGGACTGGGTGAACAACTACGACATGCACTGGACGAAGGAGTGCAGCGAGGAGGTGACACGCCTGTTTGCCGACCTGGACAAGCACATCATCTCGAAGGGTTATCCTGTCATCATCGGTGAATACGGCTCGAACGGACAGGCCGAGAAGACCATCAACAAGACGAGTACCGACGAGCAGAAACAGGAGGCAGGCCGACAGGCTGCCGACATCATACGTCTGTGCAAGAAGTACAATGCCGCCGCCTTCTACTGGATGGGCATCATAGACGGCAGCGACCGCTCCGCCGCCACCTTCCAGTGGAGTATGGAGCAAGTCGCTGACTCAATAATTGCCAATAAATAACGGTTAACGGTTATTAGTTAACGGTTATTGGTTATCAATAACTTTCTGCATGCGCGCTGCCTGCTCGCGGACAACGGAGAGGGTGGTAGAATCGCTAGAGAAGACACTATTCAGACCCTGCGCCTCCTGCGCGGGGTCTCCTGTATAGTCGTCGCCCACCTGCCACTGTTCGTGACGAGGTTGAGCCACGCCGCCCCAGCCCCAGAAGTTGCAACCGGCAAAGAGGCCACCCGTCTCGGCATTCTCAGCCACGAAGGAGAAGACAAAGCGGTAGTAGCCGTCACGACCCTCAGTGGTGCTGGTGGGTGAGAACGAGAAGCCATCGCGAGGATAGCCGAACTCCTCCATCACAAGCGGCTTGCGCAGGCGCTGACAAATCTCCAGATGGCGACTCAGATACTCCTTGGTATTGTCGCAGGCACGCGGCAGATTCTCCACCAGCGAGTCGGGCTTTGACCAACCCCAGTTGTAGGGCCACAGGTGGACGTTGCAGTAGTCCACATTCTTGTCAGCACAGATGCGCTCGTAGCAGTCGTAGTCGTTCTCGCAGCCCCACGAGCCCTCGCTACCAATGGAAATGAGGTGGTTATTGTCGAGCGAACGAATCAGCGCCGAGGCCTCTGCGAGCCACTTCTCGAAGTCGGGCAATGCCTCTTTGGAGAAGGCACGCGGCTCGTTGCCTATCTGCCACGACATGATGGTGGGGTCGTCGGCATACTTCACACCCGTATAGCGATTGGTACGCGACACGATGTTGCGGACGTGGTCGTAGAACAAGGCGTGAGCCTTCTCGTTAGACGCAAACTTGCTCATAGCCTCCATAAAGGCAGGATAGCCCACATCGTCGGGACGCGGCTGCTTGCCCTCGCCGGCATGCTCCAGATAGAAGCCGTAGCCCCCACTCCACTCCCATGAGTTGTTCAGGTAGAGCACAGCCACCATGTGGCGCTTGCCCATCTCCATGAGCAGGTAGTCGAGACCTGCCAGGATGGTGTCGTTATAGACACCTGGTTCCACCTGCAGCGTAGGCTCCACCTTGGTCTTCACGCCACGCTCACCATCGGCACCCACGAGGATGCGCAGATTGTCAATGCCCATCTTCTTCATGGCGTCGAGTTCGACAGTCAGGCGCTCGCGATTGCCGCCCTGACCCTCGGAGGCGAGAATGGCACCATACCAGAAATTAGTGCCTACATAATAATAAGGTTTACCATCGCGGATGAAATGACCATCAACAACATGAACAAACGGATTATCGTCGGTCTGCTGCTTGTTGCAGGCTATCATCGACAGGGCCGCAAAGGCCAGGAATAACAATTTCTTCATAATGTCTGTGCTGGTGTTCCGTGATAAACGACAAGACCCTCGATGGGGTTCTGCAGGATGTTGCCAACAGTGAAGCCCTCAGCATGAGCGGCCTCCTTCAGCTGCTCGAGATAGTGGTGAGCCATAGAACCCACGAAGTGGACGGGCAGATCGGGACGATTGTAGGGCACGATATTCTTGCGGAAGAAGTCACGAAAGTTGTCAATGACCAACTGCTTGATATAAGGATTGGCGATATGCTCCAGGATGAATGGCGACAGCGAGGCCAGCCAGCGGTTAACCATCGGCTCACGATAGACCTTCTGGATGATGTCCTTCTGCTCCCACTTGTTGACCTTCAGGAACTCGTCGCGGACATCGGCCAGCGCAGGATTCTTGAAGATGGCGTTCAGGAACAGACGGCCCAAGACGGAGCCACTGCCCTCGTCGCCAAGGATATAGCCCAGGGCGGGAGTGTTCTGAACAATGTTCTCACCATCATACAGACAACTGTTGGCACCAGTACCAAGGATGCACGCCATACCAGCCTCGTGACCACACAGTGCACGGGCAGCAGCCATCAGGTCGCTATGCACCTCGACGGTCTTGGGTGACAACTCCTCGTTCATCAACTGAACCATCATCGGAACATGAGCCGGGGTGCAGCCACTGCCATAGAAAAAGAGGTGCAGGTTCTGCAGCAACGGGTTCTCCAGCACACCCGACGCAATGAGTTTGGCACGGGGAAAACTGGACAACTGGGGCAACAACTCGCGCTCGATGATGTCGCGAATGTCACCTGCCGTCTGGTGGATGGGGGTAATGCCCTGGGTTCGGAACGTAGCGATTTCCTCGCTCTTCAACAAAGGATTAGTAGAGTGCAGGAGCGTCCAGTCTGTCTTGGTGCTTCCGCTGTCAGCAATTAGTATCATATTGGTTCTCATTTTTGATTTTGCCACAAAATTACAAAATAAATCATAATTCATAACGCATTATTGGGAATTATTTTTTAAATTTGCACGAAAATTTATAGAAAAGGCTAGAATGAAGAGATTATTGACCATCTTGCTGGTGCTGCTCACCACACTGAGCGCACAAGCGGTACTGAAAGAGAAAGACCTGCAGCAGACACTGCAGATACTGCGTACGGAGCTGACGACGCACCACCGTGAACTGTCGCAGCAGATAGAGATGAACCGCAAGCAGAGTGATCAGGTGCGCCAGCGATTGATGGAGACCATGCAGCGCTCTAACCAGAACTCGCTGATGCTGTATTCCCAGAAGTTGGACTACGTCTTCGACCTAACCTACGCCTGTCATGAGGCCACCGAGCAGTATCATGACTTCCGTCGCCAGCAGCTGCCCTTTAAGCTGTTCATGGAGAAGACGGACTCTGAGATAGCGCGCTACGACTCGCTCATCACGTCGCTGAAGCTGATGCCTGTTAACCTGCTGGACGACAAGGGCAAGACCGACCGCAACGTCTGCATGACGCTGGCTACCAACATCCGCAACTCGCTGGAGGAGAACCGCGCCACGCTGAAAGACTATATCCGCTACTACGACATGACGGAGAAGCGCCTGAGCAATCTGAACGACTATGCCAACAAGCGCTATAGCGACATACAGACCAACATCTTCAAGAACGGTGGCGACAGCTATTTCGCCATCATCAAGAGCTGGGCACGCTACTGGCGCGCCATGGAGCGTACGGTACAGAAGAAATACCAGCCCAATGCCCATTCGCAATGGGACAGCCGCTGGATTTTCGGTCTGCTCATCTCTACCATCTTCTACGCCATCATTGCCACGCTGGTCAACTTCCTGGTTATCCGCTTTGTGGTGCCCAAGCGGTTCCGCACACCAGAATTCATGAAGAAGCGTACCTGCATCACGCTGGCAACGACGACGATTACCTTCGCACTCATCCTGGGTATCACGCTGGCTCTGACCGACCAGAACTTCTTCATCATGGCAGCCAATCTGCTGGTAGAGTATGCATGGCTGCTGGGCGTCATCCTCATCTCGCTATTGCTACGCGTAACGGGCGACCAGATTAAGAGCGCCTTCCGCATCTATACGCCCCTACTCTTCGTAGGTTTCCTGGTCATCGCCATCCGTATCATCTTGATACCTAACGAGCTGGTCAACATCATCTTCCCACCCATCCTGCTCATCTGTGCACTGTGGCAGTGGAACGTGATAGGACGCCACAACAAGAACGTGCCCCGCTGGGATATGTTCTACACCTATATCTCGCTGACAGTATTCCTCATCAGCGTGGGATGCTCGTGGTCGGGCTACACACTGCTGGCCGTACAGATTCTCATCTGGTGGATTATGCAGTTGACGTGTATCCTTACCATCACCTGCGTCAGCCAGTATCTGAAACTCTATGGACTGCGCCACCGCTTCACAGACCGTCCCATCACTCAGACGTGGGCCTACGATTTGGCCTACGAGGTGCTGCTGCCAACGATGGGTGTCTGCTCAGTGATGATCAGCATCTATTGGGCAGCCAACGTCTTCAACCTCAGCGACCTCTGCTGGAGAGCTTTCAAATACTACTTTGTTGACCTGAAGAACCTGAAGCTGAGCATCCTGACGCTGGCCATGGTGGTGACGATGTGGTTCTTCTTCAGCTATCTGAACCGCACCATCCTGCAACTGATGCGTATGCACTTCGAAAACAAAGACCCAGAGACGGCTGCCAGCCGAGAGGTCATGGGCAAGAACGTGCTGCAAGTAATGGTCTGGGGCTCGTGGTTCCTCATCTCCATGGGTATCCTCAACGTCTCCATGCAGTGGTTGCTGGTCATCACAGGCGGTTTGTCAACAGGTATCGGTTTCGCCTCGAAAGACATCATCGAGAATATCTACTACGGCATCTCGCTGATGACAGGACGTATCAAGGTAGGTGACCTGATACAGATTGACGACACAACGGGTCACGTCACCAGCATCAACTATACTTCTACGGTGATAGAAGCACTAACGGGTGAGGTTATCACCTTCCAGAACGCCCAGCTGTTCTCAAAGAACTATAAGAACCTGACGCGCAACCACGAATACGTACTGCAGATTATCCCCTTCGGCGTGGCCTACGGCTCGAATATAGCACAGGTGAAGCGACTGATAGAGGACACCATCAACGACCTGCATCTGGATGGCACAGACCCAGCGAAAGACGTCTTTGCGCGCGTCTCTGAGTTGGGCGACAGCAGTGTCAACTTCAAGCTCTATGTCTGGACGGAGGCTCTGATGCGTGGTGTCGTCACCAGTCAGGTGCTTACCGCCATCTACGACACCCTGAACGAGAACAACATCGAGATCCCATTCCCACAGCAGGATGTGCATATTAAGAATTAAAAATGAAGAGATAATTGAAAAATAGCACAAATAAATAAGGTGAGCCTTGCGACTCACCTTATTTTTATTGTTACTTAAACTAAACTCTCTGAATTAGAAGTTGTAGTAAACACCGAAGGTCAGTGAACCGAGGTTGAAACCACCGGATGCGAGACCAACGTTGAATGATGTAGGAGCGTCTGGAGCACCAGCAATATCAGCAACAGCATCCTTGTGGTAACCCAGAGAGAACATATCGTTCAAGTGAGCAACGATGCTCCACTTCTCGTTAACATTGTAAGCGATACCAGGAGATACGAACAAACCGAAGTCCATCTCGTTCTTCATGTTGTCACGAGAAATTGTCTGGAATGCAAGACCACCATCAACGAATACGTTGAAATTACCAGCAGTGAAGCACTGATAACGGAGGTAAGGCTTAACAGCGAAAGCTGAAGACTTAACATCAGAAGAATAAGCAACACCATTGATAGTACCCTCATGCTTGGTCTTGGCGCTAGTATATCCAAGAACGATACCAACACCGAACTTGTCGTCCAGCTGGTAGCCAATCTCAGGCTGAATAGAGAAACCAGTGATGGTCTGCTCGTCGGTAGGATTAGTCTTGTCCTTGCTAGAAGTGAAACCAAGGTTACCACCAATGTAAACCTGAGCGTTCATTGTAGCTGCTACTGCGACTGCAGCCAAAGTCATCATAATCTTCTTCATAATTTTAATTTTTAATAAATTAATGAATAAATGCGTTTCTTTCTTTTTTTTTAGTTGTCTTAACGATTTTTTTCGTTTTGACGGTGCAAAGTTAAACAAAAAAACTATACGGTGTATCAAATTTTCCTAAAAAAACGCATTTTTAACTAAAAAAATTGATTAAAATCAGTAAAAAGGGGGAAAAGTGCTAAAAAATTTGCATTTTTGGTAACTTCTTTGTACCTTTGCGAGGTATTATGTAAACACAAGAGGCATGAGAAAGACGTTTATTGCAGGCCCATGCGTGATAGAATCCGCCGAGTTACTGGACACAGTGGCTACAAAACTGGTGGAAATCAACAAGAAATTGGGTACTGACATCATATTCAAGGCATCGTTTGACAAAGCGAACCGCACCTCGGTGCATTCGTTTCGAGGCCCTGGCATTGATAAAGGACTGCAAATGTTGAGCGACGTGAAGTCTAAATATGGTCTGCGCATACTGACCGACATCCACGAAGCCTGGCAGGCAGAACCTGCTGGACAGGTGTGTGATGTGCTGCAGATTCCCGCCTTTCTCTGTCGCCAGACCGATCTGCTGCTGGCTGCTGCCAAGACCGGCAAGACGGTAAACATCAAGAAAGCCCAGTTCCTGAGTGGTCACGATATGAAGTACCCTGTGGAGAAAGCCCGCGATGGTGGTGCCAAGGAAGTATGGCTCACGGAGCGTGGCAACATGATGGGCTACAACAATCTGGTGGTTGACTTCCGCAACATCCCCGATATGCTGGAGATTACCGATACCGTCATCATGGACTGCACACATAGCGTTCAGCGTCCAGGTGGTGCAGACGGAAAGACTGGCGGAGACCGCCGCTTCGTGCCCCAGATGGCAATGGCAGCCAAAGCCTTTGGTGCAACAGGATGGTTCTTTGAGGTGCACCCCACCCCAGACCAAGGCCTCAGCGATGCTGCCAACATGCTAGAGCTGGAGAAGCTTGAGGCGCTGATTAAAGAATTATCGTTATAACGTAATAACGAAAAATAGAAATGACAACAAGAGAGATTGCTATACAATGTCTGAAAGATGAGGCACAGGCCATACTCGACCTGATACCAAAGATGGACGAAGACTTTGAGCGTGCAGTAGATATGATTATGGACTGCAAGGGCAAGGTTATCGTAACTGGTGTGGGCAAGAGTGGACACATTGGTGCCAAGATTGCAGCAACACTGGCCTCGACAGGAACGCCATCGTTCTTCATCAATCCACTGGACGTCTATCATGGCGACCTGGGTGTGATGTCACATGGAGACGTGGTGGTAGCTATCTCTAATTCAGGACAGACGGACGAGTTGTTGCGTTTCATCCCCATGGTCCTGCACATGCAGATACCCATTATCGGCATGAGCGGCAACCCACAGTCACTGTTGGCAAAATACTCTACCTGCCACCTGAATGTCAGCGTAGAGAAAGAAGCCTGTCCACTGAACCTGGCACCCACCAGTAGCACCACCGCCACCCTGGCAATGGGTGACGCACTGGCCATCGCTCTGATGGAGAAGCGCCACTTCCGTCCACAAGACTTCGCACAGTTCCACCCAGGCGGTGAACTGGGAAAGCGCCTGTTGACGACCGCTCAGGATGTGATGATTACAGAGAACCTGCCCGTACTGTCTGCCGACATGCATCTGGGCAAGGCTATCATCAACGTCAGCAAGGGTAAGCTGGGACTGGGTATAGCCATCGAAGATGGCAAGATAGCAGGACTCATTACAGACGGAGACATCCGTCGCGCTATGGAGAAGTGGCAGGCAGAGTTCTTCAACCACACGGTAGAAGACATCATGACCCGCACACCCAAAACGGTTGGTCCGCAGGCAAAGATATCAGATATCCAGAAGATAATGAACAAACATAAAATACATAACGTGCTGGTAGTGGACAGCGACAACCACCTCATGGGTATTGTCGATCGCTACGCGTGCGTATTATAATATAAGGTATATGAAGATACTGAAAAGATTACTCATAGTTCTTATGCTGGCGTTGCCAATGGCAGCAGCCGGAGTCTACCTTTTCAAGACTCTTGACGCCCACAATGGCTTGACTATCAGTCAGATTAACTGCATATTAAAGGACTCACGAGGTTACGTCTGGTTGGGAACTCCTGCCGGACTATACCGCTATGACGGCTATACGTTCCATAATTTCCAGTGTAACTCACAGGATGGCTCGTCGCTGCCCGACAGCTATATCATTAGCATCCAGGAGACCTTGGAGGGTACCCTATGGATAGAAACAGCAGCAGGATTCTGCGTCTATCACCCACAGGGCGAGAACTTCGAACGCGACATGAAGCAGGTCTATGGTCGCATGGGTATAGAGGGAACGCCCAACGTTGTGTATATTGACAGACACAAGAACTTCTGGGCATCCATTCCCAACAAGGGTGTCGTAGCCTACAACATGCAGCAGCAGTTGCTCTATGAGTTTGGTTATACTGACGATGCCCATGGTGTGCCACAGGGTGTCATCACTTCTATCAGCGAGTGTCGCGATGGTGCACTGATTGTCTATGAGGATGGTCGCATCGTATGCTGCGACGTCATGCGCCAACAGCATACTGTCTGGAAGACAGACTTCGTTGCCCAGCAACACCTGCGCAAATCAGCAACGCTGAATGCCTTTGCCGACCAGATGGACAATATCTGGCTATACGGACAGGGCACCCTCATGCTCTACAACAAGAACACCAATACCTGGAACACCACCATTGGTGACCAACTGGGTATGACAGGCAATAATACCGACCACAGCGTGAACGGCATGGCTGGCGACCGCAAGGGAAACATCTGGATAGGTACAGACCGTAGCGGACTGATTCGTGCCAATGTGAATACGCTGGAGATGGAATTTGTTTCACCACGAAGTGTGAATAACATAGCCCAGATGCCGTCACAAGAAGTCATCGGTATCCAGAGTGTGTATATCGACGATACCGACCTGTTATGGATTGGTACGGAGAAATCTGGTCTGGCATATTACGGCGACAACATCTATAAGTTCCAGTCATTGATGAATGGTGACATCACCGCTATCGCTGAGGACAAGGACGGTAAGATTTGGTATGGTACAGGTGACAAGGGCATCATCGACTATGAGGGTCCGTTGGCCAGCCATAAGGTAACCTGCATGACGACCACTCCTGACGGTAGTCTCTGGGTGGGTTCCAAGCAGAATGGTCTGACCCGCATCAAGGATGGTAACAGCACCTTCTATTCTGCTGCCCGCGACAGTATGAAGACCGTTATTGACGACCACATCAATGCCCTCAGTTGTGATAAGAGCGGCAACTTGTGGATAGCAACCAATGGCGGTCTGCAGGTGTATAACCCCAGAATGAATACCTTCTCCTCATACACCAAGGAGAATGGTATGCTGAACACCAACAATATCACGTCGCTGTTCTATGGTACCAACAACAACCTGTTGATAGGTACTGCCGAGGGACTCGTCATACTAAACCTGTCGACACGTGAGAAGACGGTACTGACGGGTAATGCCTCTAATGTACAGTCGTTTACAAACAACTATATCACACAAATCTACGAAGACAGCAGAGGACTGTTATGGATAGGTACGCGTGAAGGTATCAACATCCTGAATCCTGTCAATGACGAACTGAGCCTGTTGACAGAAAAGGATGGTCTCTGCAACAACTCCGTTTGCGGTATTGCAGAAGACAAGAACCATAGCATCTGGATTACCACCAGCAATGGTATAAGCCGTGTTGTTGTACAGCGTAACCATGAGGACGGCACCTTCAACTATGGTCTTTACAACTACAGCATCAGTGATGGTCTGCAGAGTAATGAGTTCAACATGGGTTCTATCCTGACCAAGAAGAATGGAGAGGTGTTGTTTGGCGGACTGTACGGTGTCAACTGGGTACGCCATACCAACAAAGACGAACAGGCCTCACTGCCTCGCGTTATGCTTACCCAGTTGTTTGTGGGCGAACAGGAAATACTGACTGGTGTCAACTACGATGGCAACATTATCCTGCCACAGGCCCTCAATGAGAGTAACAAGATAGAACTGAAAAACAGCCAAAGCACCATCACCATCAAGTTTGCTGCTGGTAACTACAACCAGGGCGAGCGCCTACAGTTCATGTACTGGATGGAAGGATTGGACAATGACTGGCGCAACGGTGATGCCCTACTCCACGGTGTCAGATTCCGTCATCTGGGCAGTGGCGAATACAAGCTCCACGTCAAGGCCGTCAGTGCCGAAGGTGCTGTCAGCAATCAGGAGCGTGTCTTGGAGATACATGTTGACCGTCCTTGGTGGTTGTCGTGGTGGATGCTGACCTTCTATGTTATCGTTCTGATAGTTATCGTCATCATCTGGCGTTTTGGCATCAAGAAATACAAGAAGGCTTGGAAGAAGCGCCGTACCGTCATTGAGGAACTGAAGCGCCAGCGCGAGGAAATCAAACTTGCCAGTGACGAACTTCGTCAACCCATGGCCCGCATGACGACTATCATTGGCGATATGTCTATGAAGGAGCAGTCACTGGAAGGTCGTGAGCAGCTGAACTCGCTACACTTCCAACTGTTGCAGGTTATCACACGAATCTCCGAGATGCAAAGCACCTTGGAGAATCCGGAGAAAAAGGCTGAGTCTACTGCCAAGGATCGTCTGGAACTGAATGAAGAGGGTGAAATCGAATTGGCCGTTACCACTGGACAGCAGCTGGCACTTGATATTACGCCATTGCGCGTCGAGGGACAGACTCAGAAGTTCTGCGTGGTATTCATCGACAACAACCGTGAATTCCTGCAGTTCATGAAGGCCCATTTGTGTGAGATTTATGACTTCCACGTCTATGACAATATCAAGGATGCACTCCCCGATATTGATACATTGAAGGCTGACCTCGTTGTCTGCAAGCATAATATGGGCGACAGCATTACTGGTAGTGAACTCTGCAACCAGTTCAAGTCAAGCCATAGCAGAAACAAGACGAAGTTTGTGCTGATGACCGATACGGTACTGAACCAGGATACGATGAATGACCAGAACATCACGCTGGCTGCTGATGACTATCTGGCTAAGCCATTCAACGTACAGGAGGCTGTCATGCGCTTCAACAAGGTAATGGGATTGGCACCCATTGAGATTAACCAAAACGTCATCGAGGGTAAGGAGACACGTATGCTGGAGGGACAGAACGCCAGTATGACTACTGCCACCATGAGTTTCGAGAACTATACCAAGGGGAATATCTCCGATAGTGTCGAACCTTCAGAGACTCCAGAAATCCAGGAAGAACAGGAAGCACCTGAGACGATAGTTACTTCTGAACAGCCCAACATGCTGGATAAGTACTACGATGGCAACACCATTGGCGACTACTCTATGAATAACATCATGGATCAGCAGCTGATGCGCAACGTTGAGCAGTTCGTACTGCAGAACATGAGTCGTGGACAAATCAGTCTGGAGGATATGGCAGCAGCAATGGGTATGGGACGTGTACCTTTCTTCCACAAGATACGTGCCATCACTACCAAGACACCTGCTGAGGTGGTTCGTGAGATACGTCTGAAGCATGCTTGTACGCTACTTGTCACCACCAATATCAACCTGAGTGAGTTGGCCATCAATGTTGGTCTCAAGACTGCTGAGAACTTCAGCAACATCTTCAAGGACAAGTATGGTATGACTCCATTGGAGTACCGACTAAAGAATACACGCTCATGACACTTCGACACATTCTGGCAACACTAGCCATTGCAATGAGCCTGACCTGCTCTGCACAGATTAGCGACTCTGTCATGGTCTATACCCTACGCCAAAACGGCATCCGCTTTACGGATAACAACAGCGTTACCCTGCTATTGTCGGGTCAGGAGAAGTTTGACGATATGTTCCAAGCTATTCGCCAAGCCAAGAGCAGTATTCATCTGGAGTATTTCAACTTCCGCAACGACTCAATAGCATTCCTGCTTTTCGACATACTTCGCGAGAAGTGCAAGGAGGGTGTCGAGGTACGTGCCATGTTTGACGGATTCGGCAACGACTCCAACAACCAACCCCTGAAGAAACGTCATCTGAAACCCCTGCGCGAGGCTGGCATAGAGATTGTGGAGTACAGTCCCATCCGCTTCCCGTGGGTGAACCATATCTATGGTCGTGACCACCGCAAGATTGTTGTCATCGATGGCAAGATTGCCTATACGGGAGGTATGAATGTTGCCGACTATTATATAAAAGGTACGGAACAGGTAGGCGAATGGCGCGATATGCATTGTCGTCTGGAAGGTGATGTCGTCAACGAGTTGCAAAGCATCTTCCTCAGAATATGGAATCGTACGACAGGACAGAACATCGGAGGCATGAAGTACTATAACGGTGGTACGCTGACACACTTTGAAGGACTGAAGCCAGACACCACCAGCACACGTGGCAACAAGATGGTGGGTATCATCAATCGCGAACCAGGTGTGACACCTAAGATTATGCGTACCTTCTATATCAACGCCATCGATCAGGCTGAGGACTCCATACACATCATCAATCCTTACTTCACGCTGATACCCTCTGTTACCAAAGCCCTGACACGAGCTATCCGACGTGGTGTAAAGGTAGAGATTATGCTGTCTGCAAAGAGCGATATTCCTTTGACACCCGACTGCGCTCTGTATCAGGCCCACAAACTGATGAAGCGTGGTGCTATTGTCTGGCTCTATATGCCTGGCTTCCACCACTCCAAGATTATGATGGTTGACGGACAGTATTGCACCGTTGGCAGCACCAATCTGGATGCGCGCAGTTTGAAATGCGACTTTGAGGAGAATGCCGTCATCGTTGACAAGCGCACCACCCGTGAACTTGATGATATGTTCTGGCGCGACAAACAGCAAAGCTTCCAACTGACGGAAGAGTCATGGAACGAGATTCGAACCGGTTGGGAGAAGTTCCGTGGATGGTTTGCCCACCTGCTACAGCCGTTCCTCTAAAGCAACGATAACATCATATTGATTTCCACCGTGGTAATGCCACGCTTCTTCAACCATTCAGTATCAAAGAAATCGCTCTGAAGGGTTGTATTCTGTTGGTATCGTTGGCAGTATTGATGGAAAAATTCTGACGCACGACTCACTTGTCCTTGCAGCCACAGACAGTAGCCATAATTCTTTAAGTCATCATCTTTCTGTTGCTCACGACCTATCAACTGTTCATAGATGTTAGTCGCCTGTTCCAGTTTGCCTTGACAAGTCAGCGTCCAAGCTAATACACGGTTCACTGCATCGTTTTCCGGCTGTTCGTAATTCAATCGATACAGTGGTTTCAGGGCTTCCTCATAGCGTTCCAACTGCACCAGACAGATGGCGACATACAACTGATTGCCTACTTTCTCAGGATAACACGTTGACAGTTGTTCAAACCAAGTCAGCGCCTCCTCATAATGTCCTTGTTCATAGAGTTGACGTCCCTTACCCAACAGCGCCCGTTCATGTTTTGGATTGAGTTGCAAAGCGTGGTCGTAGTCTCGCGTCCACAGGTAATACTGCATGTCACGACAAGAGTCCGCAAAAGTCTGCAGCAAACGCTGGGCAGCATGGTTCATCTGGTGTTTCTTCAACTGTCGCACTATCTGCACCTTGTATTGCTCTATGGGAGTATTGCCCAACAATGTCCGTGAGAAGAAATCACAGCCTCCCATCTCGTCATTATCGGTATTGAAAGGATTCGCCAGTTCTGCACGATGAGGATACAAGCGGAAGAAGCGGTAGATATCCATCAGGTATAAACGACGCTCATAGGCTGCCGAGTGTTCGACAGTCTCTCCCAATTCCTCTGCAGAGTACTCACCACGCTGCATCATCTCACGCATCTGTTGAGGCAGACGACCTATCACCTCTTGGAAGGCAATGACAAACGAGTACTTGTCGCTATTGCAGAACGCATTGGTGGCGAACACTTTTTTCAGGAAACGGATATCATTGTTATTCTCAACAAACTGCGCAATGTCAGGATGCTGAATAAAGAAAGGTACCAGCCAGTTGCTGATGTCATAGAAGAAAGGATAGCGTTTAATCTGAGAGAAACCATGATAGAACACATCGACACCTTCCTTCTGCATGTCTTGCACACGTCGCATCGAGGCCTCCAAGTGCTCCATACGCTCCTCAGAGACTTCTGGGTGGAGCACTTCTTCCAAGCGTTCCTCTTCCGTTTCAATGTCGTTAGTCATCATCTTCGACGAGCTTTTCAACAGATCGGGCATAATCTCCTTCCGGATGGTGCGACTGTCTTTCTCCTCGTTCAGACAATAGATAAGTTGTATCTGTAACTCTGTAAGTTCCTGACAAACCTGTTCAGACTCGAGCAGTGCCGTCAGCAGTTCCCGCTGCTCAGGATACACCTTCTGATAGGTATCTGAAACGGACAATGCCCACCCTACCAATGCACGCTGGCGAACAGCCTCATCCTGCGACAATCGGTAAACTTCTGTCAGCATGCGGAACTTAGCCATATCAAACTGGTTGAGCAACGACAAGGAGACAGCAGCTATCAGCAATTGCTGGTCAACAGTGTCTATCGTCGGTGATGTCAGCATGTCAACAAACTGACTTCCCACTCCCTCAGACCACTGACGGGATGTCAGCACATATTCAAACAACTGGTTCATCTGCTGCTGGTGGTCACGATAGAGTTCCTGACTCTTGGCCCCACGTTTGTTGTCGGGTTCCAACTGAAGCATAGCAACATTACTGACGAAACCCTCCATCTCCTGACGGATGGCTGTCAGTGACCAGTCACGCTGTGCTTGGCGCACACGGGTATAAAGGCTGTTCTGATAGGGAGAAGCCTTCATGCGGTGGTAGTGCATGACGTTGGCATAGAGCACATACATCCGCTGCAACAGTCGTTGATAGAGTGTTTCGCGCTGCTGGTCTTCACCACCCTGCTGCCAGTAGCTTTCCATGCGATCATAGTCCTCGCGAATCTCTGCCAGTTTCTGGGAAGTATGCTGTTCTGGCCATGCTGCCAGATAGTTCTCCATATAACGGATAGCCCAGCCACAGTTACCTGTCTGCAAGGCGTCATCGACCAACTTCAGACTCTCATTTGTTGCCATAGTTCACTTTGGTCTTTACCGTATCAATCTTTTGGAGCCACTGTTCTACGTAGGTGATGTCCTGCTGACGCGGACCACGGGCATGCACATAACGGATGTCTTGTGGTATCGAGTCAACCAATTGCTTCTTCAGTTTGTAGCGGTCTACGAGTATCTCACGATAATAGGCAATGCCGTGCTTGCTAATAGAGTCACATGCCTGATTATAGGCTTGCATAAACAGCGACAACTGCTTGCTACGAGCCTGACGACGCATCTCCAACTCACGGAAAGCAAGCACACCCAACTGGAGTTTCACGTCACGAGAATCCAATATCACCGGATTCTTCATCGTACGAGCCTGCGTAGCCTGAGGTTCAGGCAACCACAGGGCATCAATCTCATTGTTCTGCAACATCTGCACACGAACGTTCAGGTCGTTGATTTGCACCTTAAACACCTGATTGGGGGCCAGTTTCACGGAGTCACGAGCACAATCGCTCAACAAGTCTGTTGCTGAGTAGCGTGTCATTGCCACCATCTTATCGTCTAACTGCTTCAACTGATGAATACGGGCATTGCGGTTGGTCACCAGTTGCCAATAGGCATTGGTAGCAGCCACATAACGCATCTTCAGGCCTTGCTTTTCCATACGTTTGGCACGCACCAGGTCAGTGAACGCACCCTCTACCCTGCCACGCAGAATGGCAGTATCACAATCCATCTGTGCATTGTAGAACTTCAGGCGCACGCCACCATTCAAGGTATCAAAGAGTTCATAATACTGTGCCACATACAAGGGCAGACAATCCAACGTAGGCATCACGGCAATCTTCAGGGCTGCCGAATCCTTACGCCAAGCCTCACGACGCTGTTCTCGCGTGATGCGCTTTGTCTCCTCATACGACTGTCCGCAGGCTGCCAACAGCAGCAAAACGGCTATAACGGGGATGATTTTCTTCATATTGCTTGCAAAGGTACGAAATAATTCGTAATTCGTAATTCTTTTTTTGATAAAAAAGTGTGGCGTTGCAATCATAATTCATAATTATTTTGTAATTTTGCAATCGTTATGGCAAAGGATAAAATTATGTATGTCTGCGACAACTGCGGACAGGAGTCAGCAAAATGGATAGGCAAGTGTCCTGCCTGCGGCCAGTGGAATACGTTCAAGGAAATCAAGGTCGCCAGTGCCTCCCCTAAGTTAGGAGAGACCAGAAAGGGACTGAGCAAGGGTACTTCTGCACAGTCATCAGCCTTGGCAACTGGTAAGGTGTTGCGTCTGAAAGACATCTCGTCGCACGATGACCCACGCATCGACATGCACGATGCAGAGCTGAACCGCGTATTGGGTGGTGGACTGGTGCCTGGCAGCATTGTGCTGTTGGGTGGCGAACCTGGTATCGGTAAGTCAACGCTATCCCTGCAGACGATGCTCGCCCTGACAGACAAGAAAGTGCTCTACGTCAGCGGTGAGGAGAGTGCCCACCAGTTGAAGATGCGCGCAGAGCGATTAGCAGTCAGCGGTTCTGCCACCGACGATAATTTCCTCATCCTTTGCGAAAACTCCCTCGAGGCCATCTTCGACCACATCAAGGAAGTACAGCCGGAAGTGGTGGTCATCGACTCCATCCAGACCATTTCCACAGAAGATGTAGAGTCAAGTGCTGGCTCTATCGCTCAGGTTCGTGAGTGTGCCTCCGCCCTACTCCGCTTTGCCAAAACCAGTGGTGTACCCGTCATCCTGATTGGTCATATCACTAAAGAAGGCACGCTGGCAGGTCCCAAGATTCTGGAGCATATCGTCGATACCGTCATCCAGTTTGAGGGCGACCAACACTATATGTACCGCATCCTGCGCAGCATCAAGAACCGCTTTGGTTCCACATCGGAATTGGGCATCTACGAGATGCAGCAGACGGGCTTGCGTCAGGTTAGTAATCCCTCAGAACTGTTGCTCACTGACAACCACGACGGACTCTCTGGCGTAGCTATCAGTAGCGCCATCGAGGGTGTGCGTCCCTTCTTGGTAGAGACCCAGGCACTGGTATCGTCCGCTGCCTATGGCACACCACAGCGCTCAGCAACGGGTTTCGACCAGCGTCGTCTGAACATGCTGCTGGCTGTCTTGGAGAAGCGTGTGGGTTTCAAACTGATGCAGAAGGATGTCTTCCTGAATATTGCTGGTGGTCTGCGTGTCACGGATATGGCGATGGACCTCAGCGTCATTGCTGCCGTACTCAGCAGCAATGTCGATACCCCCATTGAAGAGGGCTGGTGCATGGCTGGCGAGGTGGGACTCTCTGGCGAGGTTCGTCCCGTAGCCCGCATCGAACAGCGCATCAGCGAAGCAGAGAAGTTGGGCTTCCAGCATATCATCATACCGAAATACAACCTCAGCGGACTCAACCGCAAGAAGTTTAACATCGAACTCGTTCCCGTCCGCAAGGTCGAGGAAGCACTTAGAGCATTATTTGGATAATATGAAGGACTCAGTATTGATATTAAGCGGTGGCGTAGATAGTGTCACCTTATTATATGATGAACAGGAGCGCATTGCCCTAGCCATCTCTTTCGACTACGGTTCGAAGCACAACAAACGGGAGATTCCCTTTGCCCAGTGGCATTGTAAACAGTTAGGTATCAAGCATATCACCATTCCCCTCGACTTCATGACCAAGTATTTCGTCAGTTCGCTGTTGGAGGGTGGCGAAGAGATTCCTGAGGGTCATTATGCTGATGACAACATGAAGTCAACCGTGGTGCCTTTCCGCAATGGCATCATGCTGAGCATTGCTGTGGGTATCGCAGAGAGCAATGGCCTGAAATACGTCATGATGGCCAATCACGGAGGCGACCACACCATCTATCCTGACTGCCGACCAGAATTCGTCAACGCCTTCGACCAGACTGCCAGTGCAGGCACCTTCGTCAATGTTCATCTGCGTTCGCCTTACACCAACATTACCAAGGCCGACATTGCCCGTCGTGGAAAGACCTTGGGCATCGACTATTCTAAGACGTGGTCGTGCTACAAGGGTGGCGAGAAACATTGTGGCAAGTGTGGCACGTGTGTAGAGCGTCGCGAGGCTTTTTTGCTGGCAGGCATCGACGACCAGACACCCTATGAGGAATGATAAATTCAAAGATTATGAAACGACTCTGCAAACTCATTTCCGACTATATGGCCCTACTGGTGCTGTTGGCAGCAGTAGTGGCAATGGTCTTTCCTGATACCTTCAATCACGTAAAGCCCACCATCATCAATCCGCTGTTGGGAATCATCATGTTTGGTATGGGTATGACACTCCATTTCGATGACTTCCGCGTGGTGTTCAGTCGCCCGCGAGATGTCCTCATTGGTTGTCTGGCACAGTTTACTGTGATGCCCCTGCTGGCCTGGTCGTTGGCACGTCTTTTTGCCCTCGACGAGGCACTGACCGTTGGTGTGGTACTGGTAGGCTGCTGTCCTGGTGGTACTGCATCGAACGTCATCACCTATCTGGCCAAGGGCGACCTGGCACTAAGCGTAGGCATGACAGGTGTCTCTACCCTCTTGGCACCCATCCTGACACCCCTATTGGTATGGCTGTTGGCAGGCAAGACGGTCGATGTCGATGTAGTGGCTATGTTCCTCAGCATCTTGTGGGTAGTCATCATGCCCATCGTTGCAGGACTCATCGTCAAACACCTATGGCCCAAACAGACGGAGAAAGCGGTGGTCTTCATGCCAGCCCTCTCGTCACTGACCATTGCCACCATCGTACTCATCATCATCGCAGCCACAGCCCATCGTCTGATGGTTGGCGGACTCATCATTGTTGTCGTTGTCATGCTCCACAACATGGGAGGTCTCGCCATTGGCTATCTCATTGGCCGTCTGCTGCGCATCAGTTCTCCCAAGCGCAGGGCACTGAGCATCGAGGTGGGTATGCAGAACTCTGGCCTTGCCTCATCGCTGGCCACGCTCCACTTTGCCTCCTACCCTATGGCAGCCATCCCTGGTGCCATTTTCAGCGTCTGGCACAACATCAGTGGTGCCCTCGTCGCCCGTCTCTACCTTTTGTCTTTTAGCAATAACAAAAAATAAATTCACTATGATGAAGAAACATACTACGATTACTAGCCTATTGCTTTTGTTGGTGTGCATCCTGTCATGTACCCCCAAACACGAATATCCTTCTCCTTTTGAGGGAGTCAGCATCAAGGACCAGACGTTTGAGTCTGACGAGTTGAAAAGAACCATTGATGTCAGTTCCTACATGACGGATGTCCTCGTCGCCTGCACAGAAGTGACGACAGGCGACACCTGCCGCTGGTTGACAGTCAGACCCGAGAAGGACCATTTATACCTGACGCTAACAGAGAACATAACCATCAATGATCGCAAGGCCAAGGTAAAACTCTATATTGACCCTTCCAATGAGAATGTGGACCAGACCATCAGTTCGCTGGTCTTCTACGTCACCCAGAAGAAGAGCAGTAAGTTTGAGGGTATCGATATTTCAGAGTTGTTGTTCACCCACGAGCGCCATGACTCCATCATTGAGTTGCCACGCACACTGAGTAATGTAAAGACAGAGGTGCTGCCTATGGACAGTGGCGAGGTCAAGTGGTGTACGGCTCGTTTAGCAGGCGACGCTCTGACCGTAAAGGTTGAGGAAAACAAGTCCAAGGGTCTTCGTCAGGCTATCGTGAAGATTACGCCCAAGACCAGTGACGATACTTCCGACGACCTCACTGCTAAAATCATGTTCCTGGTCACCCAGCATCAGAACCCCGTACTCGACAGTCTGTCCATCGACCCTGTGACGCTGACCTACGAAGGAAAAGCACAGGTGGTGAAGACTGATCGCCAACTGAAAGGCATCAAGGCGCAGGTCATTGACAACGATACTCATAATCGTGCCTCTTGGTGTACGGCAACAGTGGCTGGTGACTCTATCACTGTGAAAGCCAACGAACTCAGTTCCTTGAGCGAGCGTTCAGCACAGGTCATTCTGTATCTGCCCAACAATGGTGAAGTCATCGACTCCACAACGATTTCCTATAGCTTCAAGGTCACCCAGCAACACAATACGGTGTTTGATGGTGTCAACATCCCCGATGCCACCATTCATCACGACCAGACGCGTACGGCCTTCAAGGTTGTACTGCCTGGGAAGGCCACGATGAAGAACATCAAATCCATTGTGAAAGACGCCAAGACCCAAGAGGATATTTCCTGGCTGAAGGTCAGTGCTGCTGGCGACTCCATCGTGCTCACCGCTTCTGTCCATAAGGACAAGTCTGACCGCAGTGCCCATGTGACACTCTACTACCCCTCTGGGCAGACCGTTGATGCCAACACCATCAAGACCAACTTCACTGTGACGCAGTTGCACAACACTGTGTTCGACAATATCAAGATTGATGCCGTATATTTGAAGCATGACGAGACGCGCCATGTATTCAAGTTGCAAACACAGATGAAGGACATCTCTGCCAAGACCTTCGACCACGTTACTGGCAAAGAAGTGAATTGGGTGACGGCAAAGGCTGCTGGCGACTCAGTGGTACTCACCTCCTCCGTTTATCGCGAAGCCACTTCTCGCAAGGCCAAGATTATGCTCTATTATTCGAATGGCAAGGCCATTAGCGACCCATCGGTTGTCAAGGATTCGTTCCTGGTGGTCCAGAATCATAACACCGTGTTCGACGATGATAAGATTTTACAAAACCCTTGGAATCTGAACTGGGACCAGACGGAGAGAGTCTTCCGCATGACTAATCTGCTGACTGACATCAAGTGTCGTCTGATAGACGAGGAGACTGGTGCGGCTCCCAAATGGTTGTCTGCCACCATACAAGGGCGTGAGGTTACCTTCAAGAGTAGCGTTAACAAGGGTCTCAAGCCTCGTCGGACCTATGTCACGCTCTATTACCCCAACGGCAATAATTTCGAAGACTCTCAGATAAGGTATAGCTTCATTGTCGAGCAACACGAGATGCAACAGATGTCTGTCGAAACGCGCAAGGTAGAGGCTGGCTATCAATCTCAGGGCATCGATGTGAACGTAACCAGCAACGTTGATTTCAAATATAAGAATGGTAAATCGTGGGTGGAGGTTTCTATTAAACGTTCGTCTTACGAAGAGAATAAATATACCGTAGAGCTGTATCTGAAGGAAAACGACACCGAAGAGGTACGCAAGGACGTGGTGTACCTGACAGGAGGAAGCGACAATCAACTCAAAGACTCTATCGTCGTCACCCAGAAGACGAATCCTACCATCCAGTTGTTCGATGGCAACACCACCAAACAGACTTTCGGCAAGGATGGTGGAGAGTTCATGCTACCCGTCCATACGCTGACTCCCAACTACAAGATTGTGAAGACGGCCTCATGGATTAGCGTGGGCAAGCAGGAGCGCAAGGGAAAGGGTCTCTACTATCACAAGATTACCGTTCAGCGCTTTACTGGCGAAGGCTCCCTGCGTAAGGAGACTATCGTCGTGAAGAATGACGAGAAAGAGCAGTCTATCGTGATTGATCAGCACAGATACCTCGCCCTCGACGTCAACGAGACAGAGGTTGAGGTGGGTACCCAGTTCCAGTTGCATGCCACCAACTACACCTCAAAGGCTATGGAATGGAAGAGTTCCAACGAGAAGGTGGCTACCGTCGACCAGAGTGGTAATGTGACGGCTGTGGGCAAGGGTTCTGCCAACATCTATGTGTCTATCGGCTCCTACTACGACTTGGAAGACTATAATGACTACTGTAAGTTAAAGGTCTATGATGCCTACGACAAGGTCCTCATCAGCAGAGGATTGGGCGACTATCAGAAGAGTGATGGCTTCGTCACTGCCAACTGTCCCGTCGTCATCACCAACAACTACCATAGTAGCATCACCCTGAGCTCCGTAGAAATCGTTGGCAACAATGGTTCTTGGGGCACCAGCGGTTATTTCAGTAATGACCATATACCCAGTGGTGGTAGCATCTCCATCGATTGTGGCAGTCTTTCGCACGTCTATCAGCCTAAGGTTGTCATCAAGTTCTTTGCCAACAACAAAGAATACGAGAAGAAGGCTGACTACTAGTCCTCTGGCAGACTATTTCTTTTTTAGTTAACATAATATGTATAAACCACTTTTCAATCAGCGTAAGGCCCTCCGCTTCCGCCATTTCTCGCGGAAGGGGTATGCCCTGTTTGCCTGTTTGGGACGTGTCGTCACCATCGGCGTGCTGAGCGTAGCAACCCTACGCGCAGCAGCCGTTACCACTACTGACACCCTCAGTGTGGGCGGCACGACGGTGGTTGGCGATGCCGACACCAACACCCCAGACAAGGAGGCCACCCTCGACGATGTCGAGGTGACGGGCTCACGCGCACCGCTTGCACTTGGGCAAGCAGCGAGAATGGTCACTGTACTGAGCCGTGAAGAGATTCAGGCGGCGCCAGTACAAAGTATTAACGATTTGCTAAAGTATACCGTAGGCGTTGACGTCCGCCAGCGCGGACCTATCGGTGCCCAGACGGATGTCGGCATCCGGGGAGGAACGAGCGAGCAGATAACCATCCTGCTGAACGGCATCAACATCTGTGACCCGCAGACGGGGCACAACGCCTTCGACCTGCCCTGCGACTTGAGCGACATCGAGCGCATCGAGGTGCTGGAGGGGCCTGCCGGACGTGTGTTTGGCACCTCGTCATTGGTAGGTGCTATCAACATCGTGACCACACATGCCGCCCCTAAGTTAGGGGAGGTCAGGAGGGGTCTGAACATGCGCTTAGAAGCAGGCTCCTTTGGCTATCTGTCGACGGCAGGCCGTGTGGGCATCAACAGCCATAGTCTTTCAGCCAACTATACACGAAGCGACGGCTATCAGCGTTCAGCGTCAGGCCACTTGAATAGCGACTATCAGGGAGCAAAGGCTTTCTATCAGGGTGGCTACGATGGCGAACAAGTTCAGCTCTCCTGGCACGCAGGTCTCACCACCAAGGGTTTTGGTTCCAACACCTTCTATAGTGCGAAATATGACGAGCAGTACGAGAAGACGACCAAACTCTATGCCGCCCTGCAAGGCGAGACACACGGACGTCTGCACTTCAAGCCCGCCATCTATTGGAATAGGTCCTACGACAGGTTCGAACTCATACGTGGCGACGAGTCGAAGGTGCCCTTCAACCATCATCGCACGGATGTCTTTGGCATCAACCTGAACAGTTATTTCGATTGGATAGCCGGTCGTACTGCCTTTGGTGCCGAGTTCCGCAACGAAGATATCGTCAGTACCAACCTCGGTGAGCCATTGAACGAGCCGTTCAGCCACTATAAGATGGGGCTGAACCGCTCGAACCTGTCGTTCCACCTGGAGCATAACATCCTGCTCAGCCGATTCACGCTGTCGGCAGGTTTCCTCGCCATCAAGAATACGTGGAACCAGATGCCGTTTACCATCTATCCGGGCATCGACGCCAGCTATCGAATAGGCAACAACTGGAAGGTCTATGTCTCGTACAACGAGTCGTTGCGCATGCCGTCGTTCACCGAGCTCTATTATAGCGTAGGCGGTCATAAGGCAGACAAATACCTGAAGCCCGAAGAACTGAGAGCCGTCGAGGGCGGCGTCAAGTACGCTGGTCTGTGGCTGACGATGAAGGCCAGCATGTTCCACCACCACTGCCGCAACATGATAGACTGGATTCTCGACCCGACAGAAGCCGAGCCAATATGGAAGAGCGTCAACTATACGAAGGTGAACACCCTCGGGGTTGAAGCCTCTGCCACCCTGAATCTTGAACAGTTGCTCCACATCAAACGTTCCTCATTCAACATCCAGTATTGCTATATGGACCAGGACAAAGCAGGCACGGGTGACATCCAAACCCAGTCCACACTGGAGTATCTACGCCACAAGTTGGTGGCCCAGCTGCAGTTGCACCTGATAGCAGGACTCGACCTTGGGGTAAAGTATCGGCTGCAAAAGCGAGCTGGCAATTACACCACAAACGCAGGCGAGGTGAAGCCATACCACACCTACAACCTCGTAGACGCACGACTTTCCTGGAATGCCGACACCTATTCTATATATATGGAGGCCAACAACTTGTTCAACAAGAAGTATGTGGACTATGGCAATGTGCAACAGCCTGGCACTTGGCTGACGGCGGGAGTCAAATACAACATCAATCTATGGTAACTATGATGACACGCCTGCTAACCATGATGCTGATGCTGCAAGGCATCAGTGTCATGGCCCAGCAGCTGAAGCCAGCCGACCTGCTGTTCCATGTGGCGCCAGCAGCCAACCAGATTACAAACGTCACGCCTGGCATGATAGACCACGTAGCCATTGTGATGAACAAGGACAGCGTGATAGAGGCCAAGCACAGGGGTGTCGTCATAACCCCACTCGACTCACTACGCCATCAGGAGGGCTATTATCTCATTGGGCGTGTCCAGCATGCAGACAGCCGCCAGTCGTTGGTCAATGCCAGCCGCTATCTGGGGCGCAGCTACGATTTTGTTTTCCTGGCTGACAATGACGACATCTACTGTTCTGAATTGGTACAGCTGTCAATGGTAGACTGCCAAGGGAAACGCCTATTTACCACTGTTCCCATGTCGTTCCACGACGCCACAGGCCACATTACCGACTACTGGATTCAATTCTACGCTCAGCGAGGCATGGCCGTACCAGAAGGACAACCCGGCACGAATCCTGCCGAGTTGTCACAACGTAAACTTATCAAAATCATTGGGAGATTACACTAAACAGAAGTCAAGGTCGGCAGTAAGCTGTTCCTTGTCCAGATGTTGGCCTATGAACACCAGTTTCTGCATACGGTCGCCGTACTGGTCGTCCCAGTCGCGACGCAGCTGGTCGTTCTGGACCATCATCATGTCTAGCTCGTCCTTCGGCATGGTGGCATACCACTGACCCGCATTGGTCAATGACACCTGACGACCAGCCTGCTCGAAAAGATAGCAGACATCTTCCTCGCCCTTGAAATAACAAATGCCCTTGGCACGGATGATGCTCTTAGGCCACTTGCGAGCCACGAACTCGTCGAACAATCCAAGGTTCAGCGGGCGGCGGGCGTAATAAACAAACGTACCGATACCATATTCCTCAGCTTCGCCCTCATCGTCGTCATCATCGTGATCATGCTCCAATTCATGAATCCAAGTGGCTGAGGTAGCTACTTCGTCGAAGTTAAACTTCTCCGTATGCAGAATCTTGTTCAGCTCTACATTGCCATAGTCGCACTCAATGATTTCGGCCTTGGGCTGGATGGCACGGATAATCTGCCTGACTTCAGCCAGTTCATCCTTCGAAACCTCAGAAGCCTTGTTCAGCAGAATCATGTTGCAGAACTCTATCTGCTGGATAACCAGATTCTCAATATCCTCCTCGTCGATGTGTTTGCGCAACAAATCGTTGCCATTCTTGAACTCATCACGCATACGTAGGGCATCAACTACCGTAACGATGCAGTCGAGCTGGACATAGCCATCCTTGATGTATTCTGGTCCAAGCGTAGGAATGCTGTAAATGGTCTGGGCGATAGGCGCAGGCTCGCAGATGCCACTGGCCTCGATAACAATATAGTCGAAGCGGTGCATACGGGTAATGTCGCGCAACTGCTCTACCAAGTCCATCTTCAAAGTACAACAGATACAACCGTTCTGCAGAGCAACCAGCGAGTCGTCCTTCTGACCTACTACTCCACCCTTCTCTATCAAGTCGGCATCAATGTTCACCTCGCCGATATCATTGACAATCACAGCAAACTTAATACCCTCCTGATTCTTCAGGATGCGATTCAGCAATGTAGTCTTTCCACTGCCCAGATAACCCGTCAAAAGCAATACGGGAATATTCTTGATTGGATCCATTTTATTTATTCGTTTATTCTATTTTGGCGTGCAAAGTTAGTCCTTTTTTATGAGTTTTGCAAACTCAGCCTTACATTATTTAAATTGGTTCGTAAAAAACTCTTAAATTATCAATTATCCATTATCAATTATCAATTAAATATTGTAACTTTGCAAAAGTTTTGCAAGAAGTAACTTTTAATTATACAAAAGCATTATGACAATCAACGAATTCAACTTTGCCGGTAAGAAGGCAATCGTACGTGTAGACTTCAACGTACCCCTGGACGAGAATGGTAAGATTACTGACGACACCCGTATCCGTGGTGCTCTGCCCACCCTGAAGAAGATTCTGAACGATGGTGGTGCTGTCATCATCATGTCACACATGGGTAAGCCCAAGGGTAAGGTTGACGCTAAGAAGTCACTGGGTCAGATTCGTGAGGCTGTAGAGAAGGCTCTGGGCGTTCCCGTTGCTTTCGCTCCCGACTGCGCTAAGGCTCAGGATGCCGCTAAGGCTCTGAAGATGGGTGAGGCTCTGCTGCTCGAGAACCTGCGTTTCTATCCTGAGGAAGAGGGTAAGCCCGTAGGTCTGGAGAAGGGTACTCCCGAGTACGACGAGGCTAAGAAGGCTCTGAAGGTTTCTCAGAAGGAGTTCGCTAAGACGCTCGCTTCTTACGCTGACTGCTACGTGATGGACGCCTTCGGTACTGCTCACCGCAAGCACGCTTCTACCGCTGTTATCGCCGACTACTTCGACGCTGACAACAAGATGCTGGGTCTGCTGATGGAGAAGGAGGTTCAGGCTGTTGACAATGTGCTCAGCAACATCAAGCGTCCTTTCGTTGCCATCATGGGTGGTTCTAAGGTATCTTCTAAGATTGGTATCATCGAGAACCTGCTCGGTAAGGTTGATAAGCTCATCCTCTGCGGTGGTATGACCTACACCTTCGCTAAGGCTCACGGTGGTGAGATTGGCGACTCTATCGTTGAGATGGACAAACTGGACGTTGCTCTGGGCGTTGAGGAACTGGCTAAGAAGAACGGCGTAGAGCTCGTTCTCGGTTCTGACTGCACCGCTACCAACGGTCTCGACTTCGGTACCATGAGCGTTAAGCCCGGTGCTGAGATCATCACCTGCCCTGCCAACAAGGTTCCTGCTGGTTTCGAGGGTGTTGACGCTGGTCCTGAGAGCCAGAAGGCATTCGCCGAGGCTATCAAGGGTGCTAAGACCATCCTGTGGAACGGTCCTGCTGGTGTCTTCGAGTGCGATACCTTCACTCCTGGTTCACGTGCCATTGGCGACGCTATCGCTAAGGCAACAGCTGAGGGCGCCTTCTCACTGATTGGTGGTGGTGACTCTGTAGCTTGTGTCAACAAGTTCGGTCTGGCCGACAAGGTTAGCTACATCTCTACTGGTGGTGGTGCTCTGCTCGAGGCTATCGAGGGTAAAGTCCTGCCTGGTGTAGCAGCCATAAAAGGAAACGATTAAGTGAGAACAGTAAAAGCTTGCTTTTATTGTCGAACGTGAGTTTGCTCGAGGCGGAGCCTCAAGGGTGAGTAAATTATAACGTTTACGTAAAAAAATATCCCGATATGTGAATAGCGTATCGGGATTTTTCGTACCTTTGCATCAGAAAAAGAAAACAAAACATTTAAAAACTAATCACTAAAACATTATGAGCAAGAAATTTCTGATTGGAGACCGCACCAAGGATGAGTGGATCTCAGTATTGGACACTGCGAACAAGAAACTGGAGTTTACCAACCACCTCGCCTCTGCCAAAGAGTTCAAGGGTTTCGAAGAGACCAAGGATGAACTGAAGAAGTTGCAGGAGCAGACCAGTGGTTACTTCGAGGACCTGCAGGTCTATGTGTTGGGCGAGGATGGCAAGGCCCATCGTCCAGACGAACGCGACATGATGGCTTGGTAAAAAAAACAAAACCGCTTGAAATTCTCAAGCGGTTTTTTGTGACACCGATATCAGCAGGCGACGTTTAAAGAGAGAACCGACCCGAATTTTTTCTCTATACCAATGTGCGGTATTCCTTGGCTTGCTCGTCGTATCTTATAAAAATACCGAAATGCAGACCGTGTGATTCCAGGAACTCATTCAGCAGTTTCATGGAATTAGCCCCGAAGTTCCTACTTTCCTTAAGTTCATGAGGATTGACCTGAAGTATCTCAAAGACATAGTCAATGTCTGAAGCCCTTAACACATTAACGACACGTACAGGCAAATCCAAAGCGCAAATGTGATTCTTCAAGGTTGAGACGGTATTATCAGACAATTTGACTTCTTTCAGTTGCAGGTTTGCAAGCCAATAGTCGAAATATTTGTATTCATTCAGTACGACCGCTGCATAAGCTTTATCTGTCTTTGAAAACTCTGGGAGTACATCTTTTCCGAAGATGCTAACGGCATCCTTCATAAAAATGACTTCCTGATGTACAGCAGCATTAGAAACGCCCATATTATCAATGGCATTCTGGCGCGCCTTGTTATAGGCGTCGCATGCTATGATGGCTTCCAGCGTTTCCTTTTGCTGTTTTTCAAGGTAATCTTTCAGTTTACTAATTTTATCTGTTATAGCTCTGATGTCAATCAGTTTTTTTTCAAGTTCTGCGTTCATGATCTAATTGTTTTGAAATTTCTGATGCAAAGGTATATCATTTTGGAGAAAGCAAACTACTAAAACCAGACTTTTTGAGGTCTCAAATAAAAAAACTCAAAAAATGTCAACTCACAGGTTACTATTGGGGGTTCAATCTATGTGTATCGGGGACTGTGTATCGGGGACTGGTACCTTGTCACCCACTTGGCATGTCAAGGATTCCCTTGACATCAAATTTACAGTTTTTTCTTTGTTTTGCTTGTTATTTCATTTTTTATTCGTATTTTTGCAGCGGAATCAATAAATAATTGGCTTATGACGACATTTGCTTTAAACAATTTGTGGGCATATCTGCAGGGGCTCTCGCTCTCGCAGAACGATCGCGAGTGGTTGGCCAACAAGCTGATTATGCCTAAGGAAACCAATATGGTTGAGGATGATAATGCTCGCTTAGACGAAGCATTAGCAAAGTTTAGTGGCGACTTCGGAGGCTCTGCTGACGCTATTACTGTAGCAAAAGAACTCCGACAGGGAGCCGATATGGTTAAGGAGGTAGAAGCTTGGTGATTATGAGCACACACAACATCTATCTCCTCGACACATGCATTTGTATTGCATTGCTTAAGAAGAACCAAAGCGTTATTCAACACCTCAGAGAGGTTGGCACGCATAACTGCAAGATTTCTGACATTACGTTGGCAGAACTATATTTTGGTGCATTCAAATCTGGCAAAGAAAAACATTTCAACGATGTTTCCGAGATTTCCAAGCTTTTTGAGAAATATCCTATACAGCATATCCGCAAATACGGAGAGATACGTTGGGAGCTTGAAAAGCAAGGCCTCCGTATTGGTGACATGGACACGTTCATTGCAGCGACAGCCCTCGAGGAAGACCTCATTCTGGTGACGGGCAACATCAAGCACTTCGAACGGATACCAGGCTTGAAGGTAGAGAATTGGATGGAACGCTGAGAATCACGAGGGACAGGTCAACTGATACAACTCCTTAGCATGAATCAAAGTTCTTTGATCAACTTTCTTATAAGCCTTATGTCCTGCGTGCGTCATAAGCGTGGACTTTATAGTAATATGTGGCAAAGATATATAAATTTCTCGACATCTCTCTCGCAATTCCTCACAATATTCCACAGACTGCTTTACAGCATCCATCGAATTCCAGTCACCAAACTTTTCTTGTGCAACAATATCCGGATTAATATATACTGCACCTTCTAACCATTCGTGCCTAAGAATTTTGGATGTAATTGTCGTTTTGCCAGAACCGTTAGGTCCAGCAATAACTATCAGAACCGGTTTATGAATGGCAGGGCTCATAACGCAGCTACTTTTTGCGCTTCAATCAGCATTTGATTAAAGTAACGCTCTGTTGCCTCCTCATTCGACTTCCTTGCGTCCTCTGCTGCCTCACGCATTATTTGTGAAAGAATCTCGTCAGAAGGTTCTTCCATACTCGTCAGTTTGTATGTATCAATTGTTTGCTTCATATTGCCTGCAAATATAGGAACTTTTTCGTAAAGTACAAAGAAAAAATTGAAAAAAGTGCTTTATTCCCAGACCACCAAGTCGCGAGGCTGTCATTTCTTGAGTGAAACATCTTCCCTCATCCATCTTCCATCAGCCCTCAGCCTTCTTCCCTCTTCCTTCATACCTCTTCCTTCAGCCCTCTTCCTTCATACCTCAGCCCTCAGCCCTCTTCCTTCATACCTCAGCCCTCAGCCTTCTTCCCTCTTCCTTCAGCCCGTTGTGACAGGGGCCCGTGTCAGCTCGGTATCAACAGGTAGTAGACAATGATGTTCACCTCATTGTATGTTGCCCCTGTTAGTTTGGCAATAATATGCTCCAATCCTGCAACTAAAGCAAAGATTGGTACCATGATTACCATTACACCTATCTCCCATTTGGAAAGAGATTCCCAATCAATAATATTCTTCTTTTCCGAGCCCATAGGCATTGTAAAAATCATAAGTTGAGCCAATAATATTACCAATCAAACTCCTAACATTTTGACTTTGTCATAATCGATTGTTTCTTATCGTTATCAATACTTTATCAATATAGTCGGCAAAAACTCTACTGCTTCCATACAATTGCCACAAACAGATAATTCGCCAGAATAACTTAATGGTCCTGCATCGTGTTTGTATTCATACCATTGAAGCTTTTCTGATTTGCATCCACAGCGCATGCAGGGCACCCGGAATGGGCGCGGCTCAAGGTCTTTCCCCATCCTGTGAGGCATAACAGACAAATCCTTGAACAAAAGAGGAGAATGATCCAAGTCCCAATATCTAATCATGGGGTTCTGTAGTGGATTAGGACAAAGAATCATCTGCTTGGCCTTCCCGTCTTCGAGCCTAGCTATCTGGTATAAGACTCTCTTTCCTCTTGGCTCTATACTTACCACTTCCCTATTATAATACTTACAGTATTTAACCCTATAGCATGTATTATCATTAGGCTCGTTCCATCTTTCTAGCCAATCTTTCCAGTATGAAATCACATCTTCTTTTCCAGTAATCTCTTTGTTGTCATAAAGAATCTGGATTACATCATCAGCCAAAAATGCATCTATTTTAGAGAAATCTTTCGACATCAGAGTTTCAAGGAATCGTCTTGAAAACCTTCCGTATTCCGTTTCTTGTTTTTCTTCCCTCGTTTTTTTAGTAGGATTGGGCTTCTTGGATGTAAAAACTGCAGGAAGCGTCATACCTACGGGACGCATCCACAGACTCTTAAGCAGATTGTCTTGTATTGTTGGTTCGAGTGCGGCAAAATTGCCACCTTGGTTCAGAACAACGACATACTTATCTATCACATCCTGATATATAACTTCTGCAGTAACAGGATTGTTGCTGTTTCTTATCGATTGATACTTTCCAGTAATATAATCTATGTAGCGGTCTTTGCCCTTCATAGTTTCTAAAATCCAAACCGAAATATATTCGAAGTCCTCACATAGTATTGTTTCAAATAATGATGCATCAAGTTCATTCCAAGCTTGACACACGATTTCTGGGATTTTTTTGCCAATTTCTTTGTCCATATCTATTACTTTTTATGTTGCAAATATACGAAATTATTCTCAAACTTGTTGCTCACATTCCTGCATTCTGCATTTTTCTATTTCTAGTTCCAACGTCCTAACCACTCTGAAGAAACCGTTCAAGATCATTCTTAAGTATTCCTCCACGTCCGGAATCTGTGGCACCAACAAGAAATGTTTCTTGATGTGCAGTGCCACGTCATCAGAATCCGATATGGTATAGACGACTGAAACCGTATCACGCAGATTGATCTCATTCACCACCTGACGGACTCTTGCAAACTCGTCAATGTCGAATTTTGAGAAACTGTGGCACCAAGGCCAAAACAAATTCACAAACAAACAATCATTGTCTGCTTCCATTAGGAATACTATGCCCTGATACTCAAACCGGATTCGGCCCTCTTCGGTGTATTCTGGCTTACTACCAATATTCTCAATGGTTCTCAAAGCCAATTGTCTTGTACTAATCGTCTCTTCCATATAACTTACATTTACTTCATTAGTTTTGGGATTCTCATCTATATTCGCGCCATAATCATCACCATCGTTCTCACGATTGTAACGCCAGATGTTGCATATTACAACAATAATTGTAAGAATTATTATACGTACAATCATCCTTTTTGCTTTGTCACATATTTCTCTTTTTCAAAAAGGTAGAATATCTTCGTCTACCACTTCTAAGTCTAAATCATTAACAAGAGATTCAATACTATTATGGCTACCTATTTCAAGACTTATAAGAGATTCTATTTCTTTATTTCCATATTTGTTTGAATACAAGCAGTCCCAAGGCAGAAGGTATTTTCTTTTCTTTATATAGCCCTTGGCTTTTAGAATCTCCATGAGAATCTTATCGTTTAGATTGCGCCCATTTATATCTTCATAAACTTCATGTCTGTCGTATCGCGTTAAGCCAATAACAGTATCCTGACCATGTACTTCACTGGAGAAGTATACATCTTTTAGGAATGGTCTCATCCCATCAAATCCTTCTCTATCATTCCATATACAGGTTGTATTTACTATGGGAATATTTAGTCTTAGCGCAACTTTCTTCAGGTCATTAACTATCACTTTATGCATCCACGAGTACTTCTCACTACAACTAATTTCATCAACAAATACAATTTTGATTCCATATGCATGAACGTACTCATCGATTATTCCAGCAAGTAGACTCTGATTGCTGGTATCTTCATTGATTATGTATAGTGGAGATTGCTTCCAATTGTTTAGACACTCGTTTATCTCGTCCTTGTATCTTTTATCATTAAGCACATTATGAACATTCTTTGTTTCAATTGAGCAATAATATGCAACCATACACGCGATAAATGTCTTTTTGGACATGTTATTCATGATGAGTAATGTCGGAATTTCCAGTTCAAGTACAATATGAAACAACTGTGCAATGACGAATGCGGTCTTGCCACTGTCTTCCTCGCCACAAACTGTTGTCAACTCACCAGGATAGTATCCACCGATTGCTTCGTCCAAAAACTTATATCCAGTTGTTATTGGATGTTTGTCTTCAGAAATAACCTTTTCAATTATTTGACCAATATGTTCCATTTCAGTATATTCTTTTAAATTATATCCTCTAACTAAACCCAGTATATTTGAGAGAAGAAGCCCTTTGTTCTAGAGTATCTTACTTGATTGAATCCATCTTTTTCTTCTTGCTCTCTGCCCAGCTCTTGTTAGCCTTCGTTGTTAGCATCAACGTGTTGATAATCTTCATCTTGTCAGCATCCTCCAACGTATCGAAACGCTCCTTCATTTCCATGACGATGAACTTCCCATAGCCGTTCTCATCCTTCAGGTTCTCTATCAACTCGTCCACGTTCATCGCTTTTATCTTCTTGTCCCTTTCTTCGATACGCGCATCGAATAGCAAGTGAAAAATACTGTCCTTAAGTGGCTTGTCGTTCGACAACCACCTGCTGCTGTATAGCAGAACCAACTCTTTACGTGGAATATCTGGTAGCATATCCACGCACTTCCTTAACTCCACGTCATTCCACCCCGAATAATGTGCCTTCTTTGCCTGTTGCAAAATGTACTCGTAATCTTTCATATGTCACTACAAAATTAAGCTTGACTGCAAAGTTATAATCTATACTGAAAATCTCAAAAAGAATGTTGATTACAAGCCTTGTGAATTAGGTAAATTGCATTCCCAAATGACATTTGCTCGAACAAGATCAATCTTTTTTGCTTCGCCACGTTTGCCAGATATAGCATAATATCGAGCTACGCTTTGTGGCAGCACAGAAGAAAACAGTTTCCTTATCCTTGCACATTTCTCGTTTATTGAGTTCTGTGTGGGAGTCGTTACATCGACAATGCTTTTCTTTACTCTATCAGTAAGCCCGTATGGTCTTAGCAACAAATATATACTTGTCAATTCCTTACGATAATCAGGAAGATATTTCAAAACAATTCCTTCTGGATGCTTTAAGAACAGCAGATATACAGCCTTCACCAATGGCTCCATTTCTACCTCTACATTTTTCTCACCAGCTAAAACAACCTTGTATTCTTGGGTTACTATTAGCTGAGGGAACAATTCTTCTTCGTTCAATGCAGCCATGATTTCGGTATCTTCAACCCCGTAGGCCTTCAGCTTGCGCACCTTTTCCTTCACTTCGTCCAAAAGAATGGAGCAATGGAACTGCTCCAATTCTTTTTCAATGCTTTTCTTTAATTCTTTTTCCATAGTTCTACATGTTTTAGATCAATACCCCATTGCATCCATCATTGCATCATATTCCCAGGGACTGCGTGGCATATCACCATACATCCCGTCTGTCAGAGCATCCCAGGAATCTTCTTCTGTCCACTCGTAGCCTCCATCCTGGTCATCACACACATAATCGTCTTCGTATTCGTCATATTCGTCGAATTCTTCGTTCTCATCGTACTCTTCGAAAGAGTCATCATAAAAATTGGTTTTCATAATCTGTGTATATTAAATTGTTTAACGATGTTATTTGTTCACTGTAAGGCTTTGTCTGGTCTGCTCCATGAGATTCTTCTTCAGGTTCAGCTGGTTCTCTACTATCAGTTCATAGTCGCATTTGCTTTCTCCCATCTTTATGGTTAGCACGAACAGCTCCATAAATGTAAGGAAGAGGAACAGTACAACATAGAAGGCTAATGAGATCCAGCTGTTAGATACTACGCTAAGGGTCGCTTCCAGTTCTTCGATGAATCCTAGAGGACGCTCGCTTACCTCTATTGTGACCTTCTCTGCAATATCTTTCTTATCCTGACGCAGCTGTTCCAACTGATTCTGATAAATCTCTATCTGACCATTGTTCGATTTGAGTTGTTCAGCCAACGGGTTCGGGATGTTTACCACCTGTGTACTTTTAACCATCTCTTTCTTTGGTTTTCCACTCTCATCTACTCCTACAACTTGTTCCTGAGTAGACACATTTACGCTTTTTATTGTTGGACGCTTCATAAGTTCTTCACCCAAAGCGATAGTTGCTTTATTCAGTGAATCAATCTCAAAAATAATGCGCCTCTCGTCACTCTCATAGATGGACATTCGCTTAAGGATGGTTTCTTTTATTACATCCTCTCTATTCTCCTGTATGGTCTGCTGAATATCATTGCGGAAGATAATCTGGTCGATAATGCATGATCCTAAAATTGCCATACAAATAGCCATTGAGAATCGCATTACTGCCATCATTCTGGCCTTTCCTACATTCAGGATGATTACTCGCTCTACGCAGAGTATGATGAACATAAATGCCAGTGACACGCAGAGTTTCAGAACACATGATTCGATGTTTATATACCTGTCAGCAAAGCAGTATCCTATAGTTCCCCACATTAGCATCATAATGCAAATGGCTGACAATAGCTTTCTAAACTGTCGCTGGCTTGCTTCACCACACTCCTTCAATATGTTGTTGTTCCACCCAATCAGGAAACAACCGATGTTCTTTATAGTTTTCATAATCGTATTCTTTTAGTGGTTATTGTTAATAAAATCCATTGTCGCAGCATTGATACCTTTCAGGAATCCCCTCTTGTATGACTCAATCATGGTCAGCATCTTCGCATCATTGTCGTCAAACAGTTGCTTCATCTTTTCTATTTCAGCCAGATGCTCCTCATAGGTTGCAAGCTGTGCTTCAAGGTTTGCAGCTGCACTCAGAGCGAAAGCTTTCCTACTATTGTCAATTCTGACCTGAGCCTCTCTGAGGTTCTTCTTGTAGCAGAGTGTAATTCTGTTGAACAACATCTCCAGATCATTACGGATAATCGAAATCCGAGTGTCACGATAGGCAATGTCCTGATTAACCAAGGCATCCTGGTATCCATCATCCTCAAAGTTCTTGTGGATATAGTTATAGATGACGTCTATAGGCATTCCTGTTCCCCATTTGATGGTTACGATGTTATTCTTTTTCTCTTCCTCAGGATGGTCTGCTGTCATTGCGGATTCCTGATCATTGTCTGTAGTGTCAACATTAACAGGGACTATGTCACTGTTCGCGACTTTCTTTGAACTGAATAAATTTAAGATCTTCATAGCTGTATGTTTTTAATTGTTATTACTTCGTTTTATCCTCTCAACTCGTCAGTGGTGAACACAATCTCAATAGTCTCACCAGTCTGGCGATATGTGTATCTGAACACGAGCTGCCTGTTCGAATTTACCAGTCTCTTTACATGTACTCCATTGGTGTTAATCTGAGCAAATATTCTCTTTTTCTGTTCCTCTTTGGTTATAGTCTCTTTTCCTTTGAGCTCATAACTGAATATATAAGCGTCGTTTGTTACCACAGAACTAGTCCAAATAGTGATTCTGTCTATTTTCTTGGGGCAGAAAAATGACTGGTATCTTGCTAACAGAGTCAAATAATCGTCATCAGTAACGTTCTCATCCATTTCTTCAGACAAGATGATTTCCAACTGCTCATCCGTGAAGTTCTCCAAGATTGCATCTACGTCTACGATGTTGTCAAAGAATAACAAGGAGATGATAGTCATCACTACCAGTGCAATAAGTCCGTGTACGAGTGAAATTGCAGAAATTAAGCAGATTACATACCAGAACTTTCTGAAGACTCTCTTGATGTGTAAGAATAACTTTCTCATTGTTTTTTGATTTTAAATTGTTACTAATTGTTGTTTCTTTGCCTCTTGATACTAGAAAAATGAAAAAGGTAACCGCATTTTCAAAAAAAAGTTGTATTTTTGCCAAAAATATTTTTAGATGAAGCTGAAACTATTGATATTATGCCTATTCTGCATGGGGATTGCAGATGTCGATGCCCAACGAAAGCGAGCATTCTTAGTGGGTATATCCCACTATGACACTGCTTTGACTGGCTATCAGTGGAACAATATCAATGGTGTTGAGGATGTAAATCTGCTCTGCCCTATACTTAAGAAGCAAGGATTCCAAACTACAGCGTTGTTAAACGAGCAGGCAACCTATGATAACATCACTCGTCAATTATCCACCTTCATCAAGACCACAAAGAAAGGTGACATCGTTTATTTGCACTTCTCTACACATGGCCAACCTGTTGAAGACCTAAATGGTGATGAAGAAGATGGATGGGACGAAGCCATAGTTCCTATTGATGCTTATAAGATGTACAAAAAAGGGAACTATGAGGGCAAGAAGCACTTGTTGGACGATCATCTCAACGTCTATGTAAAACGATTAAGGGAAAAGATTGGCATAAAAGGGTTCCTATACGTTGTCATTGATGCCTGTCATGCTGGTACTTCATCCAGAGCAAATGACGAGACCATTAGAGGGACTAAAGTTGGCTTTACGTATAATAATAAGGTATTCAAACCATCCACAAAAAAGAAGTCTCATTACAAGATAGAGGCTAATCCCCAACTATCTAATGTGCTGTTTATTGAGGCCTGCCGTCCTGACCAGGTTAACACAGAGATCAAAGTGGGGGACAAAAGATATGGGCCATTGTCATACAATATAGCCCAGTCATTAACCGCGAATAAGCTTTCTGTCAATGCAGATGAGTTTTTGAAAAGCCTTAAGTCCTCTATTATAAATGGAGGCCACTGGCCCAACAACCAGAATCTAGTAACAGAATCAAGTTATTGATATGGCAAAGGAAGTTTCACTAACGAATAACGACCTGAATAGCTTCATCTCTGGTGAACGTGGAAAGGTGCTTTCCTATCTGAGAAAGAAATATACACTTTCAGACGATGACCTTAATGACATCTTTCAAGATGCCTCTATGGCGCTATTTATGAATGTTCGTAACGGGAAACTTACTGAACTTACCAGTTCGCTGGGCACCTACTTCATGCGAGTCTGCATCAATCACACATTGAAATTCCTTGGTAAACACACGAAATCAATTTCTTTGTTCAACGAGAATCAGCTTACCAATCCTAATTCGATACGCAATGACAAGATTGACGAGCTATGGGGCGTTTGTGTTGATACTGAGGAAGAAGATAAACAGGTTCGTTTGGAGAAACTTGTCAACAGTATCATCGCATCTATGACAGATACCTGCAAAAACATCTTACATGGCTATTATTGGAACGACTATAGTACATCCACCATTGCAGACATCTTCAATTTCTCAGACGCAAACTCGGTAAAGGCCCAGAAATATAAGTGTGTAAAGAAGTTCCGCGAGAAGTATAACGAATTAAAGAATAAAATCTATGGATAGGGACAACGATATATTGCAAGAAGCTATTGATGCTCGTATAGACTCATTCCTTCGTGGCGAAATGACGCCAGACGAAGAGTCAGCTTTTAAGCAGGAGATACAGGCTGATCCAGAACTGCGTGCTCAAGTGAAAGCAACTGTTGCTCTTATCCGTGGCATTCGCAACCAGGATGCAGTGCAGGAAAAGTCGTTTATTGCCAAATACGACAACAGCCGCGTGCGTTCGTTGTTGCAATGGGCCTGCTCTATCGCTGCAGTTGTTGCTATTTTCTTTGGCTATACCAAGGATAAACGAGCCAGCGAGCTTTCCGGCATCGTGTCACCTTATTACTCAGAGTACAGCATGAGTGACATTTCTCGTGGAGACATTGATTCTACTACCGTTATCCACCTATTTACCTTATTTAATAATATTAAGGAGCAGCGCTATGTTTCCAAATATATCGAAGAGCTAGAACCAATTTATGCCGCACTTGAAACGGATTTCACCTACAATGCCTATTGCAACGATATAGCATGGAATCTCGCACTCGCATATATCAAAAACGACCAGATTGATAAGGCTATCCCTGTATTAGAGAAACTAGAAGCTGATAATCCAGACATGCCTATTGCAGCAAAGGCACAGAAAATCTTAAAAGAGATTAAAAAATAGGCGCTTTCAGTATAACGAAAGAGATATCTTCATATATTTGCAGTCGAGAACTACCTCGTTCTCCTTTTATTGCTGATTCTAATCGAGCCTCTGAGCCAATCGGAAATAACTGAAAAGTTTAACGGTGGTTTGAGGTATGCCCCACTTAAAAGTTTTAAATATGATAGAAAAAAAATGCCCACGATGTGGGATGCCTGCGGCAAAGAGCAGTTCTTATGTCGGATCAGATGGTGAGTACATCGAAGTGTACAATTGTTCGGATCCTGGATGCGGAAATGTTTGGCATCATAAGCCCAACGCATGAATCAAACAGCCAGCACTTTCCAAAGGTGCTGGCTGAATTGCCTTAGGCAAATGTGTTCCATAATCCTTTAGCAATCTATATAAGTTTGCTTGTCACGCTTATGTCGTACTACACATCCTTTCTACGACTTGTAGATTGGGCCAGCAATTTTTGCAAAGACCCAATCTAACAAATTAATAGCATAATCTTTATTGCCATCATATGTATGTAGATTTAAGTCCCGGTCATATCTTTTACGTCCTAGACCGTTTTTGGACGTTTTTTAGTTAATACCATCCAGCATTATGAACGATGCCCAATATTTTGGATCGTCGTATTTCCCGTTTTCAACATTCCGTAGATACTTCTGAGCATTTCTGAGAGATTGAAGTTTCGTTTTACCATCCATTAGGTTTCGATAGAATTCTACCATCAAGATTCTGGTAGCTTCATCATCTACTTTGCCCAAACTCATAAGAAGAGTATTGGCTCCTGCTACTTTAAATCCTTTTTGAAGCCCCAATATACCATCATCATCACTGTAGGTACCCAAAGCAGATTCACAGGCAGACATACAAACAACATCTATACTATTAAAATTCATCTGAGTAATATCTAATGCCGTTATAATCCCATCATCTTTTTTGTCTGTTGATGGATACATAAGAGACTTGTTGGCACCAGATAAAGCCAAATATGAATGTAAAAGAGCGTTATCCTCTGTTGAGTATTTGACTGAGTCAACAACCCGTTCTGACCTTCCATGAGTTGACAGATGAAGAATGTCTATCGACTTCCCTGGCAAATTTCTGAATGAAGATTCAGTTCCTTCTGCCCCTTTTAAAAGGGTGCATTTAATATTTCTATTCCTCAATATTTTCGAGATTTCATCAACTTCAACGTCGGTATTATATAATCTTTCCAAACCTGCTCTTGAAACAAATCTACCAACATTGTTTCTTGTGTATGAATCATATTCTAACCCTCCATACAATACAGCAGTGTTATATTGTGGTCTATTACGATGACTTGTCAACTCCAATGTAGATGACAATCGATACATATTGAATTTCTCAGAATAATATGAGTTGATATCAATAGGAGAATACTCAAATGGAATATTATGAAATACATGAGATGCAGAAAAATAGACATTATCTATACCATTTAATTCTTTTTTTAAATTGCCCCATATCAGTTTACCTATTTCCAAGTCTTTTTCAAATTTGGATTCTGCATTACCCAATACTTTATTTAGTTGTATTATATCAAACAACTTGAGCATACGAGGAGGCTTACTGCTGGTTAACAATAGGGCATAGAATATAATATTTTCCTCATCAAGATCAACTGGAGAAATAAATTCTATTACTAAATCATTGGGATTTATTGCCCTCTGAATCTCTCTCCAATCTGTTTTTTTTGCATCACCTTTATGTCGCCAAGTAGCACCTTTTGAAAATAGTACAGAATTATATAAATCTGCCACTAATGAGTCTGTAGGAAATTTGGCGACATAACAAGGGAATAATCTATCGTATAATGGACAAACTTTTTGCCATAATAAATATTTCTCTTTGGGATTCAATTTCTCAAAACCATATAAAACAGCATTATAGAATGTCATCGCAATCTTAAGATTTTTGATGGCCATACCAAAACTATTATCTGCTAACTCTTTATTTGAAGAGCCATAACATCCCCTAAGATACATGTAGTGTGATAGAATTATTGCTGACGATGCATATTCAATACTATTTTCTCCATATATTGTACCTATAATATTCATTGACTGTTGTTCATAATCAACTGCTTTATTATAGTTACCTTCCTCCAAATATTTTTTCGCGAAATTCGAAAGATAGTCTGCCCTTTCTATACCACCCATTGATGATTGTCCATTAGCAAACATAAATGTGCATACCAAAAAGATTAAACACATTAATCGCAGCATACTTGCATTTATTCCGAATTGTTTCATAGTATAGATTCTAAATAATTTTGATATCATTCTTGAATACATTACTGACAACAAATGAATTACTTTATGAGTCAATTTTAGCTTTTTTATTTCAACCCCTCAAAACTGGTCCCTCTTTTTGATGCGACCTTTGATATCTTATTATATTTGTTTTCATCATCTCCAAAAGTCACGAACTGGTAATTGCCACCAAAGACTACTCTCCTAGTACCAGAAGTTACTCTTTTCAATCTTGGATCCCATGAATCGCAAGCGAATGCTACAGCATTGTAATCTCCATAATCCTTTTTCGGTAATATGTTTTTAGCCAAGACCATCTTGAAGTTATCTTTGCTGTATTCAAAGAAAATAATATCTTCTGTCGAATGAATAACTTTCCATGTCCATCCAAAACTTGGCATAATCGCGTTAAACGTCGCTTCCCATTCTGCTGCGTCGTAGCCTCCTCTTGAATAACCAGAGATGTTAGCAGTTATGAAATCTAAGCTTTTTATTATTTTCTTCATATTTAAAATGGCATAGAAATCTGTCTCGGCTTCACGAGGAACTTGTCTGTACATCTCTTCTATTGTACTTTTGAATTGTTGTGTAAGATCATTCACTTTCACTGTATTCGAATGATGATAAGGATTATCCAAGAAAGAGCCGGTTAATTCTGTAAGAGCGTTTGTCATATCCCTTACTACTTGCGACTGAGCATTCATTCCTAGTAAAGGTATGAGCGCATATACAAACATCAAAAATAAATGCTTTTTCATAATTGATTTAAATCTTTTAGGTTCTTTGCTGCAAAGATACAACTTTTTCCTAAAAGAAAAGAAGATTCTATCATAAAAATGATGTAATCACAAGGCTTGTTATTGCTAAATACTTGTATTTAAAGATAGGTTTTAATAAATTTGCATCAAATATTAGAAAAAAAATAAGATTGAGGTAGTTACCTTTTCACTTTGTTGGGTATAAATAAGCAAAGAACAGCAAAACAGTAGTAACAATTTTAAAAAGTACAATTATGAAAAAGTTAATGATGACCTTGATAGCAGTCGTAATAGCTATCACAGCTAACGCTCAGTACAACACCAATTATTACAATCAGTATGGTAGCAGTATCGGTTCTTCTTCGACTCGCTCCAACTATGGAGGAGGTTATTCCACAAACTACTACAATCAGTATGGTAGCAACACAGGTAGTGCTACGACTCGTTCCAACTATGGTGGCGGCTATACCACGAACTATTACGACGAATATGGTGGAAGTACCGGTAGCTCTACTACGCACTCTAACTATGGAGGTGGTACAACAACCAACTACTATGACCAGTATGGTGGCAGTATTGGCTCGTCAACTACCAGTAAAAACTATAGTGGTGGCTATACCACGAACTATTAAGACGCCTATGGTAATAATGTAGGGTCAAGCTATGACTGGTAAGAAATTGTGGGTTTCACAAGCCTTGTTATTACGTTTCGCTTGCTTTTATGAAAAATATGACATATATTTGCCACCGAAATGAACGACTAAAACAAAGAGAACTATGAAGAAGAGAATGTTAACTATTACAGTGATGATGTTGATGTTGGCAATGACAGCTAATGCTCAGGTTGGTGCCTACGACAGGGCGATACCATTGCCAACCAGGGACTTGTATGATGCGCAAACTATGAGTATGGCTTTAGCACATGCACAGATGGCTGCACGGGTTGAAGCTCAGAGGAAGGAACTATTCAGTATCTATGCGAACAAAGCCGTTGAAGCATATAACAACAGTCAATGGGTGCTTGCGATTAACTGTGTCAATACGGCATTAGAGACAACGTATTACAATGCTGATGTGTACTATATTCGAGGTGTTGCATACGAGAAGTTAGGCTATTTCCGTGATGCCAAGCGAGATTATAAGAAGGCTAAAAAATATGGTAATGCCTATGCTGAGAGTGCTTTGAAATCGCTAACAATCAAAATGAAGAAGAAATAAACACGTACAACTATGAAAAAGTTAATAATGATTTTGATGGTCTTAATGTGTGCCATCAGTGCTAACGCATAGTACAATGTCGGTACATCATCTGGATATACTGACAGTTGGGGAAATTCCACCAGTACCCATCGCAATCAGTATGGTCAGACGACTGGCACTTCCTCGTCCTATACTGATAGTTGGGGCAACACGACTACCACTCATCGTAATCAGTATGGACAAACAATCGGTACGTCATCCAGTTATACAGACAGCTGGGGCAATACCTCGACAACATACTCTGATCCATACGGTAAGAGCACAGGCTCGTCTAGTACGTATACTGATAGTTGGGGGAATACCTCAACAACCTATAGGAACAGCACTGGTCAGAGCATTGGTTCTTCCTCGAGCTATACCGATTCATTTGGAAACACGACTACCAAACAGAGCGGTAGTAACCCGTATACTACTATCTGGACGTGGTAAATTAGAATATTGAAAAAGGATTGAACTGCAGATGATTCTCTGCAGTTCAATTTTTAATGTAGTTGCAGTGTGTCACAGGACAGGTTCCATTGACACGCATTTCAGACACACCGAATAACTGCTAATGCTGTTATTGTTTTTTACCAACTAAAGTCATACCGGCACTCTGCACTCAGAGAATCAGCCTTAGCATCCGTCGTTTACGACGATTCGCCAGTACTTGATTGCAAAGATACGAATAAGTGAGCAAAATGCAAAATAAATCTCGACTTATTTTCTTTTTCGAACGAAAGTATCTTCTTCGCCTCGCGAAAAAGATACTGATTATTTTGCACAAAACGAAGAAAAAGGAGGGAAAAATATGGTTTCAGCCATCTTATTTGTCTCTACATAGAAACTTAAAAACAACAAAACTATGCTATGAGTGCTACTGACTGCCTGCAAACGCCCTGTACAAAGGGCTTAAGCCTATAGCATAGTTTGCAAAAAGTATGCTATAACAGTGCTATAACAGTGCTATTAAAAAAGGGGGTCACTTTACGGTCGTTCCAATGGCATCTACGAGTCGTTCCAATGGCATCTACGACCCGTTCCGATGATACTTTAGGGGGGTAAAGTATCGTCGGAACACCCGCAAGATGACTGCGGAACGAGTGGAAGGAACGTCAGGAGCGACCCAAAAGTGACGTACCTTCAAAAAGTTACTTTAAGTCAGTGGACTGGTGACATAGCACTTAAAGATGTTCGTCAAAAACGGGGACAGGGTACCATAATAACTCATAATTTGGCCATAATAAATATTACGGATAATTCTCTGCAAAGCAGAGTGTGGCGTTGCGAATCCGGATATTTGTTTCCAAGAAAAAAAAGAAACGAATGTGTAATTTAAGAAACGAATTACCATAATAAATCGTAATATTTAAAGACTAATTTATTTTAATTTGGCCCACGAATTTAATTAAATAAAATTTTAAACGATGATTAGGATAATTTGTGGATAAAATTAGGGCTAATTAGGATAATTCGTTTCTAAGAAAAAAGACATTCGTTTCAAGAAAAAAAAAGAGTATGAAGAAGAACAGTATTGTTGAGGTGGCGGTGATTGCAGCGCCACACTCTGCTTTGCAGAGAAGAAGGAAGAGGGAAGATGTCAAAATGAAAACCGCTTGAGAGAGTCAAGCGGTTTTTTGTTGGTTATTGATTATAAGTAAACGTCAGGAACGTCATGTTTTGTCCGAACTGATAGTTGTAATCGGTCTTGGAACAGAGGCCGGTGACGATGGACAGGCCCAGATGGCGGTTCTCGTCGGTCACGACAAAGGGATTAAAGGGACGGCCATCGTCCTTGATGGTCAGTATGAGTTCGCTGTCACTGCGGGTGACTGACACATCGACAAAGTGACGGGAGGTCAGCCGGGCGTGCTCCATAATATTCTTCAGCAACTCCTCAGCGCAAGCATCGACGGCATAAGCAGTTTGGGACTGTAGTTGTTGGCGCAGCACAAACTGGTGAATGTCGTCAATAGCCTGTTCAAAGGCTTCGCGGGTGGCTGACACGGAGATGAAGAGGCGGTCAAGGAAGCCATCGTTGGAAGGCAAGAGCGTCAGCGGGTGACTGTCGGGCTGGCTGAGATGGACCTTGTAGGTGACGAGCATCATCAACAGCAAGCCACCCCACCCTGCTATGGGGAATGTCCACCAGATAAGGTCGGGACGTCCCATCTGACAAAACAGGAAGACGACGGCAGCCATCATGACATTGAACAGCATGACGCTGAAGGTCACCAATCTGAGATGGCCCAGCACAATATATACAGCAGGCAGGAACAACTGTATCATGAAGGGTACGAGCATGAGCAACATGATGCGCAAGCCACCACTGGCGCTGGCGATGAGCGCTGGGGTGTCGGCACCATAGAGCATGGCCAGTTGCGGAGTGAGGCATTCGCCAAGCAGCGTGCACACGATGCCTACACAAACCAACAATAGTATCAGGCGATTGTTGAGCATGCGTAGTCCGGCATAGTCGCGCTGTCCGTAGAACATGCCTCCGATGGCTCTGAACGTCTGCGACGCACCAGTGGTAAAGAGGTTCACCAGATTGATGAGCGAGATGGCTATAGAGAAGGTGAACATGATAACGGCACCGAAGTTGTTGACCACCAAGCCATTCAAGAGGGCCGCAAAGAAAGCCAGCAACAAGAGTCCCAGCATCTGAGGAGCACCCGTCTTGAGATTCTTGGCCAACAGGGCTTTCAGTTGTCCCTTGGGCCAACACAGGTGATAGACCACCGAGTGTCTGAAGCCCACCCACAGATAGATGGCAGCAATGAGGTCGGCCAGTGCCGTAGCCAGTGCCGTGGAACGGATGCCCATGCCCAGGAAACGGATGAACACCACATCGAAGACGGCAATGAGCAGCAGCGACAACAGCATGATGCGCGACACGCGTTGCGGATGTCCGTCGACGCCCGTGAAGAGTGACAGCGTCTGGAAGACGACGGTGATGAACGACAAGCCTGCAGCAATAGGCAGATAATCAACGACATAAGGTTGCAGGATGCTGTCGCTACAAAGAAGAACGGCAAACTGCTGTCCGAAGGCGGTAAAGAGCAGACTGAACAGCAGGCTGAACACCAGCGTGGAGCCGACGCTGACGGTAAACACCTGGGCAGCCTTCTGGTAGTCGCGCCCACCGGCTGCCTTGCTGGCCAGAACGGTGGCTCCCGATGCCAGCAGCAGGTATATCATGGTGGGAATCATCATGACGGGAGCGGCCATAGAGATGGCTGACATGGCATGCGGACTGAGCAGTTGTCCCACGATGACGGCATGGGTCACCACGATGAGTTGACCGATGGCCGCCGTCAGGATGGACGCAAAGATAAACGACCTGATGGCCTTTGTGATCAGATAGGAATCACGTGTCGTGACGTGCTGTTCCATAGCGTGTTAAGAAAGAGAAGCCTTTACTGTGTTAACGAGTGTGTCGAAGTCGCCCATGCTGATGCCGTCCTTGACGAACGTGTCGGCATACTGCTGGCGCAAGGCTGCCTCTACCTCCTCACGATTCTGTGCCTGGAGCATCTCGCTGACGGCGAAGCCCAGGATGTGGTTGCGCACGGAACTCAACATCTCAGCAGCCTGCTGGTCGGATTGGGCCGTGACAAGGCGATGGAAGTAATAGGCAGCACGCAGGTGGTGGGTGGCACGCTTCATCATGTTGGGCGAGAAGGTGGCTGAGTCGCTACAAATGCGATAGCGATAGACGGGGGCCTTGACCAAAGCCAACTGGCGGATGTGGTGCCTGAAGGTATAGACGAACAAGGAGTCCTCGCTATAGGCCAGGTCTTCAAGGAACACCAGGTGGTTGGCATCGATGACCGACTTGCGGAACAACTGTCCCCAGGGGGCGGGATTGAGCACGCGGGCCAGCACAGCCTTGGTCTTCGTTTCCACGGGAATCTCTATCAGTTCCTCGGGGACGTCGCCAAACTTGATGACACTGCCGAGGACATAATCGGTCTCGTCGTCAACAGCGGCATAGAGCACCTCAAGGGCATTCTGAGGCAGCAGGTCGTCAGCATCGACAAAGATAAGCCATTCGCCCTTAGCCTCACGGAGTCCGAGGTTACGGGCAGAACTGACGCCACCATTCTCCTTGTGGATGGCGCGGAAACGACTGTCAGCCTGGGCATACTCGTCGAGGATGGCTGGTGAGCCGTCGGGGCTGCCATCGTCAATCATCAGCACTTCGAAGTCCTTCAGCGTTTGCGACTTCAGCGAGTCGAGCGTCTCGCGAACATATTTCTCTGCATTATAGACAGGGACAATAATTGTAATCTTAGGATTATTCATCGTTATCGTTTTTTATTTGATTTCACTAAACAGTTTCTGCCATATCGGCAAGGTCTCGGGCGAGTCACAGCAGACGATGTTGTGCGGATAGTCAACACCCACCACTTCGAGCTGGGGAACAACACGTCGCCAGCGTGCCAGATTGTCGCCCTCATAGGCACCGGTACTGATCTGGGCGTGCATGATGATGACCCTACCCTGATAGGCAGGCAACTTGTAGCCTCGGTTTTCCAGTTGGGCAACAATGGTGATGCGATATTTGAAACTCTCGTTGAACACCTCCTTGGGCAGATGGTTCTCTTCGATATATTTGTCGAGTTCACCATTAAGGATGGCATGTGCCATAGCCGGAACACCCACCATCACGGTGTCGCCCATGATGACGGCAGGCTGCTGGCCACGCTCCTTTTGCCACTTGTCAGCCATCAGACACGCCAGTTTGCCACCAAACGACATGCCGACAACCAGCCGCACTTGCGCCTCACGGGGGATGTAGTAGTCGGCCAGACTATAGTACAACTCGATGACCTCTGCCATCGGCTCCTCTTCGAAGACGTAGTGATAGTGCTCCTGGATGGCCTCGACCACCAGCACATTATAGCGTTCGGCCAGCAGGTCGATTTTCTTAACGGTGTCGCTGGCCACCATGATGCCTTGCATGAAGATAACGGTATCCTTTGCAGGATCGTATTCACGATAGAAGCGCACCATCTGGATATTCTCCTGGATGACGTTGCGGATGGTCTTCAGTCGGATGATGTCGGCACCCTTTACCGCCATGCCTTGACGCTGGGCTTCAGCAGCCATCTTCATAGCCATGATGGACGACATACCCACAGCAAACAGGTTGTCGGTAACGCCAAACTCCGTCTTACCCAGCAGACTGGCAGCAATCGTGAAGAGCAGACGTTCGTCGTCGCTCTCGGGGGCTATCATCAGCAACTCCGTCTCTCGGTCGGGGTCAGGCATCGACTTGCGGTCAATCTTGCCACGGGCATTGCGTGGCAGTTTGTCCAACTGAATGAGGAAGTCGGGCACCATGTAGTGAGCCAGCGTCGATGACAGATGCGTGTGGAGGGTCTCTGTATCAATGGGCGCTGACGCCTCAAAATAGAGGCAGAGCGTCTCTTCACCGTTCACCACTTTCTTCAAGCACGCACAGTTGCCCATGCCAGGGAACTGCATGGCCACATTCTCCACCTCGCCAGGCTCAATGCGGAAACCGCGCAACTTGAACATGTTGTCGGCACGTCCGCAATGTATCAGTTCACCGTCCTCTGTCAGCGATACACGATCGCCCGTACGGAACATCTTGGTACCTGGTTTGAAGGGATTGTCAAGATAGCGCTCGGCAGTGAGTTCGGGCATACCGAAATAGCCTACCGACATCATTGGTCCAGAAACATAGAGTTCGCCCACCTGTCCTGGCTCCGTGATGCGCTGGCCATCGGTATCGAGGATGTAGCATTCCACATCCGTATAGGGTTTGCCAATGGGTGGTGCCGTCTCTCCGTCGAGAATCTGGTGGGTTGCCACAGGAGTGAACTCACTCATGCCGTAGGTGTTCATCACCTTCACGTTGCCTATGCGACCAGGCTGGATACCGGTGGTCTTCTCACCACCCAAGATAAGGACTCTCAGCGTCAGGTCAAACATGTTCAGCATGGTGACACCCATCTGGCTGCCCATGAACATGCGGATGATGTGGTTGTCGGTGATATACTGGTTCAGACGGTTCAGGTCGGCACGCACGCTATCGTCTATCAGGTGTATCGTACCACCAACCGTCAAAGGACCGAAGCTGTCGCTGAAGGCTGCAATAAACGTGTAGTCAGCTATCATAGCCGTGGAATATAACGGCAACTTGGCAAACAGCTGATGGCGGTTGGCCATGTAGGTCAGCGAACAGAAAGAGTGGATGACGCCCTTGGGACGTCCTGTCGTACCGCTGGTATAAATCATCATGGCCCTGCGGTCTATGGTGCTGAGGTTCACCGACTCACCAGCATCAGCCTTCCAGTCGATGTCGTCGAGCATGATGAGTTTCTCAGCAGCACATGTTGCTCCGTCGGCAGTCTTCTCCTTCCAAATCTTACGAGTGGTAATGACAGCGGCAGGCTGGCACTCCTTAATAATATAGTCGATACGGTCGGCAGGATAGTCTGCACTCAGTGGCACATACGCCGAACCAGCACGATTGACGGCAAGAACGCTCTTGGTGAAAAGCGCGCGCTTGGGCAACACAATGACGACATACTCATTGGCACCACCCGTGAGTTCTACGATGCGTCTTGCCAGCAGGTTGCTGTCGTGGTCGATTTCCTTGTAGGAATAACGACCATCGAAATCTACGACGGCAGTGCGATCGGGATATTGCGCTGCTGTCTCAATATATCTGTGGATGTAAGTTTCCATTTTTGCTCTTTTATTTTTCTATCTGTTCAACAGCCTCTGCCCAGAAAGGCAGCGTATTAGGATTGTCCACACAAATCTCATCGTGGGTGTAGTCAACAGGGATGATGTGCAGGCACGATGCCTTCGCTTTCCAGATGGCTGAATTGTCGAAGGGCGCCTTTTTCTTCAGGGCATGCAGCAGGATGACCTTTCCGTCGTAGGCTGGCATATGCTCACCAAAGAAGTCAATTTCGAACGTCACATACATACGCTCACGCATGGCTTCAGCGAAGGGTGGCAGATTGTGTGCCTTGCGGTATTCCTCCATCTTTCCAGACTTGTAGATGGCAGCCATTGCAGGACCAACCTGAAGCAGCGAGTCGCCCAGAATGACGGCGGCTTTCTGTCCGCTGTTCTCAAAGTGTTTGCAGGCCATGAGATAGGCGATCTTACCACCGTAGGACACACCAGCAAAGACTGCGATACGCACATCAGCAGGCATATAGACCTCCATCAGGGCATAGTAGAAAGCAATGACTTCCTCCATCGGCTCACCCTCGAAAATGTAGTGGTAGTGCTCGTGAATAGGCTCAATGGTGAAAACGTTGTAACGACGGGAGAGAATCTTCAACTTCTCCTGAATATTCGAGGTGATGCTGATGCCATGAGTGAACACGGCAGTCTCTTTCGTTGGGTCGTAGTCGCCAAACCATCGCATCATGGTCATCTGCTCCTGGAGCACCTTGCGGATGGTCTTCAGTCGGATAATGTCCGTAGCCTTCACCATCACACCCTTGCGGACTGCATCGGCAGCCATCTTCATGGCCAATAAGGAGGTCATACCCAGGGTGAAGAGATTGTCGGTAACGCCAAACTGATCGGTATTCAGATACTCCTTTGCAATATCAAACAATGTCTGCTCCTGAGAGGTTACGGGGGCAATCATCAGGGCTACAGTCGTGCGCTTGGGGTCGGGCATCGACTTGCGGTCAATCTTGCCACGGGCATTGCGTGGCAGTTCGTCGAGTTGCACGATGAACTCCGGCAACATATAGTGGGCCAACTTCTTGGCCATAAACGAACGGAACGCCTCGGTATCAATCTGTTCGGTAGCCTCGAAGAACAAGCAGAGCGCATCGCCACCGTCCAGTTCTTTCTTCACGCAGGCACAGTTGCTGATGCCTGGGAACGCAATTGCCACGTTCTCCACCTCGCCAGGCTCCACGCGGAAACCATTGATTTTGAACATGTTGTCCGTACGTCCGCAATGTACCAGGTTGTCGTTCTCGTCCATATAACCCAAGTCTGAGGTGCGCACCATGCGGTAGCCTGGACGGAAGGGGTCAGTAAGGAAGCGCTCAGCCGTCTGTTCCGGCATATTCTTATAGCACTTGGCTATCCTGCGTGAACTGAAGTATATTTCGCCCACCTGACCTTTGGCAACAGGCTGTCCCTGTGGGTCGAGCAGATAGATGAGGTCTTCAGGCGACTGGGTTTTTCCAACGGGTACAACGTCCTCGTTGCCCATGACCCGATATATTCCCATCGGCACGCCCTCGGTCATGCCATACAGGTTGTAAACGTTATTCTGCTGCAGCAGGGAGGCATCCATGCTGGGGAAGCGTTCTCCACCAAGCAGCAACATCTCGAAATGCAGGTGATATTCGCTGAGCATAGCGTTACCCATGGAACCGCTCATGAACGTGCGGTCTATCTTGTTGTCGCGGAGGAATGTCGCCAGACGGTCCATATCCATTCGTTCCTCTTCGCTGGCGATAAAGGTGGTACCACCCGTCTCTATAGCAGGAAACAAAGTCAGCGGAGAAGCCATAAAACAGAAGTCGGCAATGACGGCATCGTGAACCGGTCTGTCCAGTTTCAACAAATCAGCAAAAACCTGAAGGACAGCCGTTATTCCCTCAATGGAATACATCACGCCCTTGGGTCTGCCTGTAGTACCAGAGGTATAAAGCACGAAAGCCTCATTGTCTGGCGCACAATGGTTGATGGGACTGCTGTCCTCATCATCCCAGTTGAGCTGGTCGATAAGTATGATCTTAACGTGGGAAGGGAAGAGGGGCTGCAGTTCTGCCTGGCGTTCCTTCCAGATGGCTTCCGTAGTGATGATGGTCTCTGCATCGCTGTTGGTGACAATATGGGCAATGCGGTCTGACGGATAGTCAGGACTGGCCACGACATAGCAACTGCCTGCTTTCATGGCACCATAGGCAGCCACAAGGAAACTGTTGCGACGTGGAAGCAGCACCAGCACGTAGGGCGAACCAATCTTGTGGGCCATGACGTTGCTACGCTTGTCCAACTCGCTATAGGTCAAACTGCCTTCACAGTCGCACACGGCGATATTGTCAGGATACTGACTGGCAGCCTGGAGAAATTGATCTACAATAGTCTTCATTTTCGTGTTGTATCAAGTAAATGCTTTTCTGAGGAATTCTAACGACTGCTGGCGCTTCTCGCTAACGAGGCTGGGAACTGATGCTGGCTGACTGTAGTCGCTATCGGCATTGAAGTCGGCAGCATCCAGCACCAAGTGATCAGTCATACCAAACTGGTTCAGCAGCGACTCCAGACGGGCCAGACCGCGACCAGGATTTCCAGTGACGATGAAAGGCTTTCCGAAGAGAATGCTGAAAACGGTGGCATGGAAGGAGTCAGTAATGACCATCTTTGCATCGCGGAAACTGCGCAACCACTGTTCTACAGGTGCTTGCACACGCTCGCTGAGTGGTGCGCCAGGCTGCTCAGCCTTGGCATTGGCACGGAAGGGGCGCAAGCCGAAGCGCTTGGCCAAGGTATCAATGAGAGCCGTCTTGTCGGGTGTCTCATCGAGGATGTAGCACATCAGGTCGCCCTCGGGTGCCTTGGTGTCGTTGCTGTTGTCAATCAGCCGTTCATAGTCCTTGCTGGTCAGCAGCATTGTGGGGTCCACCACGTGCTGTGCCTCAACACCCAGGATGTCACGACACAGGGTAACGCCAGAGGACTCGCGTACTGAGACAGCATAGAAGTTATGGAGCAGACGGCTAATGGCAGGAGTAACATCGGCAGGAGCCTCCCACTCATCGACACCAAAGGAAGGTGCATATGAAATGCGGCGCAGGGGCCAGCCCTCAGTGAATTTCAGGAACACCGTCTCGTAACCACCAGGCATGTGACAAGTGTAATAATAGCGCCATATCTGGTCAGAGCCCACGACGATGGCCTCATAGTCATCGGGAGTTAATTTGGAAAGGCTGTTTTTCTCACCCTTTATATATTGGTGGATGAAGCGATGCGTATGCTGCAGGATGGTGAGCTGTTCGTCCAGCGTCAACCCCTTTTGCCAAGGCATGGCACCAGGAGGTAAGTCACGCACGATGAGTTCAGCCTCATGTCCCAGGTTTTCAATCGTAGTCTGTAGGGCATACGCCTGCAGGATGCCACCATAGTTGATGTGCAAAGGAAGTGTTAATATTCCGGTTTTCATATGGAAAAAAATATTGTATAGTTAATAGTTGTCTTTTGCAAAGGTACTCGTTTTTTTTGTTATCACCAAATATTGTCCTATAATTATTCTGAAAAAAACATTCGTGTTTGCAGTTTTTTGTGTATTTTTGTGGCGCAAAAGGGAAGAAACAATGACGGAAAACAAGAAAGCAATTATAGTGGGAGCCAGTTCTGGAATAGGACTGGAGGTTGCCAAACTGCTGATAGCAGAAGGATGGCATCTGGGCATAGCAGCACGACGCGAAGAGCCCTTGCAGGCACTCCAGGCGACAGCGCCAGAGCGTGTAGAGGTAATGGCTATCGACGTCACCCAGCCAGAAGCGGAACAGCAGTTGATGCGCCTCGTAGAAAAGCTTGGAGGCATGGACCTGTACTTTCACACATCAGGCATCGGCAAGCAGAACCGCACACTGGAGCCTGACATCGAACTGAACACCGTACAGACAAATGCCGTTGGTTTCACCAGGATGATTGGCGCTGCGTACCGTTATTTCGCAGAAAAGGGTGAAGGCCATATCGCTGCCATCACCTCCATTGCTGGCACCAAAGGATTAGGCCCTGCCCCATCCTATTCTGCCACGAAGGCCCTGCAGGCCACCTATCTTCAGGCTTTGGAGCAACAAGCCCGTCAACGAGGCCTGCACATCCGTTTCACCGATATCCGTCCTGGTTTTGTGGATACAGCCTTGCTCAACGGCACCTTCCGCTATCCTATGCTGATGCGCCCAGAGGCTGTTGCTCGCGATATCGTCAGCAGCATCCATCACCACAGACACGTCCGCGTGATTGATGTCCGCTATCGCATCCTCACTTTCTTCTGGCGACTGATTCCCAACTGTCTGTGGCGTAGATTCAGGCTATAAAACAAGAAAAGGCTCCCCGTATGGGAAGCCTTTCTTTGTGTATCAAACCAAGGTTATGCGATATCAATCTGGCGAGAGACCTTGACCTTCTCCTCTACCACCTTAGGCAGTTCGACGGTAAGTACACCATGCTCTACCTTGGCTGAGATAGCGTCCTTCTTGACGTCGTCAGGCAGGATAAGAGTCTGCTCGTACTTGGTGTAGTTGAACTCGCGACGCAGGTAGCGGACGTTCTTGTCCTCCTCCTTATGCTCCTGCTTGCTCTCCAGCTTGAGCACCAGGTTGCCCTCGTCGTTGATATGTACGTTGAAGTCTTCCTTCTTCATACCCGGAGCAGCGAGCTCAACGGTATAAGCCTTGTCTGATTCTTTCACATTGATAGCGGGAGCCGTAGCATTGCACTTTAGCATGTAGTCTGTGTCGAACAGATCGTTAAAAACTGCTGGGATCCAACTGTTTGTTCTCATCATTGGCATCATAATTGTTACCTCCTAATTATATTTTTAAGTTATACATGTTGTTAATTTGCTTGACTTCCCTTGTGGGTCGTCACACCATAAGATGCAAGGTATGTGCCAAGATGAAAATTCTGCCAATCTGTCGTAAACAAGCGACAAATTGGCAGAATTGTATTTTTATGATCCTAGAAAATCACAATAGCATCGGTATCTGTATAGACGGTAGGCTTCACGCCCTTGGGGAAGAAAGCCTTGGTGTCAATCTTCTTCTGCAGAGGGGTGCCGTCGCTGGTGATGCCCACGATGTACCACTTGGTGCCTGCACGACGGGCCATGATGCAGTATTTGCCAGGATAGCCATCGATGAAACGGGTCTCGTCCCACGTGGTGGGAACCTGCTTCATGAAGTCGACAGCCCATGCAGGAGCATCCTCCAGATTGTTGGGAGCCATTGCGAAGTGCTGGACACTGGACTGAAAGAGAACGGCAACAGCCAGTGCGAAGACATCGCTGGTCTTACGCGTGGTGCCGTGCTGGTTGTCCTTGTTATAGTGTTTGTTGAGCGTAGAGCCTCCAAAGTCCATAGAACCAACGGTATTACGGATGAAGGGATGGATGCAGGCATTGAAGGCCTCAGCATCGCAAGCACCCTGTCCGAAGTGCAGGTTTTCAGAAGCCAAGACAGCCTCGGAGGCCACATAGTTGGGATACATGCGCTCCCAACCGCGAGGCAGCGTGCATCCGTGGAAGATGACCTGCAGACCAAACTCGTTAGCATCAGTAAGAATATCCTCGTAGAGCTGCATCATGGGTTGTTTGTCACCACCAAAGAAGTCGACTTTGATACCCAGGATACCGTTCTCCTTCATCCATGCCATCTCCTTGCGACGGGCAGCAGACTTGTCCATCTTACCCTTGGGCGACTGCGGAGCATCGTTCCACTGACCATTACTGTTATACCAGAGGAAGAGCCCTACCCCACGCTCACGACCATAGCGTGCCAACTCGGCCATCTTCTCATAGCCAATCTGTACATCCCACAGGGCATCGACCAGCACAGAGCGCCAGCCCATAGCGGCAGAGAAGTCGATGTAACGCTTCTGCTCGTCGAAATTGCAGCTGGGGTCCATGCCGATAATCCACGACCATGAGCCCTTGCCATAGACATACTCCTTAGAGGCCTGATACTTCGGACGAACAACGTCGTTGGTAACAGTAGTCTCAACGATAGGTGCCAGCGTGGTGCCCAGGGTAATGGTGCGCCAAGGAGTCTCACAAGGCAGCGAGACAGCAGCAGAGGTGGAACCCATGCCGTTCATCTCACCCTCCTGAGGGAAACCAATCTGATACTTGTTGCCCCCTTTGCTCAGCAGTCGGCAACCCACATAGCCTCCATCCGTGCCTGCCTCGCTGAGCAACAGCCAACCAGCAGGAGTCTTGAACAGACAGGGGAATGTGAAGCCATTGCCCCAACCATTCTTACCCATCTGGTCGTCGAGGGTGTAGGACGTCTCGTAAGAGGGAGAGGTACGTGCGAAGCCACCCATCGGGCCAGCCTGCGGACAGAGGAAGGTGGTAGTGCCCTCAGGCATGACGAAACCACTGGCCTCGCCATTGACGACAGCCACCAGCGTCTCGCCACCACGAATCTTCTTGGGGTAAATCTTGTAACGATAGGCCACGTCGCGATCGGTGATGTGGAACTGGATGTCCAGTGCCTGACGGCCACCCTTCTCGAAATGACAGACAGCCTCGGTAGCGTCGTAGCTGATGTGACTCTGTTTGGTGGTCTTCAGCCAGTACTCGTCGTGCTGCTTCTTGCTATCAACATTCTTCAACGTCAGACCACTGGTCAGGTCGTCGATGTTGGTCAACAAACCCAGTGGCGAGGGCTGCAGGAAGGTGACACCACCCAGCTGTACTTCGTAGGTGGGCTTGCCATCTTGTACGTCCACCACGACAACGATGTTTCCACCAGGACTCGTCAGGCGCTCTGCCGCACTGACGCTCAGCATGCTAACAGCGGATAGCAATGCCAGAAAAACTCTTTTCTTCATCTTTCTTGTAAGTACGTTTTATAGTTGGTAATTGTTGTTAGTTAATCGATTTCAAGATATTAACAGCCTCCTCAATGGTTGGCACATCGCTGATAACCATGGACCGCTTGCCATGCATCTCGCGGAACTGGCAGCGACGAGGATTGTTTCCTACGAACTGTAGTAATCGGTCGAAGGCCTCGCTCTGATAGAACGGGCTGTCAGTCTGCGTGACGAAGAAGAGCGTCATGCGCGATTGCTTCAGTACGATTTTCTCACAACCCAGCGACTGACCAATACGGCGCAGGGGCACTACGCGCATCAGTTCCTCACCACAGTGGGGAACGGGACCGAAGCGGTCTATCAGACGAGTGCGATAGGCAGCCACCTGTTCGTCGGTAGTAAGACCATCCAGCTCCCTGTACAACAGCATACGTTCCGAATCAGAAGGTACATACTGGTCAGGGAAATAGAGTTCGAGGTCGGATTCCAGGGTACAGTCGGAGACATATTCAGGGGTGAGAGGTAAGTGGTTAGTAGTGAGAGGATGGTTCTGGCCTTTAGGTCTTCTCTCACCTCTCACCTCTTGTTTCTCCCCACTTTCATTGCGGATCTCCACCACCGCTTGCTGCAGAATCTTGACATACGTTTCGTAACCAAGGTCGGCAATAAAGCCAGACTGCTCAGCACCCAGCAGATTGCCTGCACCACGGATGTCGAGATCTTGCATGGCGATATGGATGCCACTGCCCAGATCGCTGAAGGTCTCCAGCGCCTCCAAACGTCGACGGCTCTCCTGTGGCAGGTCGGCCAAGGGGGGAGCCAGCAGGTAGCAGAACGCCTTGCGATTGCCACGTCCCACACGACCTCGCATCTGGTGCAGGTCGGAGAGTCCAAAACGATGGGCACCATTGATGATGATGGTGTTAGCATTGGGTATGTCAATGCCGTTCTCGACAATGGTCGTAGAGAGCAGCACATCGTAGTCGTAGTTGATGAAGTCGAAGATAATCTTCTCCAACTCCTCGGGTTTCATCTGTCCGTGACCTACGGCGATGCGGGCATCAGGGACGTACTTCTGTATCATCTCCTTGATGCGCTGCAGGTCGTTGATGCGCGGATTGACGAAGTACACCTGTCCATTGCGCGACATCTCAAAATTGATGGCATCAGCAATGATTTCCGCAGTCATCGTGTGTATCTCCGTCTGTATGGGGTAACGGTTGGGCGGTGGTGTCTGGATGATGCTCAGGTCGCGGGCCCCCATCAGCGAGAACTGCAGGGTACGTGGTATGGGTGTTGCCGTCAGCGTCAGGGTGTCGACATTGGTTTTCATTTGGCGCAATTTCTCTTTGGTAGAGACACCAAACTTCTGTTCCTCATCAATGATGAGCAATCCCAGGTCGTGGAACTTCACCGATTTGCCGATGAGTTTGTGCGTACCTATTAGTATATCTATCTTGCCTGCCTCCAAGTCTTTCAGCAAGGCAGTAGTCTGCTTGGTGCTACGGGCACGCGAGAGGTAGTCCACACGCACGGGCAGGTCTTTCAGTCGCGAAGAGAACGTCTGGTAGTGCTGATATGCCAATACAGTCGTTGGCACCAGCACAGCCACCTGTTTTGAGTCGCAAGCAGCCTTGAAAGCAGCACGCACAGCAACCTCCGTCTTGCCAAAGCCCACATCGCCACAGACCAGTCGGTCCATAGGTTGGGCTTTCTCCATATCAGCCTTCACGTCGTTGGTAGCCTTCAACTGGTCAGGAGTATCCTCATAGAGGAACGAGGCCTCCAGTTCGTGTTGCAGGAACGAGTCGGCAGAGAAAGCATAACCCAGTTCACGGCGACGGGCTGCATAGAGTTTGATGAGGTCGCGGGCAATATCCTTCAACTTGGCCTTGGTGCGCTCCTTCATGCGCTCCCACTGCCCCGTTCCCAGATGTGACAAACGAGGCGGCTGACCATTGTCCTGCGCCTTGTATTTCGACACCTTGTACAACGAGTGGATGGAAACGTATATCGAGCCACCACCATCGTACATGATCTTAATCATTTCCTGGTAGCCATTGCCCTGAGGCATTCTGACCAGTCCACCAAACTTACCGATGCCGTGATCTACATGCACCACGTAGTCACCCACCTCAAACTGCTGAATCTCTTTGAGCGTCAGTGCCACCTTGCCAGAACGCGCCTTGTCGGACGTCAGACTGTACTTATGGTAACGGTCAAAAATCTGGTGGTCAGTAAATACGCAGAGCCTCAGGTCATCGTCAGCGAAGCCTTCATGCAGGGTCTTTTCAACGGGGGTGAAATCTATTCTCTCACCTCTCACTTCTCCCCCCTCACCACTAAATATGTCCTCCAAGCGCTCCAACTGCTTCTTGCTGTCTGCAAGGATGCAGAGCTGATAGCCATCAGTGAGATATTGTTCGAAGGACTGTTGCAACAAATCGAAGTTCTTGTGGAACTGGGGCTGGGGCGAGATATGGAACGAGATAGTGGCATCAGGCAGGCCAGAGGGACGATGTCCCATCTCAATGCGACGGAAATCGACAGCATCGCGCGAGAATTGGGCACCACTAATCAGTTGACTCTCCTTCTTCATCTGCTGCATAATCTCGTGCTGCTCCTGTTCGGTAGCAGTCTCCAAGCGCTCCGTCAGCGCCTGTTCGGAGAAGCCCTCCTGATAGATACGGTCGATGGCATCGCGAACATACAGGAAGTCCTTGAAGACCAATATGGTTTCTTTAGGCAAGAACGACAGGAACGGCATCTTTTCCTCAGTCATTGACAGCTCTGGTACGACGCTCACCTGCTGCAACTTGTCTTTCGACAACTGGGTCTCCACCTCGAAGGTACGAATGGAGTCGATATCATCACCAAAAAGGTCAATACGGAAAGGCAACTCGCTACTAAAACTATAGACGTCGAGGATGCTGCCACGCAGGGCAAACTGACCAGGTTCATAGACGTAGTCCACCTCCAGGAATCCCAGATTGCGCAACTGCTGGGTTGTATCGTCCGCATCAATGGTGTCGCCCACGCTGAGCACCACGGTCCGCTCATCCAACTGTTTCTTGGAAACAACGAGTTCAGCAATGGCTTCAGGGTAAGTGACGATAAACGGATCACGTGATCCAGCTGACAGTTTCGCCAGTACTTCTGTGCGCAGAATCTCATTGGCACTGTCGCGCTGAGCATACTTAATGGCGCGACGATAGCTGCTGGGAAAGAAGAGCACCTGCTTGTTGCCTAGCAACTGCGTCAGGTCGTGGTAGAAATAGCCCGCCTCATCAGCATCCTGCAGGATAAAGACTGTGGTCAAAGATTTTCCCTTCGACACCATGCTTGCAAACAGCATGGGCGCTGATGAGCACATAAGTCCTTCGAGAAAAACGGTTTTCACCGACTTCTTCTCTAACGTCTTTGCCAATGCGCCCACCTGAGGCAACAGGGCATATTTCTTTAGCAATTCTTCAATCTTCATGCGATTTCGTGCAAAATTACAAAATAATGCTGACGTGGCAAAGTAATTTTAGAAGATTAACGCAAATCGGCCTTAAAATAAGGGCAATACGAATAAGAATGGGGAATTTTGAAAAATGATGGTGTGCAAATTTGGGAGGATTGATGAAGGAGTTAGGTTGCCAAATCGTAACCCGTTTACGACCTCGTTGACAGTTAAACTTTTCTAAATCCGTAGGGTGTAAAATCGCAGAATAACGAACTTCACTCCGATTGGTTTTCAATGACACGAACTGCATGGTTTTGCCGAAAAAGCGATTCGGAAATTGGTATTATCTTTGCAGCCCGAATTAAAAAAGGATTGAAGTATGTCAAGAAGCACATTCAACATTCTCTTCTATGCCAACAAGAGCAAGGAGAAAAACGGAATTGTCCCTATCATGGGACGAGTAACAATCAACGGAACGCAGTCGCAGTTCAGTTGTAAGAAGAATATCCCACTGGCCATGTGGGATGTAAAGGGTAATTGTGCCAAGGGAAGAAGCAAGGAGGCTTTGCAGATTAACCGTGACCTTGATAATATCAAAGCGCAGATTATCAAGCATTATCAGCGTCTGTCTGACCGCGAGGGATTCGTAACGGCTGAGATGGTAAGAAATGCATATCAGGGATTGGGCAGCGAGTATGAAACGCTGCTCGGAGCCTTTGATAAAGATATTGCCAATCTGAAACGTCGTGTAGGCAAGGACAGGGCAGAAGGGACCTACAAGATACAGATGAGGTCGAGGAACTACATTGCAGATTTCCTTCGAACAAATTACAAGCGGAACGACATTGCCATGCAAGAACTGACACCTGACTTTATCAAAGAGTTCAGTGTGTACCTTAGCAATGAACGCGGCTTGGCGCATTCCACCATCTGGCTGTCGTGCATGCACCTGAAGGGAGTGGTAGGCAGAGCACATGATAATGGCAAGATACAGCGCAATGTCTTCGCACAGTTCCATATCAGCCCCAAATGCAAGGAACGCACATTCCTGACAGAAGAAGAGTTAAAGACGGTGATGACACATGAGTTTGAAGATGCCAATCTCGCCTTTATCCGCGACCTGTTCGTATTCATGAACTTCACGGCACTATCTTTCGTGGACTTGAAGGAACTGACTACGGACAACATTGTAGAGATAGACGGTGACAAGTGGATAATTGGCAAGCGTCACAAGACCGACGTACCCTATCAAGTGAAGCTGTTAGACGTTCCACTGCAAATTATCGAGCGTTACAGCAACTTCCCCAAGGAGAATCCGAAGTCAGTATTCGGTGAGGTCAATTACTGGAGTGTCTGCAAGAAACTGAAGACGGTCATGAAGGAATGCGGTATAGACAAGCCTATCTCCGCTCACTGTGCAAGACACGGCTTTGCCACAATGGCCTTAACCAATGGCATGCCCATAGAGAGCGTGAGCCGTGTACTGGGTCATACGAACATTGTCACAACTCAGATTTATGCCCGCATCACGACCAAGAAGCTGGATAATGACCTGACAATGTTGGGTAACAAGCTTAACGCATCATTCAGTAACATCAAAACAGCATAGACACATGGAACAGAGAAACATCATTGAGTGGAGTGAGCATAGTGAGTACAGGGAACTGACTATACCGAGTGGAGAGATTTGGATGAGCGAGTCCGAACTGGTTGACCTTTTCGGAGTGTTCATCCCGAAACTAAGGAACACCATCCAAACACTCTACAAAGAGGAACTGGTGAAACCCTATGAGACAGAGCGGACTATCAAACAAAGCCGAAACCTGTACCTCACCGTATATAACATGGAGTTGGTTCTGTTACTTGCCTTCCGTCTTAACTCTTATCAGGCAAGGGCTGTCCGCAAGGAACTGATGGTACGAATTGAACGAGACCACAAGCCGTTTGAGGTGATATTTACGAATGTAGGCCGTAAACAATTCCAATAAAGGGACGATTTGGATTAAGATATTGTTGCCAGTTTACTTCTATATGGAGGAACTGGCAACAATTCTATTTCTCAATAATAGAGGCTAATAAATTCGTGGCTATCTCAGCATTCTTGAATCTAATGAGATTGTCTTCAATAGAGTGGTAACCAAGGATGTTGACGCTGCCATACCATATAATGCTCTTGTCGATAATAGCAGTATGTAGGGAAAGACGGTCAATTGTGATAATCTGCATCCCTTGATGTAGCAAACGAAGAGTATCATCGTTCTCTTCTTTTGTATAGAGTACAATTTCTATTCCATTTGCAGTTAAATCAATAAGTCGCTCTGCTATTTGTGTGTTCCTACCAATCTTTACTCTGGGACATGAAATAACTATAGAACGTTTGCACTGAGTCAAGTCTGAGATAAATGGTTGCACGAAGTTCTGACCATCATAGATTAAGTCTGCTGTTGGGAACAGACTTTCAAACATCTCATTATTTCTGATTCTATAGCCGATTGAGGCATATCCTTTCAGACGTTTACGATACATGGATTCGCAAACAGGAACTCGTATGTCGATATAGTCATAGACTTGCACATCCTTTTTCCCCTCAAACTCACGATGCAGTCGGCCAGTGTATTGTTGTAGTCTGCCTTTCCATGCTATGGGCGATACCAGAAACAGCGTATCGAGACGGGCATAGTCAAAGCCCTCGCCGACATACTTGCCTGTGGCAATAATAACAAGTGGCTCAGTGGAAGGAATAGAATGCAGTTGCTCCATCTTCTGGCGTTTCTCCTTGATGCTTTCAGAACCAACAAGAGTAATCACGTTAGGGCAGTGAGGTTTCAGAAGTTCTGCCAATATTGTAACATGCAAAGTCCTGTCAGTTAATATTATTGGCGAACGACCTTCTTTTTGGGCCTCAATAACATCCTTGACGATAAACAAATTACGATATTCGTCTTCTGACAGTTGCTGAGCGACCTGAGTAAACGAAAGGGCTTCACCACTTACAGGTCTGAATGGAGTAAACCGAGGCACAAGCAACCGCTGGAAGGTCTGGTTCTGCATCTGGGCTTTGGCATCAGTAGCATATCTGATCGGGCCACATTGCATGAAGAGAACGGGGTGATGCCCGTCTTTGCGAAATGGTGTCGCAGTCAGACCATATACATATCGGGCGTTTACAGCCTTCAAAACTTGTTCGTAATTTACAGCCGATATATGATGACATTCATCAGCTATGACCATACCGTAGTCTTTCACAAAGGATTTTACTTCGTTATCCGTCATGCACGATTGCAAAAGGGCTATGTCGATGATACCGTGAAGCCTGTTTCCTGCTGACGAAAGAGTACCAATAGGCGAAAGAACTTTTTTCCGTCTGTGTTTTCCAACCTCAACTTCAGGAACATCGTCTATTACAAGAAATTGCTCCAATCTCTGAACCCATTGGTCAAGTAAGGCTTTGGTATGAACCAATATCAGAGTGTTTACGCCATGCTTGGCAATAAGAGCAATACCTGTCGTCGTTTTTCCGAAAGCAGTCGTTGCAAAGAGCACACCTGTGCTATTTGCAGCCAAAGCATTAACCGCCTCTTGCTGATTATCCCGGAGTGTGCCGATGAAATGAACAGAAATAGGTCTGCCGTGATTAGTCTTGTCATCGTAGCGATAAGTAACTCCTTTCTCTTTAAGCAATGTAGTGACGACATCCTCACATCCACGAGGCAAAGCAAGATACTCATCCGTTAAGTCAGCACACGAAATGATACGTGGTGTTGAATAGGTGGAGAGTCGCATTGCCTGTTTGCTATAGAATTCAGGATTGCGGAATGAGGCGATACGTCTGAGGTGGTTAAGAACCTTTGATGACAATTGGCTCAATGGTATATAGAGCATATTCGAACGAGTGATAACAACCTCTGACGAGAAGTCTGATTTTTCAATCTTGGTTGCAACGGGGACTTCCCAAGGCTTGATCTCGCTAGTCTTTGATAATTCGCCAAGTGGAAGGATGTTAGAAGTCTGCCTCAATATCATTTTCAACGCATCCTCTGAGAGTTTCTTCACATTCAATAAATACTCCCATTGATCATCGTATGGCTCGAAATATTCATTCACAAACACACTGTTACCTTTTTTGCGAGCATTGCCTTGTAAGGGAAGGGCTACAAGATTACCAAAACCTCCCTCTGGCAATGTGTCCTGATTAGGAAAGAATCTGTCATATGACTTGAAATCAATCTTCCCGTTTCTATTCATTGCTTCTGTAAGGATGGCATTACCCAATCTTCTGGCTTTCACCGCCAGTACAGGAGTCCCAAAGAATATCCACACATGAGCACCATTGCCAGAACGGGAACGCTCGACTGAACAAGGAACGCCCCAACTCTTACACACATCGACGAATGCCAATACGTCTTCCTGATAGCCGTGTTCACAGTTCTTGTCATCAAAGTCGGTGCATAACAGGTTGCATGTATTATCCTCCTTGAGGACATATAGGCCAATAACATCTTCACCATTGACATTCTTTCCTTCCAAGTGATGGTAAAAGTCATCGTATGTCAATGGCAAGAACTGACGATTTGGGCATTCTGCACATTTATGAGCTTTCTTGTCGCAAAGCAGACGGTTCCACTCATTCTGACAAACAGGCTGATAACCAGACTTACCGCTTGCTTTGCTATACCAGCGTCTGGCGAAGACATCCTCACGTCCTTTGAACAGATTCCGAAACAGTTCAATCTTTTCCTGTAGCGACAATTTTTGCATGGCTGTCGGCTCCTGAACAGCAGGCACAAAATCTTCACCAAGTCGTTTCCTCAACTCGGCATTTTCGACTTCCAGCTTCCTGATTCGTTCAAGAAGTTGTTGCCGTTCAGCCATCCACTCCTGATAATTCTCTAATGGCATAGATATTATAACACCATTTGCCGGAATCGATTTTGTAACTCTTCAAGCTGCTTTAACAGTGCATCAAAGTCCAAAGGATTGCCATAGATAAAACTCGACTTCATGTTCTCGTAGTCACTACGGAATCTGTTTTGTATTTCGCCAACGGGACAAAACGAAATCTTGTCTGGCATATCCAGTGAATAGTCAACGCCACCGACATGATAGAACTTTTTGCGATGCTCCACAATCTCGGTATATAGAAGCACATTCTGCAATGCAGATCTCGCGTATTCTGTATCCATCAGTTTCTCCAAGTCGTAGAGGTGTCGGCTCATGCGAAGTGTTCTGGGATGTCTGCGCTGGTATTCTTCATTCAAGAGAAAGGCTTTCTCAAGAAAGGTGCGCGATGGGGATATGGTAGCAATATCGGTCATTGTCTCACCGTCATCATCCTTGAACTCATCAGAAATCAACGAAGAAATATGCTTCACCTCAAATGGTTCTTTCATTGACAGACAACTGATCTCAATTTTCACCACGGGCTTCACATATGAATGACCGGAATTAAAGATGCTGGGATAATGTACCAATAGCACTGTCGGGTCTGCGTCATGGTCAATAGGCTTTTCACCCTCTGCAGTCATGTGAGTTGTGACTGCTTCCACTTTCACGTTAAAACCTATACTTTCCAGTTTCTTTTCAAGTTCATTTTTCAGTTCACCATGTACGAAGTCACGTGATGCTTTTCGTAGCATCTTTATCTGGTTGTTGTTCTCGCATCTGGCACACGCAACACCTTTTTCTATTAGGAAGAAGTCACGATATAGAGCAATGTCGATGTCTTCACTGAATCGGTTGATGATGTTCCAGCCCTTGCTCAGACTTGTACCTCCCTTGAAATAAGTGTACTTTGATGTGCTCAGTTCGAACAATGCCTTTAATACGGTTGTCACCCACCAATCTTTTTCTACCGATTCTTGGTCGATGTTCTTCAAGTCCGATATACGGTTGACCATATAAAGACGGTCTGCCAAGTTGTTATCTATCCATCTACTCATGGTTAATCTCTTTTTTCAGAGTTGTTACTATCTTTCGAATCCAGGCAGGTGCAAGTTGCAAATCCTTCTGCCATGTCTTTTCTTCGGGATGCTCTGTCAACAATTTGCGTATGATGCCGATATGTTCGTCTGTCAGGTCTTCTTTGCCAATAGCCTTCAGTGCCTGTACAAGAACGGGCATCAACTCACCTTTATAGGCAAAGTTCTTGGGAACGCTACGCCTGAGCCGGATAGTACGATTCCCTAATTTGATCTCCCTTGCAGAGCCACTGGTTATGTACTCCGAATTCATAGGTACTTGTGTTGACAGACCTAACAGATTCATGGCCGTGTTGCCTGTTGGCAGGATCTTGGCTTTGTCGCGTTTAGCGATAGCCTTTATGATGTCGCCCACAGGAGGAAAGACAACGCCAAACTTGCTCCGCATAGGCTTGACATAGATTCCGTAGGAGATTCGCGAAATCAGTTCCTGTCCACATAACTCAGACAATATCTGTCTTACATAGACATCATCATAATTCGGGAAACTGTTGTTGAAAAACAGACTTCCGTCCTGACTTCTGTTAATCACATTTATAATATGCTCTTTTACTGTCATTTATGCTATGATATTTTTATTCGTCAACATACAAATATTTGCAAAATTTGTTAGTTCTCGACTGCAAAGATAATACATTTTTCTTAAATGAGAGCAATGTAGAACATATTTTTTTCTGGGGGAATGATAGAAAGAAGGATTTTCCATGCCATTCCAAGTGAAATGACACAGAAAATCCAAAGAAAAGACAAGAACAAACATTTTTCTAATCTTTACGGTATGCAGGATGGTAACATTCCTCTAACAGCTTTTCAAGGTCACTCTCACGATAGAGCACCTTTCCACCTAACTTGATGTAAGGTACAATGCCGCTGTCACGATACTCCTGCAATGTGCGACGGCTTATCTTCAGGCGGTGCGACACCTCCAAATCCGACAAGTACCGCTCTCCGTTCAACAAAGGACGATAATTGTATGTAACCTTGTCAAACAGCGTCTCAATCTCCTTCATCGACTTCATGGCATCCACCAAGCCGTCAGTTCTCAAAGTAATCAACTCTTTCAGATAATTCTCCATGTTTTACTTTTGTTTATTATTCCATTCCACACTAAACCATTACAGCCCCGTTGGTTCTGGGCTTTCGAGGCTTTCGCCATGCCGCATCCTTCTTCCTGTCTGCTACCACCCTCATGATGCTCTCTACATCCTCCGGCTTGTAATAAGTCTTGTGGCTAATCTGTGAATATGCCAGAGTGCCGTTGTCCCTCAACGTCTGCAACGTTCTCGGACTGATGCGCAACCTGTCGCATACCTCCTGATTATCCATCCACTCGCCCAGACGCTTGTCTGAGCCTCGCTTACCCATCTCCATCATCTTCTTGACGAAGTGATCAAACTTCCCTGCGAACTTCTCGTAGGCATCTTTTTCGATATTCACAATCTCCATCATTATTATATTTTTAAGTTATACTTCATGTTTATATGGCTCTTTTCGGAACCGTCGGCAAAGGTACTTCAAAAGTTCCTGTTGCCTGTTGTTTGGAAGTTTTCTTGTCTGAATTAACAATTCAGCCTTTCTTTATTCTAATGCCCTCAGAGCTTGCTCATCAGGAAAGATACCCGCAGCATTGTGTGGCACTCCGCCACCAGCTGCGTATTAGGCTACACCCTTCTATGGCATCCCTTTGCGGCATTGCAAGCAACAGGGGGTAGTAGGCTACCCCTATTGCGGGTTGGTGCAAGCACCTTTGTGCCATTTTCCTATTTGTCAATGCGAAGGTACTACATCCACTTCATTCTTATCGCCTTTCCAAAGCATGTGTCACCGAATGTCCCACTAAAACGGTGACATTGGTGACACTGATTCTTCAATTCCAGTGCAAAAGTAACGTTTTCCATGCCTAACTGCTACATCTCTCAGACAACTTGCGCAGTTTTGCCCTCAAAATCGGCGCAATCAGCGCAAGCAAGGCATCATCCATCTGTTCAATTGCGGTGCGAAATTACATATTCCTGATGTAACCACCAAATTTTTAGAGGCAGTTGGCACTCGTGGCATCGATAATGGGTGCCACGAACGCCACCATTTTCACTGAAATCACATCACTATAGCGAGTAACTTCACCAAAGGCACAATATCAACTATACCGTTAAAACATTAAAATGATAAAACGATAAATTGATAAATTGCTAAATCAGTCAGCTGATTGATTGCTCAAATGAGAAGTTGATTTTGAAATTGATTGGCAAACACACTCACCAATTCACCAATTGGCTGAAGGACTGACAGCACAACGGACTAATGGATGGACTGACGGATGGACTAATTTCACAAAGGACATGGTACACCTTTATTATATATAGAAGCCATTGAAGCCACTATAGCCACTTGCTTCACCTTATCTACTTGATACAACGTATCCACTATAGCCACTCGGAAAAACAGGGAACCAATCACCTGAAATACCACACATCCTCTATGATGTATGCAGAATGGGGCAACATAACCCAAACGCTTGGAGGGTAATTTCAATCATCTTACTTTTGCCCAGAAAAACGGTCATCAGCGACAGCTTTGGCCATAGTAGTAACAATTAAACCAAAATCAAATGACAGCAAAAAAGACCAAGAATGTGCCTCCGACAAAGGAAGAAGACGAGGCATTGAGAACCTTCATGTATGGTGACAGACTTCGCTCATCTATCAGCATGGAAGAACGCTACCCAGATCTTGAAGAGAGCGATAACTCCGCCATCTCCACTGACACTAATGCAGTGATTCCACCCCCTACAACAGAAGAAGCCCAAGGCCAAGAAACTTCACCAAAGAATGAACAAGAGGAAGAACCAGAGCCGAAGCCTGTTTCTTTTCCTGCTGGTAAGCAGTCACCTGCCCACCGTGTCAGCAGCAAGCAGCGTAGACTTTCACTCGATGAGTATGGCACCGTCTTTCTCCCTGTACCCAAGATTGACCACCCAAAGCCCGTGTTCATCAGCGAGTCACTACGCGACGAACTTGACAAGGTGGCACGTAGGCTCGGAGGCAAGCGGATGAGTGCATCAGGCATCGTAGAGAACATGGTCAAGCACCACTTAGGCATCTATGGGGAGGATATGGAACAATGGTTTAAACTGTGAGCGATAAGACTGGAGTCTGTGACCAGACAGGCGTGGTTTGACACCGAAGGTGGCACAATCGTCTGGAAACTACGTTTTGAGTGCGGCGAGGTTATGTTTTCGGCATCCCGAAAACGACCTCGCCCGCACTCCCGTTGCGAGGGAAATCCGCTCCCCACTGGTCGCAGATTCAGTCAGTCCAGTCACTAAAGTGAATACACTGAAGCAATGATAATTACAGGCACTCAAAACACGAAGAAGCACGGAGGCAGACCGACAGTTGCTGAAGCAAGACGGTTGACAAGGACAGTCACGGTCAAGTTCTCCAAGAAGGATTACGAAATCCTGAAAGTCAGGAGCAAGAAGGCAAATAAACACATGGCCGAGTACATCCGAGACTCTACCCTAAACCCTGATGTAGCACAGAAGCCTTTAGAGGCGGTAACAAAGGACTACCGTATGCTTGTAGGCATGGCGAACAACCTCAACCAACTCACGAAGATGGCTCACCAAGAAGGAATCATATATCTGTATGTTCCGTTAAACAGTCTGCTGGGTGACATCAGCCATATCGTAAGAGAGTATAAACAGGACGCCGACAAAAAGAGAAAAAGATGATAGGAAAGATTATGAAGGCTGCATCGTTCAAGCGGTGCGTCCAATACGTGACAGACAAGGAAGATGCGAAAATCCTTGCCTCCGACGGTGTGTTGCTGATGTCAACGCAGGACATCATTGACAGCTTTGAGTTCCAGCGGCAGTTGAATCCCAGGATCTCCAAACCCGTAGGCCATATCGCTCTGAGCTTTCTGCCAAAGGACAAGGACAAACTGACAGACGAGATGATGGCCCGGATAGCAATGGAATATATGGAACTGATGGGCATCAAGGACACTCAGTTTATCCTTGTCCGCCACTTTGATAATGGCAATCCCCACTGCCATCTGGTCTATAACCGTATCAACAACGAGGGCAAGACCATCTCAGACCAGAACGATTTTAGACGGAACGAACAGGTGACGAAACTGCTTAAACGGAAGTACGGACTCACTTTTTCCAATGGCAAGGGAACCACTAAAACCGAGCGATTAAGAGGAAATGAAAAGACGAGATACGAGGTTTATCACATTATTATGAACACACTGGCACAGGCCACTTCATGGCGAGAATTCACAGATGAACTAAAGCGAAACGGTGTTACGATGGACATTGTGATGAAGAAAGATGGAAGTACTAAGATTGCCGACATACAGGGTCTTCGCGTCACCAAAGACGGTAAGGCCTTCAAGGCTTCGCAGATTCGAAGAGGAATGACATACACAAAGATGGACAATATTCTGAAGAGGAATGCACATAAGGAACAGGATACCAAAGCCTCTTGTCAGCAGCAGACAGGCCAAAGCGAACAACCCAGGCAAGCACAAAGACCAGAACAAAAAGAACATCATGAAGAGTCTCAGCAGCACTCTTCCAGTTCATCCATTCCTATTCCATCATTGGGATTGTTCGATACAACTAATCCTGTCTATGACCCAGAAGATGAAGCCTTTCGTCGCCAGATGCAGCGTAAGAAAAAGAAGACGAGTCAATTAAAATTGTAGTAATGAGGATAGGGGGCGTTTGTCCCTCATTCTTTGTAATGTCTTATAGTAATGCCATTTTTATCATCAGCTATCAATTGCAACATGTCATTTCTATTTCTTTCCCTTTTATATTATATGTTATGCCATATTTGCCATGTCCGCAACTATTTACAATTTCCCTTTTAATATAGCACTCTCACTACCAACAGAATTGTACCTGTATGAACGAGTTACCTTTTTCCCATATTCAAATGTATATACTACTTTTATTGATGCATTTTGATTATATGTTTGATTATTGTTTGAATATGAAAAAGAATATACATCAGACACCGCAGAGCTAGTTACCTCTCGATGCATAAAGAATAGATTATTTATATTTGTTTTCAAAGAAAGCATTTTATAGTCCCATCCTATCGTTATTGAATATTGCCATGGAATCTTCTGGATGATTTGGTTGTTAACAATCTGTTTTTGAGGAGTATTCACTACGAAAGATGCGTACAAGTCTTTTCTTGACACGTCTACTTGAAAGTTGCTCCACAATGTATGCACACTTTCACTGACATCACCTGCCAATTTCGTATGTTTATAGCCTCCGTTTATTTTTATATTAATTTTAGTTGATGGTTTGTAAACAGCAGATAAATCAAGTGAAGTCCGTTGATATCTGTTTTCGCTGGAAAAAGTATTAATGAGGTTGTCTCCATCGTAATGATAAACATTGGCAATTGCGTGATTTATATAATAGTATTGGAAGTTTGAGGAAAAAGACATATTGTCGAGACTCCAGTTGTAACTAATTCTAGGCATCAGAAGGATGCTGTTGTCCATTTTCGGATTCCCACGACGAATCATAATACGATCTATCCGCTGTTCCGCATTATTTATTGTATTGGGACTAGGATATGTATTCCCTAATGCTAATGATAATTGCAATCTTTTTTTCTTGCTAATCATATATGCACCCATCAAATTAAGTCGAGGAGTTAAATGGCTTATAGATGGGCTTCCTGACAATTGATATGTCATATAAGAAAGTCCTGGATGAATATTTAATAGTATATTTCCATATATTCTTTTAGAATAATCAGCAAATAAAATTGTTTCAGAGGAATATAGATGCTGTTTCCTATTTTCACTTAATTCATAAGCAATTTGACTATTTCTAAAATATTCATGCAAGCTGAATGTTATACTGCTCTTATCTTTCAGTGAGATACTGTAATTCGCATTAATTTTGGTATATAAATAGTCCTCTGAAGCATTTGACTGGAATGTGTAGTCCAATTCATCATAGTACCTTTCGTATTTACGCTTTGAATAGTAACCGTCAAGAACCACATCTATATGTCTAGAATCAGAAATATCTTTTGAATAATATAAATATGTCGTCGGTTTAACGTATCTCTCATTTTCTTTTTTTAAAAATCTTGCGGATGGGTATGTAGAAGAGTAAGAAATAAAGCCTTCATTGGTATCTTTACCTGTTTTTTGGCGTTCGATGCCAGCCCTTATCATCCACATCTGCTTTTTATCAATTTTGCTGATACTTGCAATCCCATACAAGTTTTCCAGACGATTATTTAGAGAGTAACTGCTATTCTTGATTAAGTTTCCTGTTTTGAAATTTACATATCTTTCAGCCTCTTCATCATTGTCATTTAAACCACAAACATTGTATCCGCCCCATACATTAATATTATAATTGTTGAAAGAGTATTTTGAAACAAGATTGTAATCACCAATAAGATAGCCAATGCCTTGTTTACCTTCCAGCAAAGTATATCCTCCAGACGTAGGTTCTTTTAAAACAAAATTTATGGATGAGGCATCGATAGAATATTTTCCTGAAGGAGAATCAAAATACTCTATCTTTGCAACTTCTTTAGGTCGTAACGATTCTATCTCACGATAAGTAGCTTTACGTCCATTTATGTAGAGTGTTGCTTGCCCTGCTGGTGTAACAACTTCTCCTTTCTGATAATCAACAGACACATTCGGTATCATCATCCGATATAACAAGTCAAAACCACTATGTGTATGTTTACGTTGTAACTCTGTTGGAATGCATATGATATGGTCATCTTCTAACACCAAATTATTTCCTTTAACAACGATTTCTTGTAACTGAATAATATGATTAATAGAATCATTGCCTGTTGTTTGCTGCTGTGCAGTTGCTGAATTTGTAGATAATAATGTTACAAATAATACTATAATATGTCTCATTATTCCTTCTTAATTTGATCCTCTGTATGCTTTATTATAAGTTCTTTTATGTATGCTTCACGTTTCGAGCAATAATCCTCTAAAAAAGAGTCTGCCGAGAAAATTCTCTTAAACGGACATCCTCCATCGCATATTGGGAAACAAAAACACTTTTTACATTTATCAGATTCCAAAGGGTCATTTGCTAAAAGATATTTTAAGCAAAGACTATTTAAATTTGAAAAATCAGAAATGTTGCCTATCTCTTTATCTTGTAATCCTATGTCATTCCAACATTTATAGAGTTCTCCAGATGGACCAATTACAAAACTATTCAAGTGTCTTGCGCTACATTCTCCAAATGAAGGCTTAGGATATAATGATATTGGGATACCATACAAATCATGTTGTTTAATTACGAAATTGCCCCTATCAGAAAAATCCATACAATTGCAATTGGCTTTTGAGGAAAAATCATCCGTAACATAGCCAGGGTGTATGTTTATCTTATAGTCATGGTATCTTCCTGTCATGAAATTATACAGTTTATGGTATTCCTCAGAATTGGACTTGTCTATATTAACTCTTAACGCAACTCTGACATCAGGATACTTGAAGAACAAATTATCTATATTGTGAACGATTCTCTTATAGCTGTCTGCATTTTTGTAATGGGGACGGCGTTTATTGTGAACTTGCTCTAATCCGTCTATGGTGATTTGCAATCCCATTATCTTTAGATGTTTCAGTTTTGAAATTTTCTCATCGTCAAGGAGATACCCATTGGTTATCATAAAGGCTTGATAATTAGGATACTCTTGCATAAACATCTTTGACAACCTTTCAATAAATCCAAACTTCAGAAGAGGTTCCCCTCCATACCATGTAACTCTCAGATAATTTGTCTTCTTGAAAATTTTAGTAAACTTAATGATACTATTTGCCATCTTTTCTTCGTCCAATACATTTTTACTTTTAATACCGGACTCATAACAATAAGAGCATCTAAAGTTACATGCAGTAGTAGGTGCGATTGTTAAGGATAAATAGTTCTTGTCATATCTTGCTAATGTCCTTTCCAATTTGATACGATTGTAGATGTTTATATCATTGTCGATGACAACATATTGCTTTTTCAATTCTTCAAGAAAAGGCGACGCGACATCTGCAAATTCACCTTTTGCACAAGACTCTAATCTGTACTTGTCGTCAATATCAAAGCGCATCAGATTGTTTGTGTATGAATTATATAAGTAAATGTTACTACCTAATTCAAAAAGATAATTATATATTGACCAAATCATACTTATATTTATTTCTGTTAATGTAAAAAAGAGGAAGCGTTAGGCAAATGCGTCGCCCAACGCGACCTCCTAATGTTTAAGCCATATTGCCTTTGCAAGTACAGTCAGGATTACAATTCCAAGCATCGCAATCACTCCAAGGATCGCAGTATTGCCGAAGTTCTTCTACTCTGTCTCCTCCAACAATGCCACCTAAAGCAGCATTCGTTAGACGATTTTCAAATGTAACATGTGCGTTACTTTTCTCAACGAAATCAATCTTTTTCATCTTATTGAAGTTGAATTAATAAATTACATTATGGTGAAGCATTTTAAGTCATAACACCACGATGACCCATATTTTGTGCACTAATATGCTTTATATGTTAAACAGTATTCTGCATAAGAAATCCCTTGGCCTCATCTGGTTTAGGACGATGATGTCGGTATAGTCGGTGGTGTAGTGACGGCGGTAGTTGCGTGTGCCGAAGAGGTTAGAGCATAAAAGTCCTGCCTCGAAGGTCTTGGCGCGATAGGATATGGAGAGATCGCTGAAATAATTGGTAGAAACGGATTTATCGTTACTATGATAGAGTTCATTCGTCCATTCTATCTGCCATTTGCCTGGCAATATGAACACTTTTAACTCATGGTTCCACGATTGAAGTGCATTTGTCATCGACTGGTGGCTGTAGTGGTAAGCAGACTCTTCCTCTATGGAGAGCCAGCGAGTAGGCTTCAATGAGAACCGCAGCGAGGCTCTACCGTTGCGGGTATGCTGACGAGCAAGAGAGTGATTGATCAGCAGGTCGTAATTGGTCCATGAGTAACTTCCGTTCAGTGTTATACTGAGCTTTGCCCAAAAGATGGATTTTCCCAAACTGCCAGAAAGGCTATAGGTCTCACGGTTCTGACGGAAATCGGTAGCCTGACGAATATAGACATTATTCACAAGATGACTCTGATAGATAACGGCATCACGCAGATTGCTGTAACCAGATGTGAATCTACTGAACATACCTGTCATCACATTACGATAGCCTAATCCTATATTTGCCGTTTGTCCCGTGGTGTTTTCAAACTGTCCTGAGCCTTGCTGACAAGAGATGTAATCGGTGTAATAAGGCTGACAGGTGATAGTGGTGATGTCGCTGGGAGTCCATCGGTAACTGTAACTGCCGCTGATCTCAAGTTTGGAAGTCAGACTGTAGCGGATGAAAAGGCGCGGCTCGGCAAGGAAATTCTGGCTGTTCTTCTTCTGATACTGACGCATGAGCCAACTAAGCCGCCCGTTCAGGCTGATGGTCCATGCTCCTTCACGATAACTGATTGACGGCTCCACGTATGGCAGGTATTCACTGTAGCGGTCTTTGTTGATCAGTGTCAGCCACTGCGTTTTTGTTTCAAAACCTGCCTGCCATGTCACTTTTAACTGCTTGATGCTGTGTTGATAATAGGCGTATGCATTCCAATATAGCATTTGTTGAGTGATTTGCTGAGTGCTGTCATTGGTTAGAAGTAACGTGCCTGGCAGATAACTGTAACTAAACAATGAGGTGACGGAATAACTTTGCCCATTCTTCAGTTTATTGATGAGTTCGAGGTTATCCACGATGTATCGTTTGCGAGGCTCAACCCATTGAGGCGTCGGGCGTTCGTTTAATATTGAAAGTCCCTCATTCTTGTTAAAGTCAATATAGCCTTTTAGTGTGTTCGACAGATATTGTTTATCGTGGTTTGCCTTATAGAGCAGTTCTGCCTGCCATTCGCTACGGGTACTTGTTGCTGTCTGTTCCTCAGTGATAATGGCAGAGTCGGCATCCAGATAGACGGTCTGCCTGTCCTGTTGCTGTCGGCTCCGGTCATAAAGCCCTGTCACTTGCAGTTTCAGATCATCGTCCTTTTTCGTCTTGAACAGCCAGTTGGTGGCGGCAATATAGGTATCATTGAACTTGCTCCTTCTCGCATCGAGACTTGGTGCCCCCAGATTAATATTGTTCAATATACCATCCTCTGTAGGAGCAGTCTTGTCGAACTGCGTCAAATCGGCAACTTCGTGCTCAATATCCTTGCCAGTATTGTTGGCCTTTACCATCGAAATGCTCTGCTTTTTGCGTCCAAATACCATCTCCAGCCATTGAGCATCGCGCAACCAGTCGTCGCCATAACCTGTAGCCACATCTATCACACCCTGCCATACATTCTTAGCTTCGTCTTTCAGTACCAGATTGAGTGCAGCCTGTTCAGAGAACTTTATATCTTTGAGAACTTTCACGGGTTGATGATTCTCATATACCTGTACGCTCTTCACTTTGTCAGCTGAAAGGTTTTCACTCGCCATCGCATACTTACCACCCAGCAAGTCCATTCCTTCTATATAGAACTTGTTGATAGCCTTGCCCTGATACCTGATAGTACCTGATGGGAGAACTTCCAATCCCGGCATTTTAGCTATTACATCGGCTATCGAACGGTCCTGTTTCAGTTTAAAGGATTCTACGGAATAGGTCAGCGTGTCGCCTTGCTCGCGGATGCGCTGTGGCGTTACTTTCACTTCCTTTAAGGCAATGGCCTGTTCTTGCATCTTGATGGTCTGGCCATTCTTATAATCTTTCAGCGGAATCACCACCTTGCCAAAGCCCATCATCAGAAACTCAACACTCTTCGCCTCTTTCCCTTGCGGAATGGTCAACGAGAAATGTCCATCCTGCCTAGCCCTTGCAAATGCAACGACAGAGCCGCCATCCCCTTTTGCCACGACGGAGGCAGACACAAGCGGTTTCCCACTCTTGTCCGTCACCCGCCCTGTGAAGGTCTGCGCTTTACCAGTGAGAGAGACTAATATAATAAGGTATAGCAGCAAACGCTTCATTTTTTCTTTTTAGTAGAACTTTTCTTCTGCGGATATTTCTTCTTGACATTAACACCTGGGAACTTCTCGTAGAGGATACGTGTCTTGGGAACTATCTTAACTTCATTTCCCTGAGGATCCCACATCCTTGTTACCTGCCCCGACATTCCTGTCATTTGAGAAAAATGAGCAGAAGGATCCCAATACTCCAACATCATAATTTCAGCAACACGTTCTGGCATATATGTGTCAATGACACCTGATTTCGGTGTCTTCATTTTAATATCATGCCCATCACCTTTCTCTATACCGATACAATTGAAACGGAAACAGCCTTCTGAATCAGATGCGTATAGTATCAAACCCGGCAAGCCGCAAAATTTCCACGGACCATCACTATATGGCAAGCCAAGTGTGTACCATACCGTCCATGTTCTACCTCTGAATGTGGTAATAGCTTTGTGGCAAGTATATTCGCATACAATGGTATCACCCTCTTGGAGTTGCCAATCAAACAGCCCATCAATCTTATCGCGACAAGAAATCCAGCCAGGCATGTGAACAAATTGCATATAGCCACTTTTGGGGGTGTTTTTAAACACTTCATCCCGCATAGAAGCATAACCAACATAAGGATTCTTAACCCTTTTGCTAACAACGTCACTTTTGTTTTTTGCCAGGAACTCGCCAATAACACTGACAAATTGCGATGAATTTTCCCCAATATCCAAACGCATCAAGTCTTTCTCCTGTTTGGGTTCTTCCTCAAACTTTTGATAATAAACATCATAAGTCACTGATAGAATAGTAGAATTACTTGCATGACTATTCATCATTATCAGATATGAAGGAATAGTCATTTTTAATATAATGTTAAAAAAAGGATTCATACGCATACAATCGCCTCTTTAATGAGAGTATGCCAACTAAATAGGCATACTCTCATTTGTTTAACAGGTAATAAATGCCCAATCGCCATAAGCATCATTTAAAACCTCAACAGCATCATCAACAGATACAGCTGATTCCATTACAATCTCTTTGGACCAGCCGCTTTCAACGTCAAGGACAACGCATTTGATTTTTCTTCCACCATTCACATTGTTCATCTGAGCCTTGCTCATTTTGAACATTTCTAAATTTGTTTTGTTCATCTTGAAAAAAAATTAATTAAACTTAATTTGTTAACTCTCATAGGTGAAAATTAAGGTCATATCACCAAATTGACCCATATTTTGTGCACTAATATGTTAATTACGAAGATTCCTATGGAACAGATACTTGAGAGGTCCTATTATCCTTTCTGCTACACTAAGGTCATCGGTGATAATCTCCCCAACTCCAGAAAGGTCGCCAGTCTGACGAATTGCCTTGCCGTATGATGTCGTTTGGCTATTCTGTAGTTCAAAGGTCGCTGTATAGATGTCCTCATCGGGCATCAGTGCAACAGAAGTTATACACCCAGTCAGAAAACCATACTCCAAATAGGGATAACCATCTAGTTGAATATTGACCCGCTGACCTATCTTTACCTTGCCAGAACCTGCAACAGGAATCTTTGCCTTGCCTATTGATTGTTCCTTGCTGCTGCTGATAACGGAAAACGCCTTGTCGCTGGAAGTGATGTTCTGGTTTATCTTCCACAGGTTGTTATATGACACGAATCCTTCTATAGGACTCTGAAGCAGATATGTCTGTTTCCACTCTCTAATAGCCGTCCTTGTGCCCTCCCATGCTGACCAAAGTATAGTCTCCTGCTGTTGTCGTTCCTGTTCTTTTTGCAGCTTCAGTTCTGAGATGGTGTTATATATTTGTGCCATTTGGATTTTGGCATTAGCCAACGATGAGCGTATCTGTTCGGCAGACATATTACTGCTAAGTAAGGATTGTTCGGTAGATTCCAAGTCAGAAGTGGAAGTTAGTCCTTTGTCGTGGAGAGTCTTTTCCCGTTGATAGTTTTCGTTACTTAGGAATTTTATACGTTGGCTATAGCAAACCAGTTTCTCAATGGATTCTACATATTCCGAGTAAGGCCTTAGCTGTGCTTCCTCTGCGGCAATGCGCTGGTCATAGAGATTCTTATTCACAAAATTATTATAATCAGTGATTGCCTTGGCTAATGTCGTATAAGTACTCTGGATACTGCCGAGATGTGCATCATCAAGATGGAGGTTTATTCCTTCTCCATTTTCGAACAGTACGGACAATATGGAGTCAAGTTTCAGCACATCCTGAGTATTGGCAGGATTTTCTATCACCGCTATCACATCACCAGCATTGACATGTTGTCCGTCTTGGGCGTACAACTCTTGCAATCTGCCAGATGTTTTAGCCACAATCCATACAGGCGGCTCTGTTTTTGTGATTGTAACAGTGCAGGTAATCGTATCTGGGTATTTAAATATAAAGCATCCGATGAACAGAACCAGCAATATACCGCCAATCACTGACGAGCCAACGCTCAGCAGTGTATGGGGAGGTGTTGACAGGATCTCCTGTACGTCCTCACTTCTTATAATACTATCCTTATTTCTCTTGGGCATCGTGCATTATACATTTAATTGGTTCTTGACTAAAGTGTAATATACCCCATGACGGCAAATCAGTTCTTCGTGGGTGCCCTGCTCGCAAATCTTTCCTCCTTGTAGCACCACGATTTTATCGGCATCTCTCACTGTGCTCAGACGATGGGCGATGACTATAGCTGTCCTGCCTTGCATAAAACGGTTGAGCTTTTCCATTATCAGGTACTCGTTATTGGCATCAAGCGAGTTTGTGGCCTCATCCATAAAGATGAACTCAGGATTCTTATAGACGGCGCGAGCTATAAGGATACGCTGTTTTTGGCCCATGCTTAGTCCATGGCCCTCAGCTCCTATCTTTGTATTATAGCCTAATGGCAAATCCTCGATGAAATCTCTGATGTTGGCTGTTTCTGCTGCTTCACGCATTCTGTCTTCATCAATCCGCTCTTCTCCTGGGGCGATATTTCGGGCTATAGTGTCTGAGAAGATGAATCCGTCCTGCATCACTGTACCGCAGTGCTTACGCCACTCCCGTTTGTCATAGTTGGCAATATCCGAACAGCCCAACACTACTTTCCCCTTGTCTGGTTCATAGAAACCTAATATCATCTTAAGCAGTGTGGTTTTTCCGCTGCCACTAAGACCTACTATGGCAGTTGTCTTACCTTTAGGAATTGCCAGGTTTATGTCATCAAGTGTAGGCACCTCGTTGAGTTTGTCGTATCTGAATGTCAGATGTTCTATCCTAATGTCTGCATTCTTGATATCTGTAATCTTGGTCTTGCCTGCAGGGCGTTCGTCGTCTCTGTTATAGATTTCCTGTAGTCGGTCTAAACTCAATTTGGCATCCTGATATTGACGGACAAAACCTATCAGTTGGTCAACAGGACTATTCAATTGTCCAATGATATATTGGATGGAAAGCATCATGCCAAGAGTGATGTTTCCTTTTATAACCAATGCCGCAACAAGGGCTGTAATAATAGCATTTTTCATCTGATTTATCAACACGCCACCCGACTGCTGGTATTGTGACAGGGCTAGCCCTTTGACGGTAATCCTGTATTTTCGAGCCTGTATATGCTCCCATTCCCAGCGTTTCTGCTGTTCGCAGGCATTTAGTTTGATTTCCTGCATGCCACTCACCAGTTGCACCATATTACTTTGATTGGCCGAATTTTGTGCAAACATCTTATGGTCGAGAACAGCCCTCCGTTTCATGAAACCCCATACCCAGGCAATATATAAGCCACTACCGATAAAGAATATAAAGAATATCATCCAGTTATAGAATAGGATGACCAGTCCAAAAATGATGATGTTGACAATGGAGAAGAGTGTTGACAGACTGGTACTGGTCAAAAACTCTTGTATTCTAGTATGATCATTGATGCGCTGAAGAATGTCGCCCGTCATCTTCGTGTCAAAATAGGCGATGGATAGGCGCATTAGTTTGGCCAGATAGTCAGATATCAGCGAGATATTCACCCTCATGCCGATATGAAGCAATATCCAGCCTCGGATAAACTCCACAGATGTGCTACTGATAACGAGCACCATTTGGGCTATCAGCACTAAATAAATATAGCCTAAATTCTGATTGGTAATACCGAAGTCAACGATAGACTGTGTGAGAAATGGCAGGATAAGCTGTATCAACGAGCCTGTAGCTAATCCGATAAAGAGTTGTAGAATCAGTTTCTTATATGGTCGAAGATACTCAAACAGGAACAGCATGCTTCGCTTATTCTTTTTGTCATCGTCTTCATCTGAATGACTATAGAAATCTGGTGTTGGCTCCAGACAGAGCACAACACCTTCATCTTCGCCATCATTTCTGCCAGATAGCCAACATCTTTTAAATTCCTCTTCTGTATATGTTACTTTACTGCCTGCAGGATCTGCAACATGAAACAAGTGTCCATTCTTATTTTTTTCTATCCGATAGAGTACCACGAAGTGGTTCTGGTTCCAGTGGATGATGCAAGGCAGGGGCACATCCTCTATCAGCCGTGAAATAGGAATACGTAGCCCTATGGTATGCATTCCTAGTTTCTCTGCGGCTTCACTGATACCCAGCATCGACACCCCCAGTCGGGAGATAAAACAGTTCTCCCGCAGATATTGCAGGGAATACCGCCTGCCATAGAATGCGGCTACCATCCTTAAACAGGTCGGGCCGCAATCCATGGCATCATGCTGGGTATAGATAGGGAAAGACTTCATGATTTTAAAATGTATTTCAGATCCCCTATATCATAGACCTCCGGCAATTCATGACCATCTACAACAATTGTCGGAGTTCTTACTATTTGATTCCTCTCACAATAAAGTCTAACCTCTGGGGCTTTTGCTGCTAATGATACAATTTTGACTCTGGCTATTTGGCTTAATTGGGAAATGGCTGCCTCAACAGTTTTGCATTTTTTGCATTGGGGGTGAACAAAAACGGTTATTGTATCTGTTCCATTTATCCCACTGCATTCTGCATAATTGTCACTAATTTCTTCAAGTTCTCTTTCCTGCGACAATAGCCATTCAAAGAGTCCCCTTCTATACAGCACCGACAAACGATTCCTCAATGAATATGTCTGCCGAGAAAGACTCACGTTGCGGACTGTAAAAGACCATATCAAATAAGATATTAAAACAGAGAATATAAAAATATAGGGGGTGCCAACCTTTGGTAATGGTGCATTAGTGGTTATAAGAATGGTGTCTAACCATGTAATTAGGTTGACTGACATACAGTACAAGCAAACCTTGTGGATGACAGTTATTTGATACACTACCGAATAGACTGTAAAACAACAGCCAATTATTAGGAGTATCAGTGAAAATGTCTGCCATCCGTTGTTAGAAATCAATACAAGGAACAGTTGAGTAGAAAAGAAGAAAAAGCCCAAGTCGCTCAATCGAAGAAATCTCCAAAATCTGCTACCCTTGGAATCAAGTACACTTTGACAATCTATGAAACGTCCGATTTTACAGTATCTTCCTGTGGAATTACTTTCAGAATAATCCTTTCTGAGTAAAGAAATCGAAACCCAGATGCCAATGAGAGACAAAAACACATGACTCATAGTGAAAAGGTTTGGTTGTAATAACATCGCAAATGCGACGACTATGGCAGAGAAAATTAGCTCTAGGTGACTATTGCATATGTTATCAATGGCATCACGTAGCCATACATAGTTATATATAGGTGTGGCATTAGTTTTTTTAGCGGCTAATACTACACCGTCCCATTTGGGCAAAGCCTTTTCTTTTTCATTGTCATTTGTAATGATTGCAAACCCCTCCTTACTATTTGAAAGCACCATCAAGTATGGATAGTCCAACTCCTTTAGATATTCTTTAGGAAGTTGATAGACACTATTGTCAATGTGCAATGAATCAAGTGAATCGCTTATTCCTCTAAGTGTTGTACCAACTGGAGTGTCAAGCAATTTTCGGACTACAGAGTAAGGCACCTTAATGCCTAAACTCTGTAGAAATTGGTGTAATGCCCATTGTACTTGATTCATCCGTAATGCGTTAAAGGTTAATGTAACCGTAGAAACAATAACAGCCACGAACAATCTGGAGTTCATACTCCCCAGAGAGATATGACGGCAACGTTAAACTTGTGGTCTCGTCAGTTATAACCACCATGTATTCCACATCGCCGTCTTCGTTTAGTAACCGGAGAATGCAGCCATCACAAGATGTAGCAAAAATCAAATTGTGCCCTTCAAGACTGACAGAAGGAATTACAACAGGACTTCTCTTAATTGGCTTTTGATCTTCTGTCGGGTCTGTAAGTGATACCTGAAGAAACACTTCATCACATACGTGTTGCACTTTGGCATCAGATAAAGATGCCGATAAAATCAATACTAAAGCTAAAATACTTCTTTTCATTTCCTTTGCATATTTGTATTTTTCTGCAAAGGTATCTCAACATAATTATTCAACCAAAAATCTGAGGCTTTTTCGTTTCGTCAAAATTCGTTGAGAAAGAAATTACCCCCCCCCTAAAACCTATTATAACACAATGAGTTACAAAAAATATTCGTCAAAATTCGTCAAGAGCGATGAAGCCTATTTATGAGGTTATTTTTAAGCGAATGAGCATCTTTCTTTCCATAAAGTTTTTCATTAGCACGTGATTTTGCATTCGATACCGTTGAGGCAAAAGAATCTGTCATAAGTGATATGTTCTTTTCTTGGATATCAAGAATAAGAAGAATGCATATGCGCTGTTCTAATTGTGATAAAGATCTACCTTGTCCAAAAGACTTATATGTAACTGGGATGTCTTTGCTAAATTGAGATATCAATAAGTTCCATTCAGTCCCTGTTGGCTTAATTCTTTCAGATTTGCTGGTTGCTTTCTTAATAAACTGTTGTGCGATGGCACTACCGAGAAAATTTTCAAGATTATCAATACGTGTGATGTCATTTGCATCCTTTTTATTGTTGTTCTTAGCCTCCAGGAATTCTATTCTTTTTGACAACTCAATCTCTTGTTTTTCTTTAATCGCTATTATACTCTCATAGTCTTTTTCCTTTAATATCCTTAATTCCTCCTGAATAGCATTTCTTTGGGATTTTGCACTATTAAGTGTTTCTTCTAATTCGGCTATTCTTGCCTTTTTTTCTTCCTGATTCTTTCTATACAGCCAAACAACGACAATAATAACTATTAATAAAACTATTGTTGCAAACGAGATAAGACTAAGCAGATATAGTCTATCTTGAGCCTTTTCTCTTTCTTGTTCAGCCTCTTTTTGACTTCGGCTGTAGTTATAAAGAGAAGACATCTGGTGAATTGCGTCTGTCTGCATCTTATTATGCAAAGAGTCTTGTGCTGCCTCATATAAGCGGGAAAAACAATTCACAGAATCAATATTATGTTTTTCTCTATATATGGATAGTAATCCTTTGTATCCTTCTGAAAGATATCCATATTTGATGGCTTTACGGAAATAATATTCTGCAGAACCAAGTTGGTTGATAGCAAGTTCATATAGGCCTTTTGTATAATAGTAATGTTCACGGCCTTTGGCTATATTCCCATACTCGTCAAACAATCCAGACTCTTTTTCGAATATATCCATCGCATGTTTTGCCTTGGTCAAATCACCACGTTCTAAATAAATAGATATTGAAACGACTAATGCATCCGCAGCTTCTTGGTGTTCCCCCAACTGTTTCAATGACGAGTATGTATTATTTATTAGATTTAGCACACTATCCTTTTTGTTAAGAAGATAATAAGGCCTTATAAGCTGCTCTGTTTCCATAATATAATCTTTAAGATTCCCATTCCTACGAATATACTCAACATAATGCCTCAACGCCCATATCTCATCATGAGGAAGATTCTGCTTATGGAATATTCGGGACATTTGTCCATACACGACTGTTAAAGTTCTAAAATCACAAGATGTATTGGTCGTGTCAGCCATAGAAATGGCATCATAATAAGCTTGTAATGCCTCTGGTGCCTCTTCCATATCGCTATAAGCCCGTCCTAACAGATAATATGCAAGCATTATTTCATTGGCATTTCCGTTGTCTTTATAATAAGCAACAACATCTTTGATAATCGAATCTGATGTGAATTTTATACCCGATTTATTTTCAGCCTTTAGTCTTATGAGTTCATAATGCATCCTGTCACCTTTTCCCCATTCATTCTTGTCAGTATCGAACTTACTTAGCAACGTAAGTGCGGAGTCTGGGTTATCATCGGCAATTTTACTGATCTCATCTAATTGCGCCATCATCTTTCTGCCATTGCAACTACACAATGCAGCAATCACTATACCTAAATATATAAATGTCAGTTTCTTCATCTTTTGTCAAACCATTAAGTAATATCCATTTGCTATCTTCTGATATTATTGAGTGCAAAGGTACAAAAAAGAATCGGAAAAATTTGTTTTTTCACTTTTATTTAACGGTTCTGACATAATAAAGTGTCCACAGAATTTGGTTATTTCAACAATTCTTCTTACCTTTGCAGCGATGAAGGGTCATTAAAACGGCTGGTGGCTCGGAGTCACGGGTTCTTTGAAAGCAATTCAATGCAGAACGTGGAATTGAGAACGGTCTCCAAATCGTAACCCGCGACATTTCCCAATCCCCCGAACTGCCTTTATACAAAGAAAGATTGCTTTTTCTATCCAAAATTACGAAATAATTGTGAATTATGTATTATGTCATCGATAAAAATTCGCTTTGCTTGCAAAGAATTATGAATTATTTAGTATCTTTGCAACAAAATTAGACGCAACCATGCATACAAGCGACAGTATTGTCATTATTCCTACGTATAACGAGAAGGAAAATATCGAGAAGATTATCCGTGCCGTATTCGGTTTGGAAAAGTGTTTCCATATCCTGATTATTGATGACGGTTCACCAGACGGTACAGCCGCCATTGTCAAGGGACTGATGGCACAGGAGGAGTTCAGCGACCGTCTATTCATCATCGAGCGTAGTGGCAAGTTGGGATTGGGAACGGCCTACATCACTGGTTTTAAATGGGCACTTGAGCGCGACTATGGCTACATCTTCGAGATGGATGCCGACTTTAGCCACGACCCTCACGACTTGCCTCGCCTCTACTCGGCTTGTGCTGACGAGGGGTACGATGTTGCTATCGGCAGTCGCTATGTCAGTGGTGTTAACGTCGTCAACTGGCCCATCGGTCGTGTACTGATGTCGTACTTTGCTTCGAAATATGTACGTATCATTACTGGTTTCCAGGTTCACGACACCACCGCAGGTTTCAAGTGTTACAAGCGTCGCGTGCTGAAGACCATCGAACTCGACAAGATTCGCTTCAAGGGCTATGGTTTCCAGATTGAGATGAAGTTCACCGCCTACAAGATTGGCTTTAAGATTAAAGAGGTACCTGTCATCTTCGTCAATCGCCAAGAGGGTGTCAGCAAGATGTCGGGTGGCATCTTTGGCGAGGCATTCTTTGGCGTCATGCGTCTGCGCTGGGATGGCTGGACGCGCAAGTATCCGAAAATAATAGACTAAAAAAAATGGAAGAGCTTTTACTCTTCCATTAATTTTCTGTAGCGTGCGCGCTTGGGTTCGTCGAGTCCTAAGCGCATAGCTTTATTGGCCTCATACTCGCTGTAGTTACCCTCAAAGTAGAACACGTTGCCCTCACCCTCGAAGGCGAGGATATGCGTACAGATACGGTCCAAGAACCAGCGGTCATGACTAATAACAACAGCACAACCGGCAAAGGCCTCCAAACCCTCCTCCAAGGCACGCAGCGTATTCACGTCAATATCGTTTGTGGGCTCGTCCAATAGCAGCACATTACCCTCCTGTTTCAAGGCAATGGCCAGGTGCAGGCGGTTGCGCTCACCACCTGACAAAACACCACACTTCTTCTCCTGATCGGCACCACTGAAATTGAAACGAGAGAGATATGCGCGTACATTAACATCCTTGCCACCCATACGGATGGTCTCGTTGCCCTGAGAAACCACTTCATAGACCGACTTATCAGGCAGTATGTCCTTGTGCTGCTGGTCAACGTAGCTCAGCTTCACCGTCTCGCCCACATCAAAGGTACCAGCATCAGCCTTATCCAGTCCCATTATCAGTCGGAACAACGTGGTCTTACCTGCACCGTTAGGACCAATGACACCCACAATGCCGTTGGGCGGCAGGATGAAGTTCAGGTCCTTGAACAGTTCCTTTTCTGGGAACGACTTCGCCACATGTTCGGCAATAATCACCTTATTGCCCAAGCGTGGTCCGTTGGGAATGTAGATTTCCAACTTCTCCTCCTTCTGCTTCTGTTCCTCGTTTAACATCGACTCATACGAGTTCAGACGGGCCTTACCCTTGGCATGACGGGCTTTGGGGGCCATACGTACCCACTCCAACTCGCGCTCCAGCGTCTTACGACGCTTCGAAGCCTGCTTTTCCTCTTGAGCCAAACGCTGCGACTTCTGCTCCAACCACGACGAGTAGTTACCCTTCCAGGGAATGCCCTCGCCACGATCCAGTTCCAGAATCCACTCGGCCACATCGTCCAGGAAGTAGCGGTCGTGGGTCACGGCAATCACCGTACCCTCGTACTGCTGCAGGTGTTGCTCCAACCAGTCAATGCTTTCTGCATCCAAGTGGTTTGTAGGCTCATCGAGCAGCAACACATCGGGCTTCTGTAACAACAAACGACACAATGCCACACGACGGCGCTCACCACCCGACAATGTCTTTACCGACCAATCGCCAGGAGGACAGTTCAAAGCAGCCATCGCACGGTCCAACTTCGAGTCCATGTTCCACGCATCCGTCGCATCAATGATGTCCTGCAACTCTGCCTGACGCTGCATCAGCTTGTCCATCTTGTCAGGGTCTTCGTAATATTCGGGTAAACCGAATTTCACATTGATATCGTCGTACTCTGCCAAGGCGTCATAAACGCTTTGCACACCTTCCATGATGTTCTCCTTGACGGTTTTCTCCTCGTTCAAGGGAGGATCCTGCGGCAGGTAACCCACCGTATAGCCTGGTGCCCACACCACATTGCCCTGATACTGCTGGTCCAGTCCGGCAATGATTTTCATCAGCGTCGACTTACCTGCACCATTCAGACCAATGATGCCTATCTTCGCCCCATAGAAGAAGCTGAGATAGATGTTCTTGAGCACTTGTTTCTGGTTCTGCTGGATGGTCTTGCTCACACCTACCATCGAGAAAATCACTTTCTTGTCATCTACTGTTGCCATAAGTTTTAATGTTTTGGGGTCAAAGGTACTACTTGATGATGACCTTCTTGCCGTTTACAATATACAAGCCCTTCTTCAATTCCGAATTAGGAATTCCAAAATCCTTTATGCGACGTCCCTGCAGGTCATAAACGCCACCTTTTATTTCTTCCTTATTCTCTCTGACATCCATAATTCCAGACGTATGGCTTTCCTTCAACTTTAGGGTCAACTTACCCGCCACGAAGTCAGCATTCTTAGTAGCATCGGTATAGAAAACAATGACATAGTAACCCGTCTGATTGATATCGAACTCGAATTTCTGCGTTCTGCCACTAGAAAATGCATTGGCCGTGTTACCCCCAATATTCTTAGTGGGAGTATATATCTTTGATGCTATCTCCTGTCCATCGGGACGTTCTATAACAATGGTCACTGGCGTGAACTCTGGCTGGTTCCAATTGAAGATTCTATAACTGAGGGCGTAACTTCCTGCATGCAGCAACATCGTGGAGCGCCCGTCTTTATCACCAAACTTCGCCCAGGCAGCTTTCTCCTTGCCTGCACTGTTCTGAACTAGTAATCCATAGTCGAGACCACGGCTTTCATTAGTAAAATGCAACACGCGGGGACCATTAGTATAGGGAAGTCCCCCACCCACACGCGTCGTCGAACTTGTACCATTGCTAACATACCAGTCCTGAGGTACAGCGCCATCCATGGTGAAATTGCGGCACAGATCGTAGTTGGTCTGGGGCTCTACCGCCTCGTTGTTCACCAGACAGAAAGCATCAGCCGTCTTGCCGTTGTTATCTGTTGCCACCACGCGTAAATTGTGTGCACCTGCTCCAGGAGCTGTTAGTGTGGTGGTATAGGGAGCAGTAGTCAGCGTCTCTAGCAGTGTGTTGCCATCATAGATGTCGGCCTGCACGATACTGCCGTCCTTAACGTTGGCTTTGGCAGTTGCCTCAATCTGGACGTCAGGGAACGTAGCCTCATCCTTCGGCCCCATATAGAGATTGGTAGTTTCACCAGCAGGTAGCGTAATACGTGTCTGAGGCTGGTTCAGCGAAAAGCGCTTACAGAAATTCCAGATAAGCTTACGGTTATCAGTCATAGGCCAGTGACCACCACTATGGTAAGAGAAGAGCCACACCTCACCTCCATTAGGACCATCTGTCCATTTCTCCAAATCACCATCGTACCAACCAGGTTGATACACAGTCTTCGAGTAGTTGGTATGTTTATCATGTTTGGCATAGTTTTCTATATAAGCATGGATGCCATACTGTTCGTAACCAAACACATCGTCATCATAAGCGATACACTCCAACAGGTTCACGGGTTTCTTGCATTTGTTCCAAGGCTGTTCCGAGAACTGGATACCACTGGTGGGTGCAAAGGCAGCAATCTTGTTCTGCATATTGGAAATACAGTGGTGGATAAGCATGGAACCCATCGAGAATCCAGACCAATAGACACGGTCCTTGTCGATGTCGAAGCGCTTAGCCATCTCGTCGATAGTCTTCGTGACGAAGTCTTGATCGCCCGTACCACCAATATCCCAGGTGCTACCGTTGCTGCGCAGATAGGTGACTACGAACTTCGCTGTGTCTATCATCTCATACAACTTGTCGGAACCCATTTGGTATTCTGGGTCCTGATTCATGCCGTGTGTCACTATCATCAGTGGCGACTTAGCAGGCAACACGTTTGGCGTAAAGCAAATCATGTTACGCGACTTACCGTTTACGGTGATGTTGATTGACTGCTGCTCGTAGGCTGATACAGGCAGCGTCAGCAAAAGCAGCAAAAGGAAAATGAATGAGTGATAAAGGTGTTTCATACACTTAGTTAGTTAGTTAATTGATAAGTCATTATATTTCTGTTATTGATCAGGATTCTCAACAAAACCCTGATACTTGGGTTCAAGCGCTGACATGACACTATCGTAAGCTTGATTCATGGTAGCCTGAATATTCTGTGGACCTTGTCCAATGGGATAGACAGGCTGATGAATGGTCAATGACAGGGGATGCCAATGGGCGAAGTGCCAGTCCTTCATACGAGGCATCACGTCGAAAGAGCCATTGATGGTCAGTGGCACAACAGGCAACTGGAGTTCGTCAGCCAGCATGAAAGCTCCTTTCTTGAAAGCGCCCATGTGACCAGTAAACGAACGGGCACCCTCTGGGAACACGACAACAGAACAGTTGGCATGTTCCAGAATGTTACGAGCATCGTCATATGTCTTCTTAATTTTGCTGACACCGCGCTTATCGACAAATATCTGGTGAGAATGGCGACAGGCATAGCCCACGAAAGGAATTTTGTTGAGTTGATACTTCATCATCCATTTGAAGTTGCGACCCAGAAAGCCATAAATAAGGAAGATGTCGAACGCCCCCTGGTGGTTAGCCACGAAGACATACGACTGGTTGGGTTCCAGGTGTTCACGACCCTCAACATGAACGGGCAAGAGAAATATACGCGTAATAATCTGTGCCCACCAACGACCAGGATAATATCCCCAGAAATGACCATCGCCAATGGCACAACCGACTCCTACTTCGATGGCAGTGATGATAGTGATAAGCACTATAACAGGCAGTACTACGAACAACTGATAGATGCAATAGAGTATTCTCATTTTCTTTTCAATGTTATTACGGTTATTTCGCGAGGTTGGTTCAGACGGAAGGGAATAAGCGAGCCTGCACCTGTGGAGACGTAGAGCGCTCGCGAACCTTCATAAGTCATACCACCCCACTCTTTATAGCTGAGCGCTACAGGTGACCATCCAAAGATTTGGAACTGTCCACCATGGGTATGTCCACTAAGAGTCAGCTGGGCATCACACTCAGGGAGTATCTTCTCGCGCCAGCAAGTAGGGTCGTGCTGGAGCATAATAACGAAGGGTGATGGGTGATGGATGATGGGTGATGGAGAATCAAGCGTTTGGGCAACATCACCTTTACGAGGCATGCGCTCGGCCTTGCTCCAGTTCTCCATACCTGCGAGGACAATGCTGTCAGAGTCGCGATGGATAAAGCGATGCTCGTTGAGCAGCAGGTCGAAGCCCATCTTGCGGATAATATCTTTAGTCAGTTCGCAGTTACGCTCTTTCTCCTCGTCTGTGCCTGTCTGATAGACAGCATAGTCGTGGTTACCCAAAATAGCATAGACGCCGTCAGGCGCCAAAAGTTGACGGAAATAGAGCATGGGCGGTATCATCTCTTCAGGATGGATATTCTGCATATCACCTGTAAAGACAATCATATCGGGAGTCTGTGCATTGATGCTGTCGATAAGTTCCTGAATCATTGGTTGGCGCGAACCTGTCATCGTACCCACATGAACGTCAGAGAACTGCACGATGCGATAGCCATCAAAGGCTTCAGGCAAGTCAGCAGAGGCATATTCTATGTGGTGCACCACCAAGGGTTTCAGACCACCCGTCATACCATAACCCACCAATGACATCTCTATCGCTGCCAGCAAGATGCCGACTACCGTTCCATAGCGTTTGTTAGGCAGGAACTTACGACAGAGCAGAAACAATACGAGGGGGACGATGACAAATCCCACTGTGATGAAAAAAGGTATGGCAAAACGAGCTATCATAGGTTGGCACTTAAGAATTTACGTACTATTTCAATGGGGAGTCCACGACGACGGGCATAGTCTGTCAACTGGTCACGACCGATAGTGCCTACTGCGAAATAGTGGGCTTCAGGGTGAGCAATCATCAGACCAGAGACGCTAGCGTGAGGACGCATAGCGCCACTCTCCGTAAGTCGGATGCCTATCTGGTGAAAGTCCAGCAACTCGTTGAGCACGAAGTTGAGACTGGTATCTGGCAATGACGGATAGCCTACAGCAGGACGAATGCCCTGAAACTGTTCGCTATGCAACTGCTGCATAGTGAGTTGTTCGTCAGGTGCATAGCCCCAATAATGTTTACGCACTGCCTCGTGCATACACTCCGCAGCAGCCTCTGCCAGTCGGTCTGCCAGCAGTTGCACCATCATCTTCTGATAAGCATCGTGGTCGAAATCTTTCTCTAAGCCCATATCGACAGTGGTGGCAAAAAGTCCGATACGGTCCTCTTCAGGATGCACAAAGTCGGCCAGACATAGACATGCACTGCCAGGCTGTTGCTGACGGAGCAAGGGAATGTGACGACCATCCGAGAGAACAATATCGTCACCCTCACTATGGGCATCCATTAACAGGAACAACGCATGGATTTTGTAACGTCCTTCCAAATCGACCAACACCCCTTCCGCCTCCTGCTGCAATTTCTGGCGCTCATCGACAGGTTTGTTGTGCATCCCCCAGGCATAGAAGAAGTAGTCCCAGTTGATATAGGGCACGAGCTGGTGGATGTCGTAGTGGATAATCATTGATGAGAGAAGGTGATAGGCTCGCCAAGGACGTCGTTATCGACCTGTCCATTTGAATAAACCGTTTGTCCATTACACAATGTGCGTTCGACGCGCCACTGGTACTGGTGTCCCTCCATCGGACTCCAGCCACACTTGCTAAGGATGCAGTCGGAAGTAACTGTCCAAGGACTCTTAGGACGAACGATGGTGATATCAGCACGATAGCCTACGCGCAGGAAACCACGTCGCTGGACGCCAAAAAGACGGGCAGGATTATGACACATCAGTTCGACGAGGCGCTGAATGGTAAGCACACCCTCGTCGACGAGTTCAAGCATGGTAACCAACGAGAACTGAACCATCGGCATGCCTGAAGCGGCTTTCGCGCAACCACCTTGTTTCTGAGAGAGCAGATGAGGCGCATGGTCAGTAGCAACGATGCTAATACGACCATCAGTAAGGGCCTCACGTAACATAAACTGGTCGACAGGAGTCTTGATAGACGGATTGACCTTGATTTTCGCACCTAAGCGTTCGTGATCCAGTTGGGTAAAATAGAGATGACCCACGCAAGCCTCAGCGGTGATTTTTGTCGAGGCAAAATCACGACACACAGCAAAGAGCTCCAGTTCTTCAGCAGAAGAGACGTGGGCTACGTGCAGGCGCGTACCATATTTCTGAGCAAGGGCAACAGCCTTGCGGGTAGATGTCAAACAAGCCTCCTCACTACGTATCATGGCATGAAGGTTGACAGGAGGATCATCACCCCAAGCGCCCTTGGCTTCCTCCATATTGCGATTGATGATAGCAGTATCCTCGCAATGTGCCATCAAGGGGAACTTACACTCCTTGAAGATGCGCTCCAGAGCCTCATCACAATCGACGAGCATATTACCTGTCGAAGAACCCATAAACAGCTTAATGCCTGGAATCTTCGTAGCGTCAAGCTGAGAGAATGTTTCTACGTTATCGTTGGTAGCACCATAGAAGAAAGCATAGTTGACGTGACTCTTCTCACGAGCCAATGCTTGCTTCTGAGCCAAAGCGTCTAGTGTAGTGGTCTGCGGATTGCAGTTGGGCATGTCAAAATAACTGGTGACACCTCCTGCTGCAGCTGCACGACTCTCAGTATCAATGTCGGCTTTTTCGGTCAGTCCTGGCTCACGGAAATGAACATGGTCGTCGATAATACCTGGCAGGATGTAACAGCCTGTGGCATCAATGACTTCATCACATCTTACCTCTTCCTTCTGACCTCTTACCTCAATAATATTCCCGTCTTCAATGACGATGTCGGCCTTGGTAACATGGCCCTCATTGACAATTCTTCCTCCCTTGATGAGTGTTATCATGGCTGAGGAACATTAGTCAGAGGAGCAGCAGGTTGTACGATAGTAGAGTCAGGCAGAGGTGCAGACTGATCGTCCATATCCTTAGTACCATTCATTCGTGCCTCATTCTCTTGTGCAGTCTGATAGTAATCGCGGACGTAGGGGTCGCTCTTGAACTTATCCGTAGCTTTTGACATGATGTCCTCAATCTGAGGGGTCAGGATGGGATAACGATACTGACTGGTAATCATCATGAAGATGCCAGGGCCCAAAACATTGTCAAAATTGTCGCAAATGAATTTGGTAACCAACTTATCCTCCTCAGCAGCTATCAGGTCGGCCTCCGCATTGAGCTGACGATTGATCTGGTTCTCATCAATGCCATCAAGCAACATCTGGCTCTGGCGATGTCCCAACTCACTCATGCGATTAGTCAGTTGGTTATGCTTGTCAATGAACACGAACAAACTGTCGTTCAGTGGGGTACCACCAACACTCTGTACAGCATTGTCAATACGAATAACGATATCGCCCTCTTCCAGTACGAGCGGCATAATGCTCTCATCATCCATGAAGAGGCTGACCATACGAACGGTATCCAACAGTCCAACAAACTGGAATTCGCCATGTACCACCTCACAGGAATCAATGTTTTGAAGATCGTTATTCTTTACAGCCTTCAGGTAGAGTTTGCTACCATCCAGTGCAGAGATAGATGATGTACCACGCACATTATATGACGTGGCGCAAGAGGTTAACAATACCGTTGCAACGGCAATAATCGTGTATATACTTTTTCTCATAGAAATTGCTTACGTTCGGAAATCTACGACAAAAGTACGATGTAATCTTGAAAAAAGAGAAATATTTGCGCAATTTTAAACTTTTGCGCAAATATTTAGCATTTATTTTGTGTCTTTCTCCAGTTCGTTGGCAATCCTATGACTGGTGTAGAGTTGCAAGACAGCAGCAACCAACAGCACAACGACCCAGTTATTGTGTACATATTTAATATAAGAAAGTTGGTCAAGTCCGAGGAAATTCTGCTGATTGGCAAACATCAACAAACCTGCAACCAGAAACAGAAAGTCACTAATGATTTGGATACGGCGCAGACGACGGATGGTAAACTCCCTACCCTCATAGCGCTGACGTAATTGCATAGCAACAAAAAACAAGGCACCAGGAGCAAAGGCATAGGGTGCCCACGAAAAGAACAGCACATTGGCTCCAGCACCAACAACCATCAACAAGCCACCCAGCAACATCAGGTATGCTTCCCACTTACTCAGTTGTCTCATCGTCGTTTAATATGCTTTTACCAGTCTTCGGGTCATCGCTGAGCACAAAGATATCCTCATTGTCCGCCTTCATGAAGTAACGCTCACGGGCAATCTTCTTGATAGCCTTGGGGTCACTGTCAAGTTTCTTAATCTGAGCCTGATCGTTCTTATTCTGGAGGGTATACGCGTCTATCTCCTCCTGCAACTCACTGATACGTTGCTTGTTAACCATGTGATGCCACACACTGTTCTCATCGACAAAGCCAATGAGAACGACGCCAACAAGCGTCACCACCACATATTTCAGTCCTCTAATGTGATAGATTTTAGACAGTATTTGCTTGACTCTTTTCATCATCTTTTGGGATTACGTTTGCAAAATTACGAAATATTTCATAATTAATCGTGCATTATTCATAATTATTTTGTAATTTTGTGGGCAAATTCGTTTTTAACATGGAAGAATACATCGTTTCAGCACGAAAATACCGCCCGATGTCGTTCGACACCGTGGTAGGTCAGCAGGCGCTGACCACTACGCTGAAGAACGCCGTAAGCAGTGGTAAACTGGCTCATGCCTACCTCTTCTGCGGACCGCGAGGTGTGGGCAAGACCACCTGTGCACGTATCTTTGCCAAGGCCATCAACTGTCTGACACCAACTGCCGACGGTGAGGCCTGCGGACAATGTGAGAGTTGCCAGGCATTCAATGAACAGCGCTCGTTCAACATCTTCGAACTCGATGCTGCGTCGAACAACAGCGTAGAGCATATCAAGACGCTGATGGAACAGACACGCATACCACCGCAGGTAGGCAAGTACAAGGTTTTCATCATCGACGAGGTTCACATGCTGTCGACAGCAGCCTTCAACGCTTTCCTAAAGACGCTGGAGGAACCACCTGCTCACGTCATTTTCATTTTGGCAACCACAGAGAAGCACAAGATTCTGCCCACGATTCTAAGCCGTTGTCAGATTTACGACTTCGAGCGCATGACTGTCCGTGACACCATCGACCACCTGAAGAGTGTTGCCCAGAAGGAGGGTATCACTGTGGAAGACGAAGCATTGGCAGTCATTGCCGAGAAGGCCGATGGTGGTATGCGTGACGCGTTGTCCATCTTCGACCAGGCAGCATCGTTCTGTCAGGGTAACATCACCTATCAGAAAGTCATCGAAGACCTGAACGTGCTGGATAGCGACAACTACTTCCGCATCGTGGATCTTGCCCTGGATAACAAGGCAATGGACATCATGGTATTGCTGAACAACATCATCAACAAGGGTTTCGATGGTGGTCTGCTCATGCAGGGGTTGGCCAAGCATGTACGCAATGTGCTGATGGCTCGCGACCCACAGACACTGCCCCTATTAGAGGTCAGCGACCAACAGCGGGAGCGCTATCAGCAGCAAGCACAGAAGTGCCAGATACCATTCCTCTATCAGGCCCTGCGACTCATCAACCAGTGTGACATCAACTATCGCCAGTCAAGCAACAAGCGTCTGTTGGTAGAGCTGACACTGATAGAGATAGCGCAGATTACCCAGCCTGACGATAGTGTTGGCAGTGGGCGTAAGCCCAGACGATTGAAATCCCTGTTTAAGCATCTGACACAGTCCGCTCAGCCCCAGAAAGCAGCCCCGCAGGTAGCTGCTGCTGAGCGCGTGGTGTCAACCCAAACTAGTGGTACTAGTTCATCTAGTGCTACTAGTATTTCTAGTACTTCTAGTACTTCTGGCCAGCCCGCCGCTAAGCGTCCCATGCTGAAGTCGGGCATCAGCATGTCGTTCAAGAATGTTCTTAAGAAGGCGCAACCCACAAAGATGAACATCATCCCTGGCACCCTTGACGGTTCCGACCCCAATAGTGTGTCCAAGGACGAAGAGCACGCTTTCACGCAGCAAGACCTGGAACTGCAATGGATGCTCATGTGCAACCGCATGCCACAGAAGTTGAGTGGTATTGCCACGCGCATGAAGAACATGAATCCCGTCATTACCGACTTCCCCAACGTGGAGGTGACAGCAGACAACCAAATAGCCTTAGAGCAGCTGGAGCAAATTAAGGGCAGCATCGTGAGCACCCTCAAGCTTTATCTGCACAACAAAAGCATTACCCTCTCCTTGCGACTGGCTGAGCACGAAGCACAAATTCCTATCCTCTCACGTCGCGAGCAGTTCGAACTGATGGAAAAAGAAAATCCCTCAATCGGGAAATTGAGGGAACTCCTTAGCCTGGAACTGGCGTAACATCTTACATCAGCCTTCTGACATCTTACATCATATCAGCGTCATTCCAAGTTTCTTGCACTCAGTACGCATGTCTTCAGGCCAGATAGAAGCCTGAATCTCACCAATATGGCCTTTGTGCAACAGCACCATGCAGAGACGACTCTGTCCGATACCACCACCTATAGACAGTGGTAACTCGTCGTTCAACAGTTTCTGGTGGAAATATAGTGTCTCACGTTCCTCTTTATTTTCCAATTTCAGCTGACGCAACAGCGACTCTTTGTCCACACGGATACCCATGGATGACAACTCGAACGAGCGACCCAGCACGGGATACCAGATAAGTATATCACCATTCAGACCAGCCAAGCCGTTCTCACCAACTGTTGACCAGTCGTCATAGTCTGGTGCACGACCATCGTGTTTCTCGCCATTCGACAACTTACCACCTATACCTATTATAAATACGGCGCCATATTTCTCGCAGATGGCATCCTCGCGCTCCTTGGGAGTCTTGTCAGGATACATCTGCAACAATTCTTCAGCGTGGATGAAGTGAATCTCCTCAGGCAGGAAGGGCTTAATCTGCGGATAGGTTTCGCAGGTCAGGTATTCCGTACGACGGATAGCAGCATAGATGCGCTTCACCACATTCTTCAGGAAAGCAATAGTACGCTGCTCCTTGGTGATGACAGCCTCCCAGTCCCACTGGTCCACATACAACGAGTGCAGGTTGTCCAACTCCTCATCGGCACGGATAGCGTTCATATCAGTATAGATGCCGTAGCCAGGTTCCACCTCATATTCCGCCAGCGACAGGCGCTTCCATTTTGCCAGCGAGTGGACCACCTCAGCACGGGCATCGCCCAAGTCCTTGATAGGAAACGTCACAGCACGTTCCACACCATTCAGATCATCGTTAATTCCCAAGCCCTTCAGCACAAAGAGCGGAGCGGTAACACGACGCAGACGCAGTTCCGTAGACAGGTTCTGCTGGAAGAATTCCTTAATCATCTTAATACCCAGCTCCGTCTGTCTGGCGTCGAGCAGGGACTGATAGTCGATTGGTTTAATCAGTTGACTCATCGATATAATTTACTATTTGACAATTTACTATTTACTATTTGCACGTGCAAAGGTACTACTTTTTGTTTAAACTGCAATCAAAAAGCCCAATTATTTTTGCAAAACGTCAGTAATTCTTGATTTTTGCCAACACTCTGCACTACCCTTTCGTCATACAACCATATCAGAATAAAAAAGAAAATTCCCATCATCTCCCACAATTTCTTTCAAAAACACGCTGATTATCAATTAAAATATGTATCTTTGCATTCAATTTCGCAAAGATACATATTTGCAGGTCCCGTAGCTTAGCTGAATAGAGCGTCAGATTCCGGTTCTGAAGGTCCAGGGTTTGAATCCCTGCGGGATCACGAAAAGATTAAAAGCTTCGAAGAAGAAAGTTCACTTTCAATTCTTCGAGGCTTTTAAGATTTTTGTAGGATGGCTGGCGCCAGCCTACAGGGATCGACGAAGTCAATTCCAACGGGATCACGAAAAGTCGACGAAGTCAATTCCAACGGGATCACGAATACAGCCACCTTAACGGAAACTAAAACCGAAGTATATACTCGTCCTCTTCCTTGAAGGCATTGCAGCGTTCCATGTAGTCGCGCATCTGCTCGAAGTTGTCTCCC
>CACYBB010000010.1 GCA_902772585.1 uncultured Bacteroidales bacterium | reverse complement strand
GCATACTTGTACGACCAGCCGTTACCCTCGCGTGGGAAGTCAATCCACTCAGGATGACCGAACTCATTACCCATGAAGTTGAGGTAACCGCCATTGATGGCACCAGCCGTCACAAGACGAATCATCTTGTGCAGGGCAATACCACGCTGAGCAAGGTCGTTGACGTCCTTCTTGGCGAAGTGCCAGTACATATCGGCATCAATCAGACGGAAAATGATGGTCTTGTCACCCACCAATGCCTGGTCGTGGCTCTCGCAGTAAGAGATGGTTTTCTCGTCAGGACGACGGTTCTTGACCTCCCAGAAGATAGAGCAAACGTTGATATCCTCATCGCGTACCTCTTTAATAGTCTTAATCCAGTAGTCAGGAATGTTCATCGCCATACGATAGTCGAAGCCATAGCCACCGTCCTCGAACTTAGCAGCAAGGCCAGGCATACCGGATACTTCCTCAGCAATGGTGATGGCGTTCTTGTTGACCTCGTGAATAAGACAGTTGGCCAGTGTCAGATAGCAGATGGCATTGTCGTCCTCATGACCATTGAAGTAGTCACCATAGCCACCAAAGGCCTCGCCCAGTCCGTGCGAGTAATACAGCATGGAGGTAACACCATCGAAGCGGAAGCCGTCGAACTTGAACTCCTCCAACCAGTACTTACAGTTACTGAGCAGGAAGTGGAGCACGTCGTCCTTACCATAGTCGAAGCACAGCGAATCCCATGCTGGATGCTCATGACGATCACCAGCATAGAAGAATTGGTTGGGGTCGCCAGCCAAATTGCCAAGACCTTCTACTTCATTCTTCACAGCGTGGGAGTGAACAATATCCATAATGACGGCAATACCCATCTTGTGAGCGGTATCAATCATTTCCTTCAGGTCCTCAGGCGTACCAAAACGGCTGGAGGGAGCGAAGAAGCTGGATACATGGTAGCCAAACGATCCATAGTAGGGATGCTCCTGAATAGCCATTACCTGAATAGCGTTGTAGCCATCCTTCTTGACACGAGGCAGCACGTTCTCCGTAAACTCCTTGTAGGTACCAACCTTCTCGGCGTCCTGACCCATACCCACATGGCACTCGTAAATCAACAGCGGAGACTTGTTGGGCTTGAAGGTCTTTTTCTTCCACTCGTAAGGCTTCTCAGGATTCCATACCTGAGCAGAGAATATCTTCGTCTGGTCGTCCTGAACCACACGACGGCACCAAGCGGGAATACGTTCACCTTCTCCCCCATTCCACTTCACCTTCATCTTATAAAGCTGTCCGTGCTTGAGGGCCTTCTCACTGAGTTTCAGTTCCCAATTGCCTGTACCTTCAATACGCTTGCACTTGTACTTCTCGTCTTCCTGCCAGTTGTTGAAATCACCAATCAGGTAGATTTCTGTGGCGTTAGGTGCCCACTCGCGGAATACCCAGCCCTTAGCAAGTTTGTGTAGACCAAAATAGAGATGACCACTGGCAAAGTCTGACAGGGTCTTCTTACCGTTACGCGTCAACTGTGCGATCTTCCACAAAGCATGATCGTGGCGACCACGGATAGCCTGTTCGAAGGGCTCCAACCAGGAGTCGTCACGTACCAAACCTATATGTTGGGGGACTTCTACTTTTTTCTTCGGAGCTGCCTTCTTTGCAGCGGGTTTCTTTGCAGGAGCCTTTTTGGCTGCTGTAGTTGTTTTCTTTGTTGTAGCCATAGTTATATGATTTAAGTCTTATGCTTTTATCTTAAAGATTGCCTTCTTGAATTCAGGAACAGTGGCAATGCAGGGAGCATGACCATCCTGTGGGAAGAAGATAGCCATCATACCCAACTGACAGGTGACATAGCTATCAGCTGCAAGGTCTGGAATCTTGGTGATATCCTTCTCCGCATTATACTCGACATTGGGCAACAGGTTGCGCTGGGTGTAACCATAGGTTTCTGCAGCCGTAAGTGGAATCTGGATGTCAATCATCTTATTGTGAGTCTCAAGGACTGCCTCATCAGGAGTTTTCCCCTTGGAGGTAGTGATATTGACAAAGAGATCCTTGCCTTCAATTTCATACTTGCCATCAGCCATCTTGCTGAGGTCATTGTTCTTCAGGAACTCTACTACTTTAGGAAACAGCGGATTAAGAGCCGCATACTTCTCCAAATTGTCTAAAGTGTCGATGATCATAAATGTCTTTTAGTGTTATAAGTTAAACATATTTAGTTATTTTCCAATTGACGTTTGCCTCGCACGTAAGTACCCTGGGCTGTTATATTGCCGTTGCGGTCTTTCTCCACAAAACGACCATCACGACGATCCTCCACATAAGTACCCTCAAAGCGCAGACCTTCTTTATTCTCTTCGATGGCTGGTCCATGACGTTTGCCGTCCTTGAAATGGCCACGGAACTTGGAGCCGTCAGAATAGCGGGCAATACCCTCACCATGTATGGTACCATTGCGGAACTGTCCTTCAAAATAGTCACCATTCTTCATCGTAAGCTTACCACGACCATTGGGTTTGTCGGCTTTCCACTCTCCTTGATAGGTATTGCCGTTCTTCCACACCAGCGTACCTTGTCCGCTCTTGTCACCCTTATAGAACTGACCCGTATAGCGATCACCATTGGCATAGCGGAAAATACCCTGACCAGTACGCTCGCCATTGACATAATCACCATCATAGAAATCACCATTCTGGAACTTATAGATGCCTTTGCCATTCTGTAAATCGTTGACGAACTGACCAACATAGGCATCACCATTGGCATAGCGGAATGTGCCTTTGCCATGCTGACGATTGTCTTTCCACTGTCCCTCATAGGAAGAGCCATCACCCCAGTTGAAGGTTCCTCGACCATTCTTCTGGTCGTTCAGCCACTCACCATCATAGTAAGCACCACTCTTATAGGTATAGCGACCCTTGCCATTGCGTTTGCTTACCTTCCACTGACCGTCATAGACATCTCCATTATAATAGTACATGACACCATGACCTTCTTGTTCGTCACGATACCACAAGCCTACATATTTATTATTGTTATTAAAGTAGAAGGTTCCTTTACCGTGCTGATGGTCCTGCAGCCACTGCCCTTCGTACTTCTCGCCATCGTGGAATGTATAGACGCCATAGCCCTGACGCTTACCCTTAACATATTCGCCTTCAAAGTTATCACCATCTTTCCACGTTGTCGTACCCTTACCATGCGGTTTTCCTGCCATCATCTGTCCTTTGTACTCCCCGCCGTCCTTCATCTTACAGGAGCCAAGGGTTATCTTCTGGGCAGACACAGAAAGTGCCAGTAAAGTATAAAAAGAAAGGAATATATATCGTTTTTTCATAAGAATAGACATTTAAACTTGACAAAGGTATGAAAAAAAAGCGAGACTGCAAAGCGTTTTAAAAAATATTCACTATCTTTGCTATAAAATAGCGAAAATAGGCTGCATCTCGGAAAAGCTCAAATAAAAATTTGGCTTTTCGCTCGATTTGCACTATCTTTGCAAACAAAAAACAATAAACAATGAAATTTATCGCAATAATTCCTGCCAGATATGCGTCGACACGCTTTCCTGGCAAACCATTGGCCATGCTGGGCGGCAAGACTGTTATCCAGCGAGTATATGAACAGGCAACAGCCGTATTGGGTGAAGCGTATGTCGCCACGGATGACGAGCGAATCTACAAAGCCGTAGAAGCCTTTGGCGGTAAGGCCGTCATGACACGCAACGACCATAAAAGCGGTACAGACCGCATCGAGGAGGCCGCTACAAAAATCAATACTGATGCAGATGTCATCATCAACGTACAGGGTGACGAGCCTTTCATTCAGGCATCACAAATAGAGACATTGATGCACCTCTTCGACGACCCAACGACACAGATTGGTACACTGGGCAAGCATTTTGAAACAATGGAGGCTATTGAGAACCCCAATTCACCCAAGATAGTAACCGATAACCGCGGCTTTGCACTCTATTTCAGCCGTAGTGTCATTCCTTACATCAGAGGCAAGGAACGCAATGAGTGGTTTGGTGAATATCCATTCCTGAAACATTTAGGCATCTATGCTTATCGCCGTGAGGTATTGGCTGAGGTAACAAAATTGCCCCAAAGCAGTCTGGAGAAAGCAGAGAGCTTGGAGCAATTACGTTGGTTACAGAACGGCTATCGCATCCGTGTGGGGTTGACCAATATCGAAACAGTCGGCATCGATACTCCCGAGGATTTGGCGAGAGCCGAGGAATTCCTAAAATCGAGAAACAAGGATTAAGCGTGCTGCATTTCGCACAGCAGCTGCTTCTGTCGTTCTGACAACCCAGTCGGCAGTTTCACCTGATAGGTCAGGATGAGGTCGGTACCTCCCCTGCCCTTTCCACGCAGTCGCACCTTGGTACCAGGTTGCGTTTCGGGTTTCACCTTCAACTTCAGGCGTTCACCAGTGCCTGTCGTCACCATGATATCACCACCCAACAAGGCGGTATACATATCAATGGTTACAGTAGCCTGCGTATTCTTCGGAGCTTCCTTATAACTCTGAGCACCATGCATTCCGCCACCAAACAAATCCTGGAAGAACGATGAGAAGCCGCCACCTCCAGCACCAAACGACGAGAAGTCAAAGCCCTCAAAAGGATTGCCCTGCGCTCCATGATAGCCGCCAAAGCCTCCACCAGCCTGTTCGAAAGCATCTGCCTGTTTCCATTGCTCTCCATACTTATCGTATTTAGCACGTTTCTCTGGGTCCCCAATAACATCATACGCCTCCGTCAGCGCCTGGAACTTCGCCTTAGCCTTTGGATCGTCAGGATGAAGGTCGGGATGAAACTGCTTGGCACGCTTCAAATAAGCCTTCTTCACATCCTTCTGAGGTATCGTCTTGTCAACCCCTAAAATCTTGTAATAGTCAATGAATGCCATAATATTACCTCCTATTTTTATTTTCTTTTAACCATTAAACAGCAAAAAGCGTGCCTAAGAGCTTGGAGAATTCAAAAATAATCACTACCTTTGCACATATCTAAAAAAATAATGCACTATGAAAAAAGCAACAATCCTTTTTGCACTCCTATGCATGTGTATGACAACAATGGCTAAACAAGGTAAAACCGTGACCCTGCGATTAGTAGAAACCTCTGACGTTCATGGGGCCTTTTTCCCCTACAACTTCACAGAGCGCCGCCCTATGGAGGGAACAATGGCACGCGTCAGTACATACCTTAAGCGCCAACGTAAGACCTATGGCGACCGTTTGATTCTGCTGGACAACGGTGACATTCTACAGGGACAGCCCACTTGCTACTATACTAACTATGTCAAAACCGACGAACCCAACATCGCTGCTGAGGTTATCAATTACCTGCAATACGATGCAGAAACCTTTGGCAACCACGATGTGGAAACTGGTCACGCAGTCTATGACAAATGGATTAAGGAGGTAAAATGTCCGATGCTGGGTGCCAACATCATCGATACCAAGACCAACAAACCATACGTCAAGCCCTACACCATCATTGAGCGCGAAGGTGTTCGTGTAGCTATATTAGGAATGCTCACACCAGCCATTCCCAACTGGCTGCATGAGAGTCTGTGGACAGGTCTGCGCTTCGACGAGATGCTTAAGACCGCTCGCCATTGGATTAAGATTCTCAAGGAACAGGAGAAGGCCGATGTCATCATCGGACTCTTCCATAGCGGATGGGATGGCGGTATCGTCACACCAACCTATGAGGAAGACGTCGCCAGAAAGATGGCAGAGACTGTTGAAGGCTTCGACGTCATCTTCTTCGGCCACGACCATACTGAGCGTAACGTCACCATTAACAACACACTCTGCATGGATCCTTCATGCAACGCCATCAAAGCAGCGCAGGCTACCATTCAGATTCGTAACGGAAAGGTTATCAGTAAGAAAGGCGAGCTCATTGATGTCAGAAACGAAGAAATCGACAAGCAGTATATTGCCCATTTCCAACCACAAATTGATGCCATCCGCCAGTATGTGGAACGACAACTAGGCACCTTTGCAAGTCCAATGCGTTCACGCGATGCATTCTTTGGTTCGGCAGCCTTCACCGACCTGATTCACCTGCTGCAATTAGAGGAAACACATGCCGACATCTCGTTCAATGCGCCCCTGACTTTCAACACCGACATCAAGGCAGGACCAATATACATGAGCGATATGTTTAAACTCTACCGCTTCGAGAACAAAATCTACGTACTCCGTATGACTGGCGAGGAGGTTCGCAAACATCTGGAGAGAAGCTACGACCTCTGGGTGAATACCATGACAAGTCCTGATGACCATATTATGATGCTTAACGAAGGCGCTCAAGGCGACGAGCAGCGCAGGGGATTCAAGAACCTAACCTTTAACTTCGACTCAGCAGCAGGCATCGATTATGTTGTTGACGTCACCAAGCCCGATGGACAAAAAGTAAAAATTCTCCAGTTCTCCGACGGACGTCCATTCGATGAAAAAGCATGGTACAAAGTGGCTATGAACAGCTATCGAGGCAATGGAGGAGGTGAACTGCTCACTCAGGGCGCCGGTATTCCCCTTGACTCCATCAACAATCGCATCATTTTCATGAGCGAGCGTGATCAACGTTATTATCTAACACAAAAGATAGAGCGAGAAGGGAAAGTGGAAGGTAAGGCACTGAACAACTGGCGCTTCATTCCTGACGCATGGGCACGTCCTGCCATTGAACGCGACCGCAAACTGATATTTGGAGAGTAATAACGACCAGAGATTATACCGATTTCATGAAATACTTTGTATTTTGCCAGTCTGACCTCGTCTTGTTGAAAACAAACGATGGCTATCAGATACCTGAAGAGGCACCAACCAGTACTAAACCGTGGACTACGGTGATGAACATCGATGGTGCTAAAGCCTTTCGCATCGACCAACCTATTACGAGTGACAAACGCTATGAGATGTGTGGATTGCGACAGAGCTACTATAAGTTATCAGAAGCCGACTACCGACTGGCAGGTAAATGTCATGAACTGCTCTATTGGGACCAGAACACAAAGTTCTGTGGCATCTGCGGAGGCACTATGCGCTTCGACACCGCTATCTCGAAGAAGTGTGAGCACTGTGGCAAAGAGATTTGGCCGTTCCTTGCTCCTGCCGTCATCGTACTGGTCCGTAAAGGCGACGAGGTGTTGCTGGTGCATGCCAACAACTTCCGCGACGACCACTATGGCCTGGTAGCAGGTTTCGTAGAGACTGGCGAGACGCTAGAGGAAGCTGTCTATCGTGAGGTGATGGAAGAAACAGGTCTGCACATTACTAACCTGAAATATTTCGGCAGCCAGCCATGGCCCTACCCTTGTGGACTGATGGTTGGTTTCACTGCCGACTACGACTCCGGCAAGATACATCTGCAGCGTTCTGAGTTGTCTAAAGGTGCCTGGTTCGACCGTAACCACCTGCCCCACATTCCTGAGAAACTGTCCATCGCTCGTCAACTTCTAGACTCATGGTTGGAGGAAGAAAAATGAAAAAGATACGTTCCATAGCCACTATTGCTGATATTCTTATCATGGCAGTGGTGGCTCTTATCAATCCACTCAATCCTTTTCACAACCACTACCCAACCACCCCACCGCACATCCCAGACAAAGTGGAGATACGTTACGATGCCAATACAGCCATTGACTCCACACAGCAGGCGCTCATCAACGCAGAAGTGGATGAGATGCGCTATTATTTCAAGATACACAACGTCTCAGACGAGGGTTATCACCTCGTGGCACGCTACAACGAGACGCTCAAGCAGAAAGCAAGAAGAGTCTGCAAACCAAGAAAAGCAAGCTATACCGTCCGCATTGCCGCTAAGGACCGTCCCATGACCGCTGTCAAGATTGGTGGCGGATACTGGAAGGCCGGGCACTTCTTTGTGGGTGCGCTCAATGGCAAAGGCATTGCACGTGACTGGCGTGGACGCATCGTTTCCGCACAATGGGATGCAGATACCGTAGTCTATGCCACGCGCATAGACGAGCAAGGCATTTACAAAGGACAGATGGACACTTTCTTACAAGCTTGTGGACAAGGTATCATGGACGAATGGGACGGTTGTCACAAGGAGGGATTTTGGCAGGACGATCAAGTACATGGTTTCGCCTTTGACTCTTCACCCAACCACCAGCTGCGTGTTGGCGAATGGAAGACAGGAAAGTTCCTGGGAGAGAAGTTAAAATATACAACAGAACGAATCTACGGAATTGACATCTCTCGCCATCAGCATGAGAAAGGGCGCAAGCGTTATGGCATTGATTTTTCTAAATTGCGCATCACCTCATTGGGCAAACGCCACGATACGCAAGGGCGTACATTTCCTGTCTCTTTTATTTACATTAAGTCCACAGAAGGAACCACTGTTCGCAACCGCTATTTCATGACCGACTATATGAAGGCTAAGAAGCAGGGCATCCATGTCGGCGCCTACCATTTCTTCTCCCTAAAGAGTTCGGCAGAATTACAGGCACGCTATTTCGTCAACCACACGCTATTCCGCAAAGGCGATTTTCCACCCGTACTTGACGTAGAACCCACTGACGCTCAGATTAGGAAGATTGGTGGCTCTGATGCCTTGATGAAACGCATCCGAATCTTCATGCAGATTGTGGAGCGTCGCACGGGCATGCGCCCCATCCTTTACGTCAGTCAGATGTTCGTCAACCGACATATGGTAAATGCCTCGGATATCAAGCAGAAATACAACGTCTGGATAGCCCGCTATAGTCAATACAAACCCGACGTCAAACTGGCCTACTGGCAACTATGTCCCGACGGTCGCGTTGACGGCATCACAGGCGAAGTGGACATCAATGTATTTAACGGCTATCAAGACCAGTTTACAGAGTTTGTCAAGACGGGGTTCCTTACACATTAAGATAGAAGTCCTGCGTTAGCTGTTGATAACGACTATCTCCGATGGTCAACACCTCTTCTTCACACTGACAAGGATGTTTCCTGAAAGCTAACAAATAACGCTTGACCGGCTTTCTATCAGTGGTTTTGACACCACATACCCTACTGGGAAAGAAACCTACAAAGATAGCTTCGTCCTCCATTCTCCTGCGATAGTCAAACGGGACTACCACAGAGAACTCGCCATCATCAGTCAACAGTCGGTATGCCGCCTGCATCAGTTGACCATACGACAGTGTCTCGGTATGTCGCGCCATATTGCGCTGCAGGTCTGGAGCAGCCAAGGAATCTATAAAAAACGGTGGATTACTCACAATCGCATCATATTCACCTTGATGTTCCTGAACAGGCTCATGGCGAACCACAACCTGAGTTGTAAATGGTGATATTTCCACATTCAGAAGTGTTTGTCTGACAGCGCCCTCGTCAATATCAATTGCAGTCACCTGGGCCTCAGGGTATCGCTGTGCCATCATCAAGGCTATAACACCCGTCCCCGTTCCGATATCCAGCACCCACTGACCACCACGTGCCCATGCTCCTAAAAGCACGCCATCGGTTCCTACCTTCATGGCGCACAACTCCTGCTCTATAACAAACTGCTTGAATTGAAACATATTCTCACAATAATAGACTGCAAAGGTAATGTTTTTTTCGGAATTATGACCCAAGATATTAAAATATCTTATCGTGTGTATGATATTTCAAGAAAATGTTGTACCTTTGCACCTCATTATGGAAGATAAAATTACAATGTACATGGATAACAAGAACAGGTCGTTCTCGATGATTGCCGATGTAGAAGGCGACTACAGCGATCTGACAAACATGGAAATGCCTGACGCACTGCCCATTCTGGCTGTGCGCAATCTAGTATTGTTTCCCGGAGTAGTATCACCCATCCTTATAGGACGAGAGTCGAGCATGTCGCTCATTCGTAAGGCCGAGAAGAAAGACGGTCTGATTGCTGTGGTATGCCAGCGTGACCCGGAAGTGGAGAGTCCCATCCGTGCAGACCTCTACGATATGGGCGTCTTTGCCAAGGTATTGAAAATACTCACCCTTCCCAACGGCAATATTACCGCCATTGTTCAGGGTTTGGGCCGTCTGCGACTGATGGAGTTGCTGAAATACCAGCCTTACATGATAGGACGCGTCGTTGCTGCTCCTGAGGAGGAGCCCGACAAGCACGACATGGAGTTCAAGACTGCCATAGAAGACCTGCGCAATCAGGCTGCTGAGTACATTCACATGAGCGACGAGATACCTGAAGAGGCATCATTCGCTATAAAGAATGTGGGTAACAACATTATGGCACTGAACTTCATCTGTTCAAACATGCCGTTTAGCGTAAAGGAGAAAATGGCCCTCTTGCAGCTTGATAGCATCAAAGAGCGTCTGTTTAACACGATGCGTATCGTGAATCGCGAGATAAATCTTCAGAGTCTGAAGTTAGATATCCGCAACAAGACGCGTGACGACATTGATGAGCAACAGCGTAACTATTTCCTGCAGCAGCAGATCAAGAACCTGCAGGCAGAGATGGGTAACGAGAGTACGCCGGAGAAGAAGGATCTGTTGGAGAAGGCCAAGAACAAAAAGTGGCCAGAGGACATCGAGAAATATTTCTATAAGGAACTGGAGAAATTAGACCAAGTCAATCAGAACTCGCCCGACTTCAATGTTCAACTGACCTATCTGCAGACACTGGTGAATCTGCCTTGGGGAGAATATACCAAGGACGATTTGAACCTACAGCGTGCACAGAAGATTCTGGATCGCGACCACTATGGCATGGAAAAGGTCAAGGAGCGCATCCTGGAGTATATCGCCGTATTATCATTGCGCGGTGATCTAAAGTCGCCCATTCTCTGTCTTTATGGTCCTCCTGGTGTCGGTAAGACATCGTTGGGCAAGTCAATAGCAGATGCACTGAAACGCAAATATGTTCGCGTCAGCCTAGGTGGTCTGCACGACGAGGCCGAAATTCGCGGTCACCGTCGTACCTATATCGGTGCCATGCCGGGTCGCATCATCAAGAATATTCAGAAGGCAGGTTCGTCGAACCCCGTCTTCATTCTCGACGAGATTGACAAGGTAACACAGAATACCCATAACGGTGATCCCGCCTCAGCATTGCTGGAGGTGCTAGACCCCGAGCAGAACAACGCCTTCCATGACAACTATTTGGACGTAGACTATGACCTGTCAAAAGTCATGTTCATCGCCACGGCTAACAATCTGGGTACCATTCCCCGTCCGCTCCTCGACCGTATGGAGATTATCGAAGTCAGTGGTTACATCACGGAAGAGAAATACGAGATTGCTAAGCGCCACCTCATTCCAAAGGAGAAGGAGAACACTGGTCTGAATGATAAACACCTAACTTTTAACAAGGCTGCCATCGAAAAGATTATTGAGCAGTACACCCGTGAAAGCGGTGTCCGCCAGTTAGAGAAGCAGATCAATAAAGCGCTGCGCAAGATGGCATACAAAAAGGCCGAAAGCGGTGAACTTCCCTACGAGAAGATCACCCCGCCAGAGATTGAGGACCTGTTAGGCAAGCCACCTTTCTATCGCGACATCTATCAAGGTAATGCCTATGCTGGTGTGGTGACTGGACTGGCATGGACCAGCGTTGGTGGTGAGATTCTCTTTATTGAGACATCGTTGTCGAAGGGTAAATCTGGTAAGCTGACGCTGACAGGCAATCTGGGTGATGTGATGAAGGAGAGTGCCGTCATCGCATTAGAATATTGTAAGGCTCATGTTGACAAATTGGGTATTGACTACCGCATCTTCGACCACTGGAACATCCACATCCACGTTCCTGAGGGTGCTACACCCAAGGATGGTCCGTCGGCAGGCATTACGATTGCAACCTCTATCGCCTCGGCACTTACCCAGCGTAAGGTGCGCAAGAACACTGCCATGACTGGCGAGATAACCCTGCGCGGAAAGGTACTGCCCGTAGGTGGCATCAAGGAGAAGATTCTGGCTGCCAAACGTGCTGGCATCACTGATATTGTGATGTGTCGTGAGAACGAGAAGGACATCAACGAGATTCCCGACATGTATTTGAAAGGGGTGACCTTCCATTATGTCGAGAATGTACAGGATGTATGGAACTTCGCACTGACTGACGAAATAGTAGAGCACCCGTTGGACTTCACCATTCCTGAAGAAGACAAAAAAGACGAGAAAAAAGACTAATGACGTTTGAAGTACAACATAACGACCCATGTAGCAGTGCACGTAGTGGACTGATTACCACGGACCATGGGCAGATTAAGACTCCTATCTTCATGCCCGTCGGTACGGTGGGTTCGGTGAAAGGTGTACATTTCTCTGAACTACGCGAACAGGTAAAGGCTCAAATCATCTTGGGCAACACCTACCACTTGTACCTACGTCCAGGTCTTGACATTCTGCGCAAGGCAGGTGGGTTACATAAGTTTAATACTTGGGACCGTCCCATCCTCACCGATTCAGGTGGTTTCCAGGTGTTCTCGCTGACAGGTATCCGTAAACTGAAGGAAGAAGGTTGCGAATTCCGCAGCCATATCGATGGTTCGAAGCATATCTTCACACCTGAGAATGTGATGGACACAGAGCGTGTCATCGGTGCTGACATCATGATGGCATTCGACGAGTGTCCCCCGGGACAGAGCGACTACCAGTATGCTAAGAATTCGCTGAAGCTAACACAGCGATGGTTGGAACGTTGCGTGAAACGCTTCAACGAGACAGAACCGCTGTACGGTCATAACCAGACGCTGTTCCCCATCGTACAGGGGTGCACCTACAAAGATTTGCGTCAGGATGCTGCCAAGCACGTCTGTGACGTATTGGGTAAATTGAACGATGGCGGTGGTGCAAGTATCGGTGGCCTGGCAGTCGGTGAACCGACAGAGATAATGTATGAGATGATTGAGGTGGTCAACGACATCCTTCCCAAGGACCGTCCACGCTACTTGATGGGTGTAGGTACGCCTCAAAACATTCTGGAAGCCATCGAACGTGGTGTAGATATGTTCGATTGCGTGATGCCAACTCGCAACGGCCGCAATGCCATGCTGTTCACTTATGAGGGTACCATGAATATGCGCAATCAGAAGTGGCAGGACGACTTCTCGCCCATCGACCCAGATGGATGTGACATCGACCGCATACACTCGAAGGCATACCTGCACCACCTGTTCAAGGCACAGGAGCTATTGGCCATGCAGATAGCATCGATACATAATCTGGCCTTCTATCTGCGATTGGTCACGGACGCGCGCACGCATATAGAACAAGGTGACTTCACACAGTGGAAACGTAGTGTCATCGACAACTTAGGACGCAGAAGATGATAAAAAAACTAAGAGATATTATCCGGAAAGCACAGCAGCTGCTGAGACAGATTCCCTGGGAGAAAATGGCTTGGCTTAAGAAGTATAATCCATTCCGCTATGTCAAGCGCATGGACTGGTATATCATTAACAAGTTCATTGGCACCTATGTATATTCTATCATCCTGATTATCTCGATATCCATTGTCTTTGACGTCAATGAGAACCTGGCAAAGTTTACTTCTAACAACGCCCCGTTGCGCGCCATCGTCTTCGACTACTACGCCAATTTCGTACCCTACTTTGCCAACCTCTTCTCGCCGTTGTTCGTTTTCATTGCCGTCATCTTCTTTACCTCCAAGTTAGCGGGTAACTCAGAGATTATCGCAATGTTGGCCAGCGGTATGAGTTTCAAGCGATTGTTGCGTCCCTATCTCATCTCTGCAGCACTCATCGCTCTTCTCAACTTCTATCTGGGTTCATATGTCATTCCGAAAGGCACCGTAGTACGCCACGATTTCGAGTCGCTCTATAAGAACAACAAGAAGAACACATCGGCATCAAACATCCAGCTGATGGTTGACAAAGGTGTGGTAGCCTATATCTCACAGTACGACGACATTCGCAAGACCGGTTATGGTTTTGCCTTGTATAAGTTTGAGAACAAGAAAATGGTTAGTCAGATGAACGCCAACGTCATTCAGTACGATACGATTGCCGAGGAGCGCTATCATTGGAAAGCTCGCAACTATAAGATTCGAACACTGAAAGGTATGCGCGAAGAGATTACCAGCGGTTATGAGATAGATACACTGATACAAATGGAGCCTATGGATTTGGTTTTCTCCAAAGGCCAGCAGGAGACCTTTACCTCTCCGGAACTGAAACGTTATATTTCCAAACAACAGCAACGCGGTTCGTCGAATGTTGTACAATATGAGGTAGAGTATCACAAACGCATAGCGACATCTTTTGCCTCTTTCATCTTGACCATCATCGGTGTATCACTGTCCTCCCGCAAGCGTAAGGGAGGTATGGGTATGTATCTGGGCATCGGACTGGCACTGTCGTTTACCTATATATTATTACAGACGGTCAGCGCAACCTTTGCCATCAATGCTGATACGCCACCCGTCCTGGCAGCATGGATTCCGAACATCCTATATGCCTTTATCGCTTACTATTGTTATAGACAAGCCCCGAATTAAAAAATGACATTTGAAGAAACATATTTGAACGATAACATCCTCGATGCCCTTTACGATATGCACTTCGAGGAGATGACACCCATTCAGGAACAGTGTATCCCAAAAATACTTGACGGTCAAGACCTTATCGGTGTTGCACAGACCGGAACAGGAAAGACGGCAGCCTATCTGTTGCCTATCCTCAGCATGCTCGACGATGGTGGTTTCCCCAAAGATGCAGTCAACTGCATTGTCATGTCGCCCACTCGAGAACTAGCTCAACAGATTGACCAAGCCATGCAAGGTTTTGGCTACTATCTCGACGGCATCAGCAGTGTCGCTATCTATGGTGGTAACGATGGTAACCGTTTCGACGTAGAAACAAAAGGTCTGAAAATGGGTGCTGACGTCATCATCGCAACTCCAGGTCGCCTACTTTCCCATATCCGTATGGGACATGTGGACCTGAGTCGTCTTTCATTCTTTGTCCTTGACGAGGCAGACCGCATGCTCGACATGGGATTCTCTGATGATATTTTGCAGATTGCCAAGATGTTGCCAGAAGGTCATCAGACCATTATGTTCTCTGCCACCATGCCCGACAAGATACAACAGTTGGCTCGTACTTTGTTGGATCATCCTGCAGAGGTAAAGATTGCCGTTTCTAAACCTGCAGAAAAGATTCAACAGTCTGCCTATGTCTGCTACGAACCCCAGAAACTAGGCATCGTCCGCCACCTGTTCAAGGCAGGTGAGTTGCAGCGCGTCATCATCTTCTCTGGCAAGAAAGACAAGGTAAAAGATATCACTCGCGAGCTGAAACACATGAAGATTAACTGTGCCCCTATGCATAGTGACCTCTCACAAGCCGAACGTGATGATGTAATGTATCGTTTCAAAGCCGGACAAGTTGACGTTCTCGTGGCTACCGACATCGTGGCCCGTGGCATCGATATTGACGACATTCTGATGGTCATCAACTACGATGTACCACACGATGCTGAGGACTATGTACACCGTATCGGTCGTACGGCTCGTGCCCAGCGCGATGGTGTGGCCATTACCTTTGTGTCAGAAGCCGACATGCGCTACTTCTCTGATATCGAACGTTTTCTGGAAAAGGACATCCAGAAGAATCCACTACCCGAAGGTTTGGGCGAGGGGCCGGAATATAAAACCACTTCACCCCGCAAGAACTCACGAGGCCGTGGTGGCAAAAGACGCAATGGTCGTCCACAACATGACAACAAGTCACGACATAACCATCGAGGAAAACGAAACAACAAGGGCAAGGGACAGCAACAAACAACTGTTTAAGGTTTTTTAAGAGAAAATAATTGGGGGGGACGATAACAACGTATCGTTATTTTTTGTAACTTTGCACCGCTTTTAAAAGTAATAATTTTGACACACTGCTGAATATCAGACAGTTAGAAAGGATTTAAGGAGTAAAACATGAGACAATTAAAGATTCAAAAGAGTATTACGAATCGCTCAAGTGAGGCACTGGATAAGTATCTGGTGGAAATCGGTCGTGCGCCACTGATCAGTATCGATGAGGAAATCGAACTGGCTCAGAAAATACGTAAGGGCGGTCCTGAAGGCGAGCGTGCTAAGGACAAGTTGGTTACTGCCAACCTGCGATTCGTGGTATCTGTAGCAAAGCAGTATCAGCATCAGGGACTGACGCTGACTGACTTGATTGACGAGGGTAACATCGGCCTCATCAAGGCCGCACAGAAATTTGATGAAACACGTGGTTTTAAATTCATCTCATACGCAGTATGGTGGATTCGTCAGAGCATCCTGCAGGCCATTGCCGAGCAGAGCCGTATTGTTCGTCTGCCCCTGAACCAGGTGGGTAGTTTGAATAAGATTAGTCACGAGATTAACCGCTTCGAGCAAGAGTTCCAGCGCCATCCTTCTGTTTCCGAGCTTAGCGACGCTACCAACATGGACGAGGAGAAGATTGCCCAATCTATGCAAGCAGACAGTCACCACGTCTCAATCGATGCTCCTTTCCAGGACGGCGAGGACAACTGTATGCTCGATGTAATGGCATCTGGTGACGATTCTCGTACTGACCGTCAGGTTGATCACGAATCAATGGCTCAGGAACTGAATACCGTACTACAAAAGGTACTGAAAGAGCGTGAGATTACCATTATCCGCGAGTGCTTCGGTATCGGTTGCCACGAGAAGGGTCTTGAGGAGATTGGTGACCAGCTTGGTCTGACCCGTGAGCGCGTTCGTCAGATTCGCGAAAAGAGCATTGCCAAGTTGCGTGACTCTGGTAATGCACGTATTCTGATGAAATATTTAGGATAAATATTTTGTGACTCCAGATTTTTTTTGTACTTTTGGGGTCGTGAATCAGAAACAGCACATATTTACGATATTTATGCTGGGCATGATGACACTCATGTCCAGCATTTGTTATGCATCCAATCGAACAGCCGATTCCCTGCTCATCAATCGTATGTGGGATTTCTATGAGCATCCTGAAAGGATTGTTGACGGCGAGAAGAACGTCTATATAAAATGTGATCTCGGCACTAAGCGTCGTAATCCCCTACTCTATGTCATCCCCACTATGTATAGCATTGCCAGAGGTGACAGGGAGTATATTGGCGAGGCTTATGCCAAGCTCAGATATCAGGGCACTAACAACTTTAAAATTGAACGTCAGGTTTACTGTAGCACCATTCCTCATCAGCGCGACGTGATGCCCACCATCTTTGAGTTGATAACGCCTAATCTTTATGGCATTCAACTCTATCGTGAGAAAATCTTGTCGCCTTTCCATCGCACCAATCGCTATTTCTACAAATACCGCGTCACCCAGATTGGCAGTCATGCCACTATCCAGTTCCGTCCTCGCAGCAGTAATACTCAACTGATAAAAGGTAAAGCCAATGTCGACATCGCCTCAGGACGTATATTATCCATAGAGTTTCAGGGAGAGTTTGACATGATTAGTTTCAATATCAGTACCCTGATGGACCAACGCAACCCGTTTAGTCCAATACCCGACCAATGTACTACAGACGCAACATTCAAGTTCCTAGGAAACAACATCACGTCACATGTGACGGCTTTCTATAATTGTCCCGTAACCCTACCTGATTCTATCAAGAATATTGAAGACCTCACCTTGATGGATAATCTGCGCCCCATGCCATTAGCAGAAGAAGAGAAACGTATCATTGAATCCCATCTGCTCCAAAACAAAGAAGAACAACAGGGCGACACCGTTCAGAAAAACGGCAACAGTCTGAAGGATGCTGCCTGGGATTTCATTGGTGACAATCTGATGAGTAGCAAAGAGGCTAAAACAGAGAACATCTCACTGAACGTATCGCCACTACTCAACCCTTTGTATATGGGTTACAGTTCGTCATCAGGAATATCTTATAAAATCGATTTTGGCGTGCGCTATGCATGGAATCAGCACCGCTATCTGACACTGAACCCAAAGTTCGGTTACAGTTTTAAGAAGGAAATGTTTTACTTCGACGTTCCCCTTCGTATGACCTATAACCCCAAGCGTAACGGCTATGTTGAGTATACATGGGCTAATGCAGACCGAAAATCAAACGCAGCACTCTCCGATGCTTTTCATGCAGTCATGGGCGATTCAGTGGATATGCCTGAGTTCAAGAACGAATACCTACAGCTTCTCAACCACATTGCAGCCTTCGATTGGTTGGAATTCACTGGCGGTTTTGTCTATCGCCGTCGCTGGAGTGTAAACCCTGACAAGATGAACGAGGCGGGTCTTCCTAGCCGATATCATAGTTTTGCACCAACGATTTCTGTTCATCTTCGTCCTTGGCAGAAAGGTCCCACGCTTACGGCCAATTACGAGCGAAGCATTAGTAACATATTTCATTCTAACATGAATTATGAGCGTTGGGAGTTTGATGCCGTCTATAAGTATCGGAACAGAAGCGTACGTATCCTGAACATGCGTGCAGGAGCAGGTTTCTATACCCATCGCAGTACGGAGTATTTCGTTGACTACGCCAACTTCCATGATAACAACCTGGCTACTGGTTGGGAAGACGACTGGTCGGGTCAGTTTCAACTGGTAGACAGCAGATGGTATAATGAATCGAGGTATTACGTGCGTAGCCATTTGTCGTACGACTCCCCCCTGCTGATGTTATCATGGGTACCTTGGGTGGGACGCTTTATCGAGACAGAGCGTATCTATCTTAGTGCGCTATCCATCGAACATACACGTCCTTACTTTGAAGTTGGCTACGGTTTCCAGAACCGTTACTTCTCAACAGGCGTCTTTGCCAGTTTCCTTAATTCCACTTTCCAGAGTTTCGGTTGTAAATTCACCATAGAACTATTCCGCAGATGGTAAAACCACTCACTGTCTATAAAGCCAGCGCAGGTTCAGGAAAAACCTTCACGTTGGCTGTAGAATACATCAAGTTGCTGATTCAGAATCCGACCTGCTACCGCAACATCCTCGCTGTAACCTTCACCAACAAGGCTACGGAAGAGATGAAAATGCGTATACTCAGTCAGTTGTATGGCATCTGGAAGGACCTCCCTGACTCTTTCGCCTATATGGACCGCATCCTTGCGGAGACAGGGTTATCACGTTCCGTAGTCCAAGAACGCGCTGGCAAAGCCCTTCATCTATTACTCCACAACTACAACTACTTCCGCGTAGAGACCATCGATACCTTCTTCCAGAGTGTACTGCGCAATCTGGCCCGTGAGCTCGACTTGACCGCTAACCTACGCATCTCCCTGAACGACAGCCAGGTAGAGGAACAGGCTGTCGATCAACTCATCGACGCACTGACGCATACCGACGTTATGCTACAGTGGTTACTCACCTATATCATGGAGAAGATTAGCGACGACCATTCCTGGAACATCATCGGACAGGTCAAGCAGTTCGGACGTACCATCTTCCGCGATTATTATAAAGAGAATGCGAAGGCTATCCGCCAGAAGACACAGGAGAAGGGCTTCATCGAGAGTTACATACAGCAACTACGTCAGATACGCAAGAACGCCTTGGAACGCATGCAACAATATGCTTCCAGCTTCTTTGAAGCTCTCGAAAGTGAAGGTATCAAGGTCGACGATTTAGCCTATGGCCATACCGGCATCTACAGTTTCTTTGTAAAACTACAGAATGGCGTGATGGACGAGAGCATTGTTGGCAAACGTGTCTGCGACTGTCGGGAAGACGCTGCCAAATGGTACACCAAGAAGTGTGAACGCCCCAATCTGGTTCATGCCGTTGCCGAGTCAACACTGATACCATTGCTGGCCCATGCTATGGACGACAGACCACACCAGTACCGTCTCTATCAGTCTGCCGACCTCACCCTGCGCCACCTGAGTCAGCTACGCCTGCTGGGGAGCATTGAGGACAAGGTACGACAACTCAACGACGAAGCCAACCGTTTCCTGCTCAGCGACACCCAGCAACTGTTGCACGCACTCATCAGCAATAGCGACTCACCGTTTATCTTTGAGAAGATTGGCACCCAACTGGAACATATCATGATTGATGAGTTCCAGGACACCAGCACCGTCCAGTGGCAGAACTTCAAGGTATTGCTTCAGGAGTGTATGAGTCATCAAGGTTCTGAGAATCTGATTGTTGGCGATGTCAAGCAGAGCATCTACCGCTGGCGTTCTGGAGACTGGCGTTTACTGAATGCCATTGATCGTGAGTTTCCAAATAGCGAGGAGATGATGGACATCCAACCGTTGGAGGTCAACTACCGTTCCTCTCGCCATATCATTGATTTTAATAATGCATTCTTTATAGAAGCGGCTCGTCAGGAATACGAGAGTCAGCGCGAGGAGTATCCAGAAGGTGCCGAACAGCTGCTCCGCGCCTATGCCGACGTAGCTCAACAGGTACCTGATGGACGACCAGCAGAAGGCTTTGTGGAGATTCGTCTGTTGCCAGAAACGGACTATCAGGAAGAAACGATGGGCACACTCGTTGACACCATCCGCCAACTGTTGGAACAAGGAGCAACACCGCGAGATATCGCTATCCTTGTACGCACCAACAAATACATCCCACTGATTGCTGCCTATTTTGAGGAGCATTTGTCCGATGTGCGCATCATCAGCGACGAGGCATTCCGACTGGATTCTTCTGTGACGCTCTGTCTACTGACACAAGCCCTCCACCTGCTGACACATCCTGATGACCTGCTGGCCAAAGCCACCATCGTCAAACTTTACCACCGCAGTGTTCTCACCGATTTAGTTGCTGAGAACGAGCTACTCATCAAGGACCGTTCGCTGGACACACTCCTCCCCGAGTCATACGTCAGTCATTCCGATGAACTGCGTCAGTTGCCGCTCTACGAGTTGGTAGAACGTCTCTACGACATCTTCCAACTTGAGCGTCTGAACGAGCAGAGCGCCTATCTCTGCGCTTTCTACGACCAGCTGAATATGTTTGTGAAAGACTCTTCCAGCGACATCGATGCGTTCCTGCGTGAATGGGATGATAGCATTGGAAGAAAAACCATCCAGAGTGATGCCACAGACGGCATACGCATTCTGTCCATTCACAAGAGTAAGGGTCTGGAGTTCACCCATGTTCTCATTCCCTTCTGCGACTGGCGTCTGGAACTTCCCGACGTGCTCTGGTGTGAACCCAATGAGGCACCTTTCAATGCGCTGCCCATCGCACCAATTGACTTCAGCAACAGTCAGATGCGAGGAACCATCTACGAGCATGACTATCTCGACGAACATTTACAGAACATCGTCGATAATCTCAATCTCCTGTATGTCGCCTTCACGCGTGCAGCCCGCAGTCTCTACGTTATCGGTCAGCGTGGCAGCAAATCCAATCGTTCAGCACTCATCGAGAAGGTACTACCCAACCTGCGACTGGACAACAGCATCCTCAGTGGTGAAACAGATGAAAAGGCCCCGCTCCTTTTCACCTACGGCACCCCAATTGTTGCTACCACTACTTCCACTGTTTCTCCTGTGAGTTCCTCCAACCCCTTCCTCGCACCTGTTGCCCCAGAGACCATCACCATCAAGACCTTCCCTGCCAAGACGGAGTTCAAGCAGAGCAACAAGAGTCGCGACTTCATTACGGGCAATGACAACCCACAAGAAGCACCGAGCTACATCAAGATGGGTTGCGTGCTCCACGAGATATTTTCTACTATCCGCACCACGGAAGATATCGACACTGCCCTACGTCAGTTACAATACGATGGGGTACTCTACGACGACGAGGTGACTGCCAACAAGCTCACCGCCATGCTTCACAAAAGACTTGAAGACAAGCGCGTAAAAGAATGGTTCTCAAATCGTTGGAAACTTTTTAATGAATGTAGTATTCTGCATCTTAACGAACAGAACGAGGTCGTAGAGCGGCGTCCAGACCGTGTCATGACAGATGGCAAAGATACCCATGTGGTGGAGTTCAAGTTCGGTCGTCCGAAGCCAGAATACTTAGATCAAGTTCGCGAATATATGCAGCTTTTGAAACAAATGGGTATGCCAAATGTTCGTGGCTGGCTATGGTACGTTTACAGCAATAAGATTGAGGAGGTTATTGGTTAACGGTTATTGGTTATTGTATGAAGAGTTTTTTAGAATACGTCGCAGAAGACATCATCAGCAAATATGGCACCAACCTGTCACGAACAGCGGTGGTATTCCCTAACAAGCGTGCCTCGCTGTTCCTGAACGAACACCTTGCACGTCTGTCGCAAGGGAAACCTCTTTGGAGTCCTGCCTACATCACCATCAGCGAACTCTTCCGTCAGCAGTCCTCGCTCCATGTTGCCGACCCCATCAAGCTGGTCTGCGACCTCTATCAGTCCTTCCGTCAGTTTACAGGTTCCGAAGAGACCCTCGACAAGTTCTTCGGTTGGGGACAGTTGCTCATCAGCGATTTCGATGACATCGACAAGAATATGGCAGATGCAGACCACGTCTTCGCCAACCTGCGCGACATCCACGAACTCGACGACCTGAGTTATCTCACGGACGAACAACGGGAATTGCTGAAACACTTCTTCAGTCATTTCACGGAGGAACACGAGACGGAACTCAAACAACGTTTCCTGCGCCTATGGAGTCATTTCACAGACATCTACCACGACTTCAACCGTCGCCTTACTGACCAAGGACTCGCCTACGAAGGTGCCCTCTATCGCTCTGTGGTTTCTCTGACCAATACCACATCCAGCTTCCCCTACGACCACTATCTCTTTGTCGGCTTCAACCTGCTACAAAAAGTGGAGCAACAACTCTTCTCTGAACTTCAAAAGGCTGGCAAGGCACGCTTCTATTGGGACTTTGACGACTACTATATGCAGGGCCATGAGGCTGGCCACTATATCGCCCAGTACCTGCGTCATTTCCCCAACGAACTCGACAGCACCGCTGACGATATCTACAAGAATTTCCAGAAGCCAAAGGATATCACCTATATCTCTGCTCCCACCGAGCATATCCAGGCGCGCTACGTCAGCAGTTGGCTGAACCAGCAGCGCATCGCCAAGGGACGTCACACAGCCATCGTCCTCTGCGACGAGCACCTGCTACCTACCGTCATCCACAGCCTGCCCGACGAAGTAGAAAAGGTAAATATCACTACTGGCTACCCCTTGTCACAGACCCCTGTAGCCTCCTTCATTCAGTGCTACTACGATATGATGCTGGGTGGCAAGACGCCCCGTCTCGTGCGTACTTTCCGTCGTCATCCGTACTACCGCTACCTCACCGACGACAGCCAGCCTCTCCTCCACCTCCTGCGCCAGATAGCAGCGTCATCCGCCACTACTCCGGACGACTCATCGTCGGACTCTCCTTCGGCTCCCTCTGACCCACTCTTCCAAGAGTCGCTGTTCCGTGCCTACACCCTCGTCAACCGATTGAATGCCCTACAAGAGAGCGGTGACCTCTCTGTCAGCGACACCACCATGCAGCGTCTCGTCTCACAACTTATCCAACAGACCTCCATCCCCTTCCATGGTGAGCCTGCCGAGGGTCTTCAGGTGATGGGTGTACTGGAAACGCGCAACCTTGATTTCGACCACGTGCTATTGCTCAGCTGCAACGAGGGCAACATGCCAAAAGGCGTCAACGACAGTTCGTTCATCCCACACAGCATCCGTCAGGCCTACGAGCTTACCACCGTCGAGAACAAGGTCAGCATCTACGCCTACTATTTCCATCGTCTGTTGCAGCGTGCCCAGGATGTCACCATTCTCTGGAACAACGCTACAGAAGACGGTCAGCGTGGCGAGATGAGCCGTTTCATGCTACAGCTGATGGTTGAGAGTGGTAAGCATATCAAACAACACTCCCTGCAGTCCGGCAAGATTATTGCCCGCTATACCCCGCAACCCATTGAGAAAACTCCCCACGTCCTCAGCATCATGCAGAGCCAATGGTTAACAGCTGACAGCCTTCTAAGTCCTTCCGCCATCAATAAATACATGCGCTGTCCGCTGCAGTTCTATTACCGCTACATTGCCGGCATCAAGGAACCCGACCAGCCCGATGATGAACAGGAGTTGGACAACCGTATCTTCGGCAACATCTTCCACGAAGCAGCCGATACCCTCTATCACCAGTTACCACAATACGTAACGAAGGAGGTTCTGGAGCAATTACTCAAAAGCAAAGCCACCATCGAACGGGCTGTCGATGATGCTTTTCATAAAGAGTTGCCCAACGCCGTCAAAGGCGGTCTGCACCTCATCAACCGCGAGGTTATCATCCGCTACCTGCGTCAGCTCATCGAGATTGACAAGCGACTTGCTCCTTTCACCATCATCGACCTGGAATGCGATGTAGAACGCGACCTCAGCCTTCAAACATCAGCCATCAGCCATCTCAAGCTCGGTGGTCGCATAGACCGTCTCGACCAACTTTCCGATGGGCGCATCCGTGTGGTGGACTACAAGACGGGTAGCCATCGACTGAAACCGCTTGCCAGTGTGGAGGACATCTTCGTCCCTGCGAAGATCCACGACCATAGCGACTACTATTTCCAGACTTTCGTCTATGCCGATATCGTCAGCCGCAAACAAGCCGACATTCTCCATCAGACATCAGACATCAGACATCATGCCGTCAGTCCCGCCCTGCTTTTCATCCAGCATGCTGGTGCCCCCAACTACGACCCCACGCTCTGCTTCGGCAAGGACAAGATTCTCGACATCGCAGAACACAGCGCCCGTTTCAACGAACTGCTGGAACAGAAAGTGAACGAGATATTCTCTTCAGAAATCCCGTTCACTCCAACCACAGACCTTAAGATCTGTCGTTCATGTCCCTATCTGCAGATGTGCAGACGTTAGCGGTTCTTATGCTCCAGGAACCAGCGGTGCGTAAAGAAATGATATAACAGCAATGCCGCAGCAGTGATACCCAACGCCGTATAGATGAGCGCTGTGGGCTGTTGATAGAAGCAAGCATAGCCCAAGCACATGCCCAAGGCGATACCACTCTCCCAACCCAAGAAATAGGTGCTCTGCGAGGTGCCACGCTGACAATGACGGCTCAGCTTGATAAAGAACAACAGGAAGCGCGAACCAATGATGCCGGCACTCAATCCTATAAAGACTGGCGAAACGGGCGAGGCAGGAGCCACCAACAGGATGGCCAGTGCCGCCACCAGCAGAAACAGTCCCGTAATAATCTCGCTCTTCAGTTCCGCATCACGGAACACAAAGCGCTGCGCCAACAGTGCCAACAGGAAGCCCCCCATCATCAAGGCGTAGAACAGCTGTTCAAACGGCATTGACAACAGCAGGCCGATAACGGTCGTTACCAGCAACAGGTTAACGAAAAGCAGAAAACCTTGTGTCAAGAAGAAACGGTCCAGCGAGACCACTTTCACGCCTTCTTCTGGTGTGCGGAAAGGGAAGGTGACTATCTTTACCAGCAACAGTGCTCCTACGGCACAACCTACTGCACCCCAGACAACGCTGCTGAAGCTGTCAAGCGCATAGACTATCAGTCCTGCCAAAGGACCTAACGACAGGGCGAAACGTGCAAACCACGAGGCGCTATGGTTAGCCTCCGTGCGCTGAAACGACTCACACGTGTCGATAATCAGCGTTGACGACAGCACCATCTGAGCCAGTCCGAAAGTCGCTCCCAGCACAAAACGGTGCAGCATGATGAGGGTAAAGTCAACAAATTCCGTGCGCAGGGTATCAATATACCACAACAGCACCAGATTGATGATGACAGCTACTATCGACCACATGCATACTACGTTGCGACGATAATGCTGCACCAGCCATGAGCAGCAGGCACCAAAGAGATACAGTCCCAGTCCAAAGACACCCATTGAGCGCCCTACCTCTACTGGTGTGAAGTTCTCTTCCTCCATCAGCCAACGAGGCAATACGGGCAACAGAATATATACCGACAGCGTCAGCAATAGCGACGCCACAGCCATCAGCCAGAAGTCACGATGCCACAATTTGATATGTACCGGTGTGTTCTGAGTGTTCATCTACTAATATGATTCGTTCGCATTGGGGAAGTCGCCACTCTTGACGTCTTCCACGTAATGTCCCACAGCATCGGTAATGACACTGTTCAGGTCTGCATAGCGACGCAGGAAACGGGGCGAGAAGCCCTGTGTCATACCCAGCATGTCGGCAATTACCAGCACCTGACCGTCACAACCGTTACCGGCACCAATACCGATGGTCGGACACTTCACCAGCTTCGTCACCTCTGCAGCCAGTGCTGCGGGCACCTTCTCCAGTGTGATACCGAAGCAGCCTGCCTTGTCCAACAGCTGCGCGTCGTGCAACAACTTGTCAGCCTCAGCCTGTTCCTTGGCACGCACGGCATACGAACCGAATTTATTGATAGACTGTGGGGTCAGTCCCAGATGCGCCATCACGGGGATACCTGCATCCAAGATACGCTTCACCGTGTCGAGAATCTCTTCGCCACCCTCCATCTTCAGAGCGTCACAACCACTCTCCTTCATGATACGGATAGCGTTTGTCACGCCATCGGTAGCGTTTATCTGATACGAGCCGAAAGGCATATCGCAAACGACCAGCGCACGCTGACAAGCACGAGCTACCGAACGGGCGTGGTAAATCATATAGTCAACAGTCATAGGCAGCGTGGTAGCATTTCCCGCCATCACGTTCGAGGCGCTGTCGCCCACGAGAATAGCGTCAATACCGGCCTTGTCCACAATGCCAGCCATAGTATAATCATACGATGTTAACATGGAGATTTTCTCACCTTTCTGCTTCATCTCCATAAAGCGGTGTGTTGTCACCTTGCGTGTGTCACTTACTAAATATCCTGCCATAATAATTTAATTTTTGAAAGAAATTTTATAATTTCTTTCTAATAACTCTATTTTCCAATATAATCACTAATCACTTCATCGCACAGTGGCTTGATGGCCTCTGCGGAGTTCGTCGTTGAGAGCCCCACGACATACATGCCGGCAGCCCTACCGGACTTCAGTCCGTTAAACGAGTCCTCAAAGACTACACAGTCCTCAACAGCGACACCCAGTCGCTGGGCGGCCTTCAGATAACAGTCTGGATCGGGCTTCGAACGGTCGAAATCCTCTGAGGTCAGAATAGCATCAAACATACTGCGGAACTCAGGGTGCGACTGATAGACAGCCTTCATCTTCGGCTGGTTCGAACTTGTCACTACGGCTGTCTTCACGCCTTTAGCACGAAGTCCATTAACGTATAACTCAAAACCTGCAACATACTGATAATCCATTTGTTGCTCATATTTATTCAAGCGTTCCGTAATCAGCGGTTGCCTCTCCGTCAAAGGTCCAGAGAACCATGCATCGTAAATCTGTACCAGCGTCTGACCCTTGATTTCGTGCTCCAGTCCAGGGTGCTCCGGATGGAACTCGCGGCACTGACTGCCCCAGAACACAGAGTACTGTGGCTCCGTGTCAAACACGACGCCATCAAGGTCGAATAACGCTGCTTTCATCTCTTTCTTTTCCATTTCCGGCTGCAAAGGTAGTGCAAACCGAACGAAAAACCAAATTTATTTGAGTTTTTCTGAGGTGCAGCCTACCTTCTCCAAGGGAGAAAGGTACACAAAAATGAGCAAAAAGCCAAATTATTTGGTAAAGATTTGGAAGTTCCAAGGGAAACTCGTATCTTTGCAAGCAAATGGATGGATTAAAACAAAGCCTCCAAGAACTGGTATATGTTCCCCGACGAAGGACAAGTCATGCCCAAAAAGAAATAGATGGCAATACAGGTAACGTATAGGTGGACCCGTCGACTGTCCATGCGCATCGTGAAGAATGGCGATGTGCATGTGTCGGCCCCCATCGGAATGTCTCGCCAGAAAATCACGGCGTTCATCGAGGAGCACCATGAGTGGATTGAACGGGCAAGGAAGAAGACCTTGGAGCGTCAACAGCAGCGGGCAGCGTTCTTCAACAAGCTGCCACTGACCACTCGTGCACAGGCCGAGGAGGCCCTAAAACGCTTGAAAGTGCAGGTAGAGCCGATGGTGGAACGTCACGCCAAGGAGATGGGCGTCCAGCCCAGCAGAGTCTATTACAAGCCCACTATCTCGCGCTGGGGCCAGTGCAACGTCCGCGACCGCAGCATCTGCATCTCAACCTACGTCCTGCTGTTGCCGGAATGGTGTGTCGAACATGTGGTGGTTCACGAGCTGTGCCACCTCTTGGAACCCAGTCACAACGCCCGTTTCTACAGCCTCATGGACCAGTATTTTCCCCGCTGGCGCGAGGCGCGCAAAGAAACTCACAAAAGATGTCGGATGGAATAGTATTTATTTTTATTGTTATCATAAAGTTATCAAATATGAGATACGGAATCATTGGCACGGGTGCCATTGGAGGATATTACGGAGCTAAGCTGGCTCGTGCAGGACAGGAGGTTCATTTCCTGTTCCGCAGCGATTATGAATATGTGAAACAGCACGGGCTGCAGGTTGACTCCTGCGACGGCTCGTTTCATCTGGATGATGTAAATGCCTATCTGTATACGGAGGATATGCCGAAGTGCGACGTGGTGCTGGTGTGTCTGAAGTCTGTGAACAACGGCAAACTGCAGTCGTTGCTACCACCGTTGCTCCACGCTCAGACGCTGGTGGTGCTCATCCAGAACGGCATTGGGGTAGAGGAGGATGTGCAGAAGATGTTCCCCGATGTACAGTTAGCTGCTGGACTGGCCTTTATCTGTTCAGCCAAGACGGAGCCCGGCACAGTCAACCACCAGTGTTATGGCAGCATCAACCTGGCCAACTACTCATGCAAGGACGAAGCGCTGATGCAGGCTGTGGTGGATGAGTTTCGTCAGGCAGGCATCGAGACGGGACTGGTGGAATATCATGAGGCACGATGGAAAAAGGCTGTCTGGAATATGCCTTTCAACGGAATGACGGTAGCGCTGCACACGCAGACCGACCAACTGCTGAAGAACCCGTCGACGCTTCAACTGATTCGCGAGCAGATGATGGAGGTGGTGAGTGCTGCCCAGCATCTGGGCGTGAAGAACCTGGATGCCGCGTTTGTGGACAAGATGATCAATATGACGGATAACATGACGCCCTATTCGCCATCCATGCGACTGGACTACGACTTCCACCGTCGTATGGAGATATACTATCTCTACACCCGTCCTTTGGAGATTGCCCGTGAGGCAGGCTGCCCTATGCCGAAACTGGAGATGCTGGAGGCAGAACTGCGGTTCTTGGAAGGATAATTTATTAGAAGAAAACGCTTACCACTTTAATGACAAAGATGAAAACAACTCTTACTTATATTCTGCTAGTACTTACCACTGTCTTCTCTACCCTAACGGCAGACGCTCAGACAGCATTGAAAAAAGTATATAACGAAGACATCAATCCCATCGAGCAGATAGATCAGGCTGTGGCGAAAGCCAAGTATGAAGGCAAGTTTGTCATCTGCCAGGTTGGAGGAAACTGGTGCCCCTGGTGCCTGCGCTTTGCAGACTTCATTACCAATGACACTACGATTAGCAATGTCATCAATCAGAACTTTGTCTATATCCATGTAAACTACAACCCTCGCAAATCAGGAGGTGCAGAGAAAGAAGCTCTGGCGAAAGCCATGCTGCAGCGCTTGAACAATCCTGCACGTTTCGGTTTCCCGGTATTTGTGGTACTTGACGATGATGGTCAAGTTATCCATATCCAGGATTCGAGTTTCTTGGAGCAAGGACAAGGCTACAACCAGGCGAAAGTGCTGCGTTTCTTCAAGAACTGGACCCCAAAGGCTGTGAAGTAGATGTAGACACGAAATAATCAGTCTTCATCCATCGGATAGCGGACGTCCCATTTGCGGCGAAGATTGTCCATGAGTTGCATGATGTAGAGCGTCTCAGCATGAGGCATCTCACGGGGCTCCGTCAGTCCGTCGATGAGTGCCTGCCGACAAGCCATAAACTGGTACTCATAGCCCGTTATCTGCTGCGGCACTTGAATGGTCTCGACAAACGTACGGTCGGGACCATTTAGTGTTATCTGCTGCGGATTGTTGATATTGTCGATGATGATGTTTCCCTCCGTGCCTGCAATGACACCGATATTGTCGCCCACACATTGTGCTGACGATTGGACATTAGCCAAGATGCCGTCCTTCAGAATGATGGTGATGGCGTTGGTGAGGTCCATGCCAGTGTCACTCTTGACAGCAAAGCCATCAATACTTTCGATATCTGCATCACAGAACATCCGCACGAAGTTCAGCGCATAGACACCCAGGTCCAGCAAAGCACCACCGCAAAGGTCTGGTCGCATGATGCGTGCCTTATTACCCATCGAATAGCCAAGGGTGGCCGTGACCAGACGGGGCTCTCCAATGCGTCCGTCAGCGATGAGTCTTCTGACGATGCTCACAGCAGGTTGGTAGCGTGTCCAGATAGCCTCAGCCAGAAACACCTGTTTCTCATGGGCCAGATTTATAATCTCCTGTGTCTGTTTGGCATTGGCCATGAACGCCTTCTCCACCAGACAAGGTTTGCCCGCCATGATGGCCTCACGCGTCACGTCGTAGTGGTGAGAGTGTGGAGTACCGATATATACGAGATCCACATCCTTGTCGGCAATCAACTCGCTGTATGAGCCATACGCCTTCCTGATGTTCCACTTGGCAGCAAAAGCCGCTGCCGTTTCCTGTTTGCGTGAGCCTACAGCGTAGGCCTCGCAATGGTCTAATCCATTCAGTGTGATGGCCGCCTTCTCGGCAATCCATCCCGTTCCAATAATTCCTACTTTCATCATACTGTCTTTAGTCATCGTCTTGTTTGTATAGTTTAGGTGCAAAGATACGGTTTTCTCTTGAAACCACCAAATTATTATCTACGAAACATCAAGAAGAATGAAAAAAAGTGATACCTGATGGTCGAATGAAAAAAAAGTTGTACCTTTGCAGCCACTAACTAATAATATCTATCTTTACAAGGTAACAACACGATGAAACCCCTACGACTCCTAACCATTCTGGTGGCAGCAACGCTATGCTGTCTGTGGACAACACCCATTGAGGCACGGCAGTTCTTCAAGGAGAACACAGCTCAGGACGGATTTGACCGTTCGAATATGGAGGTGATTAACGATATGGCTCCCGGATGGAATCTCGGCAATACGATGGAGGGCGTTGCCACATGGACAGGTGTGGACTTTCTGAACAACAAGGGCGGACTGGAGGCAGAGACGGCCTGGCAGGGAACGAAGACCACTCAAGAGGTCATCAACTTCGTGAAGAGTCTTGGTTTCAAGAGTGTGCGCATCCCGTGTGCCTGGGCTTTCGGACATATCAGCAATGCTTCGACCTACGAGATAGACAGCCAGTGGATGGCACGTGTCAAAGAGGTAGTGGACTACTGCATCAATGATGGTCTCTATGTGGTGCTGAACGACCACTGGGACGGTGGTTGGCTGGAGAATCATATCGCAGATACGGATGCCGCCACCATCGAAAAGAACAAGGAAATACTGACCGCTCTATGGACCCAGATTGCCAACGTTTTCAAGGACTATGATGAACATCTGCTCTTTGCCGGACTGAACGAGCCGAATGCAGAGAACCAGGCGGCCACGAATAACCTGATACAGTATAACCAGACCTTTGTGGATGCCGTGCGTGCCACAGGTGGCAATAATGCCAAGCGCATCCTGGTGGTGCAGGGGCCATCAACCAACATCGAACACACCTGTAACTATATGGCTGACAAGATGCCGACAGACGTTGTCGAGGGTCGTCTTGCAGTAGAGGTACACTACTATAACCCTTGGCAGTTCTGGGGCATGGAGAAGGACGAGTCGTGGGGCAAGGTGTTCTATTACTGGGGCAATGGCAACCACCTGAGCAGCTCTACGCACAACGCCACTTGGGGCGAAGAAAGCGATATGAAGACACAGTTGCAGCTGATGAAGACCAACTTCATCGATAAGGGCTATGCTGTGGTCATTGGTGAATTCGGAGCCAACTGGCGCGACTTGTCATCATTGACGGGTGAGAGTCAGACTAAGCACAATGCCTCTATCAAGGCCCACTATCGCGAACTGCACCGTCTGTGTAAGGAGATAGGCGGCATGGTTCCTATGACGTGGGATACCAACTACTGTAACCAAGAGGGCACGAAAGGTTGTATGACCATCATTGACCGCAAGAACCTGAAAGTGTTTGGCACTTATGCCATGGAAGGTATCAACGAGATATATCCTCGCCCTTCAGAGTCGGCCATCAGAAACATCACACCAACAGTTAACAAGAAGTCAGAACGTGTCTATCGCCTCAATGGACAACAGGTTGACAGGAGTCATCTCTCCCCAGGAATTTATATCAGCAACGGAAACAAGTTCGTGGTGTCACACTGACTAACAAAATGAACTGTTAGCATTTTTACGCAAAAAATTTGGTAGTTAATAGGAAAAAGTGTAATTTTGCACCAATTTCAATTTGGTTGAAAGAATCGGGCATTTCACTGAAATGATTTGCTACTAACAGACGCTATTCTTATTTTTGCACCATAAATCGCTAAACAGACTTGTCTATGACAAAGTTATTAAGGGAATTTACCCCTATCTCGTTGGAAGAAATGAGCGGTGTGAAACTGATGAACCGCACGGACACAAAGTTCGTCACCAACATGGAGAAGCTCCATCAACTATTAGAGATGGCGCAGGAGGACTACTTTGTGCAGGAGATTGACGGAGGGCGTAATCTGGAATACGACACGACGTACTTCGACACGACGCAGTTCGACATGTACAACCAGCATCAGTGTAACCACACCAACCGCCAGAAGATACGTTTCCGTACCTACTGCATCAGTGGTCTGCAGTTCATGGAGGTAAAGACCAAGAACAACCACGGACGCACGAAAAAGAAGCGCATAGAGGTAACGGACATGAATCTCGCAGAACAAGAAAAGAGCGACTTCTTAGGCAAGTACCTGCGCTATGGGGTCGACACCTTACAGCCTGCACTGAACAACCACTTCTCACGCATCACGCTGGTTAACAAGGCCAAGACTGAACGGCTGACTATTGACTCGGCGCTGCGTTTCCACAACCTCGTAAACGGTGTGAACAAGGACATGGGTGACCTGGTAATTATCGAGTTGAAGCGTGACGGACTGGTCTACTCGCCAGTGCTGGAGATGCTTCGCCAACTGCGCATCCATCCCCACGGATTCTCAAAATACTGTATGGGATCAGCACTGACAAACCCCGAATTACGTATCAATCGATTTAAGCGTAAACTCATAGAAATCAATAAAATAATAGCCAAACACTAAACAAAATTATATGAACGAGATTATTTCTGTCAACTTTGCTGACACGTTAGTGAGATTTTTCATCTGTATGCTGGTGAACTGGGTAATTGTCCATTTCCTTTATTTCAGAAAGAGCAAGCGTCGCGACTTCTACTTCACCTTTGTCATCATCTCTATGGCCATCTTCTTCCTGGTCTATCTGATGATGGGTATGGACCGCGGAAAGGCAACGATGGGTGTGGGACTCGGTCTTTTCGGCATCTTCTCCATCATGCGTTATCGCACTGACTCCATGCCCGTGCGCGAGATGACCTACCTCTTCGTAGTCGTCTGTCTGTCGGTAGTCCACGCCATGTCCGACTCGTTGGGCGTTGACCAATCGGGCAATCTGATTGGTACGCCACTGATAGAACTGCTGATTATCGATGTAATAACCATTGCTGTCATCATGTTTTTCGAGCGGTTCCTGAAGGTGGTGGCTTCGAAGCTGGTACAGTATGACCGCATAGAACTTATCAAGCCTGAGCGCCGTGAAGAGCTCATTGCCGATTTACAGGAACGTCTGGGACTGAATGTCATTGCCGTCCGTGTGGGTGCCGTCGATTTCCTGCGCGATATGGCGGTGCTGCGTGTCTACTATGAAGGCAACGACAGTGGTGATGTCAAGAACATGCTAAAAATCAAGGATTCTGAATATGCAAGCGTATTATAAACTGGCAGCACTGCTCTGCGTTTTCCACCTGTCGCTTCTCACCGCATCAGCACAGAGCGAGGGTGGTCTGCTGCTGGGAGCCGAAGCCGAAAAGAAGCTGGACAAGAAACTGAGTGTCTCGCTGGAGGGAGAGTTGCGTACACGCAACAACTTCAAGACAATGGACCGTTGGGCCTTTGGCGTGGGGGGTCAGTATAAACTGACCAAATGGTTGAAGGCCGATGCCGGCTACAAGCTGCTGAACACCAACTTCCGCGAGGACATCGACCTGAAGAATAATGGTGCCTACAACCACTGGCGCCCCTCCTATTGGGGTATGAAGCATCGTTTCTATGCCTCGCTGGCAGGTTCGTATAAGTTCTCGAACAACATCAAACTGGAACTGCGCGAACGCTGGCAGTACACCTACCGTCCTGAGAAAACCGTTGAGCGCTGGGACTTTGATAATGATACTTGGGAAGACAAGGTGCGCACAGGTAAGGGAAAGAACCAACTACGTTCGCGTTTCGAAGTGTCCTACGACCGCAAGCGTGCCCTGTTTACCCCCTTTGCCAGCGTAGAGCTCTACAACTCATGGGGCATCGAGAAGATACGCTATAACATCGGTACAGACCTGCGTCTGTCGAAACAGCACAACCTCAGCATCTACTACCGCTATCAGGACATGAAGCATGTGGATGCCGACGACTATGAGCCCAACATGCACTACCTGGGTGCCAGTTACAAGTTTAAGTTCTAAGACCACGCATTAAACGAATTGTTTTATGAAGAAAGTAATGATATTCCTGATGGCTGCCGTCCTGACGGTTGGATGCCAGAACGACGACACCGATTTCAGCGAGTACATCAATGGAGGAGCCTCAACAACCTCCCCTACTGTCATCAATATTGTCTATAGCGGTACGAGTGTAACTGTTACTGGCGACACCCACGGTTACGTGACTACTAACGGAGCCCACGTGACGGTGAATAGCGGCACGGCCAACGATTCGCTGCTGCTGGTACTCAGCGGTTCCACCACCAATGGCTCACTGCTGGTGTACAGACAGAAGAAATACGGCATACAGCTGAATGGCCTGACACTGAACAACAGCTTTGGTCCCGCCATTAACAACCAGTGCGGCAAAGCGCTTTATCTGCATGTAGCCGACGGCACAACCAACACCCTCACCGACGGCACGTCATACGCCGAACAGACCTACGACCAGAAGGGAGCGCTGTTTAGCGAAGGACAGATGATTGTTCTGGGCACTGGCACGCTGTCGGTTACAGGCAACTGCAAGCACGCCATCGCCTGTGACGACTATATCATCATTGACGAAAACGTCACGCTCCATGCCTCATCCCCTATCGGCAACGGCATCAAGGTGAACGACGGACTATGGATTAACGATGGCACGCTCGACATCAGCGTCACTGCCGATGCCGCACGTGGCATCAAGTGCGACTCGGTGGTGGTTATTACGGGTGGAACGATAACTATCGAGACCAGCGGCAATTGCATTTACGATAACGATGAACAGGACTATAGCAGCGCTGCCTGCATCAAGTGCGACTACGACTTCACCATGAGTGGTGGCACACTGACCATGACCAGCAGTGGCGATGGTGGCAAGGGCATCAACTGTTCCACCAACGTCAAGTTTAGCGGAGGCACCCTGAGTGCTATTACCACTGGTGATAATGAAAACGGCAAGCCCAAGGCCGTCAAGGGAGACACTGGCATCATCGTCAGCGGTGGTTCGTTTACGGCAAAGGTTGATAAGAGCTGGGCCTGTGACAACGGTAGCGACAGCGACGAACCCGCAGACCACCTGACCATCGTTGGCACCCCAAAATCATCGACCATCACCAAGAAGTCGGTAGTAATCACCTACTGAGTATTGGTTGTTCATTGAACAAATAGGCCGGTTTGCTGAATATTATTGGCAGACCGGCTTTTTGTGTGTACCTTTGCAGAAAACAAACAAAACAAACTAATAAAGAATATGAAGAAGACCATGACTTGGATGATGCTCATGATGACCATCGCAGCAATGACGGGATGCTCGGTTAGCGACCCTTACGAAGAATTTACCAACAGAAGCGGCTGGAACGATGGAGGAGGCTTTGCACCTGGTGGCAACGGCAACTCAGCAACAACGGGCGAACTGGCCTCGTTTGACATTGCATTAGACCGAACAACGGCAGAGCCGACGAATGTGGCCAACGAGTATTTCCCCGACGAAGAGGATGCACTGGAGAATAACGAATTCACCAAGGAGGTGAACATCGACCTGTCGAACCCCGTGGCAAAGACGGAGAACGGCGTGGAGGTGATAGTCAATGGCGGTCACGTGACGGCGAACCACGCTTCGGAAAAGAAGATATGCTACGTGGTGAGCGGCACAACAACGAACGGCTCGTTCACGGTGATAGGCGACAAGAAATATGCCGTAAAGCTCAACGGCGTCAGCATCACCAACCCCGACTCAGCAGCACTGAACCTGCTCAGCGGCAAGCGGGCATACATCATCCTCACTGACGGCACCACCAATACGCTGACTGACGGCACAGGCGGCACGCAGAAGGGCGCGCTCTACTGCAAGGGCAAGCTACTCTTCAATGGCAGCGGCTCGCTCAGCGTGACGGGTAATACGAACAACGGCATCCACTCGGCTGACTATATCGTGTTCCGCAAGGGTAACAACATCTATGTGAAGTCAACGGCTAATCACGGTATCAAGGCCAACGATGGCGTATTTATCAATGGCGGCATCCTGAATGTAGAGGTGTCGGCAGCAGCAACCAAGGGCATCAACTGCGAGAGCCACATCATGGTCAACGGTGGACGCACAACGGTGCTAACAACGGGCAATGGCATGTACGACACAGAGGATCAGGAAGCCAAGGGTGCGGCAGGCATCAAGGCCGACTCGACCTTCACCGTCAATGGCGGTGAACTGCGACTGAAGAGCACTGGTTCTGGTGGCAAGGGCATCAACGTTGATACGGAAGCCTACTTCAATGGTGGTAAGGTATATATTGTCACCACTGGTGGACAGTTTAGCGGCTCAGGCGACACCTCGTCACCAAAAGGTATCAAGGTTGATGGCGACCTCACCATCTCTGGCGGCACCATCTGGGTGCGCACCAGCGGTAACAACGGCGAAGGCATCGAGACCAAGAGCACACTGACCATCACGGGTGGCGAAGTAGCCTCGTATGCCTACGACGATGCCATCAACTCGAAGGGCGACATGACCATCAGCGGCGGCTATGTCTATGCGCAAGGCCAACACAACGACGGACTGGATGCCAACGGCAACTGCTATATCAAGGGTGGACTGGTCTATGCCATCTGTTCAGGAACACCTGAGGTGGCTATCGATGCCAATACTGAGGGCGGCAAGAAACTCTACGTCAGTGGCGGCACCATCATTGCCCTCGGCGGACTGGAGAACGGCAGCAGCCTCACGCAATCGTGCTACCAAGCCTCCTCGTGGAGTGCTAACACCTGGTATGCCCTCACCGTCGGCAACGAGACTTTCTCCTTCAAGACCCCGTCGAGCGGCGGTTCAGGTCTTGTCGTCAGCGGAGCCTCTCAACCTACCCTCCTATCTAGTGTAACCGTTACAGACGGCACATCCTATTTTGCTGGCCTCGGCATCGCCGGAGGCACCATCAGCGGTGGCTCCAGCGTCAGCCTCTCGTCCTATTCCAACAGAAATAATTGGCGATAAGTTTGGAAATATGCATTTTTGTGCCTATCTTTGCAGCATCTGCAACAAAAGACAGGCAATATGATGACAGACAAGAAGGACAAGAAATGGGTGGCCTGCTGGGGTAATGCCACCAGCATCACCAATCGCAGAGAGGCTGTTTATGCCAAGGACCTCACCCTGCGCTATCCCATCAGGATGGCTTTCAACGGCACGATGTTACGGTTCCGTTTCTCAAATCTGACAGGCACCGAACCCGTCACCCTCACGAAGGTGTTCGTAGGTCATACACCCATCACCTTTGGTGGCAATGGCAGTGTGATACTGATGCCTGGCAAGGAGACGGAGAGCGACGCCATCAGCTATGACGTCAGTCGTGGCGACACCATCCAGGTCAGCATCTATCTGGCAGATTTTACGCAGATGAACAGCGGAACGCTCATCACCGGTCCGCTGTCGAAGGGCTACTATTCGTATGGCGACTTTGCGGAAGCAGACGAACTGCCCCTGGACCTGACGCGCAACACCAACTGGTTCTACTTCTTGAACACCATCGACGTACTGACATCAGCAGACTGTCGTGCGGTGGTCTGCTATGGCGACTCTATCACCGCCCAGTCGTGGCCCGACTATATGGCTCAGCTGGCCTTTGGCACCAATACCTCCATCATACGTCGTGCCGTCAGCGGTACGCGCATCCTCCGTCAGTACGACTGCATCACCTACCAAGCCTATGGTCTGAAGGGTGCCACCCGCTTTCCTATCGAAATGAATGTTGCTGGAGCTACGGATGTCATCATCCAGCACGGCATCAACGACATCATCCACCCTGTAGGCGAGGATGTCAACCCCTTCCGTCCGTGGAGCGATCTGCCCACCGTCGAGGAGATGGAGCGTGGCGTAGAGGATATCTACGCAAAACCCGCCAAGGCTATGGGACTGAAGGTATGGAGCGGTACCCTACTCCCTATCTTCGGATGGCGCACCTATAACGAGCAACGTGACCAGATGCGACAGCAGTTCAACGAGTGGCTACGCACTTCCCCCATCTTCGACGGTTGCATCGACTTCGATGCTGCCGTGCGTAGCACTACCAATCCCAAGGCCTTCGCTGACGGCTTTGACAGCGGCGACCACCTGCACCCCAGCGAGCGTGCCTACGAAGCTATGGCCCAGGCTGCTGCCCACAAGCTGATTCGCCACATCCGCCGCTACGACCATGAAGAGAACTGGGGATAATAATCAAAATTTTCCTCAAAACATTTGGAGGGAACAGGAATTTTAACTACATAAGTACAGCAGCTACTATGACGAGTACATCGGCGAATGGGAGGAAAAGATGATGGAGCAAAAAGCTGAACAGGAAACCGAACAGCTGTTCCAAGAATGTCAATATGACTACCCTCCCCCATGTTCACAGGACTTTTACGACTATTGGGATGGGGTTAACAAAGAAGATTTCTCGTGGCTCACTTATAAGAAGGAATGGCTGTAATTGACACAAAACCGAACTTTCGTGCGTATAAAGTCTGTGTTAAAGCATGGATTTGACGGGGTGTTGCGTCGGAGATGGCAGGCTATACCCATACTCTACTCATACTGTTTGAGTATGCCTAGAGTATGCTTAGAGTATGGCTAGAAGCAGGCTAGAGTATGGCTACAGTATGGCTACAGTATGGGTAAAGCCTCATTTTCTTGAAAAAGATGGGCAGTTGGAGAACGTTGTTTTCATGAACATATGTTCGTGGGACTTTCCAGATATGTTCATAAGGGGTGGGAACCTATGTTCGTGAGGCAATGAACATAGGTTGGGAAGGAGAAGGCACTATTTTGCATAAAAAAGCATAAAAAGTGGCTGATATTTTCGATTATTTCATTATTTCGTGAAGAAATTGAGAATAAATCACTACCTTTGTGCAATAAACTATTGAATATGGAAGATATTAACCGAATAAAAATGGTCTTGTTCGAGAAGAAACGGACTGCACGTTGGCTTGCAGGACAGTTGGGGGTGACTCCGTCAACGGTCAGTAAATGGTGTACTAACACTTCGCAGCCAGATTTGGCTTGTCTGCTGAAGATTGCAGACTTGCTCGAAGTGGATATCAAGGAACTACTTGTGAGAGAGTACAAACAATATCTTCTTTCTCAGGAATCAAAATGATAACATAGAACTATCGTTGGAAGGTCGTAGCGTAGGTCGAGGATAGAGGTGGCCGAGAGCAAGCCGAGTCTTTCGTTAGGGTAAGAAGAGGGATAGAAGACAAATAGAAGTAAACGAGAATAAAAAGGAAATATAAAACGATTCAAGATATGACAGGAAATAATATAGATAACCCGCATTTTGTCGCATCGCATGACTTTCACGGTGATGCAGAATATGTTGCGTGGTTACAAGAAATCAAAGCTCGCTACCAGCGTATCCGTTCGCGTGTTGCCTTACAGGCTAATTATGGTGCGCTGGAGTTCAACTGGCAATTAGGGCGCGACCTTGTTGAGAAGAAAGCCGAGCAGAAGTGGGGAGCTGGCGTTGTGGAACAGCTTAGTCTTGACTTGCGTGCCGCCTATCCCGACGTCAAAGGCTTCTCTTCCCGCAACCTCTGGTACATGAAACAATGGTACCTTTTCTATAGTGGTAATTCTGTTCAGACAGAAAAACTGCACCGGCTTGGTGCAGAATTGCAAAGCATTGAAAATCAGAATCCTGTAAAACTGCCCAGCGTGCAAGAACTTCAGGAGCGTATCAAGTTGCTGGAAGCACAGTTAGAGGAAAAAGAGAAGGAAGATTCAATATCGTAGGAAGGTCGTTCGGCCGTCGTTGGTATATCGTAGCAAGGGCGTAGGATAGGCGTATTGCAAACCGAGTGTATAAAAACGAAATATAATTCTGATGGTTTACAACAATGGATTCATATTGCAGAAAACGATGGTGAGCACCAATCGTTCGGTGGGCTGGGGTGAATAATTGTAACAAAGAATTTATGTCCTAAGAAACGAAAAAAACAAAGAAGAATATGGCAGAAGAATTGGTTCCAATTCAGGAAAACGACTATAAGGAATTACTGCGACAGGCTGTCGCAGTAATAGAGAACGCACGTGCCAGTGTTGCATTTCATTTGGCTGCTACTGCTAGCAACACACACTGGGAGATAGGCAGGCTGCTCCATGAGAAAAAACTGGAGAGCAAGCACGGAAGCGGTGTCGTCAAACGGCTTTCCGTAGATTTGAAAGAACGCTATCCCGACATGGGCCTTTCTCCTCGTAACTTATGGGATATGAAGAAGTTCTACCTGCGTTTTTGCAATAGTGATGCAAAACTGCGACAGAGCGTCGCACTTTTGCCTTGGTCTCACAATCTGCTGCTGATGCGTGAACTGAAGGATGATGATGCCGCAATCTATTACTATTCGCAAGAGACAGTCGCTAAAGGATGGAATCGCGACCTGCTCCTGAACGCCATCAAGTTGGGGATGCACGAGACGCATTCTGTTCCTGCTGCTGACAACAACTTCGAGTCCACTCTGCCAGCCGTGCAGTCGCAGTATGCCAACGAGGTGTTCCACAGCACCTATAACCTCGGATTCCTTGGTGTTACCAAACCCATTCTGGAACTCGAGCTGGAGAACAGGCTCGTTGAGAAGATTAAATTGTTCCTGCTGGAGTTGGGCAAGGGCTTCACATTCATCGGCAACCAGCACACCATAGAATACAACGGCAAGGAGAGTCGCGTCGATATGCTCTTCTTCCACAGGGGCCTGCGTAGCCTTGTAGCCATTGACCTGAAGATAGGCAAGTTCATTCCTGAATATGCAGGAAAGATGAACTACTACCTCTCCCTTCTCGACCGCACCGAGCGTCAGGAGGGCGAAAACCCATCCATCGGCATCATCCTCTGTGCTGAGAAAGACCGTCTGGATGTGGAACTGGCACTTGAAGGCATAACCAAGCCCATCGGTGTAGCCGACTACAAACTCATCATCCCCAAGGAAGAACTGCAGAAGACCATTGCAGCAGAAATCCAGTCATTTGAGGACGAACATGCAGAGGACAAAACAGATGAGTCGTAGCAAGGTCGTTCCGCCGTCGTTGGTATATCGTAGCAAGGGCGTAGCGTAGACCGAGCAATGATTGGATGATAATTTCCGATTTTACTTTCTATTTTTCAATTCCTCATAAAACCTACGTCGATCTTCAGCAGAAGCCGAACCTCCTAAACTTTTGAGATGTTGTTTTAGTTCGGGATTCTTAGACAAGAAATTTGTATACTCCCTATACAAATCTTCTTGATAGCAAGAGTTTAGATTAAGATATTTTGCTTTGTCAAGAATACGGAAAAACGAAATTTTGCATTGTCCATTTTTAAATAGTTTGAACGGCCGTGCATTTAATCTCGTCCTTTGAGCATATTCTCTTAAATGGGTGCTGATTTCATACGAAGGATTATATGCCAATATTTCATTAGCCTCATTTGCTATAAGCATATTTATTGTTTCAATATCTTTTGCTTCGCTTATTACGACTTTTCCTTTTCTATTTCCGACTTTATATATGTTAGAATCATAAAACAATATCATTAACTTGGGGGTAAGAGGCATCAATAAACAAACACCTTTGTAGCCAAGAATTTTTACTCCAGCATATCCTAAATAATCAAAATATGGATTAATTGTAAAAGCAGGGCAATCTGACGTAATAAAATATGAATCGATGGTTGAATCTATGCAAACCAATTTGAAAGATAAGTCAGCCATGTCTGTTATCATGTCTGCATAAACACTCAACGAAAACAATGGAGGTTCATCAAATCGAAATTCTAGATGAGGATCGATTTGTTCTGCACCAGTACATCTCTTGAAAATTTCTAATGACATTTCGTTAACATCATCACTCAACTTTTTTGACATATAAGTTGTACGACCAAGTTGTATCATTACATAGGCTAAGATATTCAATCGTTCAACTTCATGTAATCTATAATCATGATTATTTTCTAACTTATGGAACGCCAACATAAATAATCCTTCTATCTCAGAAAGACCATCCTCTATTTTAGGGTCTTTTGAATAAAAGTAGTCTTTGCTCATCGTGCTTTTGATGGGAGATTGATTGATTATGAGTTTTTTCTTAATGACATATATGCCTATGTTCTTACCATCGTTCGAAAACAAACGTTGATAAGATTGAGGAATAATGTGATGGTTCTTCTTCTCAGCCATTATTGCTGTTGATTATATCGAATTTGAGTGCAAATATAACTAATATTCGGCATAAAAGTGAACAAAACGCTAATAAAATGCAAATTGTTTGCTGATTTTTATGTTTTCTTCTAGAAAATGTCTATATTTGCAGAGCGAAACTACTCACGCTCGGCAAATGAAACAAGTTTCTTTGCTCTCGCTTAATCGTAGCATTGCACTCAATAATCATTTAATATAGTTCAATATGGAACGTAACATTAACCGCATTAAAGTAGTATTGGTTGATAAACGCAAGACCAACAAGTGGCTTGCCGAACAATTGAATGTAGCTCCGACTACCGTCAGCAAATGGTGTACAAACGCGGCTCAGCCGCCCCTCGAAACCCTCATGCAGATTGCCAAACTCCTCGAAGTTCAGGTAGATGACCTGCTGAGGTTCGAAGAGCTGCCAGAGATAGCAGAAGTAAGAGAGCAGAATTAAGCTCAAAGAGTATGATAAACAAATAGTTTTTGAATGGACTATGGCTAAGACGATACATACAATACTATATGATGACGTGCTCGATGGCTCCAAAATTATCGAAATGGATAATTGCGTGTGCCAGCTGAGTGTCATCAGGCGTGGTTATACTGAGTTCATTAAGGAGATGAAGGAAGAGCTCTCTAAGCCTGCACTATACATTCTTCTTAACCGCGAGAACAGAAAGGCGTATGTTGGCGAAACGGACGTGTTCTTCAAAAGAATCGCCAACCATACTGCAAACAAGGAATTCTGGGATGAAGCATTAGCGTTTACGGCTAACGACAATTCACTCACAACGACTGAGGTGAAATATTTGGAGTCACTTTCGTATGAAACGGCCAAACAAGCACAATCGTATGACTTGTCGGAGAACTCACAGGCACCGACTCGTCCACATGCCACCAAGTCTCAGGAGATAAAAATCAAAGAGTTCTTTAAATATGTGACCTTGCTGACCAAGTTCGTAGGATGTGACTTGTTTGAGAAATCTGCTCGTCAACACCCCAATGTTCAAGTCTCTGTGCCTTCTATTCCAAAGATACCTGCTGATTTAGGCGTTAAACCTGAGGACTTGGCAGGAAGAGATGTCACCATCAAATTGAACGGCGTAATCTACCCCAAGTCTCAAATGGGATATGCTGTGATAAAAGAGTATCTGAAGAAATGCCCCAAGACTTCGATCAACGAGTTGAAGGGTATCTTCCATATTGGCCTTTTGGGTTCTTGGGGACGTTGGAATCTTATTGAGGATAATCTTGAAGCAGCCAATTCGCAAAAAGATGTTGACAACAAATATCGCCATCTAATCAAAGAGCAGTTTGTCCTGACAAGTGGTGATAATGTCAAATTTGTGGTTTGCAACCAATGGGATAAGGTTAATGTTCTGAATCTGTTGAGGATTGCGAAAGAACAAGGGTGGAGTTATGAAATCGTAAAATAAACGATATGGATTCAAGCAGAATTTTTACGCGAGAGCAAGTGATTTCTTTGCTTAATGCGGCAATGGGTAAGACTTTGCTCGAAGTTGACTCACGTCACCTGTTTATTCAATATGAAAAAGAGAATAAAGTAACTGGTATCGCTGGAAATATAGTTGAGCAATCAATACTCGGTTGTAAACAAGATAACCGGCAGGATGTTGATATCTATATTGACAATGTTGGTTATGAGGTTAAGACAACAGGAATGGTTGTTCCTAAAAACACAACTTCGCCTTATTATTATGAATGCAAAGAGCCTGTTTCTGTTACAGCAGTATCAATACAGAAGATTGTAGAAGAAGAATTTGAATCCTCCAATTTCTGGCACAAACTAGAGCACCTCCTTTGGGTCTATTATTGGTACAAGTCTGACGTAACAGTAAAACTAGATGGTTACAAACTCTTTCCTCTTTTGAAATTTCAATTGTTTGAGTTTGATGAAACAGACCGTCTGCGTTTGAAGCATGATTGGTTATTAGTTCGCAACTTTCTTATTTCCATCCATCGGGACTATACTACGAATGAAGAGAGAAAGAATCAATATCCTCGTCTTTCAAGCGAATTACGAGGTGTTTTGTTAGTTATTGACACAGCTCCCAAATATCCAAATCCACCGCGCTTTAGGCTTAAACGCGATTTTGCCACAGAGATTGCTGGAGTTCTTTTTTCTAAAGAAAGGAAAGAACCTTTAGTAAAATTGGCAAAGCCAATCATGGATTATAGCGATATTGATAGTAAATGCAAAGAGTTAAACCGACTCTATTCAGGAAAAACCTTTGCTGAGATTGCTGAGAAAATAGGAGCGTCTATTAGCAAACCTCAATCTCAGGCAACTAGTAGGGATGATGAATCACAAGAAAATGAAGTCCCTGTTAAGAATTTCGCTGAACTAGTCGTTCTTAGGATGTTTGAAAGTAGTGCAAAACGCCTAAATGATATTGAGGACTTCGTGAAAATTGGTATAATTGCAAAGAGTCTGCCTTTGGACCATAATGGGAAACCAAAAGAGTCGATGAAATTGTTCACTCCGAACTTTAAGGAATGGATGGAAGAAACTTCTTTTGAGGATTCTTTCTTACATGATTATTTCATGGAGCATCAATTCTTATTCATTGTATATCAATACGATTCAGATGGCATTCGATTTGAAGGCTTTAAACGAGTAGTGATACCTGATGAGTTCATTTATGATGATGTCAAAAAGCTCTGGACGGATGTACGTTCTCTTATAAAAGAAAAAAGACTTTGTGTTGAAAAGCGTTTTAGAAAAGATGGAATGCCAATTATGAATAAGAGTGGCGAACAAAGCGAAGCCCCCAATTTTCCTAAAGAAAAAAACTACAATGTCTTTATGCGAGGAAGTACGAGTGAATCTATTGAGCAACGAAAGACTTTAGAACTGAATGGCTTGAAGATGATTCCACAGGAAATTTGGCTTTCAAAAAGAGCAACTTTATCACTATATCAAAATAGTAAATATTAATTATGTATCAAAATAAACATACAATACGTGTAGTTGAATTATTTGCCGGTGTGGGTGGTTTTCGCATCGGCCTTGAAGGTGCGTCGGATGCTTACGAGACCATATGGAATAACCAATGGGAACCCTCGACTCAGCATCAGGACGCATCGCTTGTATACAAAGCAAGATTTGGTTCCAAAGGGCATTGCAATAAGGACATCAATACTGTACTGACAACAGACATTCCTGATCATGATTTGTTGGTTGGAGGCTTCCCTTGCCAGGACTATTCTGTAGCTGCAACGTTGAGCCGTTCAGGGGGCATTGAAGGTAAGAAAGGTGTGCTGTGGTGGCAGATCTATCGCATTCTTCAGGAGAAAGGAGACAAACGCCCTCAGTATATTTTCTTTGAGAATGTTGACCGTTTGCTGAACTCGCCAGCTACTCAGCGTGGACGCGACTTTGCTATCATTCTTGCATCGTTGGCAGATTTAGGTTACGTCGTAGAATGGCGTATTGTCAACGCCGCAGATTACGGTATGCCACAGCGTAGACGCAGAACTTACATCGTTGGCTATCAAAAGGATTCCGTTGTGGCCAAGAAAATTGAGAAGTTGGAAGACTGGGTAGAATTCGATGGCGTTATGGCAAAGGCTTTCGAGTTCAGACCAAAAGATAAAACGGTTTCTGAGTTTGATATCGAAGGAACTATCAAGGAAGTTTCTGACGGCTTTAACAAGGGCAAGAAAGATAGCCCATTTGGAAATGCCGGAATGATGATGGACCGCCATGTTTATTCCGTTGATGCTGACCCTGTTTATGACGGGCCTCGTCAGACGCTTGGTGGCAATCTGATTGACGAGAAACTGGTTCCAGAGGATTTCTTTATCTCTGAAGAGGAACTGCCTAAATGGGAATATGAGAAAGGTGCCAAAAAGATTGAGCGAGTTTCCAAGGAGGGCTACAAGTATATGTTCTCTGAGGGAGGAATGGCTTTCCCAGACTCTCCCGACCAGCCATCACGTACTATTATAACAGGAGAAGGTGGCTCTTCGCCATCACGTTTCAAACATGTGGTAAGAACAAAATCAGGTCGTTTTCGTCGTCTTTTGCCTATTGAGTTGGAGCGCATGAACATGTTCCCAGACAACCACACGCTTCATCCAGAAGTATCTGACGGAAGACGTGCTTTCCTGATGGGTAATGCGTTGGTGTGTGGTATCGTGGAGCAGATTGGCAGAAGCCTTTATCAGTTCATATATGACGAGGCACCAGTTTCATCAAAGCCCATCTTTACGGCTCGTGATGAAAGGCCAATGCTTGACCTTGGACTCTTTGCTGACGAAAAGAAAGTTCTTGTCGTGAATCGTCCCAAGAAGCAATATACCTTGGATAAAGCCAAGCACTTGCTGATTGGCTTGGTCAAGAAAGACAACGAGGAATACTTCTTGAAGGAAGAGCCTACAAAGATTTACTATACAGGCCCTTCAGGAACATTCCCTTCTACGATTGCTCTCAACAAGCTCTACTACTTCATGCCGTATATCAAGGGCAAGGGTGTGAGTGACCTCTATCTGATTCGTGTAGCTCGCGTAGGAACCAAGGCAGAGGTTCATCCTGAAACTAACGATGAAAGACCAAGGCTAGTTTTTGAGCTGGAGTATCTGGAATCGCTACCCAATAACCAATGGGTAAGGTTAGACAAAGATACGAGCTTTGCATTCAAGGACACGTTGCTAGGAAGAATCTTTAAGGACTGATATGGATAAGCTCACTCCACAGCAACGTCATAAAACAATGTCGGCTATTCGTGGCAAAAACACAAAGCCAGAGCTGATTGTGCGTCGTGGGTTGTGGAGTAGAGGATTCAGATACAGACTGAACCATAAACGCCTGCCAGGGCATCCTGATTTGGTGCTGAGAAAATACAGAACTTGTATTTTCATCAATGGATGCTTCTGGCATGGACACAACGTGGCTTTGCCACAGATGTCTGATGGCAGAGGGCAGATGGAGGATGTGATTGAGAATTCAGCGTGCTGTAAGATTCCAACAACCAATCGTGATTTCTGGATAGCGAAGATTCGCAGCAGGACGCTGGGACAGGTTCCTGTACCGAATTAGGTTGTGGGACAAGTCATGCGGCAGAGCCGAACGCATACAATAGTACGGAAATCGAAAACATTATAAGAATATGGAAGAAAATAATAAAGACAACGAGCTGTTTAATCCAGAGGAGATGCAGTCGCCTTTTGATAGTATCAGGGAGGTGGATGCTGAGGGACATGAGTGGTGGAACTCTCGTAAGTTGGCGCGACTGATGGGCTACATGAAGTACTGGAACTTCGAGCGACTGATGGATAAGGTGGCTGTGTTCTTGCAACAGGAGAAGGGAGTGGACTTGAAAGAGCACATGGTGGAGATAGAAGAGATGGCAAAACTTGGCTCTGGAACATCACGTCAGGTGATTTCTTTTCTCCTCTCACGTACTGCATGTGTCGCTATTGCCATGAATGCCGACAAGAAGAAGCCCATCACCAAGGTTGCTCAGGGTTATTTTATGCAGAAGATGGACTCGAAGGAATTGGCCACAAGCTTCGAGGGCAATGTTCTGATCTATCGCACGAGTACGGGTAAGGTAAATGTAAGTGTGCTGTTCAACAATGGTACACTCTGGCTGTCACAACGACGAATGTCGGAATTGTTCGCCGTTGATATTTCTACTATAAACTACCACCTGAAGCAACTGGATGAGACTGGTGAGGTCCATTTGTCCGACGCTATTCGAAAAATTCCAATTCTCTCGGACAAATGGGATGAACAGGGCGTTCTGCTGTATAATCTGGATGCTATTATAGCCGTTGGCTATAGAGTGAACAGCTATGAGGCTACGCAGTTCCGCATCTGGGCTCGCGAGGTATTGAAGGAATACATCCAAAAAGGCTTTGTGCTGGACGATGAACGACTGAAGGGCAAGAATCCGTTTGGTGCAGACTACTTTGAGGACTTGCTGGACCGCATCCGTGAAATACGCACCTCTGAGCGTCGCTACTATCAGAAGATAACAGATATCTATGCCGAGTGTAGCAGCGATTACGACCCCAAGAGCGAGGTGACGAAGACATTCTACAAGACGGTTCAAAACATGATGCACTATGCAGTAAGTCATCAGACGGCAGCAGAGATTGTTTACAATCGCGCTAATGCCGAGAAACCTCACATGGGACTTACTACATGGAAGAATGCCCCTGACGGACGGGTGGTGAAGAGCGATGTGATCATTGCCAAGAACTATCTGTCGGAAAAGGAAATAGAAAGCCTGAATCTGCTGACGACAGCTTTCCTGGATATGGCAGAGGACAGAGCGCGACGTCATATTATTATGAAAATGACAGATTGGAGAAATCTGCTGGAGCGATATTTAGAGATATCCGATCGAGACATTCTGCCAGATGCTGGATCTATTAGCCACGAAGAAGCCGAAGCCAAAGCGTTGGGAGAATACGAAAAGTTTTGGAGGATACAGGATAAGACAATTCTCTCTGACTTTGACAGGTTTATTGAAGATTTGAAATAAGAGTATGAAACAGATAGAAGTCGTTGCAGCAATAATCCGCAAGGGCGATAGGATTTTCGCCACCCAGCGAGGGTATGGTGAGTGGCAGGACTGGTGGGAGTTAGTAAAATAAAATAGAACCACCAAATAATAAGCAAATAATAATCCAACAAAGGATACGTCACTTTAGGGTCGTTGCGAAGTCATCTACGAGTTGTTCCAATGACACTTTAGGGGGGTAAAGTATCATCGGAACACCCGCAAAGTGACGGCGGAACGAGTGGAAGGAACGTCACGGACGACCCTAAAGTGACGTAGTTTCTCGCAGAGAAAGTGACCTACATATTGAAAAGAAAAAGAAAATGGTGCTATAGGTGCTATGATTTGATATAAGCACCTTAAATACAATATGTTATCATATAGCACCATTTTGAAAATCGTGCTATGATGGTGCTATGATAGTGCTATAGCAAAAATGCACTTTTCTATTTTGCGTATGCCCGCAAGGTATTTTGCGTAGGCTCGCAAGGTGTTTTTCGTATGCCCGCAAGGTTGCGAGAAGGCCTCTTGCTCCCTGCGAAATTCCTATTAATACTGGGTTTGTAAGCCTTCTGACCCTTGCGAGCTTACCGCTTGAAAAAAGTGAGCAACTATTAAGACGATTCTTTTGGATATTTCAAAAAGATTTCGTACCTTTGCTATCAAAATCTGTGATGCTATGACAAAGATAACCAAAATCAAGACCAGAGGGGGCGAACTGGGTGCTCCCGTGAGTACAGAACTTACCACTATCGTAGAACGTATGCGCTCTAACGATAGTAAGGATGCAGCCGCCCGCATCCGTAAGGCTACCCTGCAATCCAGACTGATGGAGGCAGAGGGTATGCCTCGGTATTATATCATGGACAATGACGAGCTTCCATATCTTGTGTTTTCTGCCACATTCGGCAAGCAGGGCCTGGAGCAACCATTGACGTTCAGTCAGTTGCTTTTGCTTAACATCCCGTGTCCGGAAGGTCAGCGACAGGTTGCTGACATCAAGGCCCGTGTGGCACAGTTACCCTATACACTGCTGGCCTTTGCAGGTGTAAGTGGTGTAACACTGAAAGTGGTGGTGCACTGTCAGTACAGTGGCGATGCAAAACCCTGGGAATCAACGGAAAAGGGACGTATGCAACTTGATGCCGACAAATATCTGGAATTCCTAAAGACGGCCCACGAGAGTGCTGGACGCCTGTATATGAATTTAGCAATGTGCAACCTGATAGCCGACGAACAAACATTGAGCCGAGGCTGTCGCATGAGTCACGACCCACAGCTCTACTATAACCCCGATGCCTTGCCTCTTCCTGTTGTGCGCGAGAACGTCAGTGTGCTGCAGGCCTATGAAGGTACGAAGACTGATGACGATGGAGAGGTGGTCTGGTATCCAGACTACGACGAGCGCGAACGCATACAGATGGAGTATTACACCTGTCTGTCGAAGGCATTGGACGACAAGCCTGAATGCGACGAACAGTGTCTGGTGCTGTTGGCAGGCTATTGTCAGAAGGCACATCTCGAGGAGGAGGCCTGCGTCATGCGTACCCACTGGGACCAGCGTTTCCGTCAGCTTAGCCTCGACGTCATCCGCAAGGTTTTTCGTGAGACCTACCAGAAGCCTTATAATGGCAAGACATTGTCGCAGATGAATGAGAAGGAGCGCATCATCCGCTTCATCGAGGACTTCTTCGAACGTCGCTACCAGTTGCGTTACAATGTGGTAAAACAAGTCACAGAGTATCGTCCTAACGACTTGGTTTTCAAGCAGTGGCAGCCATTGACCGATCGACAGCTTAAGTCTATCGTTGTGGAGCAGATGAAGGAGGGTGGCGAGAGTTGGATGAACGACATCCGCATCTATATTGAGTCGGCTCATGTCAAGGACTACAACCCCATCTATGAATTCCTGGCGGGTTGTGGACAGTGGGACGGCAAGGCGAATTATATCGAGGATTTTGCCTGTCGTTTGCCCACAAACTATGCCAAGTGGCCACAGTATTTTCACCGCTGGTTCTTGGCAATGGTAGCACAGGCTCTCGACATCAATCGTGACTACGGCAACTCGATGGTGCCGATGCTTATTGGCGGACAGGGCATCAAGAAGTCGAACTTCTGTAAGAACATCCTGCCACCTTCCATGCGTGAATACTATATGGACGACATCAAGATGGAGAATGCCGAACAGGTGGAGCGCGTCCTTGGACGCATGTGGCTGGTTTGCATTGACGAGTATAACGCCAAGACCAATCGTGAACAGGCAAAGATCAAGCGACTGTTGACAGAGAAAGACGTGCAGATTCGCAAGATGCGCTCAGACCAGTACACGATGACTCCTCGCCTCTGTTCGTTCATTGCCACCACCAACGACATCACCCCATTACCCTCAGGTGACGGCTCTCGCCGTTATCTCTGCGTGGAGGTCACTGGCGAGGCAGATATGAGTGGGCGCATACCTTATAAACAGATGTATGCCCAGGCCGTCTACGAGTTGCATCAGCGTGATGCCCTTTACTGGTTTACTAGCGATGACGAGCAGGAGATACAGCGCCACAATCAGCAGTATCAGGAGGCATCGTCAGTAGAGGAGGTGTTAACAACATTCTTTGAACCTACAAAGGAACATAAGCGCGAAAACCTCTGGACGACAACAGCCATCCAGCAAGAACTCGCCAAACACCTGAAAGCCAGTGATGTACCCAATTTAAAAGCCCTTGGCAAAACACTAAAGGACTTGAAATGGTCTCGTGGTGGTAACACTGGTGTACGTGGCTATTATCTACTGTTCAATAAGAAGGGAATAGCAGAAATCACAGCACCATCATAGCATGATAATAGCACGATTTTTAAAATGATGCTATAGGTTAACAATTTGTATATGAACCACTTAAGACAAATCATAGCACCTATAGCACCATTTTTACTTTTTTATATTTCTGTATAGATGAATTCCTGGCCTCGGCGGGTTTTCAGCAGGCGAGGATTGTCACCCTCCGTCCACTGGTTCAGTTGCTTGCGAGCCGAGTAATAAGTCAGGCCGGACTTGTGAGCGAAGAGACTGACAGTGACATAGCCGTTATAGGCCTGCAGGCACTCCTGCAAAACCTTGTCCAACTGTTCAGGGTTGGCAAGGAGCTCCTGCGTGTTGGTATTATCCACTCGTCGGAAGCCGTTGTTCCACTTTTCCAGTTCCCTGTTCCAGAGCTTGCCAGGGTTATACTCTACCCCATTGAATCTGACATCGCGAGCCTTCACCGCATCAGGGTCCGTAATTTCTCGAGACAACATGAGTCTTGGGGCAAACGAGCCGATAGGCGTATCAATGCGATAACCCATCGCCATCAGTTCACCTGCTGCATGCAGGAACACATCGAAGGCTCTCGACAGTTCACCATAGCGCAAGCCATAGTTACGACTGCAGAAGTCTTCCAGACCCTGCATCTTCAGCTTATCCCTCATAGCGGGACGTGCATAGACAATATACTTGCCATCCTTACCTTTGGCTGGCGTAGGATGAACCTCAAAGGGCATTCCGTCTTTCTTTCTTGGCATAATGTTTTTGTTTGGGGCATGCAAAGATAATACATATTTGTTGAATATACTTTATCATACTATGTTAAAAATCGTTTTTTATGCTGATGTGTGAGAAAAAAACGGGAAGAATGTAAGGTTTATCGGAAAAAATATGTATCTTTGCACCTAATTAATTAATCGTTAAAAAACGAGTAAACTATAAATGATATGACCGAACAACTGAAAACAATTGCCAATTCGTTCGCAGAGGAATACTGCAGCGATGCCATCTATCCAGCGCACTTATTCAAGGCCATTCTTCATAAGGAGATGGGGCTTGTTCACTTTATAGAGAGTGAGCTGGATAAGGACTACTACTACTTACAGGACTGGGCTGACGTACAGATGCAGCTGGCTCCCCGTGCCGTGCGCCCCATGCGCGACCTGGAGCTGAGCGACGAGTCTGTGGCTGTCATCGACCAGGCTGACGACTACAAGGTAAAGTTTAATCTCGACGATACGACAGCCGTCTGCGTACTCGCCGCACTGGTAACGCCAGGTGTAGGCTTCTCGTTCGACCAGTTGAAGACGTTGCCCCTCACCCCATCGGACATTTCCGCAAAGATGGGTGGCGGTGTCAATGTGGAAGCGCCCTATATGGAAGGTGCCGAACTGAAGAAGAGCACTCCCGCCAAGGGTGGTAAGGGTGCCATTGCCAAGTACTGCACCGACAAGACCGCCATTGCACGTGCCGGCAATCTGGATAACGTGGTAGGTTTCGAGAAAGAGATAGGTATCATCTACGAGATACTGGGTCGTAAGACCAAGGCCAACCTGCTCATCACTGGTGAGTCGGGTGTTGGCAAGACATCGCTGGTGAACGGTTTCGTCCGCGAGCTGGCAGCCGACAAAGTGCCCGGATTCCTGAGCGGTGCCATTGCCTATGAGCTGGAGACCGCTACGCTGGGTGGCGATGCACAGTACAAAGGCGAGGTGGAAGACCGCTTCAAGAATGTCATCGACGAGATAGAGGCTCAGCCCAATGCGGTGTTGATTATCGAGAAGATTGACAAGCTCTTCGACAAGCAGGGTGCCCTGTTTGGTTGCTCCACATTATTGAAGAACGAACTGTCGAAGGGTCGCCTGCAGTTGCTCTGCACCTCCAGCATCGATGGTTTCACAAAGAATATTGAGACGGATAAGGAGATGACCTCCAATCTGGAGAAGATCACCGTTGAGGAGCCCACTACCGAGCAGACGATGGAGATACTGAAAGGTATCATGCCCGCCTACGAGGAGTATCACGGACTGACCCTCGACGAGGCCGTGCTGACGGAGAGCATCCGTCTGGCCAAGCGCTATCTGACAGAGAAGTGCCTGCCCGCCTCTGCCATCGACCTCATTGACCGCACGATGGCTCACGTCAAGGTAGAGAACGACCTCGGCGACGAGGAGCAGAAACATACGGAACTGAAGACCGACGACCTGACAGCCGTCGTGGCTAAGCAGACCGGCGTTCCTATGGGTAAGGTACAGACGGGCGAGCGTGAGCGTCTGATGGGTGGTGAAGAAGCCCTGAAGAAGCGCGTCGTCGGTCAGGACCACGCCGTGAAGAAGGTGCTCGACGCCGTCTATGAGGCTCGCTCGGGTCTGAGCAAGAAGGGACAGCCCATGGGTTCGTTCTTCTTCCTGGGTCCGACAGGTACTGGTAAGACGGAGTTGTCGAAGGCACTGGCAGAGTTCCTGTTCGGTGACGAGAGTGCCCTGCTGCGCTTCGACATGTCAGAGTTCAAGGAAGAGCACTCGGTGGCCCTGCTCTATGGTGCACCTCCGGGATACGTAGGTTACGAGGAAGGCGGTCTGCTGGTGAACAAGATTCGTCAGACCCCCTACTCTGTCGTGCTGTTCGACGAGATTGAAAAGGCCCACAAGTCAGTCTTCGACCTGTTCCTGCAGATTCTTGACGAGGGTAAGTTGCACGACCGTCTGGGACGTATCGGTGACTTCTCGAATGCCCTCATCCTCTTCACCTCTAATATCGGTGCGAAGGATATCGTGGCGAAGTTCAATAGCGGTCAGATTCCTGAGAACAACGAACTGATGGACATCATGCAAGGTTTCTTCCGTCCGGAGTTCCTGGCCCGTCTGACAGAGATTGTGCCGTTCTCACCGATTACCGACAAGACTGTCACCGCCATCTTCGACATCCACCTGAAGGGCCTGTTGAAGTTGCTGGCAGAACAGGACATCACGCTGGAACTGACACCAGAGGCTCGCGAGACCATCGCCCTGCGCGGTTACAACCAGCAGTATGGTGCCCGTCCCGTCATCGGTGTCATCCGTAAGGAGTTGCGCCACCCCATCTCGAAGATGATGATTGCCGGCAAGATCAAGGCTGGCGACCACATCACCGTAGGAGTGGACAAAGACGGCAACGCCACGTTTGACGTCACGCAGAAGAAATAATTCGGAATATGGCTCCCGATGAAGAGAGCAACGCGAAAGTCAGTCTTATCGATCAGAACAAAACGCTGATGATTGACCAGTACACTACCGACGTAGATTCTGGCAACCCTGAATTAGTGGAAGACATCCAGAACATTGAAGACGCTTTTGCACATTTCAAGCCGAAGGTAGATGTAACATTTACAGATGCTGATGGCGGCAGTGTTGACGAGACGCTGAAGTTTGGCGAGATTCGCGACTTCGAGGCAGCAGGTGGCAAGGGCCGTCTGGTAGAGAACAGTCCCTTCCTCTCTGGTACGAAGATGAAGATTGAGACCAATGCCAAGATTCGCAAGAGCATTGAGCAGAACCGCAAGCTGCGCGACATCCTGAAGGAGGCTGGCAGCCGCGACGAGCTGAAGGCTATGCTGCAGGGCATGCTGGACGAACTGCAGGGAGCAGAGTGATTCTAATGAATTAAGAATTTAGAATTTAGAATTTAGAATTTAGAATTTAGAATTTAGAGTTAAGAGATATTATGGCAGATACAGAAATGCAGAAAGCTCAGAGTGCCGCACAGGCTGGTGCCGAGCTACAAGAGAAAGGTAAAGATACCAGCAAACTGTTGGCTTCATTTGGTGGCTTTAACGCCATCCGTGGCTTCATGCCCGATGCAGACAACATGAACCCCGCCCGCAAGGCTGCTAAGGACGTCTTCCTGAAGGACAAGCGCTTCAAGGAGAAGAGAGAGAATCTGGCTCGCGAAATCAGCCGTTGGCTGGAACTGCTCAACGACACCAGCATTGAGGGTGCTACCGGTTATGCTGATGCCTGCAAGCAGGAAGAAGAGAAGTACAATGGCGTGCTGAAACAGGGTATCACCGACGCCCTCTATGCTACCCAGAACCTGGAACGCTCATATCGTGAGCTCGACTCGTTCTTCAAGACCTGCGGTACCGACAAGGTGAAGAACCTGCGCATCATCAACGTGCTGAAGGAAGACATTGCCGACGCTGACAGCGGCTTCTACAATGAGGTAGAGAACCTGCTGCGCAACGGCTTCGACCGTCTGAGCCTGAAGGATGCCTACTCACTGGTATGTATCCCCGGTGCTGTTCTCAACGACAAGGTTGACCTGCTGCGCTGGGCCAAGATGGCATTTAAATATAAGGTGATGCTGCTCACCGACCACGCTGATGAGTACTCGTTCGACGACCTGCAGGCTAACACCGAGGGTTATCGCGACAGTGACCAGGAACTGATGAACGTCGTGATGTGCGCCAACTGGATTGTTGGTCGTGAGGCTGAGAAGATGTCGTTCGACGAGGAAGACCAGAAGGCCTTCTACATTGCTCCCTCTGCAGCCCTCTGCGGTAAGCTGTACGACGAGACCGCCAACATGGCA
>CACYBB010000009.1 GCA_902772585.1 uncultured Bacteroidales bacterium | reverse complement strand
GACTGGTTCGCCATGTTGCGAGGGTGGGAGATGGCGAGGTCGAGCTGACGATGTTTCGATTTCCTAAATTCTCTTAATATCTATCCCATACCTGCTGAAAGGTGTGGGATTTTTTGTACCTTCGCAGCAGGTATGAAACCAGCTCAGATATTTCAACAGTACATCTGGATTATCAATACGCTCAGGGCGTTTCGAAAACTGAACCTTGAGGAACTGAACCAGAAGTGGCGGGAGGACCGTGTGACCGACGGTAATCCCTTGCCACGCACGTCGTTCAATCGCCATCGTGACGCCATTCAGGACATGTTTGGCATTATCATCGACTGCGAGCCACGTACGTATAAGTACTACATCAGCAACGAGGAGGTGCTCAGCGACGACAGCATAGAGAGTTGGCTGTTCTCTACGCTGACCGTACATGGCGTGCTGGCCGACAGTGCTGCCGTGAAGGAGCGTCTGGTGCTGGAGAATGCTCCTGTCGGTGAACAATATCTCAATACCATCATCAGTGCCATACACACCAATCACCGCCTGCGCATAGGCTACCAGAAGTTTCAGACTGAGGGCTACGAGAAAACCGTTTGTCCGTATGCCCTTAAACTGTCGCAGCGGCGCTGGTATCTGTTGGCCAGAACCGACGAGGACCAGATGCGCGTCTATGCCTTGGACCGCGTGACGATGGTGGAACTGACGGATGCGACGTTCGAGATGCCTGCCGACTTCTCGCCACAGGAGTATTTCTCAGAGTATTATGGTGTGCTGACAGACGGCACGCCCATGGCCCACGTTGTGCTGCGTGCCTACAACAAGACGCCCAACTACCTGCGCACGCTGCCCCTGCACCCCTCGCAGCGCGAAATAGGTAGCACTGAACATTATGCCGACTTCTCGTTTGATATTCGTCCCACTGCCGACTTTCTGGGTCAGTTACTCTCGCACGGCGACGGCATAGAAGTGCTCGAACCACTGGAACTTCGCGAGAAAATGCGGCAAATAATAGCCGAAAGTCTTAAAAGATATTAAAATTTGGTGAGGTGTACCGACTTCTGGTACACCCTTCTTTTTACTTTGCACCCGATAACTTAATTGTCTAACTTAAAAAAATATGATAGTTATGGAAGGTGCATTTTTTCTGTTTGTAATTCTGGCTGTGGTTATCAGTCTGGCAAGTGAGTATGTGAAAAGCGCAAAAGTATGTAGGTGATGACAAGGGCGGAATAGAAGAAAAGTGAGCGAATCGTTGGTGGTTCGCTTTCTTTTTTGTACTTTTGCAGCAGGTATAATCATTAAAAATGGAAGAAAGATGAGACAACTCTTATTGCTGGCCGTTGTCATGCTGATAGCAGGATGTCATGGTCATCAACAACAAGCAGGAACCAGAAGTGATGCGGACGAGCTGTTGGCAACGTACTCGCACAAGGGTGACTTTGAGGGTGCACTGCGGGTCATTGACAGTCTGGAACAGGCAGGAGTCTTTAATGCCATTCGTGCCAATCGCAGCAGAGGAGCCTGCTACTTGTATCTGGACAATCCGAAAAAGGCGGAATACTGCTTTCGCGAGGCTTACAAGATAAAGCCAGTGACGAAAGAAGACAAGCTGAACCACTTTAGTGCAGCCCAGAGCCTGAGCGACATCCTGAAGGTGAAATACGAATACGAGGAGGCGCTGAGAGTGCTGCTACCTGCCATCAAGATGGTGGAAGACGGAGTCATCAATTCTCCGGAGGAATACTCTACGATGCTGTTTACGCTGGGTGAGTGCCAGTATAAGTTGGGACAGAAGGCCGAAGCTGCCAAGAATCTGGAGAAAGGCTACGCGCTGAAAACGAAACTGATGCGTGCTGACACTACAGGATTTAATGCGCTGACCGCGATGGAGGTGTGTTTTAACATGGCGGCTGCCTGTTACGACGCCAAAGATAATGTGGACACGGCAATGATCTGGCTGAAACGTAGTGAAGAGGCACTGGACTACTATAAGAATCAGCCCACTTCCTATGGTGAACAGGAGGCCATCAGAAGAGGGTATCTGCAACTGCAGAAAGCCCTCCTGCTCTACAAAAAGGGCAAGAATGAGGAGGCTGAGAAGTCGTTTGCTGACTATCAGCAGTCTCTCCTCTATCAGACGGAGACGGGCAAATTGGGTGGTGCGGAGTATCTATATAATTCAAAGCAATGGGACAAGGCTGCTGACCACTATGAATATGTGGACAGCTTCTTCACCCACCGTAACATGAATGCCACCTTAGAGAATATCCAGGAATGGATGGTGCCACGCTATCTGTCGTGTGCCAATGCAGGACAAACGGCAAAGACCATTGCCGTGGGGCGCGATCTCTGCCAGATGCTGGACTCAGCCATTGCGGTAGCGCAGAGAGACAAGGCTGCCGAACTGGCCACCATCTACGAGACGCAGCAGAAAGAGGCACAGATAGCCCAGCAGCAGGCTGAACTGTCGCAGCAGCGCATCATTGGACTGTTTATTGCCGTTGTGGCGCTCTTCATCTTCTTTATCATTTATATGCTGATAAGGCACCGTGCTGCAGCCCGTCTGGCTGAGGTCAAGGCTGCCCAGGAGCGTATAGAGAGTGAGTTGCGCATTGCCCGCGACATTCAGATGTCGATGGTTCCCAGCATCTTCCCAGAGCGTGAAGGACTGGACATGTATGCCTCGATGACTCCTGCCAAAGAGGTGGGAGGCGACCTGTACGGCTACTTGATGCAGGGTGACCAACTCTACTTCGCTGTAGGCGACGTGTCGGGTAAGGGTGTGCCTGCCTCGCTGTTCATGGCACAGGCTACGCGCCTGTTCCTGACGCTGGCCAAGCAGGGTATGAAACCTGCTGAGATATGTACTCACATGAACGATGCACTCAGTGGTGCGGACAATGAGAACGGTATGTTCGTCACGTTCTGGCTGGGTATGCTAGACCTGCAGACGGGACATCTCGACTTCTGTAACGCAGGCCATAATCCTCCTGTCATCGGTGGTGGTGACAGCAAGGGTGAATTCCTTAAAATGGAGGCTAACGCGCCCATCGGCCTGTGGCCTGACTTGAAGTATGTGGGCGAGGAGATTGACACCATCAAGGGTCGTCCGCTGTTTATCTATACTGATGGTCTGAACGAGGCTGAGAACCCGCAGCAGGAACAGTTTGGCGACAAGCGACTGCTCGACATGCTGCGCAATACTCATTTTGACTCAGCCCAGCAGGTCGTTGACACGCTGAAGGCTGAGGTAGAGAAGCATCGTAACGGGGCTGAACCTAATGACGACCTCACGATGATGTGTCTGCGGTGCGTCACACAGTAGGGGACTGTCAGCGACTTTCGATGAATCCGTCGTTCTGAAGGATGCGCTCTTCGCTAAGCAGGCTGTGAAGAGCGGTATCGAGGGCTTCGGTAGGGAAGGGAAGCCGATGAAGTTCGCTGAGATGATGGCGCTTGCCATCGCTGAGCAACTGGAGGATGGACTGAGCGGCATCGAGTGACTGCTGATGGGCAGCAGTCTGACTCTGATTGGTGAGACAGACATCGCAGTGGCCACAGTCGTGGGTGTCTTTTTCACCAAAGTATTCCAGCAACAGGCGCGAACGACAATGGGCGTTGTCCTGCATGTAGTTCAGCATGGCGTGGATGCGCTGGCGGTACTGCTCCAGGCGTCGTTCATAGACGTCGGCAGAGAGTTGGACGTGCTCAGGGTCTTCGCGACGCTGCATATAGCGGATGGTGGGCACCTGAGAGCGTGGGATATACTGGATGATGTGTTTGTGGGCCAGCGACTTCAGCACTTCGTGGAGGTCGGCAGGGCGCAAACCACACTGCTGACTGATGAGTGCCTCGTCGATGTAACCGAAGTCGGCAAAGAGTCCACCATAGTTGCGCAGGAGGGTGACGATGAGGCGGTCCTCATGGTCGGAGAGGTCGTTGAGCCGATAGAGTTCGTGGCGCTCCAAGAGGAAGCGCACACGCGTCTGCAAGTCGGGGGCAGCATCGTATTCTATATAGCCTGCACGCTGCAGAATCTGCAGGGCGGAATGGACGCGTACAGGGAAATGATGGAAACGCTGACAGAAGACGTCGATGTTGAACTCGCGAGTGATGCCGAAACCATCGCCCGTGGCTATCTGGAAGAAGTAGGCCAGGTGCTCATAGACCTGACGAATCTCGTCCTTCGGTGGGAAGGTGTCGTCGATGCGCTTGGCGAGTTTGGCATTATCACCATTATTATAAAGCAGGATGGCCTGAGCAGGCTGTCCGTCACGACCAGCACGACCTGCCTCCTGGAAGTAGGCCTCGATGGAGTCGGGACAGTCGTAGTGCATGACCAAACGCACGTCGGGCTTGTCGATGCCCATGCCAAAGGCGTTGGTGCAGACGATGATGCGCACACCGTCTTGCTGCCAGTCGCGCTGGCGCTGGTCTTTCACCTCGTGGTCCAGTCCGGCATGATAGAAGGTGGCGCTGAGACCAGCCAGACAGAGTGCCTGGGCAATCTCCTTGGTGCGACGACGACTGCGCACATAGACAATGGCCGAGCCCTGGGTGTGCTGAAAGGTGTGGATGAGTTCCTGCATCTTGTCAGGACAGTCCTTGACGAAGTAGGTGAGATTCTTGCGTTCGAAGGACATGCGGAACACGGCAAAACCGTGTTCCACACTGTGGAATCCGGTTTTGCCGGATTCTGGGTGTTGGCTGTTAGGTGTTGGGTGTTGGCTGTTTGATGAAAGCTTAGCGCAGATATCCTCTACGACTTGGGGCGTGGCGGTAGCTGTCAAGGCCAGAACGGGAATGTCGGGCAGGATGGCGCGGATGTTGGCAATCTCCAGGTAGGAGGGGCGAAAATCATAGCCCCACTGGGAGATGCAGTGTGCCTCGTCAACGGTGATGAACGACACGTGCATGTGGCGCAACTTGGTGACGAAGAGGTCGCTGGAGAGTCGTTCGGGCGATACATAGAGGAACTTGGTGCGCCCCAGGATGCAGTTCTCCAGCACGCGCAGGATGTCGTCGTGCGACATACCGCTATAGACGGCTGCTGCGAGGATGCCCTTCTGGCGGAGGTGCATGACTTGGTCTTTCATCAGGGCGATGAGTGGGGTGACGACAATGCACACCCCATCGAGTGCCATAGCAGGCACTTGGAAGGTCAGCGACTTGCCGCCTCCTGTGGGCATGAGCCCCAGCGTGTCGCGTCCCAGTCCTATTGACTCGATAATCTGCTGTTGGATGCCACGAAAGTCGTCGTAGCCCCAATAGTGCTTCAGTATCTCTTTGTAGTTACTCATCCTCCGACGGACGGATGCCCTCTATCTGCAGTTGTACCTCGCCACGCTTGTAGGTGTTCTCCTCGATGGTATAGACGATGTCGAAGGAACGCTTTGACTTGATATAGCGTGCTGATGCCGACTGTCCGAAGGCAATGCCGTTCATGACCACTGCCGACTTGGAATCGACGAGTTCCAACTTGATATGCTCCTGATGGCGACCCACCACCTTCGACGTGCCAAAGTCATAGACGTTGCGCGTGATGAAGAGCGGTTTGGCATTGCCTGGTCCGTGAGGTGCCAGACGCTTCAACTCATTGAGCAGGCGCTTGCTGATTTGCTGGAAGTCGAGTTCCATATCGATGTCGAGCGTCTGTTGGGTCTGCTCGGGCAGGATGTGGTGGCTGACATACTCCTGGAAACGACGACGGAACTCAGGGATATTCTCCTGACGCATGGTGAGACCTACGGCATAGGTGTGACCACCGAAGTTCTCCAGCAGGTCGCGACACGACTTAACGGCATCATAGACGTCGAAGCCTGCCACGGAACGTGCAGAACCAGAGGCCATACCATCGATGACGGTGAGTACCACCGTGGGACGGAAATAAAGCTCGGTGAGTCGGGATGCCACAATGCCTACCACACCTTTCTTCCAGCCCTCGTCATAGAGCACGATGGACTGTTGGTGCTGCTGACTCTCCAGGCGTTCCACAATCTCGTTGGCCTCGACAGTCATCTGCTTGTCGACATCCTTGCGCTGTTCGTTGTATTCGTTGATGCGCGTAGCCATCGTCAGACTGCGCTGCAGATCACGCTCTACGAGCAGGTCCACAGCCTCGCGACCATTCATCATACGACCAGAGGCGTTGATGCGCGGACCAATCTTAAAGACGATGTCGCTCATGGTGAGTTCGCGATTGGTAAGTCCGCAAATCTCGATAATCGCCTTCAGGCCTGTCGAGGGAGCCTGGTTCAACTGCTTCAGTCCGTGGAAAGCCAACGTGCGGTTCTCACCCTCTACAGGTACCAGGTCGGCAGCAATGCTGACGGCACAGAAGTCGAGTAGGGGAATGAGGCGTGAGAACGGGATACCGTTGTTCTTGGCAAAGGCCTGCATGAACTTGAAGCCCACACCACATCCGCAGAGGTGCTTGAAAGGATAGGTGGAGTCGTCGCGCTTGGGATTGAGAATGGCCACAGCGGGTGGCATCACTTCGTCAGGCACGTGGTGGTCGCAGATGATGAAATCTACGCCCAACTCCTTGGCATACGCTATCTCCTCGACGGCCTTGATGCCACAGTCGAGGACGATAATAAGTTTTACCCCTGTCTCTGCCGCATAGTCTATTCCCTTTTTGCTGACGCCATAACCCTCTTCCTCGCGGTTGGGGATATAGTAGTCAATGTTGGAATAGAACTGCTGCAGGAACTTGTAGACAAGCGCTACCGCCGTACATCCGTCGACATCGTAGTCGCCATAAACCATGATACGCTCTTTGCGCCCCATGGCGTCGTTCAGTCTGTCCACTGCCACGTCCATGTCGTTCATCAGGAACGGGTCAATCAGCTCGTTCAGCATAGGACGGAAGAAGCGCTTTGCTGCACTCTCCGTCTTGATGCCACGCTGTATTAGGAGGCCGGCCATCACGGGACTCATCCCGATCTTCTCGGCCAGCTCCTTAGCTGCTTGCTGTCTTTCTGGTGTCAGTGGTTCGTAATTCCATTTAAATTGCATTTATGTTTTTATTTATTTTCTTGTCTTAAACAGGGGTATCGTATGCCATAGGTATACAATACGCCTTCAAAGTTACGAAGAAAAAACAAATAAATGGAAATGCTGACTGATTTTTTAACAGAATTTGATGATTTAACTGTAAATTTTGACGTCACGTTTACCTTGAAGCACGGCAAGGGCGTTGAGAGCGAGGGCTTGCATCTCGTCTTCGCCAGGGAAGGTATAGACGGGTGCGAGGAAGCCAATGCGACGACGCAATTCGTTGACGATATATTCAGAATGGGCCATGCCGCCCGTGAGCAGAATGGCGTCAATATGGCCACAGAGCACAGCGGCCTCGGCAGCAATATTCTTGGCAACGTGGTAGAGCATTGCATCGACGATGAGTCGGGCGTGCTCGTCACCGTTCTTGATGCGCTCTTGAATCTCGCGCATGTTGTTGGTGCCCAGATGGGCATTGAGTCCTGCCTTGCCAGCAATGCGTTTCAGCAGTTGCTTCTCAGAATATTTGCCACTGAAACAGAGACGGATGAGGTCAGCAGCAGGCAACGAACCTGCACGCTCGGGCGAGAAGGGACCTTCGCCATCCAGGGCGTTGTTGGCATCGATGGCACGACCATGTTCGTGGGCTGCCACAGAGATGCCGCCTCCCAGGTGACAGATGATGAGGTTCAGGTCTTCATACTCCTTGCCAATGCCACGAGCATAGCGACGGGCGATGGCGCGCTGGTTGAGGGCGTGCCAGATGGCGATACGAGGCATGAGGGGCGAACCGCTGATGCGCGCCAAGGGTGACAACTCGTCGACGACACCCGGGTCGGCAATGAAGGAGCGACATCCTATCTCTTTTGCGATTTCGTGGGCGATAAGGCAACCGAGATTGCAAGCGTGGTTGTGCATGACACAACCATGCAGGGTATCATCAATCATTTGTTGGTTAATTTCATATACACCACCAGCAATGGGCTTAACCAGTCCACCACGTCCGATGACGGCATCAAACTCCAATGGAATATCGGCAGCAGCCAGTTCGTCGAGCACTAGTTGCTTGCGGAAATTCTGCTGTTCAGTGATGGCGTCGAAAGGCGCCAACTCTTCAGCGGTATGGGTGATATTACGCAGAAGAATGGGTTGCTCGTCTTCATAGACGGCCATCTTTGTACTCGTAGAACCAGGATTGATGACAAGGATTTTCATATTGCAGCGAGGGCTAAAGAGTAGTATTTGGAATCAGGACTATCGGCACGCGAGGGAAGCACGCAACAGCATTGGGTGCCCTGCAGGACACCTGCGGTCTTGGCGTAGCCGAAGAGTGTTATCGTCTTGTAGAACACGTTACCAGCAACAATATCGGGGAAGATGAGGGCATCGGCTTGTCCGTCGATGACACTTTTGATACCTTTCTCGTGCAACGACACGCTGTCGAGGGATGTCTTCAGGTCAAGGGGACCATCGATGATGCATCGCCCAAACTGTCCACGCTGGGCCTCGGCAATGATTTCGAGGTAGTCAACGGTATAGGGGAAAGCCTTGGCGCTGACTTTCTCAGCACAGTGGATGAGCGAGATGCGTGGCTCGTCAATGCCCAGGGCATGACAGACGTAGTTCATGTAACGAATCTGCTGGCGACGCTGTGTAGGGGTGGGGACAGGGATAACGGCAGCATCGGTGAAGAACAACAGTTTCTCGTACTTGGGAATCTCGGCCATAGCGACATGTGTCAGCACATGTCCCTTGCGGAGGATACCGTTCTCCTTGTCGAGAATGGCACGCAACAGGACATCGGTATTGATGAGTCCCTTCATCAGGATGTCGGCCTCACCATTCTTACACATTGCTACAGCACGACGAGCACATTCGTCCTTGTCGTCGCCGTCCACGTAGATGGGTTCGATGAATCCCATCTCCTTGCCTTTCTCTACTGCATAGCGCGTGCTGGCATCGTTGGCACAGACCACAGCCACACGTTTGCGGTCTCCCCGCTCTTGCAGGAAGACAATCATGTCGTTAAGGGTTCGTATTGGTTTCATAGTTATTTGGGGTTAACGTCGACGGCAAAACCGTCGACCACAATTAACGTTCGGCTCGCATGGGGTTATTCAGGAAATCGTCGTAGGCCAGTCGGATGCCGTCTTCGAGTTCGGTCTTGTAGGTCCAGCCGAGCTTGGCAGCCTTGCTGACGTCGAGGAGTTTGCGAGGGGTGCCATTAGGACGTGTGGTGTCCCATTCGATGCGTCCCTGATAGCCAACGACTTTAGCGACAAGTTCTGTCAATGCCTTGATGGTCAGCTCTTTACCTGTGCCAGCATTCACTGTCTCGTTGCCTGAGTAGTTGTTCATCAGGAACACGCAGAGGTTGGCGAGGTCATCAACATACAGGAACTCACGCAAGGGTGAGCCATCGCCCCAGCAGGTAACACTCTCCAGACCAGCTTCCTTTGCTTCGTGGAAACGACGGATGAGGGCTGGCAGCACGTGGCTGTGCTCAGGATGGTAGTTGTCGTTAGGACCATAGAGGTTGGTAGGCATGACGGAGATATAGTCTGTGCCATACTGGCGATTCAGGAACTCGCAGTATTTCAGTCCACTGATTTTTGCCAATGCATAAGCCTCGTTGGTCTTCTCCAGTTCGCTGGTCAGCAGACAACTCTCAGGCATAGGCTGTGGGGCCATTCGTGGATAGATGCAGCTGCTGCCCAGGAACTCCAGTTTCTTACAACCGTTCTTCCAAGCAGCATGGATGACATTCATCTCCAGTATCATGTTGTCGTACATGAAGTCGGCCAGCGCACTCTGGTTGGCAATGATGCCACCAACCTTCGCTGCAGCGAGGAATACGTATTCGGGCTTTTCCTGAGCAAAGAAGGCCTCGACAGCCTCCTGACGGGTCAGGTCCAGTTCCTTATGCGTGCGCGTAATAATATTAGTATAGCCCTGGCGATGTAGTTCACGCACAATGGCGCTACCTACCATGCCACGATGGCCTGCGACATATATCTTTGAATCAAGCTTCATCTTCTTTGTCCATTTGCGCCTTTAAAAACAGCTTCTTCACGAACTTCATATCGTGCTTCACCATGATTTTGACAAGCTCAGGGAACGAAGTCTTCTGCGGGTTCCAACCCAATTTGGCCTTTGCCTTAGCAGGATTACCCAACAACTGGTCCACTTCAGCAGGACGGAAGTATTTGGGATCAACCTCGACCAATGCCTTGCCTGTCGCTTTATCGTAACCTTTCTCGTCAACTCCATCGCCACGCCATTCCAGTTCGATGCCTACCTCCTTGAAGGCAAGCGTGGTAAACTCGCGAACAGTATGGTATTCGCCAGTGGCAATGACGAAATCATCAGGCTCGGGCTGCTGCAGGATGAGCCACATACACTCGATATAGTCCTTGGCATAACCCCAGTCGCGCAGGGAGTTCAGGTTACCTAAGTAGAGCTTGTCCTGATAACCTTGGGCAATGCGGGCGGCAGCCAACGTAATCTTACGTGTTACGAAGTTCTCACCACGACGTTCACTCTCGTGGTTGAACAAAATACCATTACAGCAGAACATGCCATACGACTCACGATAGTTCTTCATAATCCAGAAACCATAGAGCTTGGCAACGGCATAGGGTGAACGGGGATAGAAAGGAGTGGTCTCGCTTTGTGGCACCTCTTGTACCTTACCATAGAGCTCAGAGGTCGATGCCTGATAGATACGACATGTCTTGTCGAGTCCGCAGATACGTACAGCCTCCAACAGGCGCAATACGCCATCAGCATCTACATCTGCTGTATATTCGGGCACGTCGAACGATACCTTTACGTGGCTCTGAGCAGCCAGATTATAAATCTCTGTAGGTTTCACCTCGCCAATGACGCGGATGAGTGACGAGGAGTCGGTCATATCAGCCCAATGCAGGTTGACCAGACGGGCTTTCTTCATGTCGCGTACCCACTCGTCGAGATAGAGGTGTTCTATACGTCCGGTGTTGAATGACGAGCTACGGCGCAGCAGTCCGTGCACCTCATAGCCTTTTTCAATCAAGAACTCGGCCAGATAGGAACCGTCCTGACCCGTGATACCGGTAATCAAAGCGACTTTCTTCATTTGTCTTGTCCGCTAAATTGTTTAATACGCTGTTCTTCGGATAGCTTGCAGATGAGTAAGGTGTCGTCATTTTCTGCAACGATGTATCCGTCGAGACCCTGGATGACCACTTTCTTCTCTTGCGTGGTATGCACGATGCAGTTGGAGGTCTCGAAGAGTGATATCTCCTGTCCGATGCAGGCATTGCCGTAGAGGTCTTTCTTCGACTGCTGTTGCAGGGAACCCCATGTGCCCAGGTCACTCCATCCGAAATCGGCAGGACAGACGAAGATCTCCTCCGCCTTCTCCATAATGGCATAGTCAACGCTGATGTTCTCGCACTCTGGGAACAGTTGGTCAATCTTCTCCTGCTCTTGAGGCGTGCCATAGATGGGAAGCAGTCCCTCGAAAATCTTCGACATGGCTGGCTGGTAGATACGGAAGGCATTGACGATGGTGGACACGTTCCAGATGAAGATGCCTGCATTCCAGAAGTAGTTGTTCTTCTGAATATAGCGCAAAGCCGTCTCCAAATCGGGCTTCTCACGGAAGGAGTCTACGCGGAAGATGCCCTTGTTGCGCAGGGAATTGGCTGAGAGGTTAGCCTCGATATATCCATATCCCGTCTCAGGACGTGTAGGTTTCATACCCAGTGTAACGATGGCATCGCTGTCACTGGTAAACTTCATGCAAGCCGTGATGATGCGACGGAATTCCTCAATATTCATCACCACATGGTCACTGGGTGACACCACGATATTGGCCTTGGGGTCGCGAGACTTGATGCGCCACGACACATAGGCGATGCAAGGTGCTGTATTGCGACGACAGGGCTCACAGAGGATATGGTCCTTGGGCATGTCGGGCAACTGTTCAGCAACGGTGGCTGCATAGTTCTTGTTGGTGACTACCCATACGTTCTCCGCATCTACGATGCCTGCAAAGCGCTCTACGGTGAGCTGCAACAGTGACTTGCCGATGCCCAGCACATCGATAAACTGTTTGGGCTTCTCAGCCGTACTCATAGGCCAGAAACGGCTTCCTACGCCGCCTGCCATAATGACCAAGTGATTGTTGATTCTTGCCATAATGTTAGTTACTAAGCTGTTTATCCTGCAAAGATATAGAATAATTTTGAAATATACTAATTTTCTTCCGTCTTTTTCTTCATCAGTTGTTTGACGACAAACCACACGATAGCGATGACAACCAGTGCGACGATGGCTATCTTGATGTATTCGGCATACTCTTCAATCTTGTCGTTGAGCTGTTCTTCAGGGACGATGGTATGCAGATACCAACCCAGTCCAGCAAGGATGGCGTGCCAGCAACCTGCACCAATGGTGGTGTAGAGCAGGAACTTGCCGTAGTGCATGCGTGCCAGTCCGGCAGGTATCGAAATAAGGTGACGGATGCCAGGGATGAGTCGCCCTGTCAGCGTAGCGACAATGCCGTGGTCGTCGAAGTAACGCTCCGACTTCTCGACTTTTTCCTGATTCAACAGGCACATCTTGCCCCACTTGCTGTTAGCAAACTTATAGATAACGGGACGTCCGACGTAGAGGGCTACGAAGTAGTTGATGGAAGCGCCGAGGTCTGCACCAATAGTGGCAAAGAGGATGACGAGCCACACGTCGAGTTGTCCGCTGGCAGCATGATAGGCTGCAGGGGTAACGACAAACTCAGAGGGTACGGGCACGACAGTACTCTCGAGGAGCATCAGAAACAGAATAGTGCCGTAATTCAGATTTCCTAAAAGGGAGGTTATAAAATTCATTTTCTTAAACGTTGTTCCATATATTTGACGTATTCGCTGGGCTCCATACCTTCAGGGAAGAGAAAACCCAATACAAGGTGAGCCTCGCGAGGATTGATTTCGACGCTTTTGCGCAGATACTCCATGAATTCATCGTTCTTGCCCAGGTCATGACAGCATAGCGCCATATAGGCATGACCCTTGTTGAAATCAGGAGTGTAGGTGTTGACAACCTCGAAGAATTTCTTAAACATCTCGTAGCTGCTGTTGATATAACGATTGTCATAGAGCGACACGATGATGCGCAGCAGTACTGATGGGGAATTGTCTGACTGTCGGATAGCATCTTTGAAAGTTTCTTCGGCTTCTTCCAGCATGCCGTTTTCCAGGAGGATGTGTCCACGGATGACCTGCAGGTCGGTGGTGTCGCCAGGCAATTCCATCGCAGCATCAATCATCTCGAGTGCTTTGGAAGGTTGCTTCATGCTGCTATAGCAGAAAGCCAGTTCCAAGTATATCTGCGGCAATACTTCTGAGTCTTCTTCAGTAACGCTGAGCGCCTGCTCCAAGTAACTGATGGCTTCCTCGTGACGACCCATGTTGACCAAACAGACACCTTCGTCAAGTAGGACGATGTCGTCATCGGGCATGAGCTTCTCCAAACGACGGAAGTATTCCAGTGCCTCTTCGTAATTGCCCAGTCGAAATAACCCATTGGCCTTGCTGGCCAGTCCGTCAGGGTCGTTAGGATTGATGGCAATAGCATATTCAGAACTGGTGATGGCATTGCTGTAGTCCTCGTCCATGAATTGGGCCGAGGCCAGTGCATTCCAGTAGTGAGAAGAGTAGGGGTCGCGGTCTATAAGCTCGTTGAATAATCGCTCAGAATCTTTGTATTTGCCCAATCCGAAGAGGGTACGAGCCATGAGTTCCTTGAAGTCGGTACTGTCGTCACCCTTTGAGCGCATCATCCATTGGTAAGCCTTGTCGTTGACACCATAGTCGACATAGAGGTTGGCACAGTCCTTGATGAAGTCTTCCCACTCGTCTTCGTCGACAGTCTTGGCATACTGGCGCAGGTAGCGGTCTGCCTCCTCAATACTTCCCTCGGCAATCATAATCTCCGCTGTCAGGTAATGGAAATCGGGGTCATCGTGCTCACTAATACAGTCTGCATAGTGGTGGGCCAACTCGAAATCGCCCATCATCAGTGCCTCGCGGGCCTTGAAGACGTTGGGCAGTGTGGCGTTGGGGTATAAGTCTAAAGCATGGTCTATAGCCTCGGCGGCCTTGTCACCCTCACCGTTATAATTATAGTAATCGGCTAGGTCGACAAGGTCGTCGGCATCCATAAAGGGTTGCTCTCCTGCCAGGAGTGCTGTCTCGTAGCTGTCGAGCAACTCTTTGAAGTCTTCTGAATTGAAATATTCTTCGTTATATTGCATTTATTTCTTCCACGAGTCCTTCAGACCTACGGTCTTGTTGAACACCAGGTGGTCGGCTGTTGAGTCGAGGTCGATGGTGAAGTAGCCGATGCGCTGGAACTGCAGGAAATCACCAGCCTTCTTCTCCTTGAGGTACTGCTCGACATAGCAGTTGGTGCGAACCACGAGAGACTGCGGATTGAGTAGTTCGCGGAAATCGCGCTCGTCAGCGGCAGGATTCTCGATGGCAAAGAGACGGTCATAGAGACGAACTTCAGCAGGCAGGGCTGTGCGACAATCTACCCAATGCAGTGTCTTACCCTTGATTTTACGGTCTGCACCTGGCATACCGCTGCGTGTCTCTGGGTCATAGGTGGCATAAACAGTGGTGATGTTACCCTCTGCGTCCTTGTCACAGGGGTGCTCCTCGTCGCACTTGATGATATAGGCGTTCTTCAGGCGAACCTCCTTGCCTGGTGCTAGGCGCTGGAACTTCTTCTCAGCAACCTCCATGAAGTCATCGCGCTCAATCCACAACTCACGGCTGAAGGTGACAGTATGCGTGCCCTCTGCCTCGTTCTCAGGATTGTTGATGGCTGTCAGTTCCTCGCTCTTGTCCTCTGGATAGTTGGTAATGACCAGCTTGATGGGGTCAATGACAGCACTGACACGGGTGGCTTTCTTGTTCAGGTCGTCACGTACGCTAGCCTCCAATAGGGCATAGTCGTTGAGGGCATCGAACTTGGTGTAGCCAATGCTATCAATGAAATTGCGTATGCTTTGTGACGAATAGCCGCGACGACGCATACCACAAACAGTTGGCATACGGGGGTCGTCCCATCCGTTGACCAAATGCTCGTCAACCAGTGCCTTCAACTTACGCTTCGACATAACGTTATAGGTGAGATTCAGGCGGTTGAACTCTATCTGACGAGTGCCGTCGTATTTCTCATCGAGGATGTCAGGGTTATAGTCGCTGAGGTCGGCACCATTGGCCTTCTGCTCTTTGATATATTCACGCAACAGGTCGACGAATTTGTCGTAGAGTGGACGGTGAGGTACGAACTCCAACGTACAGATGGAGTGGGTGACACCCTCGAAATAGTCGCTCTGACCGTGGGCAAAGTCATACATTGGGTAAGCATGCCACTTGGTACCTGTGCGATGGTGTGGGATCTGAATGATACGATAGATGATGGGGTCGCGGAAGTGCATGTTGGGGTTAGCCATATCCAGTTTGGCACGCAGCACCATTGAACCCTCAACAGCCTCTGGGGTATTCATCTGCTCAAACAAGCGCAGGTTCTCCTCAATAGGACGATCGCGGAATGGACTGGCAGTACCTGGCTGTGTGGGCGTTCCCTTTTGCTCGGCAATCTGCTCTGAGGTCTGCTCATCAACATAGGCTAGTCCTTTTTTGATGAGCCAGGTGGCAAAGTCCCATAACTTCTCAAAGTAGTCTGAGGCGTAGTAGATGTTTCCCCACTTGAATCCCAGCCACTGAATGTCGCTCATGATGTTCTCCACATACTCTGTATTCTCCTTTGTGGGGTTGGTGTCGTCGAAACGTAGGTTACAAACACCACTAAACTCCTCTGCAACACCGAAGTCCATGCAGATGGCCTTAGCGTGTCCGATGTGAATATATCCGTTGGGCTCTGGTGGAAAGCGGGTCTGCAGCCGACTGCCATTCTTACCTGCTTCCAGGTCTTCTTTTACGAACTGTTCTACAAAACTGAGGCTTTTACGTTCCTCGCCATTATTGATGATTTTTTCTTCCATATTTATAAATAATGTGTAATTTGAGTGCAAAGGTACGAAATGTCAGAGGAAACACCAAAAGAATTTGTGTATTTTCTGTGAGTATTTATCCGTTGACCGTGAATTGTTTTCGATTTTTTCAATTTTATAGTGTTAAAATTATAAAAACGCTTGGAGGATTGATATAAATCAATTATATTTGCACTCGTTATCCTGAATACAATCTTTTTACCTTAAAAAGACTAATACCTAAATGAGATAGGATGTCCTCCACTGTGAAGTAGGGGACATTTTCTTTATTTTATGTCTCTTTCGTTGAGCGCTTTAGTATAGCGAGCAGCATTCTTCAGGTGTTCCTGATAGGTACGTGCAAAGTTGTGGGTGCCCGAAAAGTCTTCCTTGGCACACATGTAGAGATAGTCGTGGTGTACGTAGTTGAGTACAGCATCAATACCCTTCACGGAAGCAATCTTAATAGGACCAGGAGGCAATCCCTCATTGCGATAGGTGTTGTAAGGACTTTCTACGTCCAATAGCTTATTGTAGATACGCTTTAGCTCAAACTGTTTCAGTGCAAACTTAATGGTTGGATCAGCCTGCAATGGCATGGGCTCGTGCAGACGATTCAGGTACATACCTGCAATCATGGGCTTCTCAGCGTTGTTGGCTGTCTCCTCGTCGATGATGCTGGCTAGTGTACACACCTCGGTGGGTGTCAGTTGCATACGGGCAGCCTTCTGTTCACGATTACCTTTCCAGAAACGGTCGTGTTCGCGTTGCATTCGCAGCAGGAATTTATCAATAGAAACGTTCCAGTAGATGTCGTAGCTGTTGGGTACAAACATTGCCGCAATGGTACAAGTGTCGTAGCCCAGCTTCTGGCATGTCTCCTGGTCGTAGAGTGCTGTGGCTATGGTGGCGCTGTCGAGCATCAACTTGCGTGATAATATAGCAGCCAAACGATCCATTGTACGTACCTCTGGGATGGTGAGCATCATACTGGTCTGGCGTCCCTGCTTCAGGTGACGAAATACTACAAAAGCGCCCTCGTTGGGCTCAATGGCGTAACGTCCTGTGCGGATGTGTTCGCTATAGTTGCTATGGCGAATCAGGGTGGCCAGTCCTGTCATGCCGGCGGTGTGACTGAAAACACCTACTTTGGCGATGACTGAGTCTTGGGTGTCGTTATCGTCGATATAAACATATTGCGTTGTTTCGGCCTTGGAAACGGGAGTAAGCATATAGATAATTACAAGTGCGAGAATGATAATCATTCCTGCAGCGGCAATATATAAATAGGTGCGTGTATCAAACTTTTTCATCTTTCTTGGTATTTTTCCGCTGCAAAGGTACAAAATAATGCATAATAAATAGTGCATATTTCATAATTATTTTGTACTTTTGCAGAAAAGTTTGCAAACCATGAAACTGAAATTCACGATAAACTATAATACAGCATGGGGTGAAAGCATGCATGTAGTCATCTGCTATCATAGTCAAGATGGTACACAGCGACAGCAGGACCTCGTTATGCTGACAGAGGATGGACAGCTTTGGACACTGGAAACGGCAGCGCTTGTCAGCAGGCATCATCCGCTGTCGCACATCAGCTATCGCTATCAGGTGGAGAATGGCGATGGAGAGGTGTTGCGACAGGAGTGGGATATGGTGCCCAGAGTTTATTATTTTGATGCCTCTCAGAACTATATCTTCCCAGACCAGTGGCGTGATCGTCCATTGCCTTATCATCTTTATAGTGATGCTTATCGTACTACTCAGCATATACCGCATGGCGAGAAGGTTGAGGCTACTCGTGTGCCTTTATTCCGACGTACAGTCCTTTTTCGAGTTTCGGCACCACAACTGCTGAAGGGCCAGGCTGTGGCTGTCTGTGGCAGTCATCCTGCCATCGGTTCGTGGAACACATCGCGCTATCAGCAAATGCACTATGTGGGGAATGGCGAGTGGATACTGTCTGTTGATGCCTTGGGCTGGTTGATGCCCATCGAATATAAATATGTGGTGGTGGATACCACGACACATGCCCTTGTGGCATGGGAGGAAGGCGACAACCGCATTATATCTGATGAACTTGCTGATGGTCAGGTGTTGGCGCTCTATGGTGAGCCCTTGCGCCTTTGCGAGACATCGTGGCGACTGGCAGGTGTCAGTGTGCCCGTCTTTGCCCTGCGTAGTGAACATAGCTATGGAGTAGGTGATTTTGGTGACTTGAAGCGTTTCGTTGATTGGGCAATAGCAACGGGCATGAAAGTTATACAGTTGTTACCGGTCAATGATACTACGACAAACCATCAGTGGTCTGACTCGTGCCCTTATAATATTGTCAGTTTTTTTGCGCTGCATCCGCACTATGTTGATTTGGAGGCTGCAGGAACACTACGTTCTAAGGAAAAAATGACACAGTATATGCGACGTCGTCAGGAACTCAATGCCTTACATTATAGTGACTACGAGGCTGTAGATCGTGTGAAGTCAGAATATTTGCGTGAACTATTTGATGAGCAGGGTAAGAATGTGTTGACCACTAAAGAATGTAAGGCTTTCTGTGAGGTCAATGCTGACTGGCTTCCTGACTATGCCGAATATCGTGGTGAAACACTCGATTATGTGAATTTTGTGCAGTATTTGTTACACCAGCAGTTGCGAGCTGCAGCGGACTATGCCCGTGAGAAAGGGGTAGTACTGAAAGGTGACCTGCCCATTGGTGTGAATTCCGATAGTGTAGAGACACGTAAGCATCCAGAATTATTCCATCTTGACGCACAGGCAGGTTCGCCGCCCGACGCTTTCTCTCAACATGGTCACAATTGGGGCTTCCCAACCTATGATTGGAACGAGAACCTTCCTCGTATGTTGAGGAAGCGCCTCAGCCGTCTCTCGCAGTATTTTGACGCTCTGCGTATAGATCATATATTGGGATACTTCCGTATCTGGGAGATTCCTGCTGAGGCTGTTGATGGTGTATTGGGCCATTTCTCGCCAGCATTGCCGCTGACAGTTGACGAGATAGAATACTTTGGGCTGACCTTTCGTAAAGAACTGTTTACCAAGCCATTTATCAATGACAGAATCGTTGATCGCTTGTTTGGTATCCATGCAGCCTATGTGCGTGATAACTTCCTTGTGCGCAAGGCTTACAACCTCTATGACCTTGCTGAACAATGTGCTACCCAACGACGTATTGCCACACTCTTTGCTGACCGTCGTGACGAGAATAGCCTGTGGATACGCGACGGACTGATGCGATTGGCCAGCAATGTACTCTTTTTGGAAGACCCACATCAGACAGAGATGTACCACCCTCGCATCGGTGCCACACAGGAGTCAGTCTTCGAGGCATTGAGTGATACAGAGCGCGATGCTTATCTGCGGCTCTATAATAACTACTTCTATCAGCGCCACTCGTTCTTCTGGGGACAGCAGGCATTGCATCGTCTGCCTGCAATGATGGGTGATTCACGCATGCTGTTCTGTGCGGAAGACTTGGGTATGTTGCCCGACTGTGTGGAACCCGTTCTCGATCAGTTGCGCATATTGACACTCGAAATCCAGCAGATGCCCAAGCAGCAGGGGTTTGAATACACTCATCTGGAGGCAAATCCCATCCGTTCGGTATGTACCATTGCAACTCACGATATGACGCCCTTGCGTCTCTGGTGGCAACAGCAGCCAGAGCGTCGACAGCGCTATTACGTCACTATGTTGCAAAAGGAGGGTAGGGCGCCGGAACAATTGCCTGCCCACCTGGCTGAGGAAATCATCGCTCGTCATCTCTATTGTCCCTCTATGCTCTGTATTCTGCAGTTGCAAGACTGGTTGGCGATGGATAGTGAATTGCGTTCGAAGCATCCTGACGAAGAACGTGTCAATACCCCTAGCGATGCCTATAACCGCTGGCAGTATCGTATGCATCTGACTATCGAGGAACTCCTTCAGGCTACGAAGTTTAATAATAAGTTGCGCACTATGATTCAGCGTTCGCGCCGTTAGTTAATCAATTTGTCAATGATGATAATGAAATATTGGGGACTGTTTTGGCTCATGTTGCTGATGACCGTAGGAGTGTATGGACAGCAAGTGAAGTTGGATACACTACAGGTACAGTACGTTGACTTTCAGAACAAAACTCAGAAAGGTGTTTTGATCTGTAATGTTCAGATAACGAACGATTTAAGGGAAATCTTTGCAGAACTTTATAAGGCTAAATATCCTATAGAAAGAATTCGTCCCATCTCGGAATATGGCAACGATGATGAACGTTCGATGCAGGCAAATAATACGTCATGCTATTGCTATCGTACGGTGGAGGGAAGTACGAAATTGTCAAAACACGCCCAAGGACTGGCTATCGATATCAATCCACTTTATAACCCTTGTGTGAAACGGAAAAAAGATGGTACATTGCTCGTTCAGCCCACAACGGGGAAACCCTATGTAGACCGTTCTAAACGCTTTAAATACAAGATTACGAAGGATGACCTTTGCTACCGTTTGTTTATCCAGCATGGTTTTCGTTGGGGTGGAGCGTGGCGTTCGCTGAAGGACTATCAGCATTTCGAAAAGTGAGTTTTTTCTGAAAAAATATCCGTATATCATTTTTTCTTCGTACCTTTGTCCGTTCAAATCACAAAGAGCAGAAGAAAAACGATGATATCAGTAGAATCACTGCATGTAGAATTCGGTGTGAAGCCGCTGTTCAAAGATGCCAGCTTCGTTGTAAATGACCGTGACCGTATAGCCCTTGTGGGTAAGAACGGTGCGGGTAAGTCAACGTTGCTGAAGATACTCTGTGGGCAACAGAAACCTACAGGCGGCAATGTGAGCACGCCTAGCGACACCACTATTGGCTACTTGCCGCAGGTGATGATCCTGCAGGATGACACCACTGTGCGTCAAGAGGCTCAGAAAGCCTTTGCTGATGTTGCAAAGATGGCAGAGCGTGTTGACAGTCTGCAGCAAGAGTTGGCTGAGCGTACTGATTATGAAAGTGACAGTTATCTGGCACTGGTGGAGAAATTTACCCAGGAGCACGACAGATATATGATGATGGGTGCTGACAACTGTGAGGCTGAGATAGAACGTACGTTAGCAGGTCTGGGTTTTACCCGCGATGATCTGGAACGCCCCACCAGTGAGTTCTCTGGAGGTTGGCGTATGCGTATAGAATTGGCTAAAATCCTTTTGCAACGTCCTGACGTGTTATTACTCGACGAGCCTACTAATCACTTGGATATCGAGTCTATTCAATGGCTGGAACAATTCTTGGCACAGTCTGCCAAGGCTGTCGTGCTGGTATCTCACGACCGAGCCTTCATCAACCATGTCTGCAATCGTACACTGGAGATTTCGTGTGGACAGATTGTTGACTATAAAGTAAAATACGACGAGTACGTTGTGCTACGCAAGGAGCGTCGCGAGCAACAATTGCGTGCCTATGAGAACCAACAGAAAGAGATGCAGGAGATGCGTCAGTTTATAGAGCGCTTCCGCTATCAGGCTACTAAGGCTGTGCAGGTACAGCAGAAAATCAAACAGTTAGAAAAGATGGTGCCCATCGAAGTTGATGAGGTTGATAATTCTGCCCTACGCCTGAAGTTTCCTCCTTGTCTGCGTTCTGGGGATTATCCCGTCATCTGCGAGGATGTTAGAAAAGCCTATGGTGCGCATGTGGTCTTTGATCACGTGAATTTGACTATCAAGCGTGGCGAGAAAGTAGCTTTTGTAGGTAAAAACGGTGAGGGTAAGTCTACGTTGGTGAAATGTATCATGGGCGAGATTCCCTTCGATGGCCATTTAAAGATAGGTCATAATATACAGATAGGCTATTTTGCCCAAAACCAGGCCCAACTGTTAGATGAAGAACTTACTGTGTTCCAGACTATCGACAACGTAGCGAAAGGTGAGATTCGTCTAAGAATAAATGATATACTTGGTGCCTTTATGTTTGGTGGCGAGGCTTCAGATAAGAAGGTGAAAGTTCTTAGTGGTGGTGAACGTAGTCGTCTGGCAATGATTCGTCTGCTCTTGGAACCTGTCAATCTGCTTATCCTTGACGAGCCTACCAATCACCTCGATATGGCATCGAAAGATGTGCTGAAGGAAGCTATTAAGGCCTTCGATGGAACAGCTATCGTTGTGTCGCACGACCGTGAATTTCTCGACGGGCTGGTGACAAAGGTTTACGAGTTTGGTGGCGGTAAGGTTCGCGAGCATCTGGGAGGTATCTACGACTTCCTCAGGAGCAAACAGATTTCAGAGTTCCGAGAGCTCGAAAATTCCCAGGCTGGGAACAAAACATTCCCAGGCCGGGAACAAAGCATTCCCAGGCCGGGAACAAAAACTCAGCAGGTAGTAAAGAATCAGTCGTATGCCGAGCACAAGGAACAGCAGAAGCAGTTGCGCAAGGTCGAGAAAGCTGTCGAGCAGTCGGAGCGCAGAATTAGTGATATGGAAAAACGCCTTAAGGAACTCGACGATCTGCTGATGAAACCAGAAAATGCGTCGAACATGGAGTTTGTGACGGAGTACACATCGACGAAGAAAGCCCTCGACGAAGAGGTAGAACGCTGGGAAAAACTCTCAGAAGAATTGGAACAATTAACGAATTAAAAACATATAGAACAATGAAGAAATTATTGATTATCATGGCATTAGCAACAATGACCATTACGGGGGCAGCACAGCAATTGCGCTCAGGTATCAATCTGGCAGATTTGGATACGAGCGTGCGTCCTGCTGACGATTTCTATGAGTATGCATGTGGTGGATGGATGAAAGCCAACCCACTGCCTGCCGCTTATTCACGCTATGGCAGCTTCGACCGTCTGGCCGAGGATAACAACAAGCGCATCAATGGTATTCTGAAAGAATTGCAGGAAAATACCTATCCTGAGGGAACGGTAGAGCAGAAACTCAGCGACCTCTACAAGTTGGCAATGGACTCAGCTCGTAGAGAAAAGGATGGACTGGCTCCTGTTATGCCTATTATCAAGCGAATGGAGGCAGCCAAAACCAAGGAGCAACTTTTTGCTATCCAGTTGGAGATGATGCCTTATGGCGATTCGGAGTTATTTGGTGCCTATATAGGTGCTGACGAGAAGAATGCTACGCAGAATATCCTGAACTTCTATCAGGGTGGCCTGACGTTGGGACAGAAAGACTATTATGTGGAAAATGATGAGGCTACCGTAAAAATTCGTGAAGCCTACAAGAAACACATCGTGCGTATGTTCCAATTGTTTGGATTCAAAAAGGGTGTTGCTGAGAAGAAGATGAAGAACATCCTGAAGATTGAAACTGCGCTGGCTAAGGTGTCAAAATCGCGTACGGAGATGCGTGATCCCATTGCCAATTACAACAAGATGACACTGAAGGAACTTGATGCTTTGTGTCCGCATTTGCAGATTGAACGCCAGATGAATGCTAAGGGCATTAAGAGTCAATATATGCAGGAGGTGGTAGTCGGTCAGCCTCAGTTCATGCAGGCTGCAGACAAGATTTTCGATACAATGACAGCTGCTGAGTATCGCGATGTGATGGAGTGGGGGCAGATAGATGGCTCTACTGGTTATCTGAACGATGAGGTGCGTGCTGCCAATTTCGATTTCTATGGCAAGGTGTTCTCTGGTCGTAAGGAGGATCATCCTTTGTGGCGCCGTTCTACCAGTCAGGTACAAGGCGTTATGGGTGAGGCGCTCGGACGTATCTATGTGAAGAAATACTTCCCTGCATCGTCTAAGGAACGTATGAAGACCCTCGTGGAGAATCTGCGTATAGCCTTGGGTGAGCGTATTGCTGCGCAGGACTGGATGGATGACTCGACGAAGGTAAATGCATTGTTGAAGCTCAATACCTTTTATGTAAAGATTGGCTATCCTGATCGCTGGACGGATCTGTCAGCATTGAAGATTGATGCGAAAAAATCATACTTTGATAATATGAAGGAATGTAGTCGTTTCTGGACTGCTTGGCGTATCAATCATACTGCTGGTAAGCCTGTCGATAGAGACGACTGGCACATGACTCCTCAGACGGTGAATGCTTACTATAACCCTACCACGAACGAAATTTGTTTTCCTGCTGGTATTCTGCAAGTTCCATTCTTTGATCCAACTGCAGATGACGCCTTTAACTATGGCGCTATTGGCGTTGTAATCGGACACGAGATGACGCATGGTTTTGATGATCAGGGACGTCAGTATGATAAGGATGGAAATATGCATGATTGGTGGAAGAATGAGGATGCAAAAAACTTTACTGAACGTACGGACAAATATGCTGAGTTCTTCTCTAAGATAAAGGTGTTACCCGACCTGAATGCCAATGGTCGTCTGACGTTGGGTGAGAACCTGGCTGACCACGGTGGTCTTCAGGTAGCTTTTGCTGCTTTCCAGAATGCGACAAAACGTCAGCCATTACCCGTTATTGATGGACTGACGGCGGCTCAGCGCTTCTTTATTGCTTATGCAGGCGTTTGGGCAGGAAACATTACGGAGGCCGAAATCCGTAACCGTACTAAGAGCGATCCTCATTCACTGGGTCGTTGGCGTGTCAATGGTGCCCTGCCACACATTGATGCTTGGTATGAAGCTTTTGGTGTGAAAGAGGGTAGCAAGATGTATTTGCCCAAGTCTGAACGCCTGCCACTTTGGTAATATTATCGACAAAAACAAGAAAAATGCCGTCGTAAATAAATTTACGGCGGTTTTTTTTGTGCGTTTATATTTTTTTTGCTATCTTTGCAACTGACATTTTTAACTACAACAGAATGATAGACGAAAATAACTCCCAGTCAAGTGTCTTTGAACGCACGGTAAGACCCCAGCAGACGCTCAATAGACCCATGCAATCACAGGAACCGCAACAGCAGTCTTATTCGCCCCAGCAGCCTATGTATCAGGCCCAACAGCGTCAGGCTGCAGGCAAGGCTTGCCCATATTGCGGTGCCATCAACGACCCTGAGGCCATGTTCTGTGCACAGTGTGGTCAGCCTATCAGTAAGGCTACTTGTCCACATTGTGGAGCCGAGATAGATCCAGACGCAGACTTCTGTGAGGTCTGCCATCATTATATCCGCAAAGATGTGTGCTCTTATTGTGGTGCCCATCTGGAAGGTAACGAGGCTTACTGTCCTGAGTGTGGTAGTCCACGAGGCGGTATGGTGTGTCCCACATGTCATACGCTGAACGACTTTGCGTTCTGCAAGAAGTGTGGTACGGCACTGACCAAGGAGGCTCGTCAGTTGGTGAAGCAGTTGCAGCAAAATCCTGACTACCAACAACTGTTGGAAATAGTCAGAGACTACTCTAATCTGGAGAATGCACTGCCCTACAACTCGGAGCGTGACATTGTCAAGGAACAAGCCAATGCAAAGTTGCGTGAGCGTGTGCTTGCTTTGTTGCAGAAGGATGAAGGCGTGGAAGTCCCCGTTATTCCCAAGGTTGAGTCGAAGCGCATGACCCGTGATGAATTGGAGGAGATGAAAGCCGTGAAAATTAAGATGCTGTCGACCATTCTCGATAAGCTCGCCGTTCCCCCCACGACATCACCCGTTCAGGCTCGCAATTTCGCTATGGCGAGCAAACCCGTTGGCGTGCGTTTGGCGTGGGTGTGCAACTATAAGCACGCCATGCATAGCAGTCCCTGTGGATGTGCTAAGCCTCATCTGGGTGGAAAATGGGTTATTTTAGGAAAGAATAGTACGGACGAAATTAAAGACGACAAGTAATATATGGATGTGACCAATCGACCGGCAGGCCCCATCAATACAGAGGCTACCATCAGGGTGAATGCACCACAGGCTGCACAGGCTGGTGCTTCTGACATTACCGTCAGACCTGGCGCTAAGATGCAGACCGGTAGCGATGATGAGTTCCGCGATGGCGACTTTGTGCTGAAAGGCAGATTTTACCGTGGTATCAAATGTCTGAGCGACAACTCAGGTGAGGCTCAGGTGTTTCTGGTAGAAGGAGACGAGGGTGAGCGTGTGCTGAAAGTGTATTACCCCAACTTTACCATTAAGAAGGGCTTGATGCGCATCATCCAGAATTTCAATCTGGAGATGGTGGTCAAGATTACCGACTATGGTAAGACCTATGTGGAGGGTAAGAACCGTGATTACGAACTCATGGAGTATCTCCGAGGTGGTACACTTGCAGACTACGACCTTAACGGTGACTACAACCAGTTCCGCCGTATTGCCCTGCAGTGTGCTGCTGCATTGGCTTACTGTCATAACAACAACATCATCCACAAGGATATCAAGCCAGGTAACTATTTCTTCCGTGATGAGGCGCATAAGGAGATAGTGTTGGGTGACTTCGGTATCTCCAGTATCATGGAGGAAGAAGGTCGTCTGCACAAGACCACTCAGGCCCGCACACCAGTATATGCCGCACCGGAGATGTACAATGACGTCATCGATGGTGAGGTGGAGATTACTCCTGCTGCCGACTTCTATTCGCTGGGTATCACGCTGATGACCCTTTGGTTGGGTGAGAACCCGCTGATTCAGAATGAGCGCATCATGATGCGTAAGAAGAACGAGGGTCGTCTGCCGCGCATCAACGAACTCCCAGACCGTGTGAAGATGATTGTGCAGGGTCTGACAGCGGTCAATCCAGCCAGTCGTTGGGGCTATAATGAGGTAGAACGCTGGTTCCTGGGTGAGGATGTCAAGGTTGATATCTCGTCACCTCTGCTGAAGTACCGTAGTTTCATTGTTGACCCAGAGCGTAACCTCGTAGCAGATAATGTCCATGAGCTGATACCATTGCTGATGGACAACGAGCGACTGGCGACCAGCTATCTGTATAACGGACGTATCCCTGGGTGGTTGGAGCAGTGCGGTAATGTCAAGCTGAGTTCTGCTGTCAAGGACATCATCGTTAATCGTTATCCTGCAGACCAACGTGCAGGTCTCATGGCATCGGTTTATGTCATGGAACCCACTTATCCCTATACGGATTTGCGTGGCAACAAGTGTGACGATATCCATAGCGTAGCTATTTCTATTCTCAGTTATATGGAGGAATATGCCTTTGCACTGAGAAATCCCAATGATAATGTATTCCTTTATATTGAGGCACATACGAAGGCAGATGTCAATCGCCTGCGTAGTTATTTCGCGCCAGATACCACGTTGACGCAACGTGTAGCCATTCTGCGACTGGTCTATGAGATTGATCCGGAGATTCCATTCCTGGTGAAATATCCCTCTGGCAACGTGCAGGATATCGTCCACTCCTTCGGTTACGAAAACTGCTCAGAAGACGAGTGGGTCAGCCTGAGCGACGGTCGTCTGTTGTCGTGGATGTATAGCCACGAGGACCTGATGGCCTGCGAGGCACTGCGTATCATGACAGAGAATCAGCAACCTACACGTTCTTTGGGTTATAAGATTCTCTATAACCTTGACCGTGAGGCCGCTTACGACCTGCGCGATGCTGACAACCCTTATAAGGTAGGTGAGATTATGCGCGACGAGTTGAAGACGTGGCAGAATCTGACACCAGAGGAATTTGAGGAACAGGTGGGTGAGTTTGCAGACCCCAGCGGACGCTTCTACTATTTCGCCCAGCTTCATGGTTGGTATGAACAGCTGGCACAGGCCAAGGCTTGCTTCGACCTGAAGAGCGACGAGAACAAAGAACGTCTGGGTGCTTACGACCTGCGTACGGCAGCCTATCGTTTCTGTCGTATTCTGGGTGCCATTCCAGTCTATGTATTGGAAGATGGTACGGAACTGACCGATGGCACTAATTTCGAGAAACAGACACGACGTCCCATCTTGTTGGGTGCCATGCGACGTGGTGCATTGAGTCAGTGGATGTCTGTCTTCTTCCACGAAGACCCGCATAAGAACTTCGAAGAGCCCTACAGCTATGAGCATCGACTGGAAGAGTGGGTGATGAACCTTGGTGAGGTGGACCAGAACCAGATATACTACAAGCGTCTCACGACAGCCAAGGAGGAGACCGTCCGCAAATACAAGAGCGTCAAAAAAGAATATAGCAAGGCGAAATTCAAGGAGCACCGTTGGCGCACCATGTTCTACGGACTCTGTGGATTATGGATAGCCCTGCTGGCCATCTTCGGTGTCAGCAATCGTGATGATGTGATGATGCACACCTCGCTGATGATTCTGCTTCCTGTGGGTGGTGTGTCAGCACTCATCGTGGGTCTGAGAGCTTTCTTCCGCGGCTATGGTGTGGTGCTGAGTGCTCTGTGGGGTGTTCTCGGACTGCTTTCGTCAATGATACCTATCGTTACGATGAAATATGTCTATAATACGCATCCAGGCATGTTCGTTCCTGCCATTATCATCATCACGCTCATCTATATGCTTATCTGTCATCTCACGGATTACCGCAGAGACTCGAAGATGGAGAACCAGTTCATCAACGAGGTGATGGAGACCGATGTGAAGACTAGTCTGATGGAACCACTCATCTACACCTTCAAGCAGAAGTCGTTCAAGTTCAAGGGTTCTAAGTTCTCTATGCTTGACGATGTTACCAATCAGGTACGCTCCATCAGTGGCGAATCGGTGCTGCACTATAGGGTATGGACGCTAATGGTGGTTCTGTTGTTGGCAGAGATGATTCTCTTCAACCCCAAGCTGATGAATTTTAAGATTCCAGAAAAAGACAAGATAAGTCTTTCTCCAAATAAAGTCATTGAACAATTACAAAAGGACGTTGAATAAATATGGTTTGTGAGCATTGTCAAAAGGAAAACCGCTCGATAGCCAAGTTCTGTAAATATTGTGGACACCCGCTGGTGTCACAGAATATTTTGGACCGCCTAGTTGGTCTCGACGATGTCAAGCAGCAGCTGAAGACAGTCGTCGATACCTATACCTATCTCCATTCGCGCAGGGACGTTGTGAATGTCCGTCTCAGCGTGAACACCATTATCATTGGTGAGACGGGTACAGGTAAGACCGCTTTGGCAGAGGTTATCCGAGACTATTTCCATCAGCATAAAATCATACCGAAACCTAAGTTGACGATGGTCGATGCCGTCGACTATCAACGCTTTGTGGACAAGTGGGACGAGAATGTGCAGAACGCCAAGGGCGGGATCCTCTTCTTCGACAATGTCCAGAAGCTGTTGCCGGACCGCTATTCCAACCAGGTAAATCCGTTGGATAAGCTGTTTGTCGAGATGGACAAATGGGACGAAGATCCCATCGTCATCATGGCAGGTCTGCCCAAGGGCTTGGACGACTTCTTGGCTGCTAACCCTGCAGCACAGAACCGTTTCAAGTACACCTTCCGTCTGCCAGCACCAGGCTATCAGGAACTGTGTGATATCTGTAAGATGGAACTTCGTGCGAAGTATGGTATTACTGCCTTTTCTCAGGAGGCTGACCGTAAGCTGTTGCGCTATTTCCAGTATCAGGTCAAGATCAAGGACGACACATTTGGCTATGCCCATGTCGCCATCAAGACAGCAGAGGATATCTTTACCTCGTTCATCAGTCGTGGCTCTGCGGCAGTGATGATTGAGGAGCATGACATCAGAGGTTACGTACCCGAGGAACGCACGCTGGAGGATATCCTCAGCGACCTCGACCGTTATATCGGTATGGATGAAGTCAAGTCGGCTGTCAAGGAGATTGCCTTTACTGTACATAATAATATACAGCGCGCGCAACGCGGACTGGGTGAACAGGAGAAGGTCGGTATTCATATCGTGCTGACAGGTAATCCTGGTACGGGTAAGACCACTATCGCTCGTAAGTTGGGCGAAATTCTGGAGTCTATCGGTTATCTGGACAGTGGACACGTCGTTGAGGTAGACCGTTCAAAGATGGTCAGCCCCTATCAGGGCGAGACTCCCAAGGTAGTGGACCGCCTGTGCGACAAGGCCATGGGTGGCATCCTGTTTGTCGACGAGGCTTACACACTTGCTCCGCTGAGCAGTGGTGGTGAGAAAGACCAGCAGGGTACACAGGCTTTGGAGCAGTTGATGAAACGCATGGAGGACGATCGAGGCAAGTTTGTTGTCATCGCTGCAGGCTATCGTCAGGAGATGGAGAACCTGTTCCGCATCAATCCTGGTGTACGCAGTCGCTTCAGCTATTTCCTGAACATCGACGACTATACGCCAGACCAGTTGTTCCAGATTATGATGGTCTTCGCGAAGGAGAAGAAGTACCAGTTCACGCAGGAGGCTCAGGAACTGACGCAGAAGATGGTCACCGAACTGTACAACTCGCGCGACAAGGATTTCGCCAACGGACGTACCATGCGTCAGCTCTTCGACAAGATTTGCGCCAAGCAGGCTGAGCGCTTGCAGAATGTCGACATCTCTACGCTCTCTAACGAGCAGCTGATGATGATTGACGTCAAGGATATTCCCTACAATGCTCCTCAGGCTGTCGACTACACCGAGTGTCTGGCCAAGCTCAACGGCATGGTCGGTCTGGCTGCTGTCAAGAAGGAAATCTCGAATCTCGCAGCCTTCCTCAATCTCCAGATACGTCGTGGCGAGACCAACACGTTCCAGGGCAAGCACTATGTCTTTACAGGTAATCCTGGTACTGGTAAGACCACTGTTGCTCGCATCATGGCCGATGTATTCCGTACACTAGGCATCCTGTCACGTGGACAACTGGTGGAAGCCGACCGCTCGAAACTGGTGGCAGGCTTTGCGGGCCAGACCGCTATCAAGACCAACCAGCTGATTGACTCGGCTATGGGTGGCGTTCTCTTCATCGACGAGGCTTACACCTTGAAGTCTAACGACCAGGATTCCTTCGGTGCTGAGGCTATTGATACGCTGTTGAAGCGCTTGGAGGACGATCGTGGTAAGTTCATCTGTATTGTTGCCGGTTATACAGACAACATGCACGACTTCATTGATACGAACCCAGGTCTGAAGAGTCGCTTCACACAGACCATCCATTTCGACGACTATACGCCAGACGAACTGACACAGATATTCCTCAACCTTGCCAAAGGCAAGAACTTTACTGTTGACGAGGAGACGAAGGGTACCATTCATCGCCAGTTCGAACAACTCTACCTACGTCGTGACAAGAACTTCGGCAACGCTCGTGAGGCACGCCGCATCTTCGATCAGGCTATCGAGAAGCAGAGTCAGCGTCTGGTTACCATGATGGGCAATCCCGACTTCAAGGACGAGGATATGTATCGCATTACTTCTGCCGACCTCGAAGTGGAGACTGCAGCAAAGGCACGTCCGCTCGACGAGGTACTCAACGAGCTCGACGACTTCATCGGCATGCGCTCAGTGAAGAACATGATACGCCGTCTGGCCGTACAGAGCATGTTCATGAAGCAGCGTGCTGCTATGGGTGCTGGTAGTGTGCAGCAGATGGCTATGAACTTCATCCTTACGGGTAATCCTGGTACAGGTAAGACCACTGTGGCCCGCAAGATGGGCGAGGTGCTGCAGGCTATGGATATCCTGCCCACCAGTCGTGTCATCGAGGCCAGCCGTGCTACACTTGTTGGTAAGTATATGGGTGAGACACCGAAGATTGTCAACAATATGTGCGACAAGGCCATGGGTGGTATCCTGTTCATCGACGAGGCCTACACGCTATCGTCAGATAACGATATGTACGGCAAGGAGGCCATCGATACGCTGATGAAGCGCATGGAGGACGATCGCGGTAAGTTTGTGGTTATTGCTGCAGGCTATAAAGATGAGATGGAAACCTTCCTCTCTGTCAATCCCGGACTGGCCAGTCGTTTCAGCCACAAGATGCACATTGATGACTATAACGAGGACGAGCTGTTGGCTATCTACAAGAAGATGGCCCAGAAGGACAACTATAAGTTGTCGCCTGAGGCAGAGTTCAAGTTGATGGATCTCATCTGCCGTAAAGTCATCAACAAGAACGAGTCGTTTGGTAATGCCCGTGAGATGCGCAACATGCTCGATGCCACCATCCAGCAGTTGTCAATGCGTGTTAGCAACCTCCCGCAGGATGCCATTACGCAGGAAACCTATCAGTTGATAATGCCAGAAGATATTAAGGAAGAACTATGATAATTTGTCCAAGTTGCAGAGAAGAGATAGAGGAGAATTCACACTATTGCGACCAGTGTGGACAGGAACTTGTTTACTGTAGCAACTGTGGTCGGGTTGGTATGGGACGACGCTGTACGCAGTGTGGTGGTCTGATGATTAGTGCTGAGGAAGCACAGCAGAAGATGCAGCACTCTCGTCAGGTCTCAATATCCATGCGTGCCAGCGACCTTGCCGTATCTCTCGTGAACGATCTCCAGCAATCTCAGCGAAAGCCCGAAGGTCACGATATGCCCGTGATGAATGGTATACCTACCTTGACGCTTTATAACCCCACGTTGGATATCCGTATGGTGGGTGTCAATGGTGCGGTGATAGGCCGTAAGCAGGGCCCATACCAGTCGTTGTTCGTGGATAATATGTATATCTCCGGATTGCACGCCCAGCTTATCTATAAGCCGGATACGGGTTGGTGCATCATTGATAAACATTCCTCTAACGGTACCAAGTTGAACCAGCGCGACTTGTTGCCTGATGTTCCCATGTCACTGAAGTCTGGTGACATTGTAACGCTGGCAAACATAAATTTGCAGGTTAGTATTAGTTAATAAAGGAAAGCATAGATGAGTAAGATTGTATTGACAGCCGCCAGTCGTGTCGGCAATATTAGAAGTAATAACGAGGATATGATATTGGCTTTCGACCGTTTTGTTAGAAGCGATATCTATCAGACAGTGTTGGCCCCAGACAATCTCGACCGCTTCATAGTGGCCGTAGCCGACGGTATGGGTGGACATAATGCTGGCGAGGTAGCCAGTGAAATGGTTATGCAGAACCTGAAGTTCTATGTTAATGACCTGCCCAAGGGACTGAGTTCTGGTGAACTGGAAGAGGCCATCAACGACTGGTTGCAGTCCATCCATCAGACGGTCAATGGCCGAGGCCGTGTCAACAAGGCACAGGCTGAGATGGGAACGACGTTAGTAGGTCTGTTGTACTATGGCCAGCGCTACTTTTGGCTGAACTGTGGCGACAGTCGTCTCTATCGTCAGCGCGAGGGATGGTTGGAGCAGTTGACCACCGACCACTCGCTCGTCAATGAAAATGAAGAGAAGAAACACTCGAATGTCATCACCAACTGTATTGGTGCTGGTGCCAGCGAAACGTTCATCGATATGACGGAGATTACTGACGACTTCAAGGCAGGCGATACCTATGTGCTTTGCTCAGACGGTTTGAACGATATGGTGCCTGACATCATCATCTCTAGAATGCTGCAGGATGGTGCCACTGCCAACGACCTTTGCGAGGAGGCTATTGCCGCTGGTGGCTTTGACAATGTATCAGTCTGCGTGCTCCGCGTAGAGGAATAATAATAGTAAATGGTCTACTAGTAAAATCGTCAAATAGTCAAATACTTCGATGCCTTTAAGATTACCCGACCGCTTGCCGGCCATTGAACTGCTGAAGCATGAGAACATCTTCGTCATGGACGACTCTCGTGCCCACATGCAGGATATCCGTCCGCTGAAGATTGCCATTCTCAACCTCATGCCGCTGAAGATTACGACAGAGACAGACCTCATCCGTCTCTTGTCGAACACCCCCTTGCAGTTGGAGGTCAGCTTCATGAAGCTGAAGAGTCATACGCCCAAGAATACGCCTATCGAACACATGATGATGTTCTATCGCGACTTCGAGCAGATGCGCAATGAGAAGTACGACGGCATGATTATCACGGGTGCCCCTGTCGAGCAACTGGAGTACGAGGACGTCAGCTACTGGGCTGAGGTTTCCGACATCTTCGCGTGGGCGCGTACGCACGTGACGAGTACCTTATATATATGTTGGGCTGCTCAGGCAGGACTCTATTATCACTACGGCATTCCCAAATATCCGTTGCCTAAGAAGATGTTTGGCATCTTCCCGCAATATACGCTGAATCCACAGTTGCCCATCTTCCGTGGCTTTGATGATGTGTTCCAGATGCCCCACAGCCGTCATACGGAGTTGCATCGTGAGGACATTCTGGCCAATCCCGATCTGCAGTTGATTGCTGAGTCGCCGGAGTGTGGCGTCAGCATGGTAATGGCGCGTGGTGGTCGTGAGTTCTTCATCACGGGACACCTGGAGTATGCACCAGACACCTTGGATAAGGAGTATCGTCGCGACAAGGATGTACGTGATGATGTTGATCTGCCCATCAACTACTATAAGAATGACGACCCCTCGCAAGGTCCGAAGGTGACATGGCGTGCACATGCTAACTTGCTGTATAGCAACTGGATAAACTATTACGTCTATCAGGAGACACCATACGATATTAACCAGATTGGTTAATATGTCTGATGGAAGATGGAAGAGAACTGCGAATGAGACAACTGGAGTTGCTGGCACCTGCCAAGAATTTGGAGTGTGGCATCGCGGCCATTGACCACGGTGCAGATGCTGTCTATATCGGTGCCCAGAAGTTTGGTGCCCGTGTGGCAGCAGGCAATAGCGTCGATGACATTCGTCAGCTCTGTACTTATGCTCACCAGTTCTCGGCCAAGGTATATGTTACGGTCAATACGATCATCTACGACAATGAGTTGGAGGCAACCCGTCAGTTGATTGCCGAGCTGTCTGATGCAGGTGTCGATGCCATCCTCGTTCAGGACATGGGACTATTGCGAATTACGAATTACGAATTACGAATTCCTTTCCATGCCAGTACGCAGACGGATAATCGTACCGTAGAGAAGGTGCGCTGGTTGGCTGGTCTTGGTTTCAAGAGGGTAGTGCTGGCTCGAGAATTGTCTGTTGAGGAGATTGCCGAGATACACGCACAAGTGCCCGACGTGGAATTGGAGGTCTTCGTGCATGGTGCTCTCTGTGTCAGCTATAGCGGTCAGTGCTATGCCTCGCAGTATTGCTTCGGACGCTCTGCCAATCGTGGTGCCTGTGCACAGGTGTGTCGCATGAAGTTCGACCTCATCGATGCTGATGGCCGTGAGTTGGAACATCAGCGTTATCTCTTGTCGCTCAAGGACTTAAACCAGTATTCACATCTTGAGGAACTCGCCCAGGCGGGTGCTGTGTCGTTTAAGATTGAGGGTCGCCTGAAGGATGCCTCCTATGTCAAGAACGTGGTGGCAGCCTATAGTCAGCGCCTCGACAGCATCATAGCCAGTCATCCTGATGAGTACTGTCGTGCGTCGCGTGGCCATTGCACCTATTCCTTTACCCCCAACCTCAAGAAGACGTTCAATCGCGGCTTCACAACCTATTTCCTGCATGGTCGTCAGCCGGATATATTCTCGCCAGACACCCCCAAGGCAATGGGTGAGTTTGTGGGAACTGTCAAGGAGTTGCGGCGCGACTCGTTCAATGTGGCGGGTACGGCAGCCTTTGCCAATGGCGACGGATTGTGCTTCATCAATCAGGAACACGAATTGGAGGGTTTTCGTGTGAATCGTGCGGAGGGCAATCGTCTCTATCCTCAGCAGATGCCACGCAACTTGCGCCCAGGCATGGCGCTCTATCGTAACAACGATATGGAGTTCGAGCGCCAACTGTCGCGTCAGAGTAGTGTGCGCAGAATACCCATCGTGATGCATCTGTTGCAGACTGCTGATGGCTATTCACTTTCTGCCGAGGGTGTCACGGCTACCATCCAGTGTGAGCATCAGCAGGCCGAGAAGCCTCAGCGCGACAATATCATCCGCCAATTGTCTAAGTTGGGTGGCACACCTTACGAATGTAGTGGGGTAGAGATGCCCTCCGACTTCAACGCCTTCATACCCAGCAGTATGCTGGCTGAACTGCGTCGCCAACTGGTGGCAGCACTCAACGGGGATGGTTCTCGCTGTGTCATGCCTATGACACAGGAGAACCGTCCCCATGATCCAAGTCCGACCTACGCCCATCCATATCTTTATAACATCGCCAATCGCTTGGCTGCCGACTTCTATGGCACCAAGGATTTGACAGCTTTCGAAATCAAAGGTGGCGATGGTCCCTTGATGCAGTGTCGTCATTGTCTGCAATATGCTATGGGCTATTGCGTTAAGCATGGTGGAAAGAAGCCAACATACAAGTATCCGTTATTCCTGCGCTTGGGCGACGGCCGTCGCTTCCGTTTGGAGTTTGATTGCAAACATTGTCAGATGAATGTCTATGCGGAGTAGGAGTGTGCTATATATTGTCTTGTGTCTGTTGCTGACGGCGTGCTACAATCGTGGTCAGCAGTCGCCCGATGCCTGGGACTTGACGGAGCACCAGATAGACTCCATCTCTTTCTCCACGACACACCACTATACACAGAACTACAACTTCATGGTCAATGCCGAGCGCCTGCCTTTGGCCGATGCCTTGCCTGATATGGCGTTCGACACGTTGTATGTGGTGCGTGGCGAGCGCATTGTGGTGGCCGACATCCAGAAGGTGCCTACCGACACCATCGACTCTGTGTGGGTCAAGGTGGCGCGCGACCAGATTACGCAGGGCTGGATTCGTGAGAGTGAGCTTCTGGAGGGTGTCTCGCCCGATGACCCCATCTCCCAGTTCATCGATGAGTTCTCTGATACCCACCTGCTCGTCTTCCTTGCCATCTGCGTCTTGGTGGGTAGCGCCTATGCCATGCGCAAGCTGTTGCGTCGCAATGCGTACATCGTCCATTTCCACGACATCGACTCCCTGTATCCCACCTTGCTGTGTGTGCTTATCGCTATGTCGGCAACGCTCTATGCCTCCATCCAGATGTTTGGTGCTGAGTCGTGGCGACACTACTATTTCCATCCCTCGCTGAACCCCTTCGCACTGCCGTTCCATCTAGGCTTGTTTGTTGCCTCCGTCTGGGCTATTGTCATTGTTGGTGTCGCAGCCCTCGACGATGTCCGTCACCAGTTGTCCACCCTTGATGCCCTGCTTTACCTCTCTGGTCTTGCTGCCGTCTGTTCCGTCATCTATGTGGTGTTCAGCATCTTCACTCTCTACTACATCGGCTATCTCCTTTTGATAGCCTACATCGCCTTTGCTGTCCGTTGTTACCAGCGCCATCCCCACTATCACTACCATTGTGGCCAGTGTGGTGCTAAGCTGCAGCACAAAGGCCGCTGTCCCCACTGCGGTGCAGTAAATGCATAGAGAACTTTGCACACAAGTATCGAGGGCGATGAGAGATACTTTTTCTGTCATTAGTCCGGATGCTCCTAACTGATAGTCCGAAGCGACCTAACTGCCGGTTCGGTTGCTTCGGACTGAAGGCCAAATAGAAAGAAGCTCCCCTCACACAGGGGAGCTTCTCTTGTTTATGATACCTCTCTAAAGCATCAAGAAAAGTGTATCATTCGTAGGTTTCTACGATTTCTTTAGAACTTATTCGCACTGATGCGGTTCTTGATTTTGTTGACGTAGGCGTCGATGCCGGCAACGGCAACGATGTTGACAACGTCGCGGACAGAGGCACCGAAATCGATGAAGTGGATGGGCTTGTTCAGACCCATCTGAATCGGGCCGATAATCTCGACATCGGCATCGAGCATCTGCAGCATCTTATAAGAGGAACGTGCTGATGTCAGGTTGGGGAAGACCAGCGTGTTGACCTTCTTGCCCTTCAGACGGGTGAAGGGATACTGCTCGTCGCGCAACTCCTGGTCGAGGGCGAAGCCCAGCTGCAGTTCACCATCGATGGGCATATCAGGGAACTGCTGCTGCATGATTTCTACGGCACGGCGCACCTTCTTGGCGCCATCGCTCTGTGAGGAACCGAAATTGGAGTGGCTCATCATGGCAACAACGGGTTTCTCGTTGAAGAAACGTACGCTGCTAGCTGCCAGTTTGGCAATATCGACAAGGGCGTCGGTATCGGGATTCTCGTTGACCAACGTGTCAGCAATATAGAGGATACCCTTGGGCGAGTTGATGATGTGCATGGTGCCGAAGTGCTGGAACTCAGGACGGATACCAATGACCTCGTTGACAACCTTGATGGTGTTCGAGTACTTGGTGTAGAGACCGGTGATGAAGGCATCTGCCTCGCCCGTCTCGACCATCATCATACCGAAGTAGTTGCGCTCGAACATCTTGTCGTTAGCCTCCTGATAGGTGTAACCCTCGCGCTGGCGCTTCTCAGCCAGAATGCGAGCATAGCGCTCACGACGCTCCTGCTCAGAGGGGTGACGCAGGTTAACAATCTCGACGCCATCCAGCGAGAGCTCCATTTCCTTGGCCATCTTGGCGATGACCTCGTCGTTACCCAACAGGATGGGCTGACAGATACCCTCGCTCTTGGCCTGTACGGCAGCCTTCAGCATGGTGGGGTGAACAGCCTCGGCAAAGACCACGCGCTGCGGATGTGCAGCAGCAGTAGCATAGAGCTTCTGTGTAAGCTTGGTCTCCTGACCTAAGAGTAAGCTGAGTGACTGCTTATACTTGCTCCAGTTCTTGATGGGCTTGCGGGCTACGCCACTCTCGATGGCAGCCTTGGCAACAGCAGCGCTGACCTCGGAGATAAGACGTGGGTCGACAGGCTTCGGAATGAAGTAGTTGCGACCGAACTTGAGGTTGTTGACCTTATAGACATCGTTGACGACATCGGGAACGGGCTTCTTGGCCAGGTCGGCAATGGCGTAAACGGCAGCCAGCTTCATCTCTTCGTTGATGGCTGTGGCGTGAACGTCGAGGGCTCCACGGAAGATATAAGGGAAACCAATGACGTTGTTAATCTGGTTGGGATAGTCGGTACGACCTGTGGACATCAGCACATCGGGACGGGCGGCCATGGCATCCTCGTAAGAGATTTCAGGTACGGGGTTGGCCAAGGCGAAGATGACGGGGTCTTTAGCCATCGACTTCACCATATCCTGGCTGAGCACGTTACCCTTAGACAGTCCAACAAAGACATCGGCATCTTTCACGGCCTCAGCGAGTGTATGGATGTCGGTACGACTGGTGGCAAAGAACTTCTTCTGCTCGTTCAGATCCTGACGAGCGGTAGAGATGACGCCCTTGGAGTCGAGCATGACGATGTTCTCCTTCTGGGCACCGATGGCCATATAGAGTTTGGTACATGAGATTGCAGCGGCACCAGCACCATTGACGACGATGCGCACCTTCTTGATGTCCTTCTTGATAACCTCCAGGGCGTTCTTCAGTCCGGCAGCAGAGATGATGGCGGTGCCGTGCTGGTCGTCGTGCATGACGGGAATGTCGAGGGTCTTCTTCAGACGCTCCTCAATGTAGAAGCACTCAGGAGCCTTGATGTCCTCCAGATTGATGCCGCCGAAAGTGGGGGCAATGCGCTCTACGGCCTCGCAGAACTTCTCAGGGTCTTTCTCGGCCACCTCGATATCGAAGACGTCGATGCCACCATAAATCTTGAAGAGCAGACCTTTACCCTCCATGACGGGCTTGCCGCTCATGGCACCAATATCACCCAGACCAAGTACTGCCGTACCGTTGGAGATGACTGCCACGAGATTACCCTTATCGGTGTACTTGTAGGCATCGTCAGGGTTCTGCTGGATTTCCAGACAGGGGTAGGCAACGCCAGGAGAATAGGCCAGCGAGAGGTCTGTTTGGGTACGATAAGCCTTGGTAGGCTTTACTTCAATTTTACCAGGACGGCCAGCTTCGTGATAAGCTAAAGCTGCTTCTTTCGAGATCTTTACCATTTTGTGTTGTTATGTGTGTATTATTACTGTAGTTTTGATACAATTCAGAAAATTTTCCGCAAAAGTAATAAAAACTCTGCAAAAACGTGCGGTTTTTTAATCTTTTTAGTATCTTTGCACCCAGAAATTGATATTTATGCAAGTTTTGAGAGAAACAACAGCCTATCGGGCCTCTTTACGGGACCGCATCATTGAGAAAGCCATGCACGATTTCTCAATGCATGGCATCCGTGCCGTAAAGATGGATACGTTGGCCAAGGAACTCAAAATCTCGAAGCGTACCATGTATGAACTCTTTGAAGACAAGGAAACGTTGCTCTTCGAGGGTATCAAGGTTTTTGCCGACCGCAAGCGAGAGTACATACAAAACTATGCAGAAGAAGGTCACGACGTGATTGACATCATCATGGAGGCCTATCGCATGAAGTTGGAGGAGGTGCGGTCGGTAAATCCTAACTTCTATCTTGACCTGACGAAATATCCTAAATTGTCAGAACACATGAAGGAGTCACAGAAACGTTCACGCGAGGGATTCCTGGCGTTCATGAAGCGTGGAGTTGATGATGGCTATTTCCGTCCAGATGTTAACTACGAATTGGTGCCCCACATCTTCGATGCGCTGGGACAGTATATCCTCTCCAACAGCCTGATACAGCAGTATTCCGTTGAAGAACTGTTCTCCAACGGTTTTCTGATAGCCTTGCGCGGCTTCTGTACCGACAAGGGCTTGCACACCATCGATGACTTGATGGAGAAGGCTAAATCTGAGTAAACGACAAGGGCATCAGTTCCTTGATGCCATCCATCACGTAGGTGTGGTCTGTACCGTAAAGCAGAATGCGTACGGGCTGCTTGAAGCGTGTCTCCGTCTCAATGAGAACCTGACGACAGGGACCACACGGACTGGCAGGCTCGGACAAGAACTCTCCCTTGCTGTTACGGACGGCAATGGCCAGCATCATGACAGGCTGGTCTGGATACTGCGCACCAGCAGCAAACAAAGCACTACGCTCGGCACAGATGCCAGCAGGAAAAGCAGCATTCTCCTGATTACATCCTGGAACGATGACACCGTTCTTCAAAAGAAGAGCAGCACCCACGTGGAAGTGAGAATAGGGGGCATAGGAATTATAGGTCGAGGCCTTAGCCTGTTCGATGAGCTCACGTTCCTGATCGGTTAGTTCAGAGAAATCTACTGCGTAGATAGTGGATTTTAGGGCTAGTTCTTTCATAATATTTCGATTTTTGTTGCAAATATAATTATTTTTCTTTATTTTTGCACAAAAATTGAAGAAAAAAAGCATGAATCGCACTATATTTTTTGTTTGCTCGTTCGTTTTGGCCCTATTCCCGGCCTTTTCTCATGCTATTTCCTGGAACAAAACTTATCAGGACTATTTTGACACCTATAAGGATATTGCCATCAGTCAGATGCAACAATATGGCATTCCTGCCAGCATCACATTGGCACAGGGTGTGCTGGAGTCTGGTGCAGGCATGAGTGAACTGGCAAGAAAAAGCAATAACCATTTTGGCATCAAGTGTAATAACGGATGGTCGGGAGGCAGAGTCTATCATGACGACGATGCTCGCGGAGAGTGCTTCCGTGCCTATGATAATCCGTTGGACAGCTATCTGGACCATTCGTTGTTTCTGAAGAATAGCCAACGCTATAGTCGTCTGTTTCAGTTGAAGAAGACAGACTACAAAGGATGGGCTAAGGGCCTGAAGGCTTGTGGCTATGCTACCAGTCCGACTTATGCTTCTCGTCTGATAGAGATTATCGAACTCTACGGTTTGGACAAGTTTGACAAGGGAGGTGGTGGCTCGGTATATGTCGCCTCATCAAAGTCTCATCAGCCTTTCCAACAAGCGACATTGCATAAGGTGAATCAGTTTAATGATAACTTCTATGTAATTGCTCGTCAGGGAGATACTTTCCGTTCTATAGGTGCCGATGTGAGTGTTGACTATCGCCGATTGGCTAAGTTCAATGAGCGTGATAAGGATGATGTTCTGGAAGAGGGCGAGTATGTCTGGCTGAAGAAAAAGCGCCGTCATGCCCCTAAGGAATACAAGGGATATGTCTATAGGGTAGAGGCTGGCGAATCGATGTACAGCATTGCCCAGCGCTTTGGCATCAGACTGAAGAACCTGTATAAGATGAACGACCTCTCGCCTGACTACATCATACAGGTTGGCGATCCGTTAAGAATCAGATAAGAAGGAATTAACTAGTCCTTGAGCAACTTGTCAAGGAAGTCGTTGAGATCTTTGTCGAGGTCGACCATCAGGTCTTCGTGCAAGATTGCTGTGTCGTCATCTACGAGGTAGAGCTCCTCAATGCTTTCCTTGTCATCGTCTTCCAATACAAACGAGAAAGGCTTCAGTATCGACATCTGCTCAATCTTGTCCTTCTGCTTGTGAAGGGTGGTGCGCAGCGTGGCAGCAATCTCCTGATAGAAATTGTCATCCTTGTTGTCTATCCATTGCTCTACGACACAACGCGTTATCTCGTTGTCATCATCGTCAAAGGTAATCAGTTCACCCGTATCCTGACTGACGCGCAAATGGATATCGGTCAGCTGACTAGCTTCCTCTGCGGGAGGAAATTTCTCGATGGTCTTACGGATGGCACGTTCTGCCTGTTGAAGTGTTTGTTCGGTTGCTTTCATGAGCTTTGGATTGTTTAGACGATACAAAAGTACACAAATTAGTGGATAATTGCAAACGATTACGACTTTTTTTTCATATTTTTCGAAAATCGTAATTCATTATTCGTTATTTATTCGTATCTTTGCAATTGCAAACTCGAGATTGCAATACTAATGAATCAAAGAATCACTCATTCGGGGGTAGTTGACAGCGTTGAGGACGGTTGCATACATGTTCGTATCGTCCAGACATCTGCTTGTGCAGCCTGTAAGGTTGCCAGCTACTGCAATGCCGCCGAGTCGAAAGAGAAGATGATTGATGTGTTCTGCGATTCCGTCGCAGCATATAAAGTCGGTCAGCAGGTCACCGTATCGACCTCTGGACAGGTGGCTGCCAAGGCGCTGCTGTGGGCTTTTGGCGTACCTTTTATCCTGTTGATGGTGGTGTTGGTGCTGGTATTGCTGCTGACGGGTCATGAGGGATGGGCTGCGCTGAGCGCATTGGTAGCGCTTGTACCTTATTATATAATGTTATGGCTGTTGCGCGATAGGATGCGCGAGCAACTGGCCTTTCGGATTGAACAAATAACAAACTAAAACAAATATTTATAGATTTATGGATTTTATGTTGATTGCAGTATTAGTACTGGGCGCCATCGGACTGATTGCCGCCCTCGTGCTGTATGTCTGCTCCAAGAAGTTCTATGTCTACGAAGACCCTCGCATAGCCCAGGTCACTGAGCAACTGCCAGGTGCCAACTGCGGTGGATGTGGCTTCGCTGGATGTGGCGGCTTGGCTGATGCCCTTGTCAAGGGTGCCGATGCGGGTAGCCTTGAGGGACTGATGTGTCCCGTGGGTGGACAAGAAGTGATGGGTAAGGTGGCTGACCTGTTGGGAATGGCCATTGCCAATGGTGAACCCAAAGTGGCTGTTGTGCGTTGTAACGGAACATGTGCCCTGCGTCCGAAGATTGCAGAGTACAGTGGTCTGCGCACATGTGCAGCGATGAACGCTTGTGGTGCTGGCGAGACGGCCTGTGGTTTTGGTTGTCTGGGTTGTGGCGACTGTGTGGCTGCTTGTCAGTTTGATGCCATCCACATGAACGCAGAAACAGGACTTCCCGAGGTAGATGAAGAGAAGTGTGTGGCTTGTGGTGCTTGCGTCAAGGCTTGTCCGCGCAACATCATTGAGCTCCGTAAGAAGGGTCCGAAGGGTAGGAGAGTCTTCGTTTCTTGTGTCAACAAGGACAAGGGACCTGTGGCTATGAAGGCTTGTAAGGCTGCTTGTATCGGTTGTAGCAAGTGTGAGAAAGAGTGCCCGTTTGGTGCTATCACTGTTGAGAATAACGTGTCGTACATCGACCACACCAAGTGCCGTCTGTGCCGTAAGTGTGTGGCTGTTTGTCCTACTGGTTCTATCCACGCCGTGAATTTCCCAGCACCTAAGACTGTGCCCAGCGATTCTGTCGCTGAGGATAAACCCACTAAAGAAAAGGAGGCCGAAGCATGAAGATAAAGACATTTAGTATCGGTGGTGTACACCCCGAAGAGAATAAGCTGACCCACGATGTTGAAACCAAGGTGGCTGCACTGCCTAAGCAGGCTATTTTCCCACTTGGTCAGCACATCGGTGCACCTGCTAAACCCGTTGTCGCTAAGGGTGACAAGGTGAAAGTGGGAACCATGATTGCTGAGGCTGGTGGCTTTGTGTCGGCTCCTATTTATTCATCGGTTAGCGGTACCGTTTTCAAGATTGATACCGCCATTGATGCTACCGGTTATCGCAAGCCCGTTATTATAATCAATGTAGAGGGCGACGAATGGGAAGAGAGCATTGACCGCTCTGACAAACTGGAACTGGTAAAGGACCATCCTGAACTGACTCCCGAAGAGATCGTTGAGCGTATCAAAACCGCTGGTGTCGTTGGTATGGGTGGTGCCTGTTTCCCCACCTTCATCAAACTCTGTCCGCCACCTACGGCCAAGGCTGAGTGCGTGATTATCAACGCCGTTGAGTGTGAGCCTTATATCACTGCCGACTTCCGTCTGATGATGGAACATGCCGACGAAATTCTCGTTGGTTTGGAACTGCTGATGAAGGGTGCTAAGGTCACCAAGGGCTACATTGGTATTGAGACCAACAAGATGCCCGCCATCGAACTGCTGACGAAAAAGTGTGCTGAGGTGTTTGGCTCCTCAGAATACAGCGTAGAGGTAGTGCCCCTGAAGCAGCGCTATCCGCAAGGTGGTGAGAAGCAACTCGTTGATGCTGTCATCAATCGTCAGGTGCCTGCGCCTCCCGCTATTCCTGTCAACGTGGGTGCCATTGTACAGAACGTAGGTACGGCCTTTGCCGTTTACGAGGCTGTCATGAAGCGCAAGCCTTTGTTCGAGCGCTATACCACCGTAACGGGCAAGAAATTGGCTCATCCAGGCAACTTCCTCGTTCGTATGGGTACACCGATGAAGGACCTGATTGAGGCTTGTGGTGGTATGCCCGAGGGTGACAACAAGTTGTTGGCTGGCGGTCCGATGATGGGTAAGGCGCTGACTAGCGTCGAGGTACCCATCTGCAAAGGTACCAACTCTGTGACCATCATTTCTGACGAGGAAGCTTATCGCAAGGAGCCCAATCCCTGCATCCGCTGTGCCAAGTGTGTCAGCGCTTGTCCGATGGGCTTGGAGCCCTACTTGTTGGCTAAGCTTGCTGCTGTCAAGAACTGGGAGCGTGCCGAGAAGGAAGAGGTTGTCAGCTGTATCGAGTGTGGCTCGTGCCAGTTTACTTGTCCCGCCCACCGTCCACTGCTTGACAACATCCGTCAGGCCAAGGCTACCGTCATGGGAATCATCCGCGCTCGTGCGGCTAAAAAATAGTCAAATTGTGAAATAGTCAAATTGTGAAATAAAACAATGGGAAAATTAATTGTATCACTTTCGCCTCACGCACACGGAACAGACACCGTTGAGAAGAACATGTACGGGGTCATCATCGCCCTCGTGCCTGCGCTGCTCGTGTCGTTCTACTACTTTGGTCTTGGTTCGGCCATTGTCTGTGCTACGAGCGTTGTGGCCTGTGTTTTCTTCGAGTGGGCCATCAATAAGTTTATGCTGAAAAACGAGCGCAATACCATTATGGACGGCTCTGCTGCCCTCACAGGTCTGCTGCTCGGTATGAATCTGCCCTCAAACCTCCCCATCTGGATCATCATCATTGGTGCCCTGTTTGCCATCGGTGTGGCTAAGATGACGTTCGGCGGTCTGGGCAATAATCTCTTTAACCCCGCATTGGTAGGCCGTTGTGCCTTGTTGGTAGCCTTCCCTGCCCAGATGACAACGTGGCCAAAGGTCGGACAACATTGGGCTTATCTGGATGCAGAGACAGGTGCCACACCGCTGACCATTATGCAGGATGCTATCAAGCATGGTGATGCCAGTATTTTGGACAAGCTGCCATCATCGATTGACCTTTTCCTCGGTAACCATCCTGATGGTGCTGGCGCAATGGGTGAGATTTGTGCGCTGGCTCTATTGTTAGGTCTGGCTTACATGCTCTGGAAGAAGATTATCACGTGGCACATTCCTGTCAGCATCATCGCTACGGTATTTGTGTTCAGTGGTCTTTGCCATCTGGCCAGCCCTGCTTATGCAGACCCATTCAGTGTTATCTTCTCGGGTGGTCTGATGCTGGGTGCTATCTTCATGGCTACTGATTATGTGACGTCACCAATGACCGCCAAAGGACAGATTATCTATGGTGTCTGCATTGGTTTCCTGACGGTAGTCATCCGTAACTGGGGCGCATATCCCGAGGGTATGTCGTTCGCTATCCTGATTATGAATGCGTTCACACCGCTCATCAACACTTATGTCAAACCAAAACGTTTCGGGGAGGTTGCAAAATGAAGAAGCTTGAATCATCACTTTTAAATATGGTGCTGGTACTGACATTAGTAGCGGTCATCATGGGTGGCATCCTCGCCTTTGTAAATCATCTCACAGAAGGTCCTATCCAGGAACAGAAAGAGAAAGCCTTGGCAGACGGTATCAAGACCGTCATGGTGTGCAACGATTTAGTCGTTGCAGCCCCCGTTGAGGTGAAACAGAACGTCGATGGCAAGGAACAAACCTTTATTATATATAATGTGAAGGACGCTCAGGGCAAGAATCTTGGTGCTGCTGTCCAGAGTTCGACGATGGGCTTTGGTGGCGATCTGAAGGTGCTCGTTGGTTTCGATACCGAAGGCAACATCCTTGGCTACACATTACTGGAGCATGCTGAGACACCAGGACTGGGTGCCAAGGCTGACCAGTGGTTCCAGAAGGGACAGAAGGGTGACATCATCGGTAAGTCTCCCGCTGAACCATTGACTGTTTCGAAAGACGGTGGACAGGTAGATGCCATCACCGCCTCGACGATTACTTCGCGTGCCTTCCTGAAGGCTGTCAACAATGCTTACAATGCCTATAAAGTTACGCCGACTGACGGTGAGACTGGTGCAACGAAACAAGAATAATATCTCGTTATATCGAAATATTATAATAACGTAATAACGAAAAGAACATGAATTATATAAGTATCATCAAAAATGGCATCGTCAAGGAGAACCCCACGTTTGTTCTGATGCTGGGTATGTGTCCTACGCTGGCCACTACCACTTCTGCCATGAACGGTATGTCGATGGGCTTGGCCACGATGGCCGTGCTCATCTGCACCAATGTTGTGATTTCATGCTTGAAGAGCGTTACGCCCGATAAGGTACGCATCCCCGTATTCATCGTGGTCATTGCAGCCTTCGTCACTATCCTGCAGCTCGTCATCAAGGCCTATCTGCCTGACATCGATGCTGCACTGGGACTATTTATTCCCCTGATTGTTGTGAACTGTATCATCCTCGGACGTGCTGAGGGTTTTGCCAGCAAGAATTCTCCTGTTGCCTCGCTGTTCGATGGTATTGGTATCGGTCTTGGCTTTACCATCGGTCTGACGCTGCTGGGCATCTGTCGCGAACTGCTGGGTTCTGGCTCTATCTTTGGTTTCACACTGCTGCCCGAGACTTACAACATCCTGCTCTTTGTTCTCCCTCCGGGTGCTTTCATCATGCTGGGATTCCTCATCGCGATTGTTAATAAGTTAAGGTCGTAATAACGAAATAACGTAATAACGAAATAACGACAACTATGGAGTATATTTTGATTTTCATTAGCGCGATATTCGTCAACAATATCATTCTGTCGCAGTTCCTCGGCATCTGTCCGTTCCTCGGCGTGTCGAAGAAGGTAGATACCTCGCTGGGTATGTCGGCAGCAGTAGCTTTCGTGTTGACATTGGCTACCATCGTGACGTGGTGTGTACAGAAATTTGTGCTTGATGCCTTTGGCTTGCAGTATCTGCAGACCATTGCTTTCATTCTGGTTATCGCCTCGTTGGTGCAGATGGTTGAGATTATCCTCAAGAAGGTGTCTCCGGCACTCTATCAGGCACTGGGCATTTTCCTGCCACTCATCACTACCAACTGTGCTGTGCTGGGTGTAGCCATTCTGGTTATTCAGAAAGACTTTAACCTGCTGCAGTCAGTCGTTTACGCCTTCTCAACAGCCATTGGCTTCGGATTGGCATTGACGGTCTTTGCCGGTATGCGTGAACAGCTGGAGCTCTGCACCATTCCCAAGGGCATGCGCGGTATGGCTATCGTCATGCTCTCTGCCGGTCTGCTCTCGCTGGCCTTCATGGGTTTCTCGGGAGTTGACGGAGGCCTGAAGGTTCTCTTCGGACTGGATTGATTTTTTTAGAAAGAAGCAGTGGGGACCGGTCAACCAAGACCAGTCCCCACTTTTTTAATGATTATTGTTTATTGTTTAATGTTTAATGATTATTGTTTATTGTTTCCGTTTATGCCTTTACAGGGGGTAGTCCTCGAAGGCGTAGAGCACGGTGCTCAGATAACGCTCACCAGTATCAGGCAGCAGTACCACAATCTTCTTACCCTTGTTCTCCGGACGCTTGGCAACTTGGATAGCGGCATAGAGGGCTGCACCTGCAGAGATACCTACCAGCAGACCTTCTGACTGAGCAATCTCACGACCAGTACGGATGGCGTCATCGTTCTCTACATCGAACACCTCGTCGATAAAGTTGGCATTATAGGTCTTGGGGATGAAGCCTGCACCAATACCCTGAATCTTGTGGGGACCGCTGGGCTGACCGTTCAGTACGGCACTCGACTTAGGTTCTACAGCAATGACTTTTACGTTGGGGTTCTGCTCTTTCAGATATTTACCCGTACCGCTGATGGTACCACCGGTACCCACACCACCGATGAAGATATCTACCTGTCCGTCAGTGTCGCGCCAAATCTCAGGACCCGTGGTAGCGTAGTGCTTGGCAGGGTTGGCAGCGTTCTCAAACTGCTGCAGGATGACGGCACCGGGAATAGAGTCGCGCAACTCCTCGGCAGCGCGGATGGCACCAGGCATACCGTCCTTGCCAGAGGTTAAGCGCACCTCAGCGCCGTAGGCCTTCACAAGGTTTCTGCGCTCCACGCTCATGGTTTCAGGCATGGTAAGGATAAGGTGATAGCCCTTGACGGCGCTGACCAGTGCCAGTCCTACGCCCGTATTTCCGCTGGTGGGTTCGATGATGGTGGCGCCGGGCTTCAAGATGCCCTTCTGCTCTGCATCCTCAATCATGGCCAGCGCGATACGGTCCTTCACGCTACCGCCGGGGTTGAAAAACTCTACTTTGGCAATGACTGGTGTCTCCAGACCCTTTGCCTGTGAATACTTGTTGAGCTCCAAAAGTGGGGTGTTGCCGACGAGCTCGGTCAGCTGTTTTGCAATCTTTGTCATAATCCTTATCCTTATTAAATTAATAAAATGTTTATTGTCTTTTTGTTTGGTGCAAGGTCAGTGCAAGCCGAACGCAATCGAATTTATTCGAATTCTCTGACCTGAAGGTACAGAGTGTGGCGTTGCATTGCTGAGGCGCCGCCTGAGCTCGCAGTGTGATTTTAATCACGCTGCAAAGTTACGGTGTTTTCCGCATATTCACAATACCACGAGCATGTCATTTGCATACCAAACGTTTGGTATATTGCTATTTTGGAGCCATTTTTAACACAAAAACCCCTCCGATTGGAGGGGCTTATTAGTGTATGAGAGGGGTAATTTAGTACTCAAAGGTACCGAACTCGCTCTTGATGGTCAGGCTCTTCTTGCCTTCTTCGATGTGACCGACAATCTGCGCATCGATGTTGAAAGACTTCGAGAGGTCGATGACCTGCTGGGCAACCTCAGGACGAACGTAAATCTCCATGCGGTGTCCCATGTTGAACACCTGGTACATCTCCTTCCAGTCGGTGCCTGAACACTCGTGGATGGCACGGAACAAGGGTGGCACGGGGAACATGTTGTCCTTGACGACCTTGCAGTTGTCGTTGACGAAGTGCAGCACCTTGGTCTGGGCGCCACCCGTGCAGTGTACCATACCGTGAATCTCAGGACGGAGCTCGTCGAGTAACTTCTTGATGACGGGTGCGTAGGTGCGGGTGGGCGAGAGCACTAGTTGACCAGCGTCGATGGGCGAACCCTCTACTGCATCAGTAAGGCGGTACTTGCCACTATACACCAGTTCGTCGGGCACAGCGTGATCGTAGCTCTCGGGATAGTTCTCAGCTAGATACTTGGCGAAGACATCGTGGCGGGCAGAGGTCAGACCGTTGGAGCCCATACCGCCGTTGTAGCGCTTCTCGTAGGTGGCCTGACCTGTTGATGACAGACCAACGATAACGTCGCCTGGACGGATGTTGGCATTGTCGATAACGTCGCTGCGCTTCATACGACAGGTAACGGTGCTATCTACGATAATGGTGCGAACAAGGTCGCCCACATCTGCTGTCTCTCCACCTGTGGGATAGATACCGATACCCATCTCGCGGAGCTCGGCCAGCAGTTCGTCAGTACCATTGATGATGGCAGAGATAACCTCGCCAGGGATGAGCATCTTGTTGCGGCCGATAGTACTCGAAACAAGGATGTTATCTACAGCACCTACGCAGAGCAGGTCGTCGGTATTCATGACGATGGCGTCCTGAGCAATACCTTTCCATACGGAGAGGTCACCTGTCTCCTTCCAATACATGTAGGCGAGGGCAGACTTAGTGCCGGCACCATCGGCATGCATGATGTTACAGTACTCAGGGTCACCACCCAGAATGTCGGGGATGATCTTGCAGAAGGCCTGCGGGAAGATACCCTTGTCGATGTTCTTGATGGCTGCGTGAACGTCTTCTTTGGCGGCACTCACACCGCGCATCATATATCTGTTGTCCATATTTTTGTTATGTTTGTTGCTGTGCACAGCAACATCCTTGGCTTAGAACTTTACTTTGGGAGCATTCTCGGCACCTGCCTCAGCCTCGAACTTATCCATGGTGTTGAAACCGAAAATGCCGGCAAGGATATTCTTCGGGAACTTGCGGATGACGATGTTGTACTGTTGAACGACGCCGTTGAACTTGTTGCGGGCCTCGTTGATGCGGTTCTCAGTACCCTCCAGCTGAGCCTGCAGGTCGCGGAAGTTCTCGTTGGCCTTCAGTTCGGGATAGTTTTCCTGAACGGCAAGCAGACGACCGAGTGCGCTACCCAGTTCACCCTGAGCCTTCTGGAACTCCTTCAGCTTGTCAGCAGTGAGGTTCGAAGGGTCAACGGTAATCTGTGTGGCCTTGGCACGTGCGGCAACAACACTCTCGAAAGTCTCTTTCTCATGAGCGGCATAACCCTTGACAACCTCCACCAGGTTGGGGATGAGGTCGGCACGACGCTGGTAGGCCGACTGCACATTGGCGAAAGCGGTAGTGGCCTTCTCCTGTTCGCTGACCATTGAGTTGTAAGCACTGGCAGCCCACATGCAGATGATGACAACGGCTGCGATAATTCCGATTGTAGATTTACTCAGTTTCATAATTTATTGTTTTTCGTTATCACGTTATTTCGTTATTTCGTTATTACGTTATCACGTTATCACGTTATCACGTTATCACGTTATCACGTTATCACGAGGATGTTATCACCACCTTGATGTGGCACCACCGCCACCAAAGCTTCCGCCACCGAAGGAACCTCCGCTAAAGCCACCACCACTATGGCCACCACCGCCAAAACCTCCGAAACCGCTACCACCGCTACTGCGTGGAGCCACATAGAACGGATTGGCCAGCAGGGGTACCATGCCCATAAGTCCCATCCAGTGGTATTTGCTATTCTTATAAAGGAAGAAGATACACCAGCCAATGATAGCGATGAGGGTGGTTAAGATGACTGTTTCAGCTTCGTCATCCTCTGCCTCTTCAGCCATCAGTGACGATGCTGTAGGTAACTGCTTCTTCTCCAAGGTGGAATAGATGGCCTCGGTGAGATAGTACATGGCACTGTCGGGCTGCTCGCGCTTCATGAACGGAACGGCATATTGTTGCTCCAAGCGACGGCACTCTACATCGGTGAGGTCACCCTCCAGAGAGCGTCCCGGCGAGATATTGAGTGAGTGGTCCTGATAACCGCAAACCACCATAAGACCGCGGTCACCATAGCCTACGCCATATTTGTTGCCCACATCCTGTGCCAAGCGGAAGGGGTCGTCGTTCTCGATATGATTGACCACGATGACTGCTGACTGTACCCCCAGGTCGAGATTCAGTCGTTGCAGGGTAGCATTCATATTGTCAACGGTTTGCTGAGAGAGCACGTGGTCGGGGTTGGAGACGTACTGTGTGGAGTCCTGCAGGTAGGGAATGGGGATGTTGTCAGCATTCCAATAGGTGACCTCAGCGGGAGAATCGCTGAGCGCACTGGCGCTGCCTTCCACTGTTTCCACGATGGCCTCGGACTCGGGACTGTCGGGCAGTGCCATGGTGCAACAGGTCATGGCCGTCAGGATGCCTACCACGAAAATCCAGCCCCACATCTTGCGGGCCTTGGTCCATTCGGGGTGGCTCTGCTTGTACTCCTCAATGATGACCTGGCGCTTCGTCTTGTATTCCTGCGCCAGTTGCATATAGCGTACGGAGTACTGTTCCCTGAGTTTGCTGACACGACCTACCTGTCCCTTCTCCAGTTCAAAGGCACTCTCCAGGGCTTGGATGGCCTGATTGTACTGCTTGGTCAGCTTATCGAGTGATGTTTTGTATTCTTCCATTGCTTATTTCTTGTGCAAGAACAGCTTATTTCTCATTCCAGAATTCCCAAGAGGCAAAGGCCTGCAGAAGAAGCATCTCCAGACCGTTCTTGGTCTGTGCACCGTACTGTGCTCCACGCTTCATGAAGAGCGTCTCATCGGGATTGTAGATAAGGTCGTAGAGGATGGTATGGCTATCCATAGCCTCGTAGGGCAGCAGCGGACACTCCTCGGTCTTCGGATACATTCCCAGCGGGGTGCAGTTCACGATGACGTTGTATTCCTTGATGACGTCAGGCGTAATGCTGGGATACTGGATGGTGTCAGGACGCTCGTAGCGACTGACGAAGACGGTCTCCAGTCCCAAATGGTGCAGTCCGAAATTGATAGCTTTCGATGCACCGCCTGTACCAAGGATAAGCGCCTTCTTATGCCACTTCTTGTCGAGCATGGGTTCAATGCTCTTGGTGAAGCCAATGACATCGCTGTTATAGCCCTTCAGTTTGGTGTTCCTGCCCTCGTGAGTGACCTTGATGACGTTGACGGCGCCAATGGATCTGGCCTCTGGCGTGATGCTGTCCAGATAGGGAATGACCTTCTCCTTATAGGGAATGGTCACGTTGAGACCTTTCAACTCTGGGTTGGCACCAATCACCTCGTCGAGTGCCTCGATGGAGGGAATCTCGAAGTTCTCATACACAGCATCGATGCCCTCATCCTGGAATCGCTGGTTGAAGTAGCTGATGGAGAATGAGTGGCCCAATGGGTAACCGATAAGTCCGTACTTGTCCATAATTCTAATACCTATTTTGTTGCGAAATACATTGTGCAGATGCCGAAGGTCAGTCGTTTGAACGATGCCTCGCGGAAGCCAGCCTTCTTCAAGATGTCCACCATGCGCTCACCCTGTGGGAACGCCTCGATGGTCTTGGTGAGGTAAGAGTAGGCGCTGGTGTCCTTGGAGATGAGTCGTCCATAGACGGGCAGCACCGTATGGGAATAGATGTGGAACAACTGTCGCATGGGGAACTTCACGGGTGTGGTCAGTTCCACGATGCTCAGGTGTCCACCAGGCCGTAGCACGCGGCACATCTCGCGCAGTCCTGCGTCGAGGTCGGCAAAGTTGCGGATGCCGAAGGCAGCGGTCACGGCGTCAAAGGTGTCATCATGATAAGAAAGGTGTGTGCAGTCCTCCTTCTCGAATGTTACCACGTTGTCGAGTCCGAGGGCCTTCACCTTCTCGCGACCAATCTGCATCATGCCTTCGCTGATGTCAGCACCAACCACGCGCTGGGGGTGCAACATCTGGGTGGCAAGGATGGCAAAGTCGCCTGTGCCAGTGGCTATGTCGAGCAACGACTGGGGCTGATAGGGTGCCAGGGCCTTGATGGCCTTGCGGCGCCACCCCTTGTCGATGTTCCAGGATAGTCGGTGATTGAGTGTATCATAGGTAGGGGCAATGTTGTCAAACATCGCCTCCACCTGCTGTGCTTTATCTCCGCAGGTATAGGGGGTTATTTGTTCCTGTTGGTAAGCCATTCGCTGACGTTCTTTTCAATGCGCTGGGCAATATCGCCTTCCTCCGTAGCCTTATCGAACTTCTCGCCTACGATGTGCTCATAGAGCTCGATGTAGCGGTCTGAAACGCTCTCGGCATACTCGTCGGTAATCTCTGGCATCACCTGTCCGGGCTCGTTCATGAAGTCGTGCTCAATGAGCCACTGGCGCACGAACTCCTTAGACAGCTGGCGCTGGGGCTCACCCTTGGCCAGTTTCTCTTCGTAGCCGTCGGCATAGAAGTAGCGGCTGCTGTCGGGGGTGTGGATTTCGTCGATGAGATAGACCTTACCATCGCGCTTGCCAAACTCATACTTGGTATCGACGAGGATGAGACCGCGCTTGGCAGCGATCTCCTGACCACGGGCAAAGATCTTGCGGGTGTAGTCCTCCATGATGGCGTAGTCCTCGGCAGAAACGATGCCCTGGGCAATGATCTCTTCCTTCGAGATGTTCATGTCGTGACCCTCGTCAGCCTTGGTGGTCGGGGTGATGATGGGCTCGGGGAAACGCTCATTCTCCTTCATGCCGTCGGGCAGCTTCACACCACACAACTCACGACAGCCATTCTTGTACTCACGCCAGGCAGAGCCGGTGAGGATAGAGCGGATAATCATCTCCACACGGAAACCCTCGCACTTCAGACCCACGGTGACCATGGGGTCGGGGGTAGCCAGTTTCCAGTTCGGACAGATGTCGGTAGTGGCATCCAGGAACTTCGCGGCAATCTGGTTCAGCACCTGACCCTTGAAGGGGATGCCCTTTGGCAGTACGACGTCGAAAGCGGAGATGCGGTCGGTAGCCACCATCACCATCAGGTCGTCGTTGATGTTGTACACATCGCGTACCTTTCCGTGGTACACGCTCTTCTGTCCCTCAAAGTGGAAATCAGTCTTTGTTAATGCTTTCATCTTTTATTTGACTATTTGACGATTTTACTATTTCACTATTTGTTTGCTTGTCGAATTTATCGTAAGCGTTGACGATGCGGGTGACGAGCTTATGGCGCACAATGTCCTTGCCGGTCAGGTTGACGATACCGATGCCTTCTACATCTTTTAATATATGCAGTGCCTCGACCAGTCCGCTCTTCTGCGACTTGGGCAGGTCTATCTGCGTCATGTCACCGGTGATAATCATCTTCGTATTCCAACCCATACGCGTCAGGAACATGCGGATCTGGGCAGGTGTGGTGTTCTGGGCCTCGTCCAGGATGACCACGGCATCGCTGAGTGTGCGACCGCGCATAAACGCCAGCGGGGCTATCTGGATGATGTTCTTCTCCATCATGTCCTGCAACTTCACCTGTGGCAACATGTCCTCCAGGGCGTCGTAGAGCGGCTGCAGATAGGGGTCTATCTTCTCCTTCATGTCACCAGGCAGGAATCCCAGCTTCTCGCCAGCCTCCACGGCAGGGCGTGAGAGGATGATCTTCTTGGCGGTCTTGTCCTTCAGGGCTTTCACCGCCAGGGCTATTGATAGGTAGGTCTTACCCGTACCGGCAGGACCGACGGCAAATACCATGTCGTTCTGCTGGTAGGCATCGATGAGCTGCTGCTGGTTCTGGCTACGGGCCTTGATGGCGCGACCAGACATGGAGTAGCAGACCACGTCGTCGGGGATGTCATCGGTGGTGCGACGGCCTTTTACAATGTCTAGGATATTCTCTTCGTTCAGCGAGTTGAACTTCAGCACGTGCTGACGCATGCGCTCGGTGCTTTCCTCGAAGGCAGCCATCTGTTCCTCGTCGCCCAGGACGCGAATGACGTTGTCGCGGGCCACGATGCGCAGCTTGGGGTACAAGGCGCGAATCATTTGGAGGTGCTGATTACCGGTCCCGTAGAACACCACGGGATCAATGTCCTCAAGTACTATGTGCTTCTCTATCACGCTCTGAACGTTTTCTTTTCTCTACAATTACGGCGCAAAGGTACAAAAAATATTTCTAAACGACAAAGAAACTCCTCTAAAAATAGCGAGAGCCGTAACTTTCTGGGTTACGGCTCGTAGCTATTGAAGTCTGTCGCACAGATTTATGCGAACGGATTCTCGGTGGGATAGAAGTCACCCTTCGGGAAGTTGTAGTCGATCTCGTCCACGGGGATACCCATGTACTTCAGAACCTCCCACAGATACTTACCCTGGTGGCCGAACATAACAGCGCAGTGGTGTGGGTAGTGCTTCTCAATGAGGACGTGACGATAGAAGCGGCTCATGTTCTTGATACCGAAGATACCGATAGAACCGAATGAGCGGGTAGCTACAGGAATAACCTCGCCCTGAGCGATGTAAGCGCGGAGCTTGGTGTCGGCAGTAGACTGCAGACGATAAACTGTAGCCAGACCTGGCTGGATGTCACCCTCGAGGGTACCGTTGGTAACCTCAACAGGCAGAGCGCGGGCCATAATGCGCTGGAAGCACATCTGGCAGTTGCAAACCTTGCTTGAAGCGGTGTTACCACAGTGGAAGCCCATGAAGATCTCCTTCTCTGTGTATGTATCGCAAGCAAACTTCTTACCCTTGATGCTCTCCTCGTACATATCGGTAGGTACGGTGTTGTTGATGTCGAGCAGGGTAACAGCGTCCTGACTGATGCAGGTTCCGATATACTCTGACAGAGCGCCATAGATGTCAACCTCGCAAGCTACGGGGATACCACGGCTGGTCAGACGGCTGTTGACGTAGCAAGGTACGAAACCGAACATGGTCTGGAAAGCGGGCCAGCACTTGTTGGCCATAGCCACAAACTGACGAGAACCCTTGTGACCCTCAATCCAGTCGAGCAGTGTCAGCTCATACTGAGCGAGCTTAGGCAGCACCTGAGGAATCTTGTTGCCGTGACCAAGCTCCTTAGCCATGTCAGCTACAACCTCGTCGATACGTGGGTCGTTAGCGTGCTTCTGGAAGGCCTCCAACAGGTCGAGCTCTGAGTTCTCCTCAATCTCAACATCCAGGTCATAGAGGGCGCGGATAGGAGCGTTACAAGCCAGGAAGTTGTTAGGACGGGGACCGAAGCTGATGATCTTCAGGTTCTGCAGACCTACGATAGCGCGGGCGATGGGCAGGAACTCGTGAATCATCTCAGCGCACTGGCCAGCATCACCAACGGGCTCCTCGGGGATGTAAGCGCGGGTCTCAGGTCGTTCTGAGTCTCCTCAGCAGCAGCGCAGAACATGGTGGGACCCTGGAACCAGTCAGCAATCATGGTCTCAGAAATCTCAGGACCGAAGTTGCCCAGGTAAACGCACAGCGCGTTACAGCCAGCCTTCTGCACATCAGCCAAAGCCTGCTGAGCGTGAATCTCGCTCTCAACGATGCAGATGGGGCACTCGTAGATGCCTTCCTTACCGAACTTCTTTTCATACTCGGCGATAACGGCCTTGCGGCGGTTAACGGCCAGTGACTCGGGGAAACAGTCGCGGCTAACAGCCACGATACCGATCTTAATTACAGGTACATTGTTCATGTTAATCTTTGTTTAAAGTAATTGTTTAATTGTTAGAAAATTATTCTCGTTATTACGTTGTTTCGTTATCTCGTTGTTTCGTTATCTCGTTATTCCGAAATCTCGTTATCTCGATATTCTCACTTCAACTGGCTGCTCCACTTCCTTTCTCCACGCTTTCAGGTAGTCAAACCACTCTTTGGCCGAATGATACCCGAAGGTCTCGTTGGCGGAGGTGTACGTCACCTTGTAGTGCATCTCGCGGCCTGCCACCTTTATTATATACGCGTAGTTGTCCTTGTTGGCAGGCTCCTCGCTGACGATGTTCTCTCTGGGTACCAGCACGGCCAGACCCACCGTTTCGCGTTTCCACTTCAGCGTATCGGTGGAGGGGTAGTCGGTACCCCAGCAGGCGCGCAGACCCTTCTTGTCGCTGAACTCCTCAGAACCCTTCACGTTGATGATGCCGGTGGAGAAGCGGTAGTCGCTGACGTCCTTGTTGAAGAGCACATCCACATCGGTGTCCCTGTGACCCGCATATTGGGTGTAGCGGAGGGTCATGTTGATGGGTGATGGGTGATGGGTGATGGGTGATGGCGCTTGCCACCCGCGGTCCACGAGTTCGACGATGGTGCGCAGCGGGCCGTAGCTGATGATGCGCTGGGTACGACTGCGAACAGGTTCTACGAGCGTAGGCTGCTGACCATCCCAGCCACGGAAGGCACCAAGTCCGAAGGTCTGACCCACCCACAACACATCGTCACCATAACCTTGCTTTTTCTGCTCATCGTCGGTATAGAACTGCGTCTCCTTCAGTTCCAGGCGCTTCTGGTACTTGCCATAGAGGTCCAGCGTCTGGCGGGCATCGAAGTAGATGCGGATGCCGTTGAGCTCACTTTCGAAGTCCACACCGTGATGGTGCTGCAGATTATAGGTATAGGCGGCATCGCCACGGGCGGTAATCGACTCGATATAGTTGTTCTGCTGGTTTTTCTTCAATTTCTTGTCCTTCGTGTTGGCCATCACCATCTCTGCAAAGACGCGGGCAGGGTAGGGTCGTGGCTCGCCTTCGGTATAGAGCGTTACCGTATAGCGCTTCTGCTCCTTCTTGCCCAGGTCTGCCAGGAAACACAGCTCGTCGAAGGTCTCGTCCTGGTCCAGGTCATCCAACTGACATGGAATCTCCTTGCCCTCACACATGACCAGTGCCGAAAGAATATCCTGTCCATGGTCTTTCAGCTGTAATACCACAGGCTGGTCCATCCGTACCTGTGCAGACGGATTCGTGACACTAACCTCGATGGTTTTCTGAGCCATCAAGGGTAATGCTGCAAGTGTCAACAGCCAGAAGAGAATTGTACTTTTCATGCTACGGATAGTCGATAACAGCCACAAATTTACTAAATTCCCGCACCATTTTTTATCTTTTTAGCAAAAAATTTGCTATTAAAAATATTTTTTAGTAATTTTGCATCGTATTTTTAATAAAATTAATGTTTTCCCTGTTAGTAACGTGCAGAAAGTCTACGGAATATTGGTCATGCTGATGTTGGTCTGCGTCGGTTGTCAGTGGCAGTTGAAACCCGCTGATACGGATGCTGCAGGCAAGCGTATCGGTATCCAGCGTTTCGACCGTATCGAGATGCTCTATCTCACCACGGGCGACTATTCTGCATTGCAACAGATGAACACCTATTTCCCTACGGAGACGCGCATGCTCATCGAGGATATGCTGCACCTGGGACAGGTCGATGACCCGGCCATCAATACGAAGTTCCTGTTCTTCTTTCAGGACTCCACGCTGCAGCAGATGCTCAACGATGTGCAACAGCAGTATGCCAACATGGACGATGTGGATGAACAGCTGTCGCTGGCGTTCAAGCGACTGAAGGATGACCTGCCGGACATTGCCGTACCGACGGTCTATACGCAGATAGGTTCCTTCGACCAGAGCATCATCGTGTCGGGTGGTTCGCTGGGGGTCAGCCTGGACAAGTACCTGGGCACTGACTATCCGTTCTATGCAGACCACTACAGCGAACAGGAGCGCCAGCAGATGCACCGCGGAATGATCGTGCCAGACTGCCTGAGCTTCTACCTGCTGAGCATCTATCCCTTGCCCAAGGGGAATGTGCAGACAGATCGCGACAAGCACATGGGGCGCATCATGTGGGTGGTCAACCGTCTGATGCAGAAACAGGTGTTCGAAAACGACTATGTGGATGAGGCAGCAACCTTCATGAACCATCATCCACACACTTCTTTACACGATTTCCTAAAAGACAGAAAAGACTGATTATGGCTGAACAGAAGAACACTACCAGACGCAGGCAGCAACCTGTGGATAACACTTACGCACACGTACAACCCCAGGCAACAGAGATAGAACGGGCCGTGCTGGGCGCCTTGATGATTGACAAGGATGCCTATGCCGTGGTTTGTGAGTCGCTGACACCGGAAAGCTTCTATGAACCACGCAACCAGAAGGTCTATCAGGCCATCATGGAACTGTCCCTGAAGGAGCGTCCTGTGGATATCTGGACGGTGACGGAACAGTTGGCCAAACAAGGCGACCTGGAGATGGTGGGTGGTCCGGGATACATCACGGAACTGTCGTCGCGTGTGGCTTCATCAGCCAATATCGAGTATCATGCGCGCATCATTGCTCAGAAGTCACTGGCGCGTCAGTTGATTTCCTTCTCTAGCAACATCCAGACGAAAGCCTTCGACGAGACGGTGGATGTAGACGACCTGATGCAGGAGGCAGAGGGTTCGCTGTTCGAACTGGGACAGCGTAACATGAAGAAGGACTACACGCAGATAGATCCGGTCATCAAGAATGCGGTGGATGTCATCCAGAAGGCGGCAGCCAACAAGGACGGCTTGACGGGTGTACCTACGGGTTATCATAAGTTGGACGAAATCACCTCGGGTTGGCAACCATCTGACCTGGTGATTATCGCTGGACGTCCGGCCATGGGTAAGACGTCGTTTGCACTGTCTATGGCCAAGAATATCGCGGCAGACTATCAGGTGCCGATGGCATTCTTCTCGCTGGAGATGTCGAACGTGCAACTGGTCAACCGTCTGATATCAAACGTCTGCGAGATTCAGGGTTCAAAGATTCTGAATGGTCAGCTGCAGCCCGACGAGTGGGACCGCTTGGACAAGCGCCTGAACAACCTGTTGGGTGCACCGTTGTATGTGGATGATACGCCAGGTTTGTCGGTCTTCGAACTGCGCACCAAGGCACGTCGCTTGGTTCGTGAGCACGGGGTGAAAATCATCATGATTGACTACCTGCAGCTGATGAATGCCAACGGTATGCGCTTCTCGTCACGTCAGGAGGAGGTCTCTGTTATCTCGCGTTCGCTGAAGGGATTGGCCAAGGAGTTGGATATTCCCATCCTGGCACTCTCACAGCTGAACCGTGGCGTGGAGAGTCGTGATGGTTTGGAGGGTAAGCGCCCGCAGCTGAGCGACCTGCGTGAGTCGGGAGCCATCGAGCAGGATGCGGACATGGTGCTGTTTGTGCACCGTCCGGAGTACTACCATATCTTTGAGGATGACAAGGGGCGCGACCTGCACGGCATGGCACAAATCATCATTGCCAAGCACCGTAAGGGTGCTACGGGCGATGTCCTGCTGACGTTCCGTGGTGAGTTCACGCGCTTCGAGAATCCGGAGGACAAACAACTGCGCAGCACCAAGCACACAGATGATGGCGGTGGCGAAATCCTGGGTAGTAAGATGAATGGTGGTATGCCGGCTGATCCCAATGCCTCACCTTTCGAACCCGGTGATCCCGCTGGTCCTGCACCGTTCTAATCCAGCGAGCAGCGGGTTTCCCGCTGCTTCGTTGTTGTCTTTATTGCTATGCCTGTGTGCAGCGGGTTTCCCGCTGCTTCGTTGTTGTCTTTATTGCTATGCCTGCGAGCAGCGGTTTTCCCGCTGCTTCCTCTTGCCTTTTGTTTTCCTGCGAGCAGCGGGTTTCCCGCTGCTTTCTTTATTGTTTCAGCAGCGCTTTCGCATTAGCAATCGCTGCTTCTGACACGTCGCTTCCGCTCACCATTTGTGCTATCTCCCTGATGCGTTCCTCATCGCTGAGCAGGTGCATGCTGCTGGTGGTTCCCTGTACTGTCTCTTCCTTGGAGACGCGATAGTGGTGACTACCCATGGCAGCAATCTGTGGCAGATGGGTAATACTGATTACCTGGCGCTCTGCCTGACCCATCTCGCGCATCATCTCTGCCATCTTCTCAGCAATCTTACCACTCACACCAGTATCTATCTCGTCGAAGATGATGGTGGGCAACTTCACGGCACCACTAATCATTGCCTTCAGCGACAGCATCACACGGGCTATCTCACCACCGGAGGCCACCTGACTGACGGGTTGGAGTGGGGTGGAGGTGTTGGCGGAGAAGAGGAAAGCCACCTGGTCCTGACCACTCTTGCCCAGGGCTGACGGTGTGATGCTGACCTCGAAGCGCACATGGGGCATACCTAGGGGCACCAGACGCTGTTGCATTTGCTTCTCAATAGCTTTCGCGGCTTTCTCGCGTTGCTTGGTCAGCTTATCTGCCATTTGCTGGCTCTTGGCTGTCAACTGTTGGCATTTGGCCTCAAGCTCTGCCACGGCTTCATCACTGTTCTCAATGGCATTCAGCTGTTTACCCAACAGGTCGCGCTGGGCAATAAGCTCCTCCACGCTGTCCACATGGTATTTCTTCTCCAGATCGTAGAGCAGGTCCAGACGATTGTTTAGTCGGTCCAGTTCTGCAGGGTCGAAATCAGTACGCTCCAACAGACTGCTCACCTCATCGGCAATATCCTTCAGTTCAATATGACAACTCTCCAGGCGTTCAGCCAACTCACTGGCTGCAGGCAGCACGCGAGAGATATTTCGCAGGGTCTGGAACGACTGTCTGACATGGTCCACAGCACCTTGCTGCTCACCATTCAAATGACCATCAGCCTCATACAATGCTCCCTTGATATCTTCCGCATGCGACAGCATGTCGCTCTGTTGCTCCAACTCTTCTTGCTCACCATCCACGAGGTTGGCCTGTTGCAACTCCTCAAACTGAAACTGCATAAAGTCTGCCTGCTGACGGTTGCGCTCAATATCTTCCTTCAGCGCTTGCAATTGGTTCTTGGCGGTTTGCAATTGACTATAACTCTCCTGATAGTCAGCCAACAGCCCCTGGTTTTGTGCAATGATATCCACCACACTCAACTGGAAGTCTTGCTTGTTCAGCAACAAGTTCTGGTGCTGCGAATGGATGTCCACCAGTTGCTCACCCAGTTCTTTCAGCATCGACAGCGCCACGGGGGTATCGTTGATAAACGCGCGACTCTTGGTGGCAGTTATCTCTCTGCGGATGATGGTGTCCTCTGCATCGTAGTCTATATCGTTGTCCGTAAAGAACGGTTGCAAATCATATCGCGACAAATCAAAATGCGCCTCGATGGTACACCGCTCAGCCCCAGTCTTAATACTCTTAGAATCAGCACGTTGACCCAGCAGCAGACCGATAGCGCCCAGAATAATACTCTTTCCCGCACCCGTCTCACCAGTCAACACCGAGAACCCTGAATACAACTCTATATCCAGCAGGTCTATCAGCGCATAATTCTTAATATATAATTTCTTCAGCATGAATAATTCTCAATTCTCAATTCTCAATTAGTGAACACGTTCACTCCTTTATCTTGTTCCACGCCTCGCTCTGCGATGCATTGAGGTTAAACAGGATATTATACACCGCCTCTTTCTCTTTCTGCGTACCCTTGCCTTTATAGATATTCGCCAACTCATCACGCTTATAGTCCGTCCATATCTGGGGTAACAGACTCAAGGGCTTGTCCTGGTGGGCCTGCTTCAACAGTTCCAAGGCCTCCGAGATATTGCCACGCCCGCGCTCAGCATTGTTGCTCATCTCATCCAGTCCCTTGCGATAGTAGTCATACTGCATCTGGCGGAAAGGCTTCATGGCTTCGTCCAGGTAGTCGTTGATAATGGCAAAACGGTTGCGTGAGTCCTCAAAGGCTTTCCAACCGGGGAAACCCATGTCCTGGGCGTTATTCGTCAGATTCATACAGCGTCTCAGCACTTCCGTTCCAGCCATAGGTCCAAAACTATCCAGGTCCAGACCGATGATTAGGTAGGCATAATACGCCATCAGGGCGGTCAACTGGTTGTCGATATTCTCTTCCATGAAGTTCAACTGGTCAAACTGCACATAGTCGAAATTGAAGTCCCCATCCTTATTATTATATAAGGTGGTGGTGTAGGCAGAGTTATATACGGGTCTGTTGGCCTGTATCATCGCAGTACACGTAAAACGGTTGTTGCTCTTGTCATATTTCTGTACGGTGATGTTAAAGTTGACGTTGATGCGCTCATTCTGCTGAAACTGCAACTCCGTCCACTGCTTGTCATTCATCCATTGCTCCAGTGTCTGCTGCAGATTCTCGAAGACACTCTTGTCCGTGCTCTCCACCTGTGAACTGTTAATGCTCACCTTCACCAGCAACTCCTGTGCCGTCGCCACCGTAACAGCCCATACCAGTATAAGCACTATCGCCCATCTTCTATTCATATCTCTCACCTCTCTTTTTTCCAGCGGGTAGCGGGTTCCCCGCTGCCTTCATATCTCTCACCTCTCTTTTTTCCAGCGGGTAGCGGGTTCCCCGCTGCCTCCTCGTTTCCCATCACCTCTTCATCCTTCTTCCCTCTTCCTTCTTCCTTCTTCCCTCTTCCTTCTTCCTTCTTCCCTCTTCCCTCTTCCTTCTTCCATCTTACCTCTTCCCTCTTCCTTCATCCTTCTCTCCAGTTCCTCCACAATATCCCTAGCCACTTCCTGCTTCGACTTTTTCTCATAGTCGCGCTGACCCTCCTTAGAGATAATACTTATCTGGTTCTCATCCGACTGGAAGCACGTCCCTTTGTTCTGCAACGAGTTCAGCACAATGAAGTCCAGGTTCTTTTTCTCCAACTTCTTCTTGGCATTCACCTCCTCATCATTGGTCTCCAGTGCAAATCCTACCAGCACCTGCTTCTCTGTCTTCATCTTTCCCAAAGCAGCCGCAATGTCGGGGTTAGGAACCAACCTCAATGTAATCCCCTTGTCTTCAGGATCACCACTACTCCCCCTCTTTTTCGAGGGGGCCTCTCCTTGGCTCTCCCTCTTTATCTTCTCTTTCGCTTGTGTTTCCGGTCTGAAGTCAGCCACTGCTGCACAGAGTATCGCAGCATCACTGCTCTTAAAAGCCTCCGTGGCTGCCTGATACATCTCCTCACAGCTCTCCACGTCAATCCTGTGGATGGCCTCCGAGCACTTCAAACTCACAGGCCCAGCGACCAGTGTCACCTCAGCGCCTCTTTGTGCGCACTCTTCAGCCAGTGCGAAGCCCATCTTCCCACTGCTATAGTTCCCGATAAACCGCACCGGGTCTATCTTCTCATACGTAGGCCCCGCTGTTATCAGCACTTTCTTACCCTTTAGGTTTATCCTCTTCCCTCTTCCCTCTTCCCTCTCACCTCTGAAAAACTCGTTGAGTTTTTCAATGATGATCTCCGGCTCCTCCATTCTTCCTTTGCCTTCCAGTCCCGATGCCAGGAACCCTGATGCGGGCTCGATGATGATATTCCCGTAGCCCTTCAGCCGCTCCATATTCTCCTGAGTGCTGGGGTGCTTATACATATCCAGGTCCATTGCTGGTGCAATGAACACGGGGGCCTTCATCGACAGATAGGTAGTGATAAGCATGTTGTCGGCAATACCATTGGCCATCTTGCCAAGGGTCGAGGCCGTACAGGGTGCGATGAGCATGGCGTCAGCCCATAGTCCCAGATCTACGTGCGAGTTCCACGTGCCATCCCGTTGGGCAAAGAACTCGCTAATCACGGGCTTATGAGTCAGTGCCGACAGCGTTATCGGGGTAATAAACTCCTTCCCCGCAGGCGTAATGACCACCTGCACCTCAGCACCAGCCTTCACCAGTCCACGGATAATCAGACATGCCTTATATGCCGCAATACTACCTGTAATACCTAAAACTATCTTCTTCCCTTGCAACATAAACCTCTTCCTTCTTACCTCTTCCTTCTTACCTCATTTCTGCGCCTCCCTGAGGCGAATGCGCGTCAGCACCTGCTTGGTATTATACGTAAAGTCCCCACCAAGTATCCAGCTATAGTACCCGGGGTCCATGCGCAACACCTGTGCCACAGGCAGTCCCTTGTGCTTACCGAAGTTAAACACCTCGGTACGCTGACCATTGACCTCTGCCCACACAATACGTCCGGCAAAGTCCACATTGTCGTTGACCTTCGAAAACTCAGCCAGGGCCTGCATGTCGTTGGGCAGTACGCGCTCTGTGGGGTCTTCCCCAATGGCTCGCTGGTGCTCTTCGGTATAGCAGTCCAACTCACCCATCAGCACGCGATAGGTGGCCTCGGTGTCCTGGTCGGCACGGTGGGCTTCGAAGTCATCCTCCATCTTTCTGCCACAATAGAACTTATACGCTGCAGCCAGATTTCTGCGCTCCATCTTGTGGTAGATGGTCTGCGCATCTATCAGACGACACTTCGAGAAGTCAAAGTCAATGCCTGCCCGCAGGAACTCCTCAGCCAACAGGGGCACGTCGAAGTGGTTGCTGTTATAACCGGCAATGTCTGCTCCGGTAAACACCTCGCAAATCTTGCTGGCCAACTGCTTGAAGGTGGGCTTGTCCTTGACGTCCTCATTGGAGATTCCCGTCAGGGCTACCACCTCGTCGGGAATGGGCTTCTCCGGATTGATAATCTCGTTACCCCTCACTTCTCTGCCGTCGGGGTACACCTTAATATATGACAACTGGATGGCACGGTCCTTGACAATATCAAGGCCCGTGGTCTCCAAGTCAAAAATCACCAGTGGTTTCTGTAAATACAGCTTCACAATTTAATTCTTAATTCCCAATTCTCAATTCTCAATTTTCAATTCTCAATTCTCAATTTTCAATTCTCAATTGTTAATCAACGATTAGCCCTCGGGCTTAATCGTTGATTAACATTGGCATCATCAGCATCAGCACATCCTGGTTCTCAGGCTGCTCAGAGGGCAGCACGAGTCCTGCACGACTGGGGTCTGCCAACTGCAGGATAACATCCTGACAGTCGAAGTTGCTGAGTATCTCAATGAACGACGAACCCTTGAAGCCAATGCTCATCGTCTGACCATTATACGAGCAGGACATGCGCTCGGTAGCGGTCTTCGAGAAGTCGTAGTCCTCAGCATCCAACTGCAGGGTACCACCTTCCACGTGGAAGCGAATCAGGTTACTTGAGTCGTTGGCGAAGGGCTGTACACGACGCAGGGCAGCCAACAGGGTCTGACGGTCAACAGTCAACTGGTTGGGGTTGTTCTGTGGAATCACGCTGTTATAGTTAGGATAGCGTCCCTCAATCAGTCGGCAGATAATCTCACCGTCGCCATAACTGATCTGGGCATTGCGCTCATCGAAGCGGATGGTCACATCACCACCGTCCTTACCCAGCAGGGCCTTCAACAGTGCTGCGGGCTTCTTAGGCAGGATGAAGGAGGCAGGCTGCTCGCTCTGGATGCTCAGCACCTTGTTGCGCACCAGCTTATGACCGTCACTGGCAACGATAGCCAGGCACTCCGGTGTCAGGTCGAAATAGATACCGTTCATCACGGGGCGCAACTCATCCTGGGCGGTGGCAAACAGTGAGCGGTTGATGTTCTCTGCCAACAGGGCATTGCTGATGACAATCTCGTTGGCACCATCAGTGATGCCTTGTGCCTGCGGATACTCGTCAGCATTCTCTACGGGCAGTGAGAAGAGACCGTTCTGGTAGGTAATCTTGGCGATATTGGCAGTCTGGTCCACCTCAAAGGTGATGGGCTGCTCGGAGAAACCTTTCACGGCCTCCAGAAGGTCGTGGTTGCCAATGGCAAAGCGGCCGTTACCGTCTGAATCGTTCAACTCCAACTGGGTCTTCATCACGTTCTCGCTGTCTGAAGCGGTCAGATAGAGCATGTTGTCCTGTACGTCGAACAGGAAGTCGGCCAGAATGGGCAGTGAATTCTTACTGTTGATGACTCTCGAAAGAGCATTGAGTTTGCTGCTTAGCGCAGTGCTGGATACTGTAAATCTCATGAGTATTTATATTTTAGTTATGTTCGTATGTGCGTTAACGGACTACAAAAATACAAAATAAGTTGGTCAAATGCAAAAATATTTTCAGAAAAATGATGATTTTAAAATTATTTTCCGTAATTTCGCAGTCTGAAACAAAAAAAACGTATAAAAACAACAAATAATTATGGAATTAACAGGTAAGATTATTGCAGTAATGCAACCCCGTAGTGGCGTTTCTCAGCGCACGGGTAATTCGTGGATGATGCAGGATTATGTCATGGAGATCCCAGGACAGTATCCTCGTCATATGGTTTTCAATATCTTTGGTGAGGACCGCATCAAGCAGTTCAACATCCAGCAGGGCGAGGACGTCACGGTGTCGTTCGATATTGATGCCCGTGAGTTCAATGGCCGTTGGTATAATGATATCCGTGCCTTCAACGTGGTTCGCGGCGCTGCTCCTGCAGCCGCTGGTGCTCCTGCTCAGGCTGCTCCCTTTGCCCAGCCAGCTGCTGCACCTCAAGATGCTACTTCTCCCTTTCCACCAGCTCAGGAACCGGCAGGAGAGGGTAGTGCTGATGACCTGCCCTTTTAGGATTACCTTCTAAGGATTCATACACGACTACATCTTTATATTATAAAAAGGTGTAGTCGTTTTCTGTTAAAATAATTTAATTATTGTATGCTTCCTTAAACTTTGTTGGCTATTTGTCTGATGGATTCATTTTTTATGCGTACCTTTGCAGGATGAAATGCCCTGTTCGTCTCGAAGAGGGCACATAGCGCTTGGAATAAAGCAATGGATGCAAGTGAGATGCCAATAGATAATGGTACGACAGCGCTGGGCGTTGGCGACGCCGTAGGCGTTCCTGAACGACACTGGTACGTGGCGTTCGTGGGGCCTAATGCAGAGAAACAGTCACGCGACCGTTTGCTCCGTTTGGGCTACGAGGCCTACGCTGCCACACAGGAAGAGGTCCACCATTGGAAGAACGGAAAGCATAAGAAGGTAGAGGTGGTGGTCATCACCCAACTGCTCTTCATCCACTGTACGGAGCCTGAACGCAAGGAGATTGTCAATCTGCCCTACATTCGCAGCTTCCTGGTCAACAAGGCGGCCAAACCCAATCAGTTTGGCATCCGACCGGTTACCACCATCCCTGACCAGCAGATGAAGATGCTGCAGTTCATGCTCTACAAGGCTGACAGTCCCGTGCAGTTCGTCTCTGCTCCTGTCAAGGTGGGCGACAGCATCCGTATCGTCCGTGGCGACATGAAGGGGCTCGAGGGCGAGGTCGTCGAATTCAAAGGCTCCGAAGAACGCTACCTGGGCATCCGTCTCAGCTTGCTGGGTTGCGCCCTGTTGCACATCTCCCTGACTGATGTAGAAAAAATAGCATAAATAAGTATATGAAAAGAATTTATCTCATTTTGTTCCTGTCCCTGACGGTGGTTGTTACCACCTTCGGACAGCGCTTGACCGACGAGCAGGTCACCTCTCTGGCTGTCCAGCAGAAGAAGTCGGGCATGTCGGAGTCTCAGATTGCTACCAATCTGCTGAAGCGTGGTGCCACCATGGAGCAGATCCAGCGCATGCGTGCTCAGTATGCCAAGCAGATTACCAAGGCTGGCATGGACAATACCGTGGACAATGCCATCGGTGACGCTCAGGAGCGCATGCGTACCAATAAAGAAGTGTCTGACGGTGGCGTGGTAACCAGTGCCACAGAAGATGCACCAGAGGTGGTGGAAGAGCCCCAGACAGAGGCTGTTACACCCCAGACTCGTCGTGTCTTTGGTCGTGACATCTTTAATAACAAGGCACTGACCTTCGAGCCGCAGATGAACATTGCCACACCGCAGAACTATGTCCTGGGTCCTGGCGACATCCTGGTCATCGATGTCTATGGTGCCTCTCAGGAGAGTCTGAAGCTTACGGTCAGCCCTGATGGTGACATCACGGTTCCTGACTATGGTCCCATCCAGGTCAGTGGACTGACGGTGGCTGCTGCGCGTTCGCGCATTGCTAGCCGCTTGGGCAAATACTTCCAGAGTTCACAAATCAAGACCACACTGGGTCAGACGCGCTCCATCCAGGTCAATGTGATGGGCGAGGTGCGCACCCCGGGTACTTATACCATCAGTGCCTTCGCCACAGCCTTCCATGCACTCTATCGTGCCGGTGGTATCAGCGAACTGGGTACCTTGCGTAATATTAAGGTGTATCGTCAGGGACGTCTCTTGACGGTCATCGATGTCTATGAGTTCATCCTCAATGGTCGTCTTGCTGGTAATGTACGCCTGCAGGACAATGATGTCATCCAGGTGGGCACCTACGACTGTCTGGTGGATATCGCAGGTAGCGTCAAGCGTCCCATGGCTTATGAACTCCGTGAGGGCGAGAGCCTCTCTACCTTATTAAAATACTGTGGTGGCTTCTCTGCTGGCGCCTGCAAGAACACGTTGCGCGTCAATCGTAACTCGGGTCGCATGAAGAGTGTGTTCAACGTCGATGAGTTCGACTTCTCATCCTTCAAACTGGTGGATGGCGACGAGGTCTCTGTCGATGCCATGTACGACCGCTATGAGAACATGGTCGAAATCAAGGGTGCTGTATTCCGTCCGGGCATGTATCAACTGGGCGAGAAGGTGTTCAGCGTCAAGTCGTTGATAGAACGTTGTGAGGGACTCACCGAGGAGGCTTTCGCTTCTCGTGCTGTCATGCGCCGCATGAAGCCTAACCGTACGCAGGAGGTGCTGACCATCAATCTGGAGGGCATCCTGAATGGCAGCGAGGCTGACATTCCCCTGCAGAATGAGGACGTACTCTTCATCCCCACACAGGCTGACCATAACAACCTCCGCACCTTGACCATCGAGGGTGAGGTTATCTTCCCCGGTGTTTATGAGTATGCTGACAATATGACCATTGGCGACTTCCTCCTGCAGGCTGGTGGTTTGACGGATGCTGCCTCTACCGCCAAGGTCGATGTGTCACGTCGCTTCCATGATGCTGGGGCCAAGACAGCAGGTATGGATATCGCCAAGACGTTCTCTTTCAATATCGATGAGAACCTGCAACCCATAGAGAACCCTGACTTCAAACTGGAGCCTTACGATATCGTGCAGGTACGTCGCAGTCCTGTCTTCCAGGATCCTATCACGGTGACTGTCGGTGGTGAGATTGCCTTCCGTGGCACGTACACCATGGAACGCAAGAACCAGCGTCTCAGCGACTTAGTACATGCTGCTGGTGGTATCGTGGAGGGTGCTGACATCCGTGGTGCCCGACTCATGCGTAAGATGAATGAGGATGAGAAGGCGCGTATCCGTTCTATCATCCGTATGGCGCGTCAGACGTCTGGCGATGCCGGCGACTCTATCTCACTGAGCAAACTGGCCCTGCGCACCACCTATCCCGTGGGTATCCACCTCGACGAAGCGCTGGCTAACCCCGGCACCACAAGGGATATCGAACTGATGGACGGTGATGAGCTCGTTATTCCTCGCTTCAACCATACGGTGCGTATCTCTGGTGACGTGTATACGCCTAATACAGTCGCCTACGAAGAGGGTAAGGGCTGGAAGTACTACATCGAACAGGCTGGTGGCTTTGGTGACCGTGCTAAGAAGAAGGGTACCTACATCGTTTATCAGAATGGTACCATGGCCATGGCCAAGAAGGGTAAGATTGAGCCGGGCTGTGAGGTCATCGTACCGACCAAGGCCAAGAAGGATAACTCCAATCTCAATCAGTGGCTTGGCATAGGCACCAGCATGGCTTCGCTGGCTACGATGATTGCCTCTATTGCAAATCTCTTGAAATAACCTCATCTTCAGCATATTACGATTATGGAAGAAAACAACATACCTCAGGAAGAGTCTTCTATCGACTTCATGAAGATCTTCCAGGATATCAAGAAGTATAAGCGCCTGTACTACAAAGTATTGGCAGTGGCTGCCGTCCTGGCGGTCATCTATACCCTGAGCCTACCTAACTATTATAAGGTGACGGTCAAGCTCAGCCCGGAAATGAGCAGCAAGCGCAGCACCAATTCGCTTGCCAGCATGGCCAGCATGTTTGGTGTAAACCTGTCGAGTGGGGCAGGGAGCTCGGAAGCACTCTTCCCAACACTCTATCCTGACCTCATGAACAGTGTGGCTTTTCATACCACCTTGTTCCCCATCAAAATTCACCGCGACAAGGAAGACAAGGTCATGACCTATTACGACTACTTGCTGAATGAGCAGAAGGCTCCCTGGTGGTCTGAGGCCATCGGTGCTACCACCAAGGCTATTGGTGGCCTCTTCTCAGGTGGTAAGAAGAAAAAGGAACAAACCAAGGTTGATCCTTTCCGCCTCACTCCCAAACAGACAGCTATCGTGAAGTCCATGGAGAAGCGCATCGTCTGCGATGTCGATAAGAAGACCATGGTCATCACCATCGATGTCACCGACCAGGACCCGCTGATTGCTGCCGTCATGGCTGACTCTGTTCAGCAGCGCCTGCAGGACTTTATCACCGACTATCGTACCAAGAAGGCCCGCAACGACCTGGAGTTCAGCCGCAAGGCTTTTGACGAGGCCAAGCAGCGCTATGAGACGGCCCGCCGTAAATATGCATCTTTCTCTGATGCCAACCAGCGCATCTTCCTGGAGACGTTGCGTAGCGAACAGGCCAAGCTCAGTCAGGAACTGTCCATCCAGTCCCAGGTCTATACCCAGGCTTCTGCCCAGCTCCAGCAGGCTGAGCTCGATGTACAGCGCGAGACACCCGCCTTCACCGTCCTCGAGCCCGCCACAGTTCCCGTCCGCAAGGCTGGTCCCGCCCGTGCCAAGATGTGCATCATCTTCCTCTTCCTCGCCTTCCTCGGCACCACCGCCTACGTCCTCTACAAAGAGGATGACCTCAAGCCCCTCCTCGGCCTGTCCTAGCGTTTCGCGCTCCTCCGCCTCGCCTTTTCTCAGCGGTTTTTCCGCTGAGAAAAGTGTCCCCTGTGCTGCGACATTGTCGCAGTCTCCAGTCTCCACCGCGCTTCCCGCTTCCCGGCTTCGCTTGTGCTCCGCGGCTCCCTGCTCCGCTCGCGCTCCGCGGTTCCCTGCTCCGCTCGCGCTCCGCTGTTCCCCGCTTCACCACCGTGCCCTGCGCATCCGCGCAGGGTCCTCGCTTCTCTCCGCGGCTTCCCTCTTCCTTCTTCCTTCTTCCGTCTCACCGTTTCCATGAAACCCCTGCTCCCGCTCCTCTCTGTTTTGCTCTTGCTCTCCTGCGAGAAGCCCATTAGCACCGAGGATCCAGCGGTCAGCGGGTTCCCCGCTGACAATGGCAACCTGACGGTCACCATCCCGGAGCTCCCCGAGGCCCAGCGCCTCAATTTCGCTGTCTATGACATGGCGGGCACCCGCATCAAGCAGGTCAACCAATCGCAGGGCGACAAGTCCTTTGGCACCGCCACCTTCCAGCTCGATGCTGCCAACTACCAACTCGTGGTCCTGACACACTCCAGCAATGGCAACCCCACGATGACGGACCCTCATAAGATCCGCTTCTCCAACAGCCAGGGCTTCACCGACACCTTTCTTTATTACGACCAGCTAACAGTCACCGCTGACCACCAGGACCTCTCAGCCGTTCCCCATCGCATCGTGGCCCTCTGCCGTTTCGTCATCACCGACGATTACCCCGCAGAGGCAGCCTCCATGCACTTCTACTACACGGGCGGTTCAGGCACCTTCGATGCCACCACCGGTCTTGGCAATGTCAACAGCAAACAGAAAGCTAAGTTCGACGTGACTAACGGTCAGAAGCAGTTCGACCTCTACACCTTCCTGCACGACACCGAGGGTACCATCCATCTCGTGGCCACAGCACTCGACGCTTCGGGTGTCGAGCTCCTCCAGCGCGACTTCGAGGTCCCTCTCAAGCAAAACGTGATAACAACCCTCACGGGCGCCTTCTTTGCGCCCTCCAGCACCGATACCGATGGCATAACCATCCGCTTTAATATCGACTGGTACGGTGAGTACCACCTCTCCTTCTAACTGGCTCCGCGGTTCCTGCGCTTCTTCCTGCGCTCAGCGGGTTCCCCACTGTGCTCCGTGCTCCGCGCCTTTCCCGCTTCGCCACTGTGCCCTGCGTTTCTCCGCAGGGTCCCTTGCTTCCTGCGCTCAGCGGGTTCCCCACTGTGCTCCGTGCTCCGCGGGTTCCCCGCTTCGCCAGTGCTCCGCGGTTTCCCGCTTCGCCACCGTGCCCTGCGCTTCTCCACAGGGTCCCTTTCTTCCTGCGCTCAGCGGGTTCCCCGCTGAGAAAAAATAGTAACAATAACCCAATTTTACAGATATGAATACTAAATTATCATTCTTCGCAGGCCTTGCCCTGCTTGCTGCCAGTTGCAGCAGCGACCCAGAAGTACTTAACCCAGAAGTAACCGCTCCCGCGGCCGAAACCCTGGTGCCGGTCACGGTTCATGTCAACGATTTCTCCATCTCCATGACGGAGAATGACGCCATGGCGGGTCAGACGCGAGCTGCTGTCCTCCCCGAGAATTATTCACCAGTCAATGCTGTCATGCTCGCGTTTTATGATGCCGAGGGCACCGAGGTCTATAAGACCACCCAGGTGAAGAATGACGGCACTTACACCACCTTCGGCCAGTTCACTGCCAACCTGCAGGTGGGTACCTACACCATGGTAGCCCTGGGCTACGCCCATTTTAATGGCGATCAGTTCACCCTGACCAGTCCTACGCAGGCAGGTTACAGTACTGAGCGTCCCCGCGAAACCTTCTGTCTGAAACAGAATGTCACGGTGACCGCTGCTGCTCCCCTGGACCTCGATGTCACCCTGAACCGCATCAGTGCCAAGTTATGGATTTACTCTACGGATGGCCGTCCGGCTGGTGCCACCAAGATTCGCACCACCTTTGCCAAGGGTGGCAAGACTTTCAACCCCTCTACGGGCTTATCGCTCACCGACGCAGGCTTCACCCAAACCAACAACCCCTCTACTGATGTCGGTGCTACCATTGGCATCAGTTGTTTCCCCTTCCTGGCTACCGATGAGGAGACCATGAACGTAACGATAGAGGCGCTGGATGCCAATCTCAACGTCCTCTTCACCAAAACCATCGAGAACGTGCCCTTCAAGCGCAGCTATATCACCACTGTCTCTGGCCCCATCTTCACCGCCAACTCCTCATCCGTCGGCATGAAGCTCAGCACCGATTGGGGCGAATTCGATCCCATCACGTTCTAACGCTCCCGCCCCCTATAATATTAACGTCTAATTAACGTCAATTAACGTCCAATTATACGGTCAATTAACGGTAATTAACGTTGAGTTTTAACATATAATTATCATCTAATTATCCCATTAATTTCCCATTAATTGCTTTGTGACATAATATAATTAATGATAAATTAACGTACCAATTAACGGCAATTAACGTTGAGTTTTAACATATAATTATCATCTAATTATCCCATTAATTTCCCATTAATAGCTATCGCAAAATAATAATTAACGATAAATTATACGGTCAATTAACGGTAATTAACGTTATATATCCCCCATATTATTAACGGGCAATTGACGTTATATATTCTCATATAATTAACGTCTATCCTCTTGACGTATTATGATATATTACCCCCTTCTTTTTTCCCCCAACCTCCACTCCGTTGTCTGGGGTGGCCACCAGCTCCGCCCCTACAAGGGCCTCGCCCCTTCTGACGACCCCATTGGCGAGAGCTGGGAGGTCAGCGCCGTGCCCTCCAGCACCAGCATCATTGCCAACGGCCCTCTAGTGGGCAGAGATTTGGTCTCTGCCATCTCCGAGCACCCAGATTCCATCCTTGGCAAAGCTGTCAACGAGCGTTACCATGGCCAGCTGCCCTTGCTCGTCAAGTTCATCGATGCCAAACGCGATCTGAGCATCCAGGTCCACCCCAATGATGAGATGGCTATGCGCGAGCACGGGAAGATGGGCAAGAGCGAGATGTGGTATGTCATCAAGGCTGCCCCTGGCGCCCACCTCTATGCCGGCTTCAAACAAGAGATTACCCCCGAGGAATACCAGCAGCGCATCCAGGACGGTACCATCACCGAGGTCCTCGCTGACCATCTGGTCAAGGCCGGTGATGTCTTCTACCTCCCTGCTGGCCGTGTCCATGCCATCTGTGGTGGCATCCTCCTCGCTGAGGTCCAGCAGTCCTCAGACGTCACCTATCGCATCTTCGACTACAACCGCCCCGGTATGGATGGCAAACCCCGTGAGCTCCATACCGAGCTGGCCGCTAAGGCCCTCGATTACCACGTGGAGCGTAACTACCGTACGGAATACACCGACACCACCAATCGTGCCGTCCAGATTATCGACTCCCCTTATTTCAGTGTCCGTGTCATGGAGATTACCCAACCCTTCCATCGTAACCTCCTCAAGTACGATAGCTTCATCATCTCCATGTGCCTCGAAGGCGACTGCACCCTTCACGTGCGCAGCACCGGTGACGACATCCTCCTCAAGGCAGGCCATAGCACCCTCATCCCCGCCTGCATCGCAGACTACGACGTCCTCCCGCTCCATGGCGCCACCCGCCTCCTCGATGCCTTCATCGACAACATGGATCGCAGCCTCACCTCCCAAGTAACTCGCTTCCTCCATTTAACCCAGAAATAGTAACACATATAATTAACGTAAAAAGAGTATTAACGGCCAATTAACGTTAAGTATAAACATATAATTCCCATTAATTATTCCATTAATCTCCCATTAATTGCTTCGCTGCAACATATATTAATGATAAATTATATGGTCAATTAACGGTAATTAACGTTGAAGTAAAAACGGCTATTAACGTAGATAATTATGCTGGACCTATCCAAGTACACGAATAAGGTATATAAGATCATTGGTGCTGCAATGGCAGTACACTCTGAACTTAATTGGGGTTTATTAGAGGCGGTTTACCAAGAGGCACTACACCTTGAGTTGCTTGACCGCGGCATAGAAAATCAACGCGAACAGGAGATAACTGTGTATTACAAGAAGCACGTGCTGGACAAGAAGTACAAAATGGATATTGTGGTTGATGATATAATTATTGAATTGAAATCAGTCACCAGTCTGGCTCCATCCCACCGTGCTCAGCTCTGTAACTACCTGCGGCTGACCCGCAAGCCATTGGGATTACTGATTAACTTTGGCGAGGAGAGCCTGATAGGTGAGAGATGGGTCTACGATGAGGATACCAATGAATGCTTCATTGTAGACCGCAATATGGAGCCCATCTCTGATGCAGATTACAGTTATCTGCTCGACACTGATGAGATCAATAATCATTAACGAATAATTACATGGTCAATTACACGGTAATTAACGTTAAGTATAAACATATAATTATCATCTAATCACTCCATTAATTTCCCATTAATAGTTTCGCATAATATATCTAATCACTCCATTAATTTCCCATTAATAGTTTCGCATAATATAATTAATGATAAATTACATGGCTGATTAATGGTAATTAACGTTAAGTCTTAAACGTCTACTCCATTCCCCCACGACTACATCTCCAAATTGATGTGGTCGTTTTTTTTGTTAAAATACTTTAATTTTTCATCCTCAATCAATCTTTGTCGACTAAATGTCTGATAGATTCATTTTTTATGCGTACCTTTGCAGGATGAAATGCCCTATTCGTATACGAAGAGGGCGCATAATGCTTGGAATAAAGCAATGTATGCAAGTGAGATACCAACGGAAAACAGTACGACAGCGCTAGGCGCTGGCGGCGCCGTAGGCGTTCCTGAACGCAAGTGGTAGTAACTCATCCCTCTTCCCTCTTCCTTCTTCCCTCTCACATCGAAGTACTCTTCCCTCTTCCTTCAAACTTCTTCCTACTTAATCTGAGATTATGGACGTACAATTTGACGAGATGGAGGTGGCTTTTCTGCAAGAGTATAGTACCTTGCATCCACTGCCGTTGCTTAGAAAGCTGAATACACTGCCTAATACATCAGCTGGCTTTCTGCAACTCAACGGCATTCTCGGAAAGCAGGGAGCAAGTTTCTCATGGGAAAATCTGCGTGAGGATGCATATTCAGACAAGTACGGCATATGAGAGAGGTGATCAAACCTGTCCCCTGTCATCTCCAGCAGCAAATTGATGAATTGTTGAAACAGATATAAAATAAACAAAGGGAATAATTATGTGTCAGACAGCAGTTATATCTCACCACATTGGTCGGATTGGTCGGCGTTCTTTTGACCGCCGCATGCGTATGGCTTCTCCGCTCTTCACTGAGAAGCGGGGTGAGATGGCCCGGCTCTTAAATGATGTTGACCGTCTCAGCAATCGCCTCCATGATGAATTTATCTCCATCACCGAGGAAGACTATCGTATGTTTGGCCCCGAACTGAAGATTGTCATCAGCACGTTGAAAGCTCTGCGGCGCGAGAGTCAGCCACGTGCCGACCTCAAGCATTACGATGAGCGTATGCGCCAGCAGATTGCTGACTTGGAGGAACTGGACCACGACATTTATGTATTCCGTGTGAAAGCCCCGAAGAACAAGGAACTTCAGGAAGCCATGTCGAAAATAAGCAAGTTGGACTTAGCTAAGTTACCCTTTTAGCTATGGTGAATTTTGCGAGTGTCACCACATTTAGGACGCGTCTTTCAGCACTTCTTAAGGTGAAACGTGGCGTATATGCTGCAGTTCCCGACGAGATATGTATTGCTTTCAAGAATGCCACGATAGAGCAGATTCGCCAAAATCGTGATATGGTTCTTTTGAACAATGATGCTGTCGTGATTAAGCTTCGTTTGCCAGACAAGAAACAGCATCTTTCCAAGGCAGACGGTTATCGTTTGATATATTTGGTTTTGAAGGAAAAGTCAGTTGTCATTTTGCTTGATGTTTACCCTAAGCGAGGTCCTTCGCAGCAGTTGGACATTGACGATGATGAAATCGCCCGTTTGGTTGAAGAATTCTATGTTGAGTTGGATTCCGGAGTCTTGGTGGCACATGACATTAATGACCGCTTAAAAGAAATTAATTAGAAACAATTGACTTACCCTTCGGCCGACGACCTTTGGTTCTAAAGGAATAAAGGTGGTTTAACCAATGCCCCGTCAACCTCGAACATCCTCAGGCACCGGTATATACCATGTGATTATGGAGAAGATGAAGGCCACTCATGTGGGCATCCTCCATCCCTATCAATTCTGTGTGTTTGAAGACGAGATGCAGGAAATTATAAAAACTTACACTTATGCCTATTCAGGAGAAGAAATATAAGGAATACTTGTCTCAGGAATACGAACCTGTGGACGAGTCTGCGATGCCTTATCTTGTTGACATCCGGGCCATCAAGGCTTATGCCGACAGCAAGGGCGTTGCGATAGCTTCTCTTTCCGACGAGGAGAAGCAGCAGTTTATGATTCCTAATCCCAACTATCGCAAGAAACGGAGACATGGTATTGCCGCTGTGTTCTGAATCCATCTTCCCTCCTCTAACCTCTTCCCTCTTCCTTCAAACTTCTTCCTACTTAATCTGAGATTATGGACGTACAATTTGATAAGATAAAGACGCTCAATGCTTTGCTTTACGTGGCTAACCGCGTGCAGCGCAAGGACTTCCACAAAATCTTCAAGATTATCTACTTTGCCGACCGGCAGCATCTGGCCGATTGGGGCCGTCCCATCACGGGCGACACCTACATAGCCATGGAGGCCGGTCCTGTTCCTTCGCGCTTGTACGATATGCTCAAGATTGTCCGTGGTGACTCTTATATGTCCGATAGCGAGGGACTTGGTCGCTACTTTCAGGTGGAGAACTGGATGTACGTGAATCCGCTCCAGGATGCAGACCTGAACAAACTCTCTGCCAATGAGCAGGAAGCGCTTTCAGAGGCTATCAACAAGTACTCCTCTCTTTCTTACGACGAGATTAAGGAGAAGTCGCACGATGTGGCCTGGCGCAGCACCGCAAGAGATTTCTCCATCAGTTGGGACAACATTGCTCGTGAGGCCGGTCTTGATGAGGTGGAGGTGGCATGTTTGCAGGAGTATAATACCTTGCATCCGCTGCCTGAGCGCGACATGACGCCCGATGAACTGTGCGGTGCCATTGAGAAGGAAATCGATTACATTTACGCACAAGGCTGATATGCAGTACATCATTAAGCCTCGTGCGGCTCGAAAGATTTATACCTTTTATAGCAATGTGGCTAAGAAGTACCGCCATACGTACGATAAGGATGACTATAAGCGCAATGTGCGTGATGCAATAACCTCTATCTATGATATAGAGTCCAAACTGCTGAGACGCCTGCCCACTCTAAGTCGCTGGAGGGGCTACCACATGGCCAATACCGACAAGGCTGCGATTAAGCGAGTACAATGCCAAATCGCATTTGAGCATTGTCGAGCGTGAGCAGGCTCGAGCATCGCTCAAGTGGTACTACGCCTACACCTTCGATGGGGAGACTGTGACGGTAGTTGATGCCTGCCATGCGCAGAATATGAAGGAGCAACGAGAACAATGACAAGCCTGATGGCTCAACAAGCATAATCTAATATCTGCTGGTCCTGTATCTTCGGTTAATCCCGCGCGGATTAACCGATATTCCGATATCTCGCTGTTTCGTCTTCGTTAAAACAACATCAGACATCAGACATCAGACTCCGCACAGACCACGCCATTGTGACCCTGAATCCTTTCCAATTCGTTGGACTCAGGCATCTGCCATTTCTTGTAGATGGCTTGTTGCTGATATAGCGATGGATGGCGTAGAGGATTAAACATGAATGTATTATCGTTTTATGACTACACAGCAATTCATATTCGAAGAACCGTTATATAAGAAAGTCAAACTTTCTGAGAATCCTCATATTCTTTCTGATTTGAAAAAGAGATTTTGTATTGATGGTTTAAACTCAATTAAGGGAGTAGATACCACATTCAAATTGGATACTCCTCTTTTTCCCTCCTTCGACCGAAGTGTTAGTACTGAACAGATAACCTTCACTTGTCAACGTTATGGAGATAATCTCTATGTTCAAATCCATTATGACAAGAATAATGACATAATAGAGAAAGTTGGACAGTATCCATCTTTAGCAGATATCCAAATCGCTCAAATAAAGCAATATTCCAAAGTCTTGGACAAACAGTATATGAAGGACTTTACCAAAGCTATTGGTCTGGCAGCCAATGGTGTCGGTACAGGATCTTTTGTCTATCTTCGTAGAATTTTTGAGTACCTGATTCATGAGGCCTCCAAAGATGCTATCGCAAATGGCGAGATAGACACTCAGCAGTTCGTCATGGCTAAAATGGACAACAAGTTGAAAATGCTAGAGAATCATCTTCCTGATGTCCTCAAAGATAACAAGCCTTTGTATGGAGTATTAAGCAAAGGCATCCATGAACTCTCAGAGGATGACTGTTTAAAATATTTCTCTGTAGTTCGTGAAGTCATTGAACTTATACTTGATGAACGTGAGTATCTCCGTCAGAAAGAAGAAAAGAAGAAACAGGCGAGAAACAAGCTTTCTTCTATTGCTGGAGAATTGAAAAATGGAGAGTGATTATCTGAATTTAGTTCTATACGTCAGAATTTACGGCTTACGGTATTAAAACCAAGATAATATGATGTGGGGTGTGTTGGGAATAATAGTAACAATAATAATAGGTGTATTACCATTTATTATTCATAAAAAGAAAAAGCAATGCGAGATTACATATATTCCGACAGAGTCTTTTAATTTGTTTTACAATTTAAAGAGCTGTTTGGAATCTATAGAAGTTTT
>CACYBB010000008.1 GCA_902772585.1 uncultured Bacteroidales bacterium | reverse complement strand
TCTCGTTTTTGCTGCCTCCGGAGTCTGCACGTGTTGTTCCCGGGAGTGTGCAAGTGTAGCCTCGGGGAGTCTGCAAATGTAGGCGCTCGCGCCTGTGTTCTAAAGACAATGCAAAGTTACTACATTGGCGGAGCGCGTTGGTGGTCTTTGGTGGACATGGCCGAAACAAAATTAAAATTATTGCATTTCATCCGGCACATCGATACAATAGTCGTCGACCACATAGCGGACGGCCCTTGGCGGTAGCGTTTGTGCGCGAGGCGTCACACCCATTTTGGCCAGCACATCTCTGCGCGAGTTCAGGTACCTGCGAAACGTGTTGGCACTCACGCCAGCCAGCCGTGCCAGTTCCGATTTATACATTGCTTTCATACCGATATCTTCTTTAAGTAATAGTCGCTGAAGTCCTTGCAGCCCAAGGGCAGTTGATGATGCACCAGCGAGGGCAACACCTTCTGCAACTGGAGGAAGAGACGTTCACCTGGGGCGTCGCGGTCGGGGAACATATGAACGGTTAATGATTCATGGTTCATGGTTAATGATTCAAGAATCTCCACATCCTTCTTCGTTAGCAGCGTGGCCGATGGGATGGCGATGGCGCCAGGCTTCAAAAGGTTTAGCACGGGCAGGTTGTAGATGCCACATTCAGAGCCTTGCGGGAAGCGGAAGCGGGGCAACGCACCCTTAATGAGGTTGCGGTTCTGCACGCCCACCAAACGTCCCTCACGATCGTAGTAAGGTATCTGCAGCCAGGGCACGCCCTGCTTGTCGCGCCACGACGTCAGGCGGCACCAGCGCACCACCCGCTCATCCAAGCGCCGCTCCTCAAAGAGAAACCGCCGAGCCTCCTCGTTCAAAAAAGGATGCTCGAAGAAACGAGCATAGCGCCCCACATCGAACAGACTCTCCCCCGACCCCTCCCTGTTGGGAGGGGAGTAAATACCATTGCAAGTGTAACCATTCCCCTCCATACAGGGAGGGGCAAAGGGGAGGGTCTGCAACCACCGGCACGCCTCCTTGAAATCTTTGTTCAGGTACTTCATCACCAAGTCAATCGTCCCGCCGCTTGCTCCACACACAAAGCAACGATAGGTATTCTTGCTCACCTTAAACGAAAGGCTTGGGTGCGAGTCATCATGGAACGGACAGAGGCACTTGTGGTGCTTCACCGTGAGTCCAAGTCGCTCCGCGACCCCCTCAATCGGTAGGTCGCGAAGCTTCTGAAGTTCGAATTTATCCATAACCATTAACCCTTAACCGTTAACCCTGAACCATTAAGATATTCGTCGGTTTTTGTGTACAGTCCCGTCTGGTTGGAGTACTCGATGAATTTGCGGAACAGCCACTTGCGCAACTGGCCGTTGGTACCCTCCTTGCTCTTGCCGAGGTTCACTCGGAGCGCTTCCAATTGCGCCTCGTTGAACGTGTCGGGCAGGTCGTCCAGCATGTTCTTCGGACCACGACGCTGCGCCTCACTCACCTGGTCGGCATCCTTGCCCAGCAGGTCGGCAAACAACTGCATCTTGCTCCAAAGGTCGCGATATACCAGCCATTCCACCACATCACCCATCGTCTTCGTCCACGTCTGGTTGTTGAGTACCCAGAGAATGCAGCCCGCTTTCCAAGCCGACACCAGTGCACGCTTGGAGCAGTCCCACAGCACATCATCGTCCACCAGATCGGCCAGCGAAGCCATGTCCTGAGCCAGACGGTCGGTCAACTTATTGAGCGGACGGATGATGTAGCGCCCCTTGCACGCGTCGAGTCGCATCAGGTACTCGTCCAACTTCTCATAGAACTCGTCCGTGTACTTACCCTGTCGAGGTATGCGCCCGTCGCGACTGGTACGTGCCTTGTAGGAGAAAACCATACGGCCGAAGGTACCGTTAAACAGGTCGTTCTTATAGTACTTACGGGCAGCAAAAGGCGTGGCCGAGAGCGTCAGGTTGGCGCGAAGAATAGGGTTGCCCGTCACACCATCAGCCGTAGCACGCAGGGCTCCCGCACGCTGACGGTCATAGATGTTACGCAGCATCTGCGAGACCTGCTTGTGACCGCCACACATACCGTCGGCCATTTCCACCTCGGGCATGTTCAGGTATTGCGTTCTGCCACCCTGTGCCTCCAGCGCCATCGCGTTCTGGAGGAAAGCAGGACGTGTCGTGTCCGATGGCGGGAACCATATTGCCACCTCTGGTCGGGCAGGTTTCTCCTTGTTGCCAGCCTTCGTCTTCACCTGTTTCGACCAATCCACCAACTTCTTCAACTCAGCATCGTCGTGCTGACGGAAATCGTGACAAATAGCCTCCACGAGGTTGGACAATTGGCCCTTGTTACAGCCCGAATCGCCCACCAACTGGGCCATCATGCCCGTCGGCTCCTTCCAAGTGAGGTCGGGGTACTGAAATTCCGAACCGCTGATGTGTGCGCCAAGTACGGGGAAAAGCATCGGAACAAGGGGTTCGTGCATGTCTTTTGACGTCTGCGAGAGTAGTATTTTGATACATTCTGTGCCTTTACCGAGGTTCGGCATAGCGGGCGCAGTCGCTTTACTGATATCGTATCTCATTGATATTATGCTTTTTAGATGAAATTAAACTGTTGTTAAAGTAGCCTCGTGTTCCAGTTCCAGTTGTTCCAGTTTTATTTTTGGTAGTTCCATTATCCCCTAATTCTATATATAACTATATAATTATTAATTAGTTATAAAGATTATAGAAGGGGATTTGTCCCTCAAATTTTAATTGGAACATTTGGAACTGGAACAAAAGTGCTCTTGGTTCACTCTTCCTCTATAAGGCCCTCCAGCGCCAACCTGTTTTCATGCGCACGTCGCTACGCAGAAGTGTTTTTACGTCACAGCCCAAGTCTGTGTTGGTGTGCCAAACATTTTCATTGTTCTTTTTCATTTTTATATTAGGTTCGGGAAAGCCTCGGTCTCACGCGAGGGTCCCTCCGCACAACCAGGAAAGTGAGACAGCCTACGGTCCAACGCTTGACATTTTTCCCCGTTGTTTGGTACGGCAAAGTTAGGCATAAAAAAAATGCCCCAGAAGGTCTGGAACGTTTTGGGAAGGATTTGGGAAGGATTTGGGAAACCTACTCCTGTGGCAGATAGGAATTGCCCAGTTCTTCGGCTAATTTCAGCGCGATTTCCCGACATTGGGAAAACATGCCCTGGTCGTTTTTGCTCACACGGACTATGTCCATTCGGCGCGCGTCGCAGTCCATAAACGAGAGCGTGCAAATCTTGCGGATGCTCTCATAGCTGCACTCATATTCGGCAGGGATGTCCAGGTCGAGGCTGACGATCTTCTTGCAGAAGTCCTTGGCATCCACAGGGTAGTTGCACGTCCAGCGCAGATACCAATAGACACCAGCCCACTTCCACTTAGCATCAACCACTCGGCCTTTGCAAGCCCCGCTCCCCTGAAATACCTATTGCTTATCTTTGCCAACAATTCCTTGGCTGTTATTGTTTGTTTCATGTCATTTCGAATTTTAATGCAAAATTACACATAATAATCGGAAAAATGCGTATTTAGCCAGAAAAAACTTAAGAAAAATCGGGCGGTCTCGAGTGATCCACTTTTCAGTTACTGACGCATCTCATTGCTATATCCTAGCGATATCCAAACTTTTTCATCCTTTTTCTTTGTTGTTTCGTATTTTTGTACTATCTTTGCGCTGTTAAAAGCGCGAGTAACTTCGCAACATATATAAAAACTTAAAACTTGCTTATTATGAAACAACAGATTGTACGTGTGGTGATGGCGATGCCCGTAAGGTGGCTGTGCTCTACTTCTTCGGGTTCTATGCATTTTAAAGGTGTGTCCAATGAATAATGCTACTGAAAAGAAGACGTGGACGAAGCTGATGCTGAGCGTGTATTGGCGTGCCGACCGCCATACGGAGGGTCACACCATTGAATTTGAAAGGCCGACGGAAGAGAATCCGCGACCCATTCATCCTATTGTGGCGGGCGGGGTGTTGTCGAAAAGGCGCCTGCCGATGAGTGGCGAGTGGGGTGAACTGTATGACAGCATCGTGGTGAAGGCTTTCGACGAGCACTCGCTGACCTTCCAGTATGGCGAAAAGGAATATACCATCACTCCTGAGGAGGGTTGCTTCGAATTCGGCGAGACGGGGATGAACTACACCACCTTCTGGCTGTCGCTGCGACTGAAACCCGACAAGAGCGAGTGAAGATAGCAACGCCACGCTTCGACTACAAGAATAAAAAAGCTCCCCGACTTGGGGAGCCTTTAGTTTGAGGTGGATGATATTACTTGATTAAATCGACGGAGCGCTTGAGGAAGCGGTCGAGGGCTTCACCCTTTAACATACCGTTCTGAAGCAGGGCGAGGTCGATGAGCTGATGGATGATGTCGTTCTTTGCAGCGAAACCGCTGAGGACATTGTTCTTCTTGTCTTTCTGCTCCTGGACGGCCTTTTCGCACTCGGCCTTCATATCCTTGTCGTCCTGTGTCAGTTCGTCGTACTTTTTCTTGTCCTGTTGCTGCTGGATGGCGGCAAGACGGGCTTCCTGACCTTTCAGTTCAGAAACGATAGGCTTCAGGGCCTCTTCTGTCGATGACTTGCAGTCGTCGAGGACGCGCTTTACCAATGGGTGGTCGCTGTTAAGCACAAGGTTGAACGAGTCGGGCATCTGTCCGTAGAAGTTCATGCCTGGCTGGAAGCGGCTCATCTCCTTCATACGACGCATCCATTCGTTCTGGGTGATAACCACAGGACGAGCCTCGGCGCCTAGTGCATCAACCTGTACCATGAACTCTGCGTGGTCGAGTTTGGGCATCTGTGACTTGAAGACCTGTGACAAATTGGCAGAGTCGTCCTCGCTGAGGTCGCTCTTTGGTGCGTCACTCTTCACGATGAGGCGGTCGATGATGTCGCTGTCGACACGGGTGAAGCGGCTCTTCTCGAACTTCTGCTCCAAGGTCTGGATGGTGGGGACGTCGAGCTGTCCGTCGAGCAGCAGCACGCTGTAGCCCTTGTCCTGGGCAGCCTTGATATAAGAGTACTGCTCGTCCTTGTCGGTGGCATAGAGATAGACCAGCTGATCGTCCTTGTCCTTCTGGGCGCCCTCGATGAGTGTTTTGTACTCGTCGAAAGTGAAGTACTTGCCCTCTGTGTCCTTGAAGAGTGCAAACTCCTTGGCACGATCGTAGAAGCCTTCCTCAGAGAGGATGCCGTAGTTGATGAAGAGTTTCAGGTCGTCCCACTTCTCCTCAAACTCCTTGCGGTTCTCCGTGAAGATAGCCTTCAGACGGTCTGCCACCTTCTTGGTGATATAGGTGGAAATCTTCTTCACCTCGCGGTCGCTCTGCAGATAAGAACGAGAGACGTTCAGAGGAATATCCGGTGAGTCGATGACACCATGCAACAGCGTCAGGAACTCAGGAACGATGCCTTCTACCTGGTCGGTGACGAACACCTGATTGCAGTAGAGCTGAATCTTGTTCTTCTGCAGTTCGATGCTGGACTTAATCTTGGGGAAGTAGAGGATACCCGTGAGGTTGAAGGGGTAGTCCACGTTCAGGTGAATCCAGAACAGCGGCTCGTCGCTCATGGGATAGAGCGTGCGGTAGAACGACTTGTAGTCCTCGTCCTTCAGCGTAGAAGGCGTCTTGGTCCACAGGGGCTCCACGCTATTGATGATGTTGTCCTCCTGGGTGTCTACCATCTTCTTCTCGTCGCTCGACCACTCCTGCTTCTTACCGAAGGCAACGGGTACGGCCATGAACTTACAGTACTTGTTGAGCAACTGCTGCAGACGCTCCTTCTCGAGGAACTCCTTGCAGTCATCGTCGATGTAGAGGATGATGTCTGAACCGTGGTCAGCACGCTCAGCATCGTCAATCTCGTAGGCAGGACTGCCGTCGCAACTCCACTTGACAGCCTTCGAGCCCTCCTTGTAGCTCTTGGTGATAATCTCTACCTTCTTCGATACCATGAACGAAGAGTAGAAGCCCAGTCCGAAGTGGCCGATGATGTTGTTGGCATTGTCCTTGTACTTCTCCAGGAAGTCAGTAACGCCAGAAAAAGCAATCTGGTTGATGTACTTGTCGATTTCCTCCTCAGTCATACCGATACCGCGGTCGCTGATGGTGATGGTACCCTTATCGGCATCCAGACTGACACGAACTGTCAGGTCGCCCAACTCCTCCTTATATTCGCCCTGGGCAGCCAGCGTCTTCATCTTCTGCGTAGCATCGACGGCATTGCTGACCATCTCGCGCAGGAAAATCTCATGATCTGAGTAGAGAAACTTTTTGATGACGGGGAAAATGTTCTCAGTAGTAACCCCGATGTTACCTTTTTGCATATACCTTAATTATTATTATATATTAAATTCTGACCTTTATTTTGCAAATACCGTGCCACTTTCCAAAAAAAGTGTTACCTTTGCAGTCAAATTCAGAAATACTATGGTAAAAAGAAGATGGCGCTGCAAGCCGGGTGAACAACCCACAGAGCTGGACAAGCGCATCATGTACTTGGAAAATAAAGGATGGGAGGTGCCTACGCGCGACCTCATAAAGACGCCAGAACAGTTGGAGGGCATCCGCAGAGCCAGTGTGGTGAATACGGGAGTGCTCGACGAGGTCGGTAAGCAGATTCATGCAGGTATGTCGACGCTGGAGATAGACCAGATTTGTCGTGACTACTGTGCGAAGCACGGCGCGATACCTGCCTGTCTGAACTATGGCGGCGACGAGGATACGAAGCCGTTCCCGATGAGTGTGTGTACCAGCATCAACGAGGTGGTCTGTCATGGTATTCCCAAGGCTGAGGATGTGTTGGAGGAGGGCGACATTATCAATGTTGACTTCACTACCATCCTTGATGGCTACTATGCCGATGCCTCGCGTATGTATATAATAGGTAAGACAACGCCTGAGAAGGAACAGCTGGTGCGCGTCACCAAGGAGTGCTTGGAAATTGGTATGGAGGCTGCCAAACCTTGGCATGGTGTCAATGAGATTGGTCGAGCCATTCAGAAACATGCCAACAAGTACCACTACGGTGTGGTGCGCGACCTGTGTGGTCATGGGGTGGGGTGCCACTTCCACGAAGAACCAGAGGTGGCCCACTTTGCACAACGTGGCGAGGGTATGTTGCTGGTGCCTGGAATGGTGTTTACCATCGAACCCATGATCAATATGGGCACATGGCGTGTCTTTGTGGATGCCGACGACCCTTGGGGTTGGGAAGTCATTTCTGAGGACGAGATGCCCTCGGCACAATGGGAACACACCCTGCTGATGACAGAACACGGCGTGGAAATATTAAGTTACTAGTTTCACTAGAAATACTAGTATTACTAGAAACACTAGAAGACGATGAAGGATATATATATAATAGGTATAGAGTCGAGTTGCGACGATACGAGTGCTGCCGTGCTGAAGAACGGTGTGCTGCTGTCGAACGTGACAGCATCGCAGGCTGTGCATGAGTCGTATGGTGGCGTGGTGCCTGAACTGGCCAGTCGTGCACACCAGCAGAACGTAGTGCCTGTCGTTCATGAGGCTATCAAACGTGCTGGTATCCAGAAGGAACAGTTGTCTGCTGTCGCCTTTACGCGTGGTCCTGGTCTGATGGGTTCGCTGCTGGTGGGTGTGAACTTTGCCAAAGGCTTTGCCCGCTCGCTGGGTATTCCCCTCGTTGATGTCAACCACCTGCAGGGACACGTAATGGCACACTTCATTGATGGTGGAGAAGGTGACTTCAATCCGCCACCATTGCCATTCCTCTGTCTGTTGGTGAGTGGTGGTAACTCGCAGATTGTCAAGGTGAATGCCTATAACGATATGGAAGTGTTAGGACAGACCATCGACGATGCTGCCGGTGAAGCTATCGACAAGTGTTCGAAAGTGATGGGTCTGGGTTATCCCGGTGGTCCTATCATTGACCGATTGGCTCGTCAGGGTAATCCGAAAGCCTATCAGTTCTCGGAGCCCCATATCCCTGGACTGGATTATAGCTTCTCGGGTTTGAAGACGTCATTCCTCTATAACCTGCGCAAGTGGGTGGAGGAAGAGCCAGACTTTATCGAGCACCATAAGGAAGATATCGCGGCCTCCTTGGAGTGGACCATTGTGGACATACTGATGAAGAAACTGAAGTTGGCTGTCAAGCAGACAGGTATCAAGCATGTAGCTGTGGCTGGCGGCGTAAGTGCCAATAACGGACTGCGCAATTCCTTCCACGATCATGCCAAGCGCTATGGTTGGACGGTATATATTCCGAAGTTCAGCTATACGACGGATAATGCTGCGATGATTGGTATCGTGGGTTATTATAAATATCAGGACGGAGAGTTTTGTGATATCAATGCTCCCGCATTTTCGAAAGTCACGTTCAAATAGTCGTAATAACGTTATAACATAATAACGAAATCTCGAAACAACGAAAAACAGAAAGATATGGATTTTGAAAGTAAGATTATCAGCAGAGAGATAAGTCAGCTGCTGTGGGAAATGGAGAAGACCGTGGGTACGGCCGAGAGCTGTACGGGTGGACGCATCGCTGAGGCTATCATTGCCGTTCCTGGTGCATCGAAGTATTTCAAGGGTGGCATTATCTCGTATGTCGATGAGGTTAAAGAGTCATTGCTTGGTGTAGATCCTCAGGTGATAGCTGAGAAAACGTCTGTCTGTGAGGAAGTTGCCTGTCAGATGGTGAAAGGCGCCTGCAAGGCACTGAACACCGACTTTGCTCTGGCTTCAACCGGTTATGCAGGACCTACTGGTGGTCCGAAAGACATTCCTATCGGTACCATTTGGTTGGCTTGTGGCACACAAGATAAGCAGGTGACGTTGTTGGTTCAAGAGGACCACGGACGTGACATTAATCTCGCCATTGCAACCAATAAAGTGATGCAATTGTTCCTCGATTTCCTGAAAACAGAGAGCAAAACTGAGGTGGAAGGTTAAAAAACTTTAATTTGAAGAGAAATCTCTGAATTTTAAACTATTAACTCTAAACTTTTTTGTACCTTTGCACCCTGTTTGGAGTAAGTTATATTTAAGTAACAAGAAAAAATAGATAGAAATGTCTAAGATTTGTCAGATTACAGGTAAGAAGGCACAGATTGGAAATAACGTGTCTCACTCAAAGCATCGCACTAAGAGAAGCTTTGATGTAAATCTGTTCAGCAAGAAGTTCTACTACGTAGAGGAGGCTTGCTGGATTCAGTTGAAGATCAGCGCCGCTGGTCTGCGTATGATTAATAAGGTTGGTCTGGACGCTGCCCTGAAGCAGGCTGTTGCTAAAGGTTTCGTAGATTGGAAGGACATTAAAGTAATAGGAGACTAATATCATGGCAGGTAAGAAAGCAAAGGGTAACCGCGTTCAGGTGATTCTGGAGTGCACTGAGATGAAGGAGAGTGGACTGCCCGGAACAAGCCGCTATATTACGACCAAGAATCGTAAGAATACCCCTGAGAGAATGGAACTCAAGAAGTATAACCCCATCCTGAAGAAGATGACTCTTCACAAGGAGATTAAATAATCCGATTTAGAGCATCCACGAAGGCTCAAAGGATGGTCGCGCTTACACAAAGGTTATCAAGATGGTAAAGAGCCCCAAGACTGGTGCTTACATCTTCGACGAGCAGATGGTTCCTAACGAGGCCGTTAAGGACTTCTTCAAGAACTAATTGTACTATTGAAAATACAAGATAAGGTTGCAAAAATGCTTTGCAGCCTTATTTTTTTTGATTTCTTTTGCTTGTTTGGAAAATAATCGCTATCTTTGCAGGATTGAATGACAAACAAGCGAAAATGGATATGAACAAAAAGACCCTGATTCTATTATTTTGTGTTCTTCTCGGTAGTGGTGTTTCCATTGCGGAAGAGGTCCAGAAGAGTGAACTTCAGCAGCGTGCTGAGGCAGTAGATGTCAATAAGAACATAGCTTCTGCGCGTTCGACTTTCATACGTGCCTTTGAGGACTATGCTTCCAAAGGCCATATTCGTCAGGCTGCTGAGTGTGGTGCTAAAGCAACAGCCTTGTATTACAAGGAGAATATGTATCAGGAGGCTTTCGACCTGTTGCGTCGCATAGATCAGGCCATCAATGCCGACAGCAAGTCGTCGGCTGGCGAGAAAGCAGCCGCTCACTATATGACGAGTCGTGAACGCATGCAGATGTATATGAAGATGCGTCGTGGCGCTAATGTTTTGGAGCACCTGAAGGCTATGGAGAATTATGCTAACTTGTCGGGTGATGAACAGGTGAAGAACGACCTGCTTTACAATAAGACGGTTTATTACTATGCCTTTGGTCAGACTGCCGAGGGTAATGCCGTCTTCAAGGAAATGGCCGACAAACTAACTAAGTCGAAGGAGTACGACAAAGTGGATGAGGTCTATCAGACTCTGATAGCCAATGGTCGCAAGAGTAATAGCGCCAATCTCGTGGCACAGTCGTATATGGGTTATATGGCTTGGAAGGATTCTACCACAGCATTGAAATATGCTGACGAGATAGCTGCTCTGAAGAAGCAGATTAGCGACAATGAGGCCTCGATAGCTGAAAAGGATAGTTCATTGGCTACCCGTATGGGCTTTATCATTGCCCTGGGAGTGTTGGCTGCTGCACTGGCTGCTGTCCTCGTTGTCGGTGGTATTATCTTGCTGCGTTACATTCTGTTGACGCGTAAGCAGAAGAAGAATATCCAGTTGTTGACAGAGAGCAACGCCCTGAAGGCACAGTTTATCAGCAATATCGCTGCCCAGTTAGAACCGACATTTAAAAAGCTTGACAGTAGCGTTCCTGAGGTGAAGGCACTATTGGCTTTCTCTGAGCATATTCAGACGCTGTCGGCACTGGAGAACTCAATGGATGAGGTCGTAGAGTTGGAAGAAACTTCTATTCCTCCGTTCTGTGAGGGTCTGATGGCTCAGATTCGGTCGAAGGTGAAAGAAGAGGTGACGCTGACGACCAATACACCGAAGATGAGTGCAACGATTAACAAAGAGTATGTGTCGCATATCCTGTCGCACCTGCTGAACAATGCTGCTATCTATACACCTGCTGGTGGCACTATCTGGCTTGACTTTAAGAAACGTAGTGCGCATACGTTGCAGTTCCTGGTGTCGAATACTGGTTCTGATATTCCCGAGGAGAAGCGTGACGATGTCTTCAAGCCTTTCTTGGAGATTCGCGATCTTACAGAGGGTGATGGTCTGGGACTGCCCATCTGTAAGCAGATGGCGCTGAAGATGGATGGCGACCTGGAGATTGATCCAGAGTTTACGAAAGGTGTTCGCTTCGTGCTAGAGCTGCATGTGTGATGTAAATAGTCAAATAGTCAAATTGTAAATAGTCAAATAACAAGGTGGGTATTTTCGGTTTTTTTAATAAGGAAAAGAAAGAGACGCTGGATAAAGGTCTGGAGAAGACCAAGACTAGCGTGTTTGACAAGCTGGCACGTGCTGTTGCCGGTAAGTCGAAGGTGGATGACGATGTGCTCGACAACTTGGAGGAGGTACTGATTACCTCTGACGTTGGTGTGGAGACGACGCTGAAGATTATTGAGCGTATTGAAGAGCGTGTGGCTCGCGATAAGTATGTGTCAACCAGCGAGTTGAACGAGATACTGCGTGACGAGATAGCCTCGTTGCTGGCAGAGAATAATTCTGAGGATAACGACAACTGGGACCTGCCTGGCGACCACAAACCCTATGTAATTCTGGTTGTTGGTGTCAATGGAGTGGGTAAGACGACTACCATTGGTAAGTTGGCTTGGCAGTTTAAGCAGGCAGGCAAGAAAGTCTATCTGGGTGCTGCTGATACCTTCCGTGCTGCTGCCGTAGAGCAGATATGCATCTGGGGTGAGCGTGTGGGTGTTCCTGTTGTCAAGCAGCAGATGGGGTCCGACCCTGCCTCAGTGGCTTTCGATACGTTGCAGAGCGCGAAGGCCAATGGTGCCGATGTGGTGCTGATAGATACTGCCGGACGTCTGCACAACAAGGTTGGCTTGATGAATGAGTTGAAGAAAATCAAGGATGTCATGAAGAAGGTGATGCCTGAGGCTCCCGATGAAGTGATGCTTGTGCTGGACGGCTCTACCGGACAGAATGCCTTTGAGCAGGCCAAGCAGTTCTCGGCTGTTACCAATATTACTAGTCTGGCTATTACCAAACTTGACGGTACTGCTAAGGGTGGTGTTGTTATTGGCATCTCTGACCAGTTGAAAGTCCCTGTGAAGTATATCGGACTGGGTGAGAAGATGGAAGACCTGCAACTCTTCAATAAGCGCCAGTTTGTTGACTCGTTGTTTAAGCATGAATAAGAAGCCAGCGATAGATATCATTACGCTGGGTTGCTCGAAAAACCTGGTGGACTCGGAGACCCTGATGGGACTTTTCGAGGCTCATGGCTATCATGTTACCCATGATTCGGACAACCCGCAGGGGGATATCGCCGTTATCAATACCTGCGGTTTCATTGAGGATGCGAAGCAAGAGAGTATTGACACCATTCTGGAATTTGTACAGGCCAAGGAGGAAGGACGTTTGCAGAGACTCTATGTGATGGGGTGTCTGTCAGAGCGTTATCTTGCTGACTTGGAGAAAGAAATACCAGAGGTCGATGGCTGGTATGGTAAGTTTAACTATAAGCAACTGCTGGCAGATTTAGAGAAGCTAGATAATCTGGAGAAAGCCCACCGCCATGTCACGACCCCCAAGCATTATGCTTACCTTAAGATAGCTGAGGGTTGTGACCGCCATTGTGCCTATTGTGCCATACCTATTATTACAGGAAAGCACCAGAGTCGGCCGATGGACGAGATTCTTGATGAGGTTCGTTGGTTGGTGAGTCAGGGTACCAAGGAGTTCCAGGTGATTGCACAGGAACTGACATACTATGGTGTTGACATCGACGGTAAGCAACATATTGCAGAACTCATTGAGAAGATGGCGGACATAGAGGGTGTAGAATGGATTCGTCTGCACTATGCCTATCCGGCTCATTTCCCTTGGGACCTGCTACACGTGATGCGAGAGAAAAAGAATGTCTGTAACTATCTGGACATCGCCTTGCAACACATCAGTGACCACATGCTTGACCGCATGAAACGTCATGTGACGAAGGAAGATACCTATGAGTTGATTCGTCGTATGCGTCGGGAGGTGCCTGGCATCCATATCCGTACTACGTTGATGGTAGGTTTCCCTGGCGAAACGGATGAAGACTTCCGTGAACTGATAGAGTTTACCAAGTGGGCACGTTTCGAGCGTATGGGTGCTTTCGCTTATTCTGAAGAAGACGGTACCTATAGTGCCGAACACTATGACGATGATGTTCCTGCTGAGGTAAAGCAGCAACGATTGGATAAGCTGATGCGTATCCAGCAGAATATTAGTGCTGAACTGGAGGCTGAGAAGGTTGGAAGCATTATGCGTGTCATCATTGACCGTGTGGAGGGCGACTGGTATGTAGGTCGTACGGAGTTCTGTTCTCCAGAGGTAGACCCTGAGGTACTGATATCTATAGACGAAGAACTTACTATTGGTGAGTTCTATGATGCACGCATCACGGATGCGGAAGAGTTTGATTTATATGCGACGACAAAGATATGAATAACAAAGAATTTATAGCCGAATTGGCTGAACGTACTGGGTATAGCGTCAAAGATACTCAGAAGTTGGCAGGAAACTTGATTGACGCCATGGGGGATACCTTTCAGGAGGATAACTCTATACTGGTGCCAAACTTCGGACTCTTTGAAACCAAAAAGAAGATGGAGCGTGTCATCGTGAATCCTGGCACGGGACAGCGTATGCTCGTTCCACCAAAGCTCGTGCTGAATTTCAAACCCAACCAGACGTGGAAGGATAAACTGAAGGGAGGACAGTAATTATGGGAAAACTGACAATACAAGAGGTTGCCAAGATTCTTGTTGAGAAGAATGGCTTGAACCTGCGCGAGGCTAACCTGTTTGCTACAGCGTTCTTTGATGTCATACTGAGCCGTTTGCAGGATGGCGAAACGGTGAAAGTGAAAGGTCTGGGTACCTTTAAGATTATCAATGTCGAGGCCCGTGAGAGTATTAGTGTGCGTACTGGTGAGCGTGTGGTTATTGATAGTCACTCGAAGGTGTCGTTCACTCCTGATACTGTGATGAAGGAATTGGTGAACAAACCCTTCTCGCAGTTTGAGACTGTTGTGCTGAACGATGGTGTGGAATTTGAAGACATTGAGGATGACTCTTCTGAGGAAGAGGCGCCTGTTGTGGAAGAAACATCCGTTGTTGAAAAAGCACCTGTCGTTGAGGAACCCATCGTTGAAGAACCAGTTATCGAAGAGGAACCCGTTGTGGAGGAGAGTCCTATCGTTGCTGAAGAGCCAGTAGTTGAAGAACCAGTGGTTGAAGAGTCTGCAGCTGAAGAACCAATACTTGAGGAGCCAGTTGCCGAGGAACCAGAAGATTTGATAAACTTCTACGAAGACGAGAAGCCTGAGGAACGTTCTTGGGGACGTTGGTTGCTGGCTGGTGTGGTAGCGTTGGCTCTGATACTTGCTGCTGGTTATGGTGGCTATGAATATGGTCGTCAGCAGACGGCGGTGCTTCCTGATACCGTCTTCGTAAGAGACACCGTTTATATGGCAGAATTGCAGGATTCTGTGGATGTGGGCGCGTCAGAAGAGACTATCATCAATGAGATTGCTGCTACCCCTGTTGCTAAGGAAGAACCCAAGGAAACTCCCAAGGCAGAACCTCAGAAAGAAGAAATTGACCAATGGTCAGCTAAGGACGAACGTGTACGCTTGGGCGCCTATCGCATCGTTGGCTTGTCGCATGAGGTAACCGTCTTGGAAGGTCAGACCTTCTATAGCATTTGTCGTGCCCATCTTGGTCCCGATATGCAATGCTATGTAGAGGTGTATAATGGTTTGCCCAAGAATCCGCAGATTAAGACGGGTCAGGTACTGAAAATTCCTAAGCTGGAAGTGAAGAAGCGCCGTAAGTAGATATAATAACTTTAATAAGATTGAAAAGTTTCTTAAAATGTAAGTTTTAGGAAACTTTTTTAATATTATTTAGGTATGCGAGTGCGCGTAATAAGAGGGGAAATGAGTACTTTTGCACGTTGTAAAAAGTAAACAAATATAATTCGTAAAAATATGGCTGAAGCTATTGACATCCGTGAGTTGAATGTACGGATAGAACAACAGAGTGGATTCGTCACAAATCTGGTGACGGGAATGGATCGTGTAATCGTAGGACAGAAGCACTTGGTAGACTCCCTGCTGATTGGCTTGCTGAGTGATGGCAATATCCTCTTGGAGGGTGTTCCTGGTTTGGCTAAGACGTTGGCTATCAAGACGCTGTCACAGTTGATAGATGCTACATACAGTCGTATACAGTTCACGCCCGACCTGCTGCCTGCTGACGTGACAGGTACGATGATTTACTCGCAGAAGGAAGAGAAGTTCCAGGTAAAGAAAGGTCCTGTATTTGCCAATTTCGTACTGGCTGATGAAATCAACCGTGCACCAGCCAAGGTGCAGAGTGCATTGCTGGAAGCCATGCAGGAAAAGCAGGTCACCATTGGTGCTGATACCTTTGAGTTGCCTAATCCTTTCCTGGTGATGGCTACCCAGAACCCCATCGAGCAGGAGGGTACCTATCCGTTGCCTGAGGCACAGATGGACCGTTTCATGCTGAAGGTGGTCATTGGCTATCCTACCATTGAGGAAGAGAAGAAGATTATCCGTGAGAATATCGCTGGCGCCCTGCCTACCGTTTCTCCTGTGACTACTGCTGCTGAGATTATCAAGGCTCGTGAGGTGGTCCGTGAGGTGTATATCGATGAGAAGATTGAGCAGTATATTGCTGACATCGTCTTTGCAACCCGTTTCCCAGACCGTTATGGACTGAAGGATATGAAGGACATGATTTCCTTTGGTGGTTCACCTCGTGCTTCTATCAACCTCGCCAAGGCAGCCCGTGCCTACGCCTTCATCAAGCGTCGTGGCTATGTGGTTCCTGAGGATGTACGTGCCGTTGCCTACGACGTACTGCGTCATCGTATTGGTCTGACCTACGAGGCTGAGGCCAGCAACATCACCAGCGAGGAGATTATCTCTAAGATTATCAACAAGGTCGAAGTGCCCTAAAACTAGTAAGACTAGTGAAACTAGTAAAACTAGCATATGGAAACCTCTGAAATATTAAAGAAGGTACGGAAGATTGAGATCAAGGCTCGTGGCCTGAGCTCGAACGTCTTTGCTGGACAATACCATTCTGCCTTTAAGGGTAGGGGTATGGCCTTCAGCGAGGTGCGCGAGTATCAGTATGGCGACGATGTGCGCGATATCGACTGGAATGTGACTGCTCGCTTCCATCGCCCTTACGTCAAGGTCTTTGAAGAGGAGCGTGAGCTTACGGTGATGCTGCTCATCGACGTCAGTGGTTCGCTGGACTTTGGTACACAGCGCCAGATGAAGCGTGATATGGTGACGGAGATTGCTGCTACCATTGCTTTCTCGGCTATCCAGAACAACGATAAGATTGGCGTGGTGTTCTTCTCAGACCGTATCGAGAAATACATCCCGCCCAAGAAAGGTCGCAAGCATATTCTGTATATCATCCGTGAGATGCTCGACTTCCATCCAGAGTCCAAGCGTACGGATGTGAAGCAGGCTTTGGAGTTCCTGACCAGTGTGGCTAAACGACGCTGTACGGCTTTCGTCCTGAGCGACTTCTATGTGCGTCAGGACTTCTTGCAGCCTCTGCAGATAGCTAATCGTAAGCACGACGTGGTGGCTTTGCAGGTCTATGACCTGCGTGCTCGCGAGTTGCCCAATATCGGATTGATGCGTGTGGTGGATGCTGAGACGGGTCATGAACAGTATATTGATACCAGCAGCCGTAGCCTTCGTCAGGCGCATGAACGCTACTGGAAAAATCGTCAGCAGCAGTTGCGTGATACGATGACCAGAAGCAATGTTGACTTGGTAAGTATTGCCACCAATGAAGACTATGTGAAGGCGTTGCTGATGTTGTTTAAACAACGTAGTTGAATGAAAAGAGTATTATTTATAATATATCTGATAACCAGTGCTTTATATACGTTTGCGCAAGCAAGTGTTGAAGCCAAGATTTCGCCCATTGAGATGATGATTGGTGAGCAGGCGCAGGTGACTATCAGTGTCCAGGCTGACGAGAATGCCAAGGTGGAATTTCCCACTTTCAAGCCCCGTCAGGAACTGGTCCCTGGTGTCGAAATTCTCGATGCTCAACGTTCATCCGATTTTACGCTGACATTAGTTCTGACCAGCTTTGATGGTAACCTCTATCACCTGCCTCCTTTCAAGGTGAAGGTCAATGGCAAGGAGTTGAAGACTGCCGACCTCGCGCTGAAGGTTGTCGAGGTAGAGGTGGATACCACGAAGATGGACCAGTTCTATGGTCCCAAGGATGTCCAGGATGTTCCCTTCCAGTGGAGTGACCTCTCGCTGAGTTTCTGGCTGAGTGTCCTGTTGTTGGTGCTGATAGCCCTCAACTACTATCTCTATCTGCGTCTGCGTGACAACAAACCGATCATCACGCATATTAAGATTGTGAAGCGTCTGTTGCCTCACCAGAAGGCTATGAAGGAGATTGAGCAGATCAAGGCTGACAAGATGGTGAGCTCAGAGAATCAGAAAGAGTACTATACCAAACTTACTGACACCCTGCGTCGCTATATCGAGGAGCGTTATGGCTTCTCGGCTATGGAGATGACCAGTTCGGAGATTATCGACCGTCTCATGCAGACCGACCAGCAGTCGCTTGACGAGCTGCGTCAGCTCTTTATGACTGCCGACCTCGTGAAGTTTGCCAAGTACTCGACGATGATTAACGAGAACGACGCCAATCTGGTCAATGCCATCGACTTCATCAACCAGACGAAGTTGGAGAACCAGCCAACAGAGACTGTCGAGAAACCGCAACTGTCTGAGGCAGACCTTCGTTCGCAGAACGAGCGCCGTGTACTGAAGACCGTTATCTGGTCGTTGGTGGCAGTGTCAGTAGCCCTCTTCGGCTATGTAGTTTATAATGTTTATCAACTGCTGTACTGATATGGAATTTGCAAATAAAGAATACCTGTTTCTGCTACTCCTGCTGATACCTTATCTGATATGGTATCTGATGTACAGGAAGAAGAGCGAGCCCACGATGCGCATGAGCGACACGATGGCCTATCGTTATGCTCCGCGCTCCTGGAAGGTAACGCTGATGCCTGTTCAGCAGTTGTTGCGCATAGCCGTTTTCGTACTGGTTGTACTGGTGCTGGCTCGTCCGCAGACTCAGAACTCCTGGAAGAACAAGACGATGGAGGGTATCGACATTATGCTGGCTATGGACGTATCTACCTCCATGTTGGCAGAGGACCTGAAGCCCAATCGTATGGAGGCTGCCAAGCAGGTTGCCGCTGAGTTCATTACAGGCCGCCCCAATGATAATATCGGACTGACGATATTCGCTGGTGAGGCTTTCACGCAGTGTCCTATGACCACCGACCACGCCTCGTTGCTGAACCTGTTGCAGAATGTACGTACCGATATCGCCCAGCGTGGACTGATAGAGGATGGTACTGCCATTGGTATGGGACTGGCCAATGCCGTCTCGCGCCTGAAGGATTCCAAGGCAAAGAGTAGGGTAGTCATCCTGCTGACAGACGGTAGTAATAACCGTGGTGACCTGTCGCCTATGACGGCAGCGGAGATTGCCAAGAGTTTTGGCATCCGTGTCTATACCATCGGTGTGGGTACTAACAAGGTTGCGCCTTATCCCATGTCTGTTGCTGGTGGTGTGCAGTATGTCAACATTCCCGTTGAGATTGACACCAAGACGTTGAGTGGCATCGCTGAGGCTACCAATGGCGATTTCTACCGAGCCACGAATAATAAGGAGTTGAAGCAGATATACAAAGAGATTGACAAGTTGGAGAAGTCGAAACTCAACGTCAAGAAGTTCAGCAAGCGTTACGAGGCCTACCAGCCTTTCGCCATCGCTGCTGCCCTCTTGTTGCTGCTTGAGATGTTGCTGCGAATAACGATATTCCGCAAACTCCCATAAAAATAGTCCAATAGTAAATAGTCAAATAGTAAATATACTCGATGTTTAGATTCGAAGACCCTATATACCTCTATCTGTTAGCTGTCATACCAGTGTTGGTTGTGATACGCTGGCTGATGGTACGCCAACAGAAGAAACGCCTGCGCCAGTTTGGTGACCCCGACCTGGTCAAGGAACTGATGCCTGATGTGTCGCGTTTCCGTCCGCTGGTTAAGTTCTGCTTGCTGCTGATGGTGCTGTCATTGCTGATTGTCATGCTTGCTCGTCCGCAGTTTGGTACGAAGATTAGTCATGAGAAACGTACTGGTATCGAGACGATTATAGCGATGGATATCAGTAATTCCATGTTGGCAGAGGATGTCACGCCCAGTCGTCTGGATCGTGCCAAGATGATGGTAGAGAATCTGGTGGACAACTTCACCAACGACAAGATAGGACTCATTGTCTTTGCTGGCGATGCCTTTATCCAGTTGCCAATCACCAGCGACTATGTCTCTGCTAAGATGTTCCTGTCGAGCATCGACCCGTCGATGATGGCTACACAGGGTACCGATATTGCTGCTGCCATCTCGATGGCGTCGCATAGCTTTACGCAGGAGGAAGGCATCGGCAAGGCTATCATCGTGATTACCGATGGTGAGGACCATGAGGGTGGTGCACTTGAAGCTGCCAAAGAGGCTAAGGACCGCGACCATCGTGTCTATGTGCTGGGTGTCGGTTCTCCCAAGGGTGCTCCTATTCCAGTTGGCAATGGCGACTATATGAAAGACAATACAGGTCAGACCGTTATGACGGGACTTAACGAAGAGATGTGTCGCCAGATTGCTCAGGCTGGTGGTGGTGCCTATATCCACGTGGAAAATAATAGTAGTGCCCAGGAGAAGCTGGATGAGGAGTTGGACAAGTTGGCAAAGAAAGAGACCGAGACCACTATCTATAGCGACTATGACGAGCAGTTCCAGGCCGTAGGTATCATTGCCCTCTTGTTGCTCATCATCGAGGCTTGTCTCATGGAGGTGAAGAATCCGTTGTTGCGAAACGTCTCTTTGTTCAAGCGCAAGAAGGTCGCTGCCATGTTACTCCTGTTGCTGGTTGCTGGTGCAGCTACTGCCCAGAGCGATCGTCAACTGGTGCATCAAGGCAATAAGCAATATCGTGCTGGTAACTTTGCTGATGCCGAAGTGCTCTATCGTAAGGCCATCGAGAAGAACAACCGCAATCCGCAGGCTGTCTATAACCTCGGTTTGGCGCTGATGAAACAACAAAAGGACTCTGCTGCCGTCCAGCAGTTTATGGATGCTGGTAAGTTGGAGACCAATCCCATCCGTCGTGCTTTGTCCTATCATAATGCTGGCGTTATCTGTCAGGGTAAGAAGATGTATGGCGAGGCTATCGACGTCTATAAGGAGGCCCTGCGCAACAATCCTGCAGATGATGAGACCCGCTATAATCTGGAGCTCTGCAAGCGTCAGCAGAAGCAGCAACAACAGAATCAGCAGCAACAGCAGCAGAAGCAGAAACAAAAGCAAGAGCAGAAGCAAGAAGAAAAGAAAGAAGAGCAGAAGCAGCAACAGCAACAACAGCAGAAGCAGGAACAGCAGATGAGCAAGGAAAATGCAGAGCAGTTGTTGAATGCCGCTATGCAGGAGGAGAAACAGACCCAACAGCGCATGAAGAAGGCTCAGCAACAGCAGAATCGTCGCAAGTTGGATAAGAACTGGTAATGACAGACATGAAGAGATATTTTACGCTGATATTACTTACAATCATGGTCGTGGGCGCTATAGCCCAGACACTTACAGGTCGTGCTCCCTCACAGGTCGCTGTGGGTGAGCAGTTCCGTTTATCTTATACTATCAACACCCAGGATGTGCGAGGTTTCCGTGCAGGCAATATCCCTGAGGAGTTTGAGGTGCTGATGGGCCCCAGTACATCCACGCAGTCGAGTTTCCAGATGGTCAACGGCCATACGTCGAGTACGTCGTCCGTTACCTATACCTATATTGTGGTGGCTACGAAGAATGGTACGTTCACCATTCCTCCTGCTCATTGTACTGTCGATGGCAAGACCGTTACCTCTAACGAGATACGCATCAAGGTTAGTGGTCAGGCACAGCAAGGCGGTCGCCAGCAGAGTCGTCAGCAGAGTGGGGGCACTGGTGAGTTGCGTCCCGCTGGCAGTACCATCTCTGGCAGCGACCTCTTCATCCACGTCAGTGCCTCCAAGCAGCACGTCCGTGAACAGGAACCTATCCTGCTGACCTACAAGGTATATACCCTCGTGGGACTGACCCAGTTGAGTGGTAAGATGCCCGACCTGAAGAGCTTCTACACCCGCGAAGTTCCCCTGCCTCAGGAGAAGAGTTTCAAGATAGAGACCTTCAATGGTCGCCAGTATCGTACCGTCACCTGGCAGCAATATGTCATGTTCCCACAGGCTACTGGCAAGCTGGAGATTCCCGCTATCACCTACGATGGTATTGTTGCCATGCAGAATCGCAACATTGACCCCTTTGAGGCCTTCTTCAATGGTGGTTCTGGTTATATCGAGGTGAAGAAGCAGATCAAGGCTCCTGCCATCACCATTCAGGTGGACCCGTTGCCCCAGCGCCCTGCCAACTTCTCAGGAGGTGTGGGCTCGTTCAATATCTCTGCCCAGATTGACAAGACCGAAGTCAAGGCCAACGACCCCGTCAACCTGCGCGTCGTTGTGTCAGGTGTGGGTAATATGAAACTGCTCAAACAGCCTGTTGTCAAGATGCCGAAGGACTTCGACAGCTATGATGCCAAGGTTACCGACAAGACCAAATTGACGGTTAATGGCTTGGAGGGCAGCATTGTTTACGACTTCCTCGCTGTGCCTCGTCATCAGGGCACCTTTGAGATTCCTGCTATCGAATATACCTATTTCGATACCAAGGCCCACGCCTATAAAACCCTGCATACCGAACCGTTCACGCTGAAGGTTGCCAAGGGCGACGGACAGACCACCGTCTCGTCGTTTGTCGGACAGGAAGACGTGAAGGAACTGGCCAACGATATTCGTTATATCCATACAGGCAACACCGTCCAGCATGGTGTCGACGAGTTCTTCTTCGGCTCTACGGCTTATGCTGTTTCGTTGGGTGTCCTGCTGCTCATATTCATCTCGTTGTTTGTCGTCTTCCGTCAGCGTGCCATCGAGAATGCCAACCTCGTCAAGCAGCGTGCCGGCAAGGCCAACAAGGTGGCTGTAAAACGTCTGAAGAAGGCTGCCAAGTTGATGCGAGCTGGCAAGAGTGGCGACTTCTATGACGAAGTGATGCGTGCCCTGTGGGGCTATGTTGGTGATAAGCTGAATATGCCTGTCGACCAACTCTCGCGCGACAATATCAGTCAGCAGCTCTCGGCTTATAACGTCTCTGACGAAACCATCAGCCAGTTTATCGGTGCCCTCGACGAGTGCGAGTTTGCCCGCTATGCCCCAGGCGATGCTACAGGAAACATGAACAAGGTCTATGATGCTGCTCTCTCTGCCATTACGCAGATAGCCAATACGATGAAGAAGTCAAAGAATACGACACCACTTACTGCCGTCTTGTTGCTGTTGTTGCTCGTGCCCATGACGGGTATGGCAGCCACTAAGGCAACGAAGGCCAGTGCTGACAGTCTCTATGCTGCCGAGCACTATCAGCAGGCTGCCCACGAGTATGAGGCACTCCTGAAAAAAGGCATCTCGCCAGACCTCTATTACAACCTCGGCAACTGCTACTACCGCATGGACGATATGACGCGTGCCGTGCTGAACTATGAGCGTGCCTTGCTGTTGTCGCCTGGCGATCGTGATGTGCGTCTGAACCTGCAGTTGGCACGTTCCAAGACCATCGATAAGATTGTCCCTGAGTCTGAGATGTTCTTCGTCACGTGGTACCGCTCGCTGGTCAATCTGATGAGTGTCGATGGGTGGGCACGTACGGCTATCGTGTCGTTGGTTGTGGCCCTCATCCTCGCGTTACTCTATCTGTTTAGCGACAGGATATGGCTTCGCAAGTTGGGCTTCTTTGGTGGCATCCTCTTGCTGTTGACCTTTGCGCTGAGCAACCTCTTCGCCTACCAGCAGAAGCAGGCCTTGGTGCATCGCTCAGGAGCTATCATCATCCATTCTGCTGTGAATGTGAAGAGTACGCCAGCCCATAACGGTACCGACCTGTTTATCCTGCATGAGGGTACGAAGGTGACGATTACCGACGACTCCATGAACGACTGGAAGGAAATCCGCGTGGCTGATGGCAAGGAAGGCTGGTTGCAGACAAAGGACATTGAGGTGATATAAGATATGGAAGAAATCATTCAGTTTGACAAGCAACTGCTGCTGATGGTCAATGGCAGCGACTCGGTATTTCTGGATTATGTCGTCCTGACGCTGACCAACGCCAAGACGTGGATTCCCCTCTATCTGGGACTCTTCTACGTGGTGCTGATGACGCACAAACCTAACTGGCGCGAAATCCTGTTCATTCTGGCTGCTGCCGGACTGTGTGTACTGTTGGCAGGCACCATCGACGATACCATTGTCAAACCCTTGGTGGCTCGCTGGCGTCCTACCCATGACCCTCAGATTGGGGCGCTGGTCGATGTTGTCAATGACTATCGTGGTGGCAACTATGGTTTCTTCTCGGCCCATGCAGCCAATACGTTCTCCATAGCGCTGTTCTTCTCGTTGCTGATGCGCCATCGCCTTTTTGTCTGCTTCATGGTGGGCTGGTCGCTCATCAACTGCTGGACACGATTATATCTGGGTGTCCACTATCCTGGCGACATCACCGTGGGTCTTCTCTGGGGTGCGCTCGTGGGCTATGGCGTCTATCGTCTCTACTGCCGCTTCACCGTTCCTGCCCGTTACGAAATGCGTCACTTATGGGTACCAATTGGCATCCTTTGTCTGACCATTCTCTTTGCATTCGTGAAGGCAGCGTTGTAGAAATAAAGAAAATGGGCTCACCTTTTGGTGGGCTCGATTTTTTTTTGTACTTTTGCACGCGATTTTTAGGAAATTATAATTTCATTGCAATGAATATATCGTATAAATGGTTAAAGGAGTACGTTGATTTCGACCTCACCCCGCAGGAGGTGTGCGATGCTTTGACATCGACAGGTCTGGAGGTTGACGCACTCGAAGAAGTACAAAGTATTAAGGGCGGTCTGAAGGGTCTTTACGTTGGTAAAGTGCTCACGTGCGAGATGCACCCCGATTCAGACCATTTGCATGTAACTACCGTTGATTTAGGCAAGGGCGAACCCCAGCAGATTGTCTGTGGCGCTCCCAATGTGGCTGCTGGCCAGAAGGTCATCGTGGCCGATTTGGGCTGTGTGCTCTATGATGGCGACAAGGAGTTTGTCATCAAGAAGTCGAAGCTGCGTGGCGTCGAGTCGCTGGGTATGATTTGTGCCGAGGACGAGATTGGTATCGGTACTGACCATGCTGGCATCATCGTTCTGCCTGAGGACGCTGTTGTTGGCACACCTGCCGCCGAGTATTACCACTTGGAGAGCGACTGGCTCATCGAGGTTGACATCACTGCCAACCGTGCCGACGCGCTGTCTCACTGGGGTGTTGCTCGCGACCTCTATGCCTGGTTGAAGCAGAACGGCTACAAGACGGCTACCCACAAGCCCGTTGTCAGCGGTTTTGCCGCTGACAACCACGATCTCCCCATCGACGTGGTCATCGAGAACACGGAGGCCTGCAAGCGCTACGCTTGCGTCAGCATCACCGACTGCGAGGTGAAGGAGAGTCCTGAATGGCTGAAGAACAAGCTGAGCGTAATCGGATTACGTCCGATTAACAACATTGTCGACATCACCAACTACGTGATGATGGCGTTGGGTCAGCCCCTGCATTGCTTCGATGCCGATATGGTGAAGGGTCACAAGATTGTGGTGAAGACCATGCCCGAAGGCACACCGTTTGTGACGCTCGATGGTGAGGAGCACAAGCTCTCTGACCGCGACCTTGCTATCTGCAATGCCGAGGAGCCCATGTGTATTGCTGGTGTGTTTGGTGGAAAGGGTAGTGGTACCTACGAGACCACGAAGAACGTCGTGCTCGAGAGTGCTTACTTCCATCCCACATGGATTCGTAAGTCAGCTCGCCGTCATGGTCTGAGCACCGATGCATCGTTCCGTTTCGAGCGCGGCATCGATCCCAATGGTGTGATTGACGCACTGAAATATGCCGCCCTGCTTTGCAAGGAACTGGCTGGCGGTAAGGTGTCTATGGAAATCAAGGACGTTTATCCTGAGAAGATGGAGAACGCCGTTGTTGACCTCCAGTACAGCTATGTTCACTCGCTGGTGGGTAAGGACATTCCCGTCGAGACCATCAAGAGCATTTGCGACTCTTTGGAGATGAAGGTGCTCAGCGAGAGTGCCGAGGGTCTGAAGCTCGAAGTTCCCGCATATCGTGTCGATGTGCAGCGTCCTTGCGACGTGGTGGAAGACATCCTGCGCATCTACGGCTATAACAATGTGGAGATTCCCACGCAGTTGAAGTCCAGCCTCGTCATCAAGGGCGATGAAGACCAGAAGCACAAGTTGGCCAACCTCGTTTCAGAGCAGTTGGTAGGTGCCGGCTTCAACGAAATCCTGAACAACTCGCTGACCAAGGCCGCCTACTATGCAGAAGAGCAGCAGGCTCAGCTGGTTCACATCATGAACCCCCTCAGCAGCGACCTCAACGTGATGCGTGGCACCCTGCTGTATGGCGGTTTGGAGAGCGTCGAACACAACGTAAAGCGCAAGAACCCCAACTGCCGTTTCTTCGAATTCGGCAACGTCTATAGTTTCGATCCCGCCAAGGAGAATCAGGACGACCCCATGCAGGCCTATAAGGAGCAGTATCACATGGCATTGTGGCTGACAGGTAAGCGTGTAGAGGGTTCGTGGGCTCATGCCAACGAGGACACGTCATTTGCCGAGCTCGATGCTCACGTAGATAACATCCTTGCTCGCATCGGTGTGCAGCCAGGTATGTTGGTGCGCAAGAAGAGTGAGAACGCTATCTTCTCTGCTGGTCTGACCATCGAGAATCGTGGTGGCAAGAAGCTCATCGAACTGGGTGTGCTGACCAAGAAGCTGCAGAAGAAGTTCGACATCGATACCCCTGTGTATTATGCCGAGCTCAACTGGACTGCGCTGATGAAGGTCATCCGCAAGCAGAAGGTGGAGTTCACCGACATTCCCAAGTTCCCGTCAGTGAGCCGCGACCTCGCTTTGCTCATCGACAAGAGCGTCGAGTTCCAGCAGATTGAGGACATCGCTCGTCAGACCGAGAAGAAGTTCCTGAAGAAAGTCGAGCTCTTCGACGTCTATGAGGGTGACAAGCTGCCTGCTGGCAAGAAGTCCTATGCCGTCAACTTCATCCTGCAAGACCCCGAAAAGACCATGGGCGACAAGCAGATTGAAGCAATTATGCAGAAGTTGATTCAGAACCTGAAGAAGCAGCTCAATGCCGAGCTTCGATGATTTGACTATTTGACCATTTACTATTTGACTATTGGTATGACCGAGCTTGAGTTGAAGGATAGATTCAAAAGATTCTCGATAAGGGTTATCAAAATGGTCGATAGTATGCCTGAGACAATATCTGGAAGGGCAATTGGTCTGTTGTAAGCACTCGTAAGCATCTTGAGAGTATTAAATAGTAAAATTGTGAAATAGTAAAATAGTAAAATTAAACAATGGGAAGAGCATTTGAATATCGCAAAGCTGCGAAATTGAAGAGATGGGGCCACATGGCCAAGACATTCACCAAGATTGGTAAGCAGATTGCCATTGCCGTAAAGGCTGGTGGTCCAGAGCCCGACATGAACCCTGCACTGCGTGCTATCATCGCCAATGCCAAGCGCGAGAACATGCCGAAGGACAACATCGAGCGTGCCATCAAGAACGCTATGGGTAAGGACCAGAGCGACTACAAGGAAGTAACTTACGAGGGATATGGTCCTCACGGAGTTGCTATCTTCGTCGACACCCTGACCGACAACACTACCCGTACCGTTGGTGACGTTCGTTCAGTGTTCAACAAGTTCAACGGCAACCTGGGTACTCAGGGCTCGCTGTCGTTCCTGTTCGACCACAAGTGCGTGTTCACCTTCAAGAAGACCGACGGTCTGGATATGGACGAGATGATTCTCGACCTGATTGACTACGGTGTAGAGGATGAGTACGACGAGGACGAGGAAGAAAATTCAATCACCATCTATGGCGACCCCTCAAGCTTCGGTGCCATCCAGAAGCACTTGGAGGAGAACGGTTTCGAGGTGACCGGTGCTGAGTTCACCCGCATTCCTAACGACCTGAAGGACGTTACTCCTGAGGAGCGCGAGACCATCGACAAGATGATTGAGAAGCTCGAGGACTTCGACGATGTTCAGACCGTTTACACCAACATGAAACCCGAGGGTATCGAGGAATAACCAGTGTTGTCGTTGATTTTGTCAACGACAATTACTGGTAGTCTTTTTCGCGGAACGTTGCTTCAAAGAGCTTCGTTCCGCTATTCTTTTCTGAATAGTACGTGTAGCGGAACGAGTAGCCTGCATCCTTGTAGAGCTTGATATTCGTCGAGTTCTTCACTTCCAGAAGCAACACCTCGCTGAATTTTGTCTTGTCAACCCTCTGCGGATTGTCCAGCGAGCCCTGCAGCGTATAGCAGTAGCCAATGGTATGACTCTCCTTGTCGAACGTCATACTGTCCAGCACTATCTCCGTGTCTATATGTCGCGGACAAGCCCTCTCCGTAAACTCCTTAGCCTCGCGCTGGCAACGGTCCTCCAGCGACTCCTGACAAGCAGTAACCATCAGCGCTACTGCTATAATGATCCATAGTTTCTTCATAACGCTGGCGAAGGTACGAATAAATATTGGGACCACCAAATTTTGGCAGTCCCAATTATCTTTCACTTTAAAAAGTGACTGGTCCATGTCCCATACACGAGGTCGTAGTGACGGCCGTCAGGAACGCTGTGAGTGCGGCTACAATGACCTTCACCGCCACCTCAATAATACTATTCTTCTTCATACTCTTTTTTTTTTGAAACGAATCTGCCCTAATTTTATCCACAAATTATTTTAATTCAATGTTGATGCTTAAAATTATAATTAGAGAAATTCTCTGCAAGCAGAGTGTGGCGTTGCATTCGTGGTCCAAATTAAAATTAATTAGGAAAATTCGTTTCTTAAAAATATTATGATCTATTATGGTAATTCGTTTCTTAAATTACACATTCGTTTTTCTTCATAATTTCAAGTTTTGAGTTTTAAGAGGCTGGGGCCTCAGTCCTCAGACATCAGCCCTCAGCCATCTTACATCAGACATCAGTTCTGGTCATTTCCGTCCCCGCCTGGTTCGTTACCGCCACCACCGTTACCTCCGGTGTTACCACCTTGGTTACCGCCTGTGTTGCCGTTGCCAGTGTTACTGCTCCCCTCGCCGCTAGGAGAGGGGCTGGGGGTGAGTCCCTCATCTTCTCCCGTCAGTTCGCTGTACAGCTTGGTGCTCAGGCTCACTGCGTCGCGCATAGAGCGAGCTTTGTACATGGACTTGCGGCTCTGGTCGGCCAGGAATGCGATGCCTACACGAGTGATATTCTCTGAGGGGCTGTAGTCCTTGGCATCCTCCACGCCCTCGCTGGTCAGAGTGGGGTAGAGTGTACCGATGCCGTCCAGCTTCACCTTGTGACCATCTGCCAGCATCTCCTGCATGCAGGTCTTCAGCTTGGTGATGACACCGATGACCACATCCTCAGTGTACACAGAGCCGTGCTTCATGATGTGCTCCGCCATGTCATCCAGCGACAGGGTCTTGCGATAGATAATCTTACCGTAGGTCTTCTGAACCTTCTTGCGCTTGTTGTCAGCGTCCTTCACCTGGACAGTACGCTGAACCTTCTGAATTTGAATTTCTCCCATAGTTGTAAAGTTTTTTAATGGTTAATGTTTAATGTTAATTGGTTATTGGTTTTTGTCTCTTTGATTAACTCGTCGTTACTCTTTTTGCGTTACGTCGTTTCTCCGCGGCTGACTCGTCGTATCGCTCATCGCAACTCGTCGTCTCTCTCATTGACAATGCAAAGGTACTAAAAATATAGATACGATGCAAGCATTTTCGGATTTTATTTTCAATTTATTTTAAATGTTAAAATGTAAAGAAATAGGACTGTTTTGTCGCCGCTACGCCGCTACACTGTCCCATTTGCATTTTCGTTATTGCCGTCCAGCAGAGAAAATCTTGACTATATTATTTATATTATATATTATATTATAATATAATATATAATATAAGATGAATTTCAAGTACATCAGCCCCTCACTGTCGATTTTCCAAATGAGACAGTGTAGCGGCGTAGCGGTGTAGCGGTGTGTTTTCGTGTGCTGCCATACTGCTTTCGTTGACTTCTACGTACTAGATTAGTTGACAGTATTCCTGTTTTCGTTGACAGATAAGTCAGGGATGATGTGTCAATAGTATCTGTCCATGTGACACAAATGACAAAAGAGTCACACAAGTGACTCTTTGTTTAAAAATGGAGTAGTGTCGATCAAGTCTTGCTCCCACGCGGAAACTTACCGGATAGCCAAAACTAATATTCTGACGCTGCAAAGATAGGAAGTTTATTTGTAAAATCCAAACTTTGTGACGAAAATCTTTATTTATTCCAAACTTTCGTAACTTTGCATTCAAGTACTGGCTGATATGTCAATGGGACCTGTGACACAAGATTCATGTGGTTATCAAGGATGAAACCATTTGGGCTACGCAGAAGGCTATGGCTCAACTATTTGACGTTGGAGTTCCCGATATCAGCAAGCATCTGAAGAAGAAATACGAAACCGGTGAACTGGATAAAAACACGACTATTTCCAAAATGGAAGCTGTCGTAAACAGAGGCTTTAGAGGAGAAGTGCCAGAAGAAGTGGACTTTTTAGAAAAAAATCTCCGACCCCAATTTCTTTGAGCTGCGCTCGAAGAAAAAATACGCCTCGGATTGCAACGCCACACTCTGCACCTTTAGGTCAGAGAAATGAAAATAAATCGCAATTTATTTTGTATTTCGCTCGGCTTTTGCTATCTTTGCATTCAGATTCGCTAACCAAAGGATATGAACGAAAGAAACGCACGATACAATTCACTGACGAGAGGACAAATCTTGCCCCCCCCCATTTTCGTATAATCTAAACAACAATACTTCGCGCAAAGCGAACACTAGGGTTACCACACCTTCGTCCCTGCTACATCAGGCTTATGCCTCTTGTGGCAGGGTGTTTTGTGTTTGCCTGCTTCTCTTGTCGACCATCGTCTTTGTGGCGTGTGGTAGCGACGAGCAGCAAGAAGATTACGCATCTATCGAAGACCCCATCTCACTCCTGATACCTTATTATCTGGAAAGCAAAGGCCTGCCCGAAACCTCTGCGGATAGCATTGTGCGCTTCGTCCATAAGTTCGGCGATTATGTAAAGGCCAACCCTGCCTGCCGAGGTGACGAATACTACCAGCCCACCTACGATAATATGGTCTATGCTGGCAGCCTGTTTGGTCTGACCATAACTACTGTTACATCAGGCATTAAGCTTGAAACGGATTGGTTTGGTGGGTATGAAGTTAATTTCTGAGAAACAAATGGTTAAGAAACGAATTACCCTAATTTCCCATAATTTGATCCACGAATAAAAGATATATGGCAACAGAAGATACATTGATAGACAAGGAGAAGCTGATACACGAGGAACAACAGTTGAACGCTGCTGTCGAGGACTTGCGTACCAAGCTCAATGCCGTCATTGCTGCACGCCAGCTGAAGCCCATGGATGTGCTCATCCTTCTGTCGCGCGTCTCTGCCGGCTATATCCACCAGTTGGAGAAGGCGAAGCCCACAAACATGTCTGTCGATGAGATTGAAGACCGTTTCCACTTCATGGTGGAGTCGCAACTTGCTGACCTCGACCTCTACGAGATTGGCAAGGAGATGAATAAAATGAATACAGAGGTCAACTAAGACCATAGATTGTTAGAAACGAATTTTCCTAATTAATCGTAATTTGATTCACGAATTGAACTAATAATACAAATGAAAATCCTAGACTTCATACTTGTCTTACTGCTCTGCATCGTGCTCCTGCCGCTGGCGCAATGGACTAGAAGGCGAAGGATTAAATAAAATAAAGACTATATGCACACGTGGAGTTCACGTGACGCTTTCAATATGTAGTCAACCTTCTCTGACTGAGAAGTTCGAGGAGGTTTAAATTGGAACAAAGAAAACAAGATATATGGAATACGGAATAGTATACTTACTGACAAATCCTTATATGCCTGGACTGGTAAAGATAGGCATGACCAGGCAAGAAGACTTGGAGAAGAGGATGAAGGAGCTCTACACTACTGGAGTCCCTGTAGCCTTTGAGTGCCAATTTGCATGCAGGGTGAACAACAAGGATTGTGCCAAGATTGAGCGTGCCCTTCACACAGCTTTTGAACCTCAACGAGTGAACAAGAATCGTGAATTCTTCAAAATCAATGTGGAGCAGGCAAAGGCAATCCTTGAACTATTCCACCATACAGATGTGACAGAAGATGTGACAGAGGAAATTCAAAATGATCTGACCGATGACGATAAGGCAGCAAGTACCAAAGCCCAAAAACACCGTCCCGCACTTAATTTCTATGAGATGGGGTTACAGAAGGGTGACGTGCTTACATGGAAAGATGATAGCTCTATCAGTGTAACCATCATTTCAGATAGAAAGGTAAGTTACAAGGGAGAAGAAACTTCTATCAGTGCACTTTCTGCGCAACTTAAGGGTTATAAGATAAAGTACATTCAGCCTACTCCTCACTGGCTATACAAAGACAGATTGCTGAGTGATATTTATGACGAAACTTATCCGTTTGAAGAATAAGATGTCGGACGACTATATACTAAATATTATTCAGAAGAGAAAAGGTGAAAACTTTCTTGGTGTTTTCAGATGTGCGCGTTGTGGAACTGTACATCAGATGGGATGTAAATATAAAGGTAAAAAGGGCAGAGAATACAAGATATGTTTCGATTGCCAATTTGAAGCTAAGAAACATTTAATAGATAGTGCCAAGAATAGTGATAGACACTTCTCAAAGGTAATATATACCCCAATGGGCAATAAAAGATAATAAGATCTATATGAAATACGAAAATACATTTAAGGCGATAGACCAAATACTCTGGAAGGAGCAGGGTTGCGGTAGTGAGTTGGACTATCTGGAACAGAAATCATGGATGTTGTTCCTGAAATATCTCGACGATCTTGAAACAGAACGCGAGGATGAAGCCGAATTGGAAGGCAAGACATACAAGCGACTAGTATCTGGTTTCTATCGTTGGAGCCAGTGGGCTACACCCAAGAAGAAAGACCCACAGACAGGCAAGATGGTACTGGATACCGTTAATGCCATGAGTGGCGACGACCTAGTGGAGTTTGTTGACCAGAAGCTCTTCCCTTACCTCAAAGACTTTCAGAATACTGCGGCATCTACTGATACGCTTGAATATAAGATAGGCGAAATCTTTGGCGAGCTACATAACAAGATTCGCTCTGGATTCAATATGCGTGAAATCATCAACATGATTGATGAGCTCCACTTCCAGAGTGCTGAGGACAAGCATGAGATGACTGTGCTCTACGAGAGCAACATCCAGCGCATGGGTAATGCAGGCCGTAATGGTGGCGAGTATTATACGCCCCGCCCATTGATTCGTAGCATTATCAAAGTGGTTGATCCCAAGATAGGCGAAACTGTTTATGACCCTGCTTGTGGTTCGGCTGGCTTCCTTTGCGAAGCTTTCCTCTATATGAAGGACAAGATTAAGAGTGTGAAAGACCACGAAATCTTGCAGAAAGACACCTTCTATGGTAAGGAGAAGAAAGGTCTGCCCTATATCATCGCCACCATGAACATGATATTTCATGGTGTATCGGCACCCAACATCACGCACGGCAACACGCTGGCTATGAACCTCAGCCAGATTCAGGAGAGCGACCGCAAGAATGTGATTCTTGCTAATCCTCCTTTTGGTGGCAACGAGCGTGGCGAGGTGTTGCAGAACTTCGAGATACGCACCTCCGAGACAGCCTATATGTTCATGCAGCACTTTATCAAGATGCTGAAGGCTGGTGGTCGTGCAGGTATCGTTATCAAGAATACTTTCCTGAGCAATGGAGATGCAAGTGCCATACGCAAGATGCTCTTGGAGAACTGCAACCTTCACACCATTCTTGACCTTCCCTCAGGTGTATTCACGGGTGCTGGTGTGAAGACTGTTGTCTTGTTCTTCACCAAGGGCGAGCCGACGCAGAAGATTTGGTATTATCAGGTAGATAAGCACTTCACCAAGACGCAGCCTTTGACTGAGGCTGATATGCAGGAGTTCCTGACTTTGCAGAAGACTAAGGCGGAGAGCGAACATTCGTGGACGCTCGATGTCAGCACCCTCGATGATGCTTGCGACCTCAGCGTGAAGAACCCCAACAAGGTAGAGGAAGTGGATGAGCGCACACCAAGAGAAATTGTAGAAAGCATCTATGCCCTCAATAGCGAGAATCAGACTCTTATTGACGAAATAATGGATATGCTGAAATGAAAGAAGGGTGGGAATTACATACATTAGGGGACGTCGCCACTTTTATCAATGGTGATCGGAGCACCAATTATCCCTCAAAGAAGGATTATGTCGTTGATGGTATTCCCTTTGTTAATGCTGGTAATTTAATTCAAACCGGTTTGGATATTGCGTCTCTCAATTTTATTAGCCAAGATAAGTATGATTCCTTAACACAAGGAAGATTTGTTGAAGGTGATATATTATTCTGTTTACGAGGTACACTTGGGAAACACTCTATAGTTCAAAACGGCCTAAAAGGGGCAGTAGCATCTTCTTTAGTTATAATTAGAACTAAAGACGGATTTTGTAATAAATATATTTCTTACTATTTGGATTACAAACAACCTTTTATTGAGAGATTGAATAATGGTGCAGCACAGCCCAATATTCCAGCTAAGACTATGAAAGGTTTTTCAATTCAATTTCCGCCCAATGAAAAGCAGCAGCAATCCATCGTTGAATATCTTGACTCTGCTTTTGCGAAGATAGATGCGATGAAGACTAATGCAGAAAAAGCCCTCAATGAAGCCAAAGCCCTCTTCCAAGCATCCCTCAAAGAAATGCTTGAACCAAAAGAAGGGTGGACATATAAAAAACTGGGAGAGCTAGCATCCTTTGCAAGAGGTTTGACTTATTCGAAAAACGATGAAGTTGAGCACTCAAACAACATCGTTTTGCGCTCAAATAACATAGACCTTATTGCTGGTAAGTTAGACTTCTCAGAATTAAAGTATTTGAAAGAAGATTTTGTAATACCTGATGATAAAAGACTACGTAAAGGCAGCCTTTTTATCTGTATGTCAAATGGAAGCAAGGCACATTTAGGTAAAGTGGCATATGTGGATAAGGATTATAGTTATGCTTTTGGTGGATTTATGGGTCAAATATCTCCAAACAATGAAATAAATGGCCTGTATTTACATTATGCTCTTAGTTCTCCTTTTTATAAAGAATACATAAAATCCCTTTCTGAAGGTGCGAATATTAATAATCTAAAGTTCAAAGATCTTTCAGAGTTCCCTATTAAGTATCCTCCTCTCTCCGAGCAGCAATCCATCGTCGAAACCCTCGACTCTCTCAAATCCAAAGTTGATAAACTCCAAGAGAACTACAACAAGATTTCTCAGGAGTGCGACGCATTGAAACAAGCTATATTAAGAAAAGTATTTGAATAACAAAAAACTGGAAATATGAAAAAGTGGTTAATCTTTCTTGGTGGTACAGTGACAGGTATTGTATTAACAATATTATTTGCTGTTGTTGTAAATAGTTTGAGGGAAGGAAAAGATAATAATGGAGGTACATCAGAATTAGTTGAGAAACCTTCATTGAAAGATGATATTAAGTTATTTGATGAGCCTGGAGATATTATAAAGGAAAATTCATTAAAAGTATTTCAGGTGCTAACAGATCATACAGCATTAGTAAGAAATATTAATTCATATGTAGGGACGGTTTATCTTATCACTAATAAAGATAACGAATATTATTATGATAACCAGGAAATTGATATTCCCAAGAATAAAGAAATAAGGCAGATTGGTATATATCGCTATCCAACTCAAAACGATGTCATTAAAACAGTCCCTATAATTATGATTATGGATAAATAGTTACTATGAACGAAGCGCAGACACGGTTTAACAAGATAGACCCTAAGCTAAGGGATGCTGGCTGGGGGATAGTTCCAGGTAGTAAGATACTTGTGGAGCAGAGTGCGTATATTGCACCTGGTCGTATCACAACTACTGGTAACAAGAATCCGAAGAAGGCAGATTATATCCTTGAATACAAGGGTATAAAACTGGCCGTGATTGAGGCTAAGAGTGATGAGAAAGATGTGTCTACGGGAGTGAAGCAAGCAAAGGAATATGCCGAAGCCCTGAAGATTCGCTACACCTATAGCACCAATGGCGACGAAATATGGTTCATCGATATGGGTGTGACAAACAGCAAGGGAGAGTATATCATTCCCAGCAAGGAACATGATATTGACAATTTCCCAACGCCACAGGACTTGTGGAAGATGACCTTCCCAGAAGAGAACCCATGGCGAGACAAGTTCAATCTTTGTGCCCTCAATCGTAGTGGTGGCCGTCAGCCTCGCTACTATCAGGAGATAGCCATCAAGAATGTGCTGGAAGCTGTGGCAAAACAAAGAAACCGTATATTGCTCACAATGGCAACAGGAACGGGTAAGACCTATACGGCTTTCCAGATATGTTGGAAACTGACACAGACGAAGTGGAACACCAAGGGCGTGGAGCGTGCGCCAAGAATTCTGTTTATTGCTGACAGAAACATTCTTGCTAATCAGGCCATCAATGACTTCGACCAGTTCCCTGAAGATGCGATGTGTCGCGTGACCCCCAAGGAGCTGAGGAAGAACAATTACAAGGTGCCAACAGCCCGCAACCTATACTTCACCATCTTCCAGACGATGATGACTTCACCTAATGCACAAAAGGCAGAGGAGCAAGGCATCAAGTTGCCAGAAGGTGCAGACGATCAACCATATTACATGCAGTATGAGCGTGACTTCTTCGACTTCATCATCATTGACGAGTGTCATAGAGGTGGTGCTAATGACGAAAGTGAGTGGCGAAAGCTGATGGAATACTTTGACAGTGCCTATCAGCTGGGTATGACTGCCACCCCAAGAAGAAAGGATAATGCCAACACCTATGCCTACTTTGGTGCTCCTGTTTATACCTACTCGCTGAAACAAGGCATTGAGGATGGTTTTCTTGTGCCCTTCCGTGTAGACATCTCTACGAGCAACATTGATGACTACAAGTACCAGGAAGGCGACATCGTGAAGAGCGGAGAGATAGACCCTGAAAAGATTTACAGGGAGTCTGACTTCTATAATGGCAGAATACAGATTAAGGAGCGTGATGAACATCGTGTGCAAGAGCTGCTGAACAAGATTGATCCAGACGAAAAGACTATCATCTTCTGTGCCACTCAGAAACATGCTATGATCGTGCGCGATATGGTGAACAAGCATAAGAAGAGACCAGCCAACAACTATTGTGAACGAGTGACAGCTGATGATGGCGAAGTGGGTGAAGCCACATTGAGAACATTCCAAGACAACGAAAAGTTGTTGCCAACAATTCTGACTACATCTTATAAGTTGAGCACTGGTGTTGATGCCCGAAATGTGCGTAACATCGTATTGATGCGACCCGTTCAAAACATCGTGGAGTTTAAGCAGATTATAGGTCGTGGTACTCGCTTGTTTGACAAGAAGTATTATTTCACGATTTATGACTATGTAGGGGCTTGCGACATGTTTAAGGACCCTGATTGGGATGGTGACACCTATTGTCCTGTATGCGGCAACTGGCCTTGTACATGTGAGAAGAAACCACCAAGAGAGAAAAAGCCTTGTCCTATATGTGGTCAGATTCCTTGCATCTGCAAACCAGAGCCATGCCCCGTTTGTGGCAATCTGCCTTGTACGTGTGAAAGACCAAGAACCAATCTGATAGATATTAAGTTGTCTAATGGAAGAAGACTGTCTCTTGAAACCACATGGGAGCAGAAAATATTCTTTGGTGACGAGTTCATCACGCTTGATGAATACGTCAAGAGGCTCTTTGGTAGAGTACCAGAATTTTTCTCAGGAGCAGATGACCTCAGAGAAAAATGGTCTAACCCCGAAACCCGAGAACAACTATTGAGAACGATGGACGAAGCAGGCTTTGCAGAAGAAAAACTGCAGCTTTTGAAAAACATGCTGAAGATGCAGAAATGCGACCTGCTAGATGTGCTGGAATACATAGCTTATGACTCTACGCCAATAGAGAGGGCTAAGAGAGTTGAACTTGTGAAGAAACAATACGTAGACTCATTGAACAAGGAGCAGCGAGAGTTCGACAATCTCATCCTGCAGTACTATGTCAGCAACGGCTTCAAGGAACTGGGTTCAGACAATCTGAAGACCTTCATTACCATCAAGTTTAACTCGATGAGTGATGCAAAGGAAAGATTAAATATGTCTGTTGCTGATATGCGTGAACACTATTTCGAATTACAACGAAGATTGTATAGCGCATGATTGAAGGTACATTGCAGCCCTGCTGCGTAAAAACTTAACGAATAATTTGGTGTTGTAAGGAATTCTTCGTAACTTCGCACCACAAAATAAAGACATCGCGGAAAAGAGCCTGAAGGCATTCGAGCATCCTCAAAGCTGCAACTTAGAAGAATAAACGAATACGAAGGCTATCAACGCTCACACCGGATACAGGCGTGGGCATTGGTGGTACTTGCATATTCGTAGGAATTGCAGCTCCTGAGGATGCTTGCTGTATCATTGGTGACCCACGCTCTTTTCGCAACTAAAACAGAATTGTTTTCAAAATAACAATAATAACATAACTAACTAACAAAACAATAATCTATGTACAAGGATTTTTACTTTTTCAACTGCTGTCTTGAAGGGCGGCAATTGAAGTTGGGAGAGACTGGCTTTTTAGCGGCCAAGGAAGTCGTGCGAGCTATTTGCGACGCAGACTTCCGAAACAACGGCTCATACTTGAAAGACCCCAGCACCAATGCTAGCTATTATCACGAATTCGCCAAGAAACCTAAGGACGGGCTCTATCTGATGAGGGCAGTGAAGGCAGAAGATGGTACCTGCCTGGATGTGCTGATAGACACGCGGCTATTCCCAAGTTTTGTGCTGGTTGAGAAGAACAACGACAGGCTGCAAATGAGCGAGGATGTGGTGAAGGCAGTGGAGCGATCGCTGAACCATGCTGCCAATAAATTCGGATGGCAGGCGAAGTTGAAAGAGAACCAGCTGAATGTAGTTCAGCATCTTGACCTGTTCTATAGTGCCATGGCGTATGTGAAGGACCCTAAGATGAGGGCAGACTTCAAATCGGTGGTTATTGCTGAGAAGATAGCCGATGATGTCATGAAACTGTTAGATATATACACTAAAGGGAAGAAGTTACCCAAGGCGATTATCTGTCCTTTTAGGGCGGCCATGGATGCCGGAGCGATTGGTAAACTCACAAAGACTGTTTTCAAGAAGACTTATGGCAATATTTTAGGCAATAGCATATCGGCTCTGGACAAATATTTGAGTGATGATTATTGCTGGAATGAGAAAGATTCTGTATATAGCGAAATGAAGGAAGAATTCAAAAAGTTGGTGGAAAAGGCCAAATAATGCCTTGAAGCCGATTTATTCATTTTTAGTCTTTTTTATTCATTTTGGTTCATTTTTAGTCAAAACGCTTACTGACTAAAAATGAACCAATTTTTTATTTGGTCAATATTTTCCAATGTTCTAACTTCGCACTCCGTTCGCGGACAGCAAACATGTTGAACCCTGAGTGGCGTGAGAGTTTCCATGGTGAAAAAGTCGACTACCTCAATGCTTCTCACAAAACTTAGGAAACAAATGAAACAAGTTGTATTGCGTATTGATGACGCAGCTTTTGAGAAGTTTATGGGCATGGTGTGTCTGTGCCCACAGGTAGAGATTGTGGATGCCAGTGAGTCGGCAGTCCCCACACAGGGACCGATGGCTGTCAGAATTCGTGAGGCTATCCTGCAACTGAGAGCTGAAAAACTACTGAAGCGAAAGTTTGACTATGCCTGGCTGAAGGTGTCAATGGACTCGAGCGACGACATGCCTTCGTTCGAATCTGCACAGAGTTACCTTAATTATATGCACGAGGAACTGGGACTTGACGACCTGCCTTGTGAGTCGTCGATATCAAAGATGATGGACAGTCCTCGCGGACAACTCTTCTGCTGGACTTTCAGCGACACTGGTGACATAAAGGAAATCAGTAGGAGAAATAATATCGTAAAGCGTTTTTTCTGTCTGATGAGAGGGGTGAGATAGGCTATTTTCCGAAGTTTTTTCCGAAAGCAAAACCGATTTTTCCGAATGCTTTCCGAATGGGGGTGATAGCTATTGTAAGCATGAAAAACCAGTTGTAATTTTGCATCGTCAATCAGAAAAAACGGATTTAAAAACGAATAAAAATTATGTTAGAACAAATTAGATTTTCGACAATGAAACATTCGGAAGTTAGCTTGAATGCCTACGGCATCACAGTAAAGAAAATGTGTGCCTCGTGCCAGTTTAAGGATGTAGAGAACGACGGCGAGCGCACATGTAAGAAAATGGAGTTGAAGGTTCGACAACAGTTCTTGTGCTGCCACTGGCAGATGAGCGACGGGCTGAAGAATGCTGGGCTACAAAACGGAGGAGTGGTTCGCCTGAAAGGAACGCAAGAAATCATTATCAAATAACACTTTTAAAAACAAACAATTATGAAAAAGAACAAGACAAATTTGGGCAAGCGTATTCACATGTATAACAGCTTGCAGGACATGGAGAAACAGTTTGCCAACGACGTGCATACTTTAGGTGAGGAGATTGCTGCAGTAGCCAATAAGCTCGACGTCAGGAACCCTTGGGATCAGTCTGTGCTGGTGGCAATAATGACCAATGTTCTGGCATGCGTAACGGTTAACGCTATGTTCGATGGTGTGAATCTGGAGAAGGCGATTCGCGATAACTATAACCATGCTGTGGAGGAATACAAGAAGATTGCAGCAAAGGAAATGCTGAAGGGTAATATCTGATAAAAAGTAAATAACCGAGTCGGAGCGTGGTGGAGGAAGTCTACGTAGTGAAAATGGCCAAATTCTGACACGACCTTCACTCACAAATTCGAATCGATTATGAAGAAATACGTAGAATTTTCAGACGAGGCACTGGAGTGCCTGCTGACAGGTAAGGCTGTAGTGGGAACATTGAAGATGGACCTGATGACACGCCAAGTGAGTTTTAACATGTTTAACCGTAAACCGAGACACCGCGCCAAGGACCTGATACTGCACGAGACAACGAGTGGCTGGCTGAAGAAGAGCGTGAAGAAATTCAAGATCTTCGTGAGTGCCAACAATCGGATGGAACGTGAGCGTGCTGCCACAGAGATTCTGCGACAGGCCAAGGAACTGGCAGACCATCTGAAGAACACAAAGTCGATAGAAGAAATCATGAACGAAATCTAACCAATTATGTTTGCATATCAGAAGAATTTCAGTAATCCAACGTTGCCAGTAGACGAGGCCCAGTTCTGGGCCCTCGTCACGGCAACCCAATGGAACGAGAACATCGACAAATATCGTGAAACACATGATGCTGCACTCAAGCGCAAACTACCTGCCTTTATCTTTCAGGCAACGTTTGATGAAACGGAGTCGAAGGCAGGGAAACTAGGTGCCTGGCGTAAACAGAGTGCAACACGCCTGACAGGATTCGTGGTAATGGATATCGACCATATCGAGAACCCTTTGACACTCTACCAAGGTTGGGTTGAGAAGGGGTTGGATTGGAAGGCATTAGGTATTGTGCTCATTTACATCACACCCAGCGGCAAGGGTCTTAAAATCGTGTTTAAGGCCGATGTCACCAAGGGTAATCTCATTGACAATCAGCATGCCATGGCGAAGGTACTTGGTGTCGAGGTGGATGAGAGTTGCAAAGATGCCAGTCGCATGAGTTTCATCTGCAAGGAAACAGATATTTTGTATTTGGATAAAGAACTATTTACTTATGAGAATAAAGAATTTGGTGAGAAATACGATGCTGAGTATCGTGCTGGTCATAGTGCTGACACTAAGCCTGCTACTATGGCCAATAAGAATGTTAAACAAAGGGTTGAGGATGGCAGCAAAGTGGACGCTGAGCCAGTATCGTTAATGTGGCGAGGCTATGATGTACAGTCTATTATTGATGCTCGCTATGCAGAAAAGTTGCCCTGTGCAGCAGACTCAAATCGCCACAACGAAAGCCTTAAGTTGGCCACAGATTTGCTATTGATGCTTGATGGTGACAAGCAAATGGTGCAGCGCATTGTGGAGGCGCAGCCGTGGGTACAGGAAATCATCGACGAGAGGGACGAGAATGTAGGTCAGACCATTGAGAGCGCTGCCAGTTGTATTGCCCAGAAGGAAAAGAAGTACACGAGTAGCCTGCCCTCAAAGGTGATGCAGGAAGCCATACAAAAGGCTACAGGACGCTCGTATCAAACAATCACGAAAGGGCAAGCGCAGCAGAATGCGACACTGTTGGACGATGATATGAGTCGCTGGCTCTGGGAATGGGGCGAAAGGATTGAGGCGATGATGCCAGAATACCCGATACTGAGGGATATCTGTAAGGGACTGAAGAGGAACCAATATCCTGCAGCACTCTTCGTGGCTGGTGGCCTGCTGATGACCTTGATGACAAGGTGTACTTACAGGTTCTATCATCGTCCAGAAGAGTTGCGACGCTTGAACAACTCGACGCTGATTATCGGTGACCCTGCCAGTGGTAAATCGTTCGCTACGCGTTTGTTCAAACTATTGGCTTCGCCTATAGTGGCTGCTGACAAGATTGGAAAGGATGCCATCAATGCTTATCGTGAACAAATGCGCACGAAAGGAGCGAACAAGGAGAAGCCCAAGAAGCCGAAGGTGGTGGTCAGAATCCACCCAGCACGAACATCTAATGCTCAGTTTATTCAGGATATGGTGAACGCTAAGGAAGAGGTGGATGGCGAAGAGATGCAGTTGCACATGCTGACCTTCGACACAGAGTTGGACAATACGCTGTCGCTGCAAAAGGGTGGGGCATACATCGACAAGCAAGCCCTGCAATTGAAAGCGTTCCACAATGAAGAAGATGGTCAAGCATACTCGAATGTGGACAGTGTGTTCCAAGAGTTCTACGTCATCTGGAATTTCATCTATACTGGTACTCCACTGGCACTGAAGAAGATGGTGAACGAGCAGAACTTCGGAAGCGGTTTGGCAACCCGTCTGACCTGCATCCCTCTGCCCACCACCAACTTTGAGATGATGAGTCGCGAGCGTTTTGTGGACAATGAAAGTGACGAGCGACTGAAGGAGTGGGCTGAGAAGCTGGACAAGATGAAGGGCGAACTGAGTATTCAGCAGATTGTGGATGAACTCTTCGATTGGACGGCACGACGTATGGAAGATGCCAAGGAGAACAACTCGAAGGCTGACGAGATGCTACTGAAACGCTGCGCTTATCACGGATTGAACTTCTCTGCACCATTCATCGTGATGCGCCACTGGGACAAGATGAAGCAGGACGGTCAGTACTGGTGTGGCGAGTTCGAGACGGATGAGGTGGACTGGAAGTTGGCAGAACTCATCGTAAACATCCAGTATGCTTGTCAACGGTACTACTTCGGAGCAATGGCAGAGGCTTACTTTGATAATAAGCTGAAGGATGCCTCAGTCAACGTGCAGCGCAGGCAGAAGACTTATGAGTCATTCACTCGTCTGCCAGAGGAATTCACCATCGAGGATGTGATGCGTTGTTTCGCCATGAAAAGCGAATCGACAGCACGCACAAGGGTCAGCCGACTAGTGGCCGACAAACTGATTGAGAAGTGTGGCGAATATGTGGATAATGGCACCACTAAGTCACGTTATCGCAAGACGGGAGTTATGATGCTCTGATGGGTGCTACACCGCTACACTGCTACATTTGTATTTTTAGAATGAAGAATTAAGAGTTAAGAATTATGTTACCACGCGGAATTAGAAACAATAATCCACTGAATATCCGCAGGAGCAAGGATCAGTGGCAGGGATTGAAGAAAGAGCAGACAGATTCACAGTTCTGCCAGTTTGAGAACTTAGTGTATGGGTGGAGAGCAGCGTTTAAGCTGCTCACCCGTACCTACTACCACACGTACAGGCTGTACACGATAAGGGCCATCGTGACGAAGTGGGCACCACCCAATGAGAACAACTCAAAGGCGTACGTGGAGAACGTCAGCAGGCTGACAGGTATTCACCCAGACGAGCCGCTGGGTATTCCTTCGGAAAAGCCCTCGCGCTGGATAGCCTTAGGTGCAGCAATGGCGATACAGGAAAATGGTATCACGTCGATAGACTGGTTCGCCATGTTGCGAGGATGGGAGATGGCGAGAAAATAAGTCAGGCCAGTCCTTGATGTTATTCCGCCAAGAAAAATGAAAGGGAACACAAATGGTTCCCTTTTCTTATGTTATATCATGTCCTGTTTTGCGATGACCCAACGATAGAGGTTGCAACCAGCGAAGTTGCCCAAAACTTCAGCGATGTAGATAATCAGAAGCTGAGTGCTGTATAGCTCTGGGACTGCCAAGAAATAGAAGGCGTCGGCTATTGAGTGGGCAAAGCCACAGAGGATGAAGACTGGTACACCAAACAATAGTGGCAGGAACTTTCCTTCTCTGCCAAACTGGACGGCAGTAGTCATTATGAAACCGCAACCGATGGCGAGCAGGAAACAGGCCAATGGACCTTTGGCCAGTCGCGACTGAACAATAGCCATATCTGGCGTCAGAATGTCCGGCTGGGCATAGGAAGCAGCAAGAGCCGTGAGTCCACAAGCAATAATGTTGCCGACAAGGACAAAAAAGAGCATGCTCCAGTCACCCTTGGCACGAATAAAGCCGGCAGTTCCTGTATAAAGCTTAAGTTTGTAATGAACTACGGCCAGAAGACCGAAGGCAAACAGAACGGCACCAGCGACACCGCCTACACGAAGGTTGACAATACAACCGATAGAGATGCAAAGGCCAGCTAGGATGGCTGAACGCAGAATGGCTATCATAATCCAATCTTACAATTATTGATTTTTTTCGCTGCAAAGATACAAATTATTTTTCAAATAGCAGCACATAAAACGAATATATCAGAAAAGGGAACCACATTGGGTTCCCTTTCTTGTTGTCTTGGCGGAAGGTGAGGGATTCAAACCCCCGATACCCGAAAAGGGTATACCGGATTTCGAGTCCAGCGCGATCGATCACTCTGCCAACCTTCCGATTAAGCGAGTGCCATGCAAGCTTGCTTGCAAATGGCCGAGCGTGAGGAAGGTCAATTAAATTGAACTTTCCTTCGCGTTTTGCGGATGCAAAGGTACTATCTTTTTCTGAAATATCCAAAAGATATCTTGGTTTTTTTGAAAAAAATGAGTACCTTTGCACACGATTTAGAAAACGTACATATTTAATATATAAAAAAGAAAGATGAAAGCATTTGTTTTCCCCGGTCAGGGGGCACAGTTTGTTGGTATGGGTAAGGACCTGTATGACAACAACGAGACAGCAAAAGAATTGTTTGAGAAGGCTAACGACATTCTGGGTTATCGCATTACCGACATTATGTTCGAAGGTACTGACGAGGACCTGAAGCAGACGAAGGTGACACAGCCTGCCGTATTCCTGCACAGTGTAATCTCTGCTATCTGCATGGGCGACAAGTTCCAGCCTGAGATGACCGCTGGTCACTCGCTGGGTGAGTTCTCTGCACTGGTGGCTGCTGGTGCACTCAGCTTCGAGGATGGTCTGAAACTGGTCTATGCTCGTGCTATGGCTATGCAGAAGGCTTGCGAGGCTCAGCCCTCAACAATGGCTGCCATCATTGGTCTGCCCGACGAGAAGGTTGAGGAGGTTTGCGCTGAGGTCAGCAAGATGGGCAAGGGCGTATGCGTTGCCGCTAACTATAACAACCCCGGTCAGCTGGTTATCTCTGGTGATATCGATGCCATCAACGAGGCTTGCGAGCAGCTGAAGGCCGCTGGTGCCAAGCGTGCACTGCCTCTGAAGGTGGGTGGTGCTTTCCACTCTCCACTGATGCAGCCTGCCAAGGACGAGTTGCAGGCCGCTATCGAGAAGACTGAATTCAAGGCTCCTAAGTGTCCCGTTTATCAGAATGTGGATGCACTGCCTCATACTGATCCTGCTGAAATCAAGCAGAACCTGATTGCTCAGCTGACCAGCAGCGTTCGTTGGACTCAGATTGTGCAGCACATGATTGCTGACGGTGCTACCGACTTCACAGAGTGTGGTCCTGGCAAGGCCCTGCAGGGTATGATTGCCAAGATTAACAAGGAAGTTCCTGCACACGGCATTGAGCAGTAAACAGTAAACAATAACCAATAACTAATAACAAATTAACGTGGAGAAGGTAATTATCTATCAAATATTTACCCGTTTGTTCGGCAATCGTAACGTTACCCGCAAGGTGGACGGCACGATTGCCGAAAACGGTTGTGGCAAGTTGGCTGACTTTACACCTAAGGTGCTGAAGGACATTGCCGCAATGGGTGTCACTCATGTGTGGTATACGGGCATCATCCGTCATGCTACGAAGACAGACTATAGCAAGTATGGCATTCCCCGTCAGCATCCTGCTGTGGTGAAGGGTAAGGCTGGTTCGCCATACGCCATCACCGACTATTATGATGTTGACCCCGACTTGGCAGTCAATGTCAAAGAGCGCATGCAGGAGTTTGAGCAGTTGGTGGAGCGCACCCATGCTGCTGGTCTGAAGATGGTCATCGACTTTGTGCCTAACCATGTGGCTCGCCAGTATCACTCTGTGTGCAAACCGAAGGGCGTGGTGGATCTTGGGGCTGATGATGACCCTCAGCAGGGCTTCAATCCGCAGAACAATTTCTACTATTGTCCTGGTGAGCGCTTTTCACCTTACTTCGATCTGTATCAAGGCGAGAAGGACCCCTATATTGAGGAACCTGCGAAGGCTACGGGTAATGACCACTTCGATTGTACGCCTTCGGAGACGGACTGGTACGAGACAGTCAAGCTGAACTACGGCGTGGACTACTATGCAGGTCGCATTGGTTACTTCGACCCCATTCCTGATACTTGGTACAAGATGACGGAGATTCTGCTCTTCTGGGCTTCCAAGGGTGTGGATGCCTTCCGTTGCGATATGGCCGAGATGGTGCCTGCTGAGTTCTGGCGTTTTGCCACGAAGACGGTCCGCGAGGAGTTCCCTGACATCAAGTTCATTGGTGAGGTGTATAACCCCTACGACTATCGCCGTTACCTGCTGAATGGTTTCGACTGGTTGTACGACAAGGTGGGCATGTATGACACCATGCGTAGCGTGATTTGTCACCATGCGCCAACGTCGGCTATCAGCAACGCTTGGCAACAGACGGACGACATCCGTGAGCACATGCTCTACTTCCTGGAGAACCACGACGAACAGCGTATTGCCAGCGACTTCTTTGCTGCTAATGCTCGCAAGGGTGTGCCTGCCATGATTGCCTCTGTGCTGATGCAGCAGAACCCCTTCATGCTGTATGCCGGCGAGGAGTATGGTGAGCGTGGCATGGACCGTGAGGGCTTCAGTGGCAACGACGGACGAACCACCATCTTCGACTACTGGAGCGTGGACACCCTGTGCCGTGCTGCTGCCAAGAAACTGACTGCTGAAGAGCAACAACTCTTTGATATCCACAAGAAGACCATGCTCATTGCCCGCAAGGAGAAGGCGGTCAGCGAGGGTGCCTTCTTTGACCTGATGTATGTGAATGGACATTTGCATCGACAGTATGCATTCCTGCGCAAGGCTGGCAACGACCTGTTGCTGGTGGTTGTTAACTTTGAAGACCACGATGTAGAGGTTGATGTCTGTCTGCCTGCTCATGCCTTTGAATACTTGCAACTGACTGAGAGTACCGTGATGGCTACCGACTTGCTGACGAAAGAGAAGCAGTCGATGATGCTGCGCCCCGATGGTACGGTACGTATGAACATCAGTGCTCGCGGTGGCAGAGTGTGGAAGGTAAGATGTAAGAAGTAAGATGTAAGAAGTAAGAAGTAAGAGGCCTGAAGTAAGAGGTCTGATGTAAGAGGTTAGAGATGAGATGGAGGACTATCAATTCAACGAGCATAACAAAGAGGAGTTTCCACCAGCACACACGGCGGAACATCTGCTGAACCAGGTGATGATACGCTTGTTTGGCTGCGAGCGTTCGTATAATGCACATATCGAACGCAAGAAGAGCAAGATGAGTTTCCACATAGACCACAAGCCCACGCGCCAGGAAGAGAAAGATATTGAGCGCGAGATGCAGCGGTTGATAGAGGAAGACCTGCCCGTCACGTTTGAAGTGGTGTCTCTGAGTGAGTTGCCTGAGGGAATACGTGCTGACCGCTTGCCCAGTGACGTCAGCGACAGCATCCGACTGGTGCGCATCGGTGATTATGATGTCTGTCCTTGTATTGGCAAACACGTGCGCTCTACCTCGCAGATAGGTCGGTTCGAAATGTTGGGAACCAACTGGGACGAGCATGAGCACTCGTTTAGAGTGCGTTTCAAGATTGTCTGATTGGCAGAGTGCGCTTCAAGATTGTCCAATAAAAACAAAGAACCCTCGCAGTTGCGAGGGTTTCTTGTTGTCTTTTTATAAAGCTACCTTCATGAATACGGGGAAGTGGTCTGAGTAGGTCAAATCCGTCTTGTAGTAGGAGATGCCCTTGATGCTCTCGTCGTGGAAGATGTAGTCAATGCGTACGGGCTTGTTCTTCATGCCACGATAGGTGTACATCCAACCAGCGCCACACTCCTTGAAGCCGTCAACCATATCGCCCTTTACCGTATTATATACGAAGGAGTAGGGCACATCGTTGAAGTCACCACAAAGGATGACGGGCTTTTCTGATTCGCGCTTCTCGTTGGCAATGGTGATAGCCTGTCCTGAACGGAACATCATGCCCCACATATAGTTGCCCACGATGGCGTTAATGAGACGATTATTGTCCACCTGACCACCTTGTGCCATCATTTTGCCAGCCTTATGGAGGGTGCGGTTGATGCCTGTGGTCTCCAAGTGGACGTTGAAGATGCGGAACTCAGTACCCTTGACGTCAATATCTACCCACATGGCGCTATTGTTAGTATCCTCAAAGAGGATGGTCTTATTGGCAGTGATGGGGTAGCGACTGTAGATAACCATATCGCTGCGACCAACCTGCATATAGGGGAAATAATCCTTGTAGCTCTCAGAATTCTTCTTGTCACCACTGATTTCATTATACTCCTGAATGCAGAGCACATCGACCTTCTGACGACGCATCTCAGCAAGAATGTCCTGAGCCATGAAACCAGAGGTCTCACGTCCAAACATGGCCACGTTGTAAGAGGCAATCTTCAGGCCACTCTGCATGTTCTGCTGTGGATCGTCCAGACTGAACTGATAATAAGTTCCGATATAGGGAATACAGCAGGCGATGGTGATGATGGGAATTGCCAGGAACAACCATTTGCGACGGATAATCCAATAGATAATCATGATGGCATTGGCTATGATGAGTATCGGCAGGATATATACGCACATGGCTCGTGCAGTATTGCCTACGGGCGTTACGTTACCACCAAAAAGGCCTACAAGGGTAAAGATGCTTAGCACAATCTGGAAAACCAGAAACATGGCGGCAGCATACTTATAAACAGCTAATTTTCCCATAAGGTAATGTGAGGGCAGGTTAATCCTTTACGTATTTCTGTACAACATCCAACAGGTCTTCCACGCGGAATGGCTTAGCCATAAACTCGTCACAGCCTGCAGCCTTGGCCTCGCGGATGTTCTCATCGAAGGCATAGGCGCTGAGGGCAACGATGGGGATGTCGTGGTTGACCTCCTTGATGATGCGGGTAGCATCGAGACCATTCATGTCCGGCATGCGGATATCCATCAGAATCATATCAGGACGGTCATCCTCACAGAAGGTGACTGCTTCGATGCCATTGACGGCACGTACCAGACGATAGCGCTTCGACAATACAATCTTTACCAGTTCGTAGTTGCTGTCCTCGTCTTCGGCAACCAGAATGAGTGGAGCGTTCTTGACGTCGGTCTTGGTATTGACGCGGATGGTACGTGAGTTCGTGGTGGTACGGCTGTTCTTGCGCATGCCGCCAATCGTTCCCTCGAAAGGCAATACGAAGGTGAAGGTCGAGCCCTGGCCAACCTTAGAGGTGACGTTGATGCTTCCACCCATCTTCTCGACGATAATCTTACAGAGGGCCAGTCCCAGTCCATAACCGTTCTGTTTTTCTGCATCGCGAGACATGTAGGTGGTGAAGATATGATCCAGGTCTTCTTTGGCAATACCTGTTCCTGTGTCGCTTACGAAGAACTCAACCTCCTGACCGTCGTTGATGAGACGATAGCCATAAGTGATGGTTCCCTGAGAGGTATGCTTCAAAGCATTGCTAATCAGGTTGGAGAATATCTGTGTAAGACGATTAGAGTCGGTATTGAGCGTGACGTTCATGGTAGGATTTGACCATGTCAGACGCACATTCTCCGAACAGCGGAATTTGAAGATGAGTTGGATATTCTTGCAGAGCTCACTGAGGTCAGTCATGCTCTTGTTAATCGTAATCTCGCCAGCTTCTACACGAGACAGGTCGAGAATCTCGTTAATCAGTGCCAGTACACGGCCATTATTGCTCTCAATAATCTCCATGTACTTCATGCGATCCTCGGCAGAGTCTGTCTCTGCCATCACGCGAGCAAAACCTTCGATAGCGTTGAGGGGCGTGCGGATTTCATGGCTCATATTAGCCAGGAAGAGCGACTTCATGCGGCTTGCCTGTTCCGCTTTCTTAGCCATCTCTTCGTATTCGTTAAGCCTTTTATTGGCAGCGTCCAACTCCTGCTGAGTGGCCTGTAATTTTGCATTTGCTTCTGCTATCTTTTGCAGAAACAGTTCTTTTTCATCCTGGTTCATCTTTTACGAATTCGTATTATTCCTTGCAAAGGTACTACAAAAACTTTAAACTACCATCATTTTTTCACAATTTTTTATCCTCTTTTTGCTTTCTCCCATGCTCCACCCCCTTGGTGGGTCTTCAGATAGCGCATGCCACGGAAGACGTTTATGTTCATAAAGAGGAAATAGTAGGGCACATAGAGCAACTTGTTTTTCCGGCCTCGCTGCTCCAACAGATAGCCACAGAATGCACACAGATAGAACAAAATCTGCAGTATCCAGATGATGGTGTAGACTGTTCCGGCTTTCATCATCACCAGCGCCACATTGAGTGGAATGAGAGCCATCAGGGCAATGGGCGTGATGCTCCATCTGAGGACGCGATGGGAGACAAACTGGAATGCCACCATGAAGTTCTTGAAGGGGTTCATCATGCTGCGCAACCACCAGGAACTCTGTAGTCCACCAGCAGCGATGCGACGTTTGCGCTTCGACTCTTCTTCCAGATTTGCGGAGCCGTACTCCATAGCGTAAGCATCTGACGTATAGGCTATTTTGTATCCTTGCTCAACCATTCTCATAGACATCACGAAATCGTCGAGTAGGGCAGTCTCCGGCATAGGCTCATATAGATTTGTGCGGATGGCGTTAAGTTCTCCAGCAGCACCCATAGCGGAATACAGTTCACTGTCGAGACGTTTCAGCGTGCTCTCATATTTCCAGTAGAGACCTTCACCCTCAGCAGCAATCTCTCCTTCGGTACGTGATAATACGCGCTTCTCGCCAGCCACGCAAGCCACCTTCGGGTCTTGCATGCAACGGACAATTTCGCGGATGGCCTCACGATTGACCATTGTGTTGGCATCTGTCATCACCGTGATGTCGCTCTTCACCATCGACAGTCCGTGGTTCAAGGCTGCAGTCTTGCCACGTCGTTCAGGAGAATAGATGACTTCCACCTCTGGGTATGCTTTCAGGTATTCATTGGTGTTGTCAGACGAACCATCAGTGACCCATACCACATGGAGCTTATCTTTAGGGTAGTCCAACTCATGGATGTTCTGCATCTTCATCTCTACGACATCCTGTTCGTTGTAGGCGCAAACCATAAAGGAGACATCAGGCAATTGGTCGTCTGTTGGCAACGCCATCTGTTGAGGCTTGCCTTTGACCAATCGTTTCAGTAATACCAGTAAATAGAGCAGCAAACCATAGCCTACGTAGGTGTATACGCAGATGGCCAGGCATATCCAGAAGAGTATCTTCAGTGTTGTCATGAATGGATTGTCTTTGATTCTTTTGCAAAGATAACAAGAAATCTCCGAACCAACAAGTGATTCGGAGATTTTTTCTTTAGTTGGATAGGGTAAAGTCCCTACGAATTGGTCTCGATGTCTTCCTGCATGTCGATGAACTGGCGTTCTGTGTCGTAGAACTCATACTGGAGGAATGCCAGTTTCTGCGAAGGTACGATACGAATGCCCAGACCATACTTCATCTGCCATTGGCGCTTGAGCGACCAGAGGCCTTGATTGATGTAGGCGGCAACGTAAGGGTGTACGTGCAGACTGAATTTCTTAATACCGATCTTGTTGACCAGGCGATCAATCTTGCTCTCTAACTGATCCGTAAACAGGATGGACGACTTGATTTTTCCCTTACCAAAGCAGGTAGGGCAGGTTTCCTCTACATTGACATCCATTGCCGGACGCACACGCTGACGTGTGATTTGCATCAGTCCGAACTTTGAGAGTGGTAGGATGTTGTGGCGCGCTCTGTCTTTCTGCATGTTCTTACACATGCGCTCATAGAGCAACTGTCGGTCTTCTGCGAGATTCATGTCGATGAAGTCTACCACGATGATGCCGCCCATATCTCTTAGTCGCAGCTGGCGTGCCAGCTCGTCGGCAGCACCGAGGTTTACCTCCAGCGCATTCTGCTCCTGACCGTTTTCTGAGCGAGTGCGATTGCCTGAGTTGACATCTACCACGTGCATGGCTTCTGTGGACTGAATAATGAGATAGGCTCCGCGTTTGTAGTTCACCGTCTTGCCAAAGCTGGACTTAATCTGCTTGGTGACGTTGAAATTGTCGAAGATGGGCACCGTGCCAGTATAAAGCTTCACGATGTCTTTCTTGTCGGGGGCTATCAGTGAGACGTAGTCCTTTACTTGTTCCATGATGTCGGCATCGTTCACGTAGATGCCGTCATAGGTGGGGTCAAAGAGGTCGCGTAGCAATGCTACGGCACGACCTGTCTCCTCGAAGCACAACTGGGGAGTCTTCGTGGCTTTCTGTGCCTTCGTAATCATCTCTTCCCAGCGTTTCAGCAGTGTCTTCAACTCACTGTCAAGCTCTGCTACGCGCTTGCCTTCGGCTGACGTACGTACAATAACGCCGAAGTTCTTGGGGCGGATGCTCTGAACGAGTTGTTTCAGACGTGCTCTCTCCTCGCTTTTCTTGATTTTTGACGAAACCGATACTTTATCGCCGAAAGGAATCAAAACCATATAGCGTCCTGCAAAACTGATGTCACAGGAGAGGCGCGGACCCTTTGTGTTGATGGGTTCCTTCACAACTTGCACCAATATCTCCTGACCCTGTTTCAGCATGGTGATGCTGCCTTCCTTGGGAAGGTCTGGCAGACGTGTGGCTTTCTGGATGGGATAAAGTTTCTTCTTGTCGCTTTGTACCTGTTTAAGGTATTTCTCGTAAGAGCTGTATTGAGTGCCAAGGTCAAGATAGTGCAAGAAAGCATCGCGCTCAGAGCCTACATCTACGAAGCAGGCGTTGAGTCCAGGCATGAGCTTGCGCACTTTGCCCAGATAGATGTTGCCGACGGAATAACTCGCCTCTTCTCGCTTCTCGCTCTGGTATTCTACCAGATTCTTGTCTTCGAGCAGGGCGATAGAAATCTCTTTCGGCTGAACATCGATAATAACTTCACTTGTCATTCTCTTGTTGTTTGGCGTTTTTTACAGGAAAGGAGCGTGCCGTCAAACTTTCCGTCAGAGCTTACTTGCTCTTATGACGATTCTTGCGCAGTCTCTTCTTACGCTTGTGAGTAGCCATCTTGTGGCCCTTCTTCTTTTTTCCGTTTGGCATAATACTAAATTATTTAAATATTTAAATGTTGAATTATTGCATCTTAGCAACGAAACTCTTGGCAGGCTTGAAAGCGGGAATGTCGTGAGCGTCGATAACCAGTGTTGTGTTCTTCGAAATATTACGTGCGGTCTTCTTTGCACGGTGCTTCACTGTGAACGTGCCAAAGCCACGCAGATAAACATTCTCCTTGCGTACGGCCATGCAGTCACGAATCTCTTCCATAAAAGCCTCTACTGTAGCGGCAACATCCTTCTTGGGAAGACCGGTATCTTCGGCGATTTTGTTGATGATATCTGCTTTTGTCATCTCTGTATTTACTTATGTGTTTAATTTTCGGACTGCAAAGTTACTGTTTTTCAGCGGAATATGGAAATTTTCAGCTAACTTTTTTTCAAAAATCTTATTTTTTCCGTTTTAATGCCATTTATTTTTCGTAACTTTGCACAAAATTTAAGAGAAAGTTACTATGAAACAAACAAAGATTGTTGCCTCGATCAGTGACCGTCGTTGTGACGTGGAATTTATCCGCCAACTGTATAATGCTGGCATGAATGTGGTCAGAATGAATACGGCTCATGCATCGGAGGAAGGGATAAAGAATATAATAAGGAACGTGCGCGAGGTTAGTCGCCATATTGGTATATTGATAGACACGAAAGGACCGGAGGTACGTACGACAGGTTGCGCTGAACCTATTGAGTATAAGACAGGCGATGTGGTGAAGCTGTTTGGTCGTCCGGAGATAGACTCCACGCACGACATTGTCAATCTCTCGTATGAAAACTTTGCGGCAGATATCCAGGAGGGTGACCATGTGCTCTTTGACGATGGTGCGCTCGACATGCTGGTCATTGGTATCAATGGTCCTGCAGTCATTGCACAGGTGCAGAACGACGGTGTTCTGGGTGCTCATAAGAGTGTGAATGTTCCTGGTCGGCATATCGACCTGCCAGCCTTGACAGCCAAGGACCGTAAGAACATCATGCTGGCTATTGACCAGGATATCGATTTCATTGCCCACAGTTTTGTGCGCTCTGCTGCTGATGTTCGTGCTGTGCAGGCCATCCTTGACGCCTTTAATTCCGATATCAAGATTATCTCCAAGATAGAGAACCAGGAGGGTGTTGACAATATCGATGAGATTATCGATGCCTCGTATGGTATCATGATTGCACGTGGTGATTTGGGTATCGAGGTGCCTATTGAGCGTATTCCTGGTATCCAGCGCAAGATTATCCGTAAGTGTATTGAGAAGAAGAAACCTGTCATTGTGGCTACTCAGATGTTGCACACGATGATACATAATCCGCGACCTACTCGTGCAGAGGTGACCGATATTGCCAATGCTGTCTATTCCAGCACCGACGCCTTGATGCTCTCTGGCGAGACTGCCAGTGGTAAGTATCCTGTGGAGGCTGTGCAGACGATGGCCTCTATTGCTGAACAGGCAGAACTGGACCGTATGCAGCATACACTGGTTGCCCCCTTGTCAGCCAACTGCGATGTACGCGACTTTATGGCACATGCCGCCATTGAGGCTACTGAGATGTTGGGTGTCAAAGGTATCATCACTGACTCTACCACGGGTATTACTGCTCGTGCGCTGGCTGCCTTCCGTGGTCCACATCCAGTATTGGCTATCTGTTATAAGGACAAGTTACAACGTCTGCTGAACCTCTCGTATGGTGTCATTCCTGTTTATCAGAAAGACCATATCGATTCGGAACGTCTCTTCCTGGCGGCAGTTCGCATGTTGCGCCAGAAGGGATATGTAGCCCTTGACGACAAGATTGCTTACCTCAGCGGAAACATCGGTGCAGGTGGTGCTACCAAGTTCCTGGAGGTTAACACCGTCAAGGAAGTCTTCGACCAAAACAACCAGTTCCATCTGCCGAAAGTGTAAGAATTCCGCAAAATATTTGGAGATTTGTTTTTTTCTTCTTATCTTTGCCAGCACTAAAACAATGAAGGCCTTATGCATAAGAATCTCCTCCGGACTATTTACCTGATGTTGTTGACGCTGCTGATGAGTGTCAACACGTTGGCTAATGACGAGAATCTGGTGTTTTATTCTTATGATGCCTCTAATGGTCTGGCGGATAATGCTGTAGAGATTGTGCGCTGTACCAAGACGGGTAGGGTGCTTATCTTTACCATTGGTCATGTCAACTTCTTCGATGGCGACAGCTTTACCCATATAGACCCTTCCGAGCAGGACGCTATCAGTCTGCCAGGCTATAAAGGCGGCTATCAGATGTTCTTCGACAAGTATCATCACTTGTGGGGAAAGAATCGTGGCAGGATGGTTGTTGTTGACCTGCTGACGGAACGTTTCATGCCTGATGTGAGGAGTGTGCTTCGTGAGATGGGTGTTAAGAAGACTGTCGATGACTTCTATGGCGATGGCGAGTGCAACATCTGGTTCCGTTCTGCTAATTTGCTGTCCGATCCTAAGGAGGGTAAGGAGTTTGCTATTCAGACAAAGGCAACACTACAGGATGTAGACCTCTATGCTGACAGTTTGTTGCTGATGTTCCATGCGGATGGTTCCGTTGGTGTTTACGACTACAAGCATCCTCGCTATCTGTATAATGACGGGACGTTCGATTCTAATGAAGAGAAGCAGCGTTATGCCCAATCATCCATTCTCTGTTTGGTAGGTGATCAGTATTATCAGATTCGCAATGGTAAAGAGACGGCCGTATTGATGCGCTATGATATCAGTGACCGTCGTTGGACGAAGATTTTGGAGACACCGTTCCAGATGAACGACCTCTGTCCCAAGGACGACAGATTATATATCGCTTCCGAGCGTGGTTATTTGGTCTATTACTACCAAACGGGAGAAGTGAAACATTACGAGACGGTGAAACTCTCCAAAGGTCGCAGTATGTCACCAGATGTCAACTCGCTGATGTTCGACCGTCAAGGAGGTCTTTGGATGGGTACTGTGAAGCGTGGTCTGCTTTATGCCAAAGCCTATCCCAGTCCGTTCTCTTCCTATCTGTCGCAGTCGCCTGAGGCAGAACCATATCTCAAGGTTCTTGATGAACAGGAAAGAAAGAGCGAGTCGCTGCCCTATAAGACGAACTGTGTGTACCGCGATAGTCGTGGCTGGACATGGACAGGAACCTATGCAGGTGTGATACTGAAACGTCCTGGTAAACCTGATAGACAGTTTACCCGTAAGGACGGACTAACCAATGAGGTTGTACATGCTATTATAGAGGATGACGAGCACCATATATGGGTATCGACCAGCTATGGTGTAGCCCGTCTTTATGTACGTGATGGTGACGTGTATCATGTGGAGGCATATATCAATCAGGACAATATTCCCAACGATGCCTTCCTTAATGGACGTGTGGCAAAGATGGATGATGGTACCATCGTTATGGAGACTATCGATCGAGTGGTCATCTTCAATCCTGCCCGTTTCCAGGGCGAACGGTTTAAGGAACTGCCACTTTATCCTAAACTTGTTCGACTGATAGTTAATGGCGTATATGTGGAACCTGGAGTTGAGATTGATGGTAAGGTCATCCTGGAACGTAGTGCCTCTCGCACCCATGAGTTCCATGTCAATTACAATCAAAACTCGCTGATGCTGATTTTCTCTGGATTGAACTATCTGCGTCCTATCCAGACCTACTACCGTGTCCGTATCAAGGGAATGGCAGGTTATGATGATTGGCGTATTTTCTCATTCGGGAAAACGGGTGGTATTGTAGATAAGAATGGTATGTTGCGCCTGCCTTTGGTCGCTATGAAACCTGGTGATTACGTGATAGAAATGCAGGTGTCGATGTGGCCAGACAAGTGGCCTGTCAACCCTTACACTTGGATTGTTCATGTTGACAAGCCGTGGTGGCGTACCACAGGACTCTATCTCTTGCTGGCACTCCTGCTGATTGGTCTGACGATCGGTAATTTCTATTATTTCAATCGTAATACGAAGATGCGTATGCGTTGCCTGAATGATGAGGAAGACATGATGCGTCGCGTTCGAGGATTTACTGATCGCTGTATAGAATTGCACGACGAACAGTTGGCGCCCACTCAGTCTTCTGACGATGCTGACCTTGTAGATAACAATACTTCAGAGAGTCATGCCTTCGATGAAGTTATGCTAAAGATTGTTCCCTTTGTGGCGAACCATCGTACGGAGCATTTCCGCTTCCAGTTGCTTGCTGACTTGACGGAGAAGAGTAAAGGTGAGTTGTTTGTCTTGCTGGCTAATCATATTGACAAGAATCCGCGTCAACTGATTAGTATGTTACGTCTGCAAGAAGCTGCCATGATGTTGCTTACCACCGATGCAACAGTAGAGGATATTGCCGACTCCCTGCACTTTGTGTCACCCAACTACTTCGTGACGTCGTTCTATCACCGTTATCGTATGACGCCAGAGGCTTATCGCAGTTCTAACGACTTGTAACCAACCAGTCGCCATGTGCGACCTCCCACCTCTTTATAATATACTAGCATCTGGTATCGGTTTTCTGTCTGATAGTAATTCCCCTCTGAGACAGGTATCTGTCCGTCTGCTGTGATGTATCGGTAATTATAGTAGCCCTGTTTCTGCAGTAGTGCCGTATAGTACACTTTCCGCTCTCCGTCGTAGCGCATAAGGTAATGCTCCTTGTCGGCATCCGTCGTCCATTGTCCGTTAATGTATAGTTCGCCTTGGTAGGGAGCCTGCAGTTCGTAATTCACCCAGACATAGTCGCAGGTGTGGTCTGACTCGAAGTTATTGCTGTTGCGGATGCAGAAAGCACCATCTGTGTCGACGTCGGTGAGATAGTTTCGACGGACAGTTGATGCAAAAGGATAGACCTGATAATTTTTGCCGTCCCACCGAATATGGTCAATACCCATTGTGGGATGTGTGACATCCAGTACTTCGAACTTATGATACTCATTGCCACCGTTGAAGATGAGTTGGCGATTGTGTTGCCATAGCAGACCGCGTGGGGTGATGTGGTTGGGCTGGATGTTGTGTTGTGCATCATCCTCCTGCCAGTTTTGCATCACCACAGTATATAGCTGTTCTTCACGATTGGTGATGCGCAAGTTGTTGTACACTACACTGGCAGATAGCTGTTGGTGGCTCACGTTGTGATCGATGTCTGTATTTGTGGTTGCCTCCATACCTATTGTCATCAGCGGTTCCACGACATAGAACTCAACCTCCAACAGTTTCTCGTCAGCATCGTCTTCGTCGTAAACGGTCAGACGGTAGTTGCCACTCATGGTCAACTGACAACGGTCGTTGGGGATGGTCAACTGATAGTGTGTGTAGAGTACCGTGGTATTGATGGAGTTCAGGTAGTTGTCGATGGGCTCATCATTGAAGCCATGCAGCCAGTCGCTCTCGAAGATGTCTTCCGATACGCTCCAGTCTGCCTCGCAATGGTCGAGATGATAGACCAACCTGTGGTAGTTGTGTGAAAACTCGTCGAAGCCGATGGTCATCACATCACTACTGTTCAGCGTCATCACAGGACGATTCTGCCAGTCGCCATTGACTATGCTGGTCAGCGTCTTTATGCGTGAAGAGAAAATACGATTGCCACCCCATGCTGTTAGTGTCGTCATCAGAAACAATATGATGACAGACACCCTGTAGTCAGTATGGGGGCGTGGGTTCATGGAAATGTGAAATCAGTATTGACGCAGGGCGCTGAGCAACTCGTTGTTCTCCGAACGTGTACCGATGGTAATGCGCAGACAGTTCTGACAGAGTTGGATGCGTGAACGGTTGCGAACAATGATACCCTTATCCACTAGATAGTTGTAAATCTTCGTGGCATCGGTCACGCGTGTCAGGAAGAAATTGGCATCTGTGGGATAGATATGTTCACAGATGGGCAGTTCCATGAAAGCCTGCATCAGACGGCTACGCTCCTGCAACAGAATCTTTACGCACTTGTCAATCTCAAAGGGGTCTTTCAGCATGGCGATAGCCTGCTGTTGTGTGAGTTGATTGACATTGTACGGGTATTTCACCTTATTGTAGATGGCGATAATCTCTTTAGAGGCGAAGGCCATACCCAGGCGGATGGCTGCTGAGCCCCAAGCCTTCGACATAGTCTGCAGAATGATGAGGTTGGGGTGGGTTGGTAGCTCTTGGCGTAGCGACATCTGACGGGCAAAGTCTATGTACGCCTCGTCAACGATGACAATACCGTCGAAGCCTTCTACCACCTTCATGATTTCGTCGCGATCCAGTGAGTTACCTGTTGGATTATTGGGCGAGCAGAGCCAGATAATCTTGGTGTGAGCATCGCAGGCAGCCAGCAACTTGTCTGCATTCAGCGTGAAGCCTTCGTCGAGCAGAACTTGGCGACACTCAATATTGTTGATGTCAGCACATACTTGGTACATACCGTAGGTGGGCGCTATGCTCACCACGTTGTCACGACCAGGCTCACAGAAGATACGGTAAGGAAGGTCAATAGCTTCGTCGCTTCCGTTGCCCAGAAAGATATTCTCGGCAGGTACCCCTTTTACACGTTCCAGCAATTGCTTTACCTCACGCTGTAAGGGGTCTGGATAACGGTTGTAAGGCGCATTATACGGATTCTCGTTGGCATCGAGAAAGACGTGGGCTTCTTTTCCTGAGTATTCGTCACGGGCACTACTATAAGGCGCCAAGCTCCAGATATTGGGACGTACCAGTTGTTCTAAAGGCTTCATATTTCTTTATTTTTTTTCGACGGGGAAACCGTCGAACACTCTACTTTATTGATTTGATGCGTACTGTCATTGCGTTCTTGTGAGCATCCAGCTGTTCGGCTTCTGCCATCAGTTCTACGGCACGGCCAATGTGGCGGATTCCGTCCTCTGTAAGGTGCTGGAAGGTAATCTTCCTGCAGTATGAGTCGAGGTTCACACCATTGTAGGCTGTTGCATAACCGTGGGTGGGTAGCGTGTGGTTGGTACCACTGGCATAGTCGCCAGCACTCTCACAGGCATATTGTCCAAGGAATACGGAGCCGGCATTGATTACTTTCTCAGCCAGTTGCTCATAGTCTGCAGTCTGAATAATCAGGTGTTCAGGGGCATAGGCGTTAGAGAGTGCCATCATCTCGTCAACGGAATTGACGAGCACGAGGCGGCTGTTGTCCAATGCCTTCTTGGCAATCTCCTGACGGGGTAGAAGTGCAAGCTGGCGTTCTACCTCCTGCTGTACCTCCTGCAGCTTCTCTTCTGAGGTGGTGACGAAGAGCACTTGTGAGTCGATGCCGTGCTCAGCCTGCGATAAGAGGTCAGCAGCAACGAACTCCGCATTGGCGGTATCGTCGGCAAGTACACAGACCTCGCTGGGACCTGCAGGCATGTCGATAGCCACCTCGTCGAGGCTGACCTGTTGTTTAGCAGCCATCACGTATTGGTTGCCAGGACCGAATATCTTGAACACCTTGGGAACTGATTCCGTACCGTAAGCCATCGCACCGATAGCCTGTACGCCACCAGCCTTGAAAATCTTGCTGACACCTGCAATACGTGCAGCCATCAGAATAGCAGGATTAACCTTCCCCTCACGGTTGGGTGGTGTGCAAAGCACAATCTCTCCACAGCCTGCAATCTTGGCAGGTGTGGCAAGCATCAATACCGTAGAGAAGAGTGGGGCAGTACCGCCTGGGATATACAATCCTACACGTTCGATGGCGACACTTTTCTGCCAGCAGTTCACGCCGGGTTGTGTTTCCACCTTCTGGCCTTCAAACTTTTGGGCAGCATGGAACTGATAGATATTCTTATGAGCGAGTTCTATGGCGGCTTTCAGTTCAGCACTTACCAACTGTTCGGCCTCTTGTAACTCTTGTTCACTAACAGCCAATGATGTCAATGCAGCCTTGTCGAACTTCAGTTCATATTCTTTGACGGCTTCATCGCCACGCTGGCGCACATCGTTAAGGACGGTACTTACCGTCTCGTTCAGCTGTGTCAGGTCCAGTCGTGGGCGAGACGTTATCTCGCTCCACTCTTCACGCTTCGGATATCTGTATATCTTCATAGAATCATTTTTTCAATGGGTGTTACCAGGATGCCCTGAGCACCCAGCTCCTTCAGTTTGCCGATGATTTCCCAGAAACGCTTCTGGTCGAGTACGGTATGTACGGAGCACCAGTCTTCATCAGCCAATGGGATGATGGTGGGACTCTTCAGACCAGGCAGTACACTGATAATCTCCTGCAGATGAGCCTTGGGAGCATTCATCCGTACGTATTTCTTGTCTTCGGCATCTTTTACGGCCTTGAAGCGGAACAGCATCTCGTCGAGTGTCTGACGCTTCTCGCGACTGAGGTTCTTGTTGCCAATCAGCAAGGCCTCGCTCTGCATCACCACTTCCACCTCACGGAGGTTGTTGCTGACCAGCGTCGAACCGCTGCTGACGATATCGAAGATACCATCAGCTAAACCGATACCCGGGCTAATCTCTACGGAACCTGTGATGACGTGAATCTCAGCACTAATACCCTGCTTGTCGAGGAATGTCTTCAGAATGTGAGGATAGCTGGTGGCAATTTTCTTGCCGTTGAACCAGTTCACGCCACGATAGTCAATGTCCTTGGGAATGGCCAATGATAAGCGACACTTCGAGAATCCTAGGCGCGAGATGATTTCTGCATCCTCGTTGCGCTCAATAAACTCGTTTTCGCCGACAACACCGATGTCTGCAACACCTGATGCTACGCTCTGTGGAATATCGTCGTCGCGCAGATAAAGTACCTCCAATGGGAAGTTACCTGACTGTACGAGCAGCGTCCTGCGTCCTGAACTAATCTTGATGTCTGCCTCTGCCAGCAGATTCATGGTGTCGTCAAAAAGACGGCCCTTCGATTGTACTGCAATTCTTAACATCTTATAATTTGACTATTTGACTATTTACGTACTATTTGACTATTTGCATTGACATTTTTATGTCTTTAAGCGTGCAAAATTACATAATTTCGTTGATATTTGCAAGAAAATGATTACTTTTGCACCCAAAATTGAATGAAATTGAGCAGAAATAGCATATATATACTACTTTTCATCTTTTTGTTGCTGCTTTCCGCCTGTGGTCAGAAGCGACAAGAGCCTGTAGTGACCCCTTGGGGCGAGATTACGGATACCATTCCCACAAATGAGGACTTTGACTTGGAGGATATCCAGCGGAATGGTGAACTGATTGCTCTTACGCTGACAGGTCCTGAGACCTACTACGACTATCGTGGCAGACATCTGGGAACGCATTATCTGCTTTGTCAACGTTTTGCCGACCAGTTGGGTGTCAGTCTTCGTATGGAGGTCTGTCGCGATACTGCTGAGATGCGTCAACGACTGGCTGATGGAGAGGCAGACCTTATCTGTTATCCTCTTACCAAGAAAGGTACTGGATGGATTGTGGGCGATGATAAGCAAGATTTGCAGAAAGAACTCCAGCAGTGGTATCGTCCGTCGCTGATGGCCGAAGTGAAGAAACAAGAAGATTATCTATTGTCATCGCGTAGTGTCAAGCGTCGTGTCTTTTCTCCTATGCTCAACCGTGCCGGAGGTGTCATCTCTCATTATGATGCTTATTTCCTGCGCTATGCCACACAGATTCGTTGGGATTGGCGACTGCTCGCTGCTCAATGTTATCAGGAGTCCACCTTTGACCCGCAGGCCCGTTCATGGGCAGGTGCTTGTGGCTTGATGCAGATTATGCCCTCTACTGCAGACCATCTGGGGTTGGCGCGTGCTGATATCTATAATCCTGAAAAGAATATTGCAGCCGCAGTAAAATACTTGGCTGAACTGGAACAGTCGTTCTCTGATATCCGTGATCGCTCCGAACGTACCAAGTTCGTCTTGGCTGCCTATAACGGTGGCGGCTTCCATATCCGCGATGCAATGGCTTTGGCTCGTAAACATGGTCGTGATGCCTCTCGTTGGCGAGATGTGGAACCCTTTGTGCTGGGCTTGCAGCGGGCAGAGTATTATAACGATCCCGTGGTACGCAATGGATATATGCGTGGCTCTGAGACTGTCGATTATGTGCGTCGCATTCATGAGCGCTGGAATGGCTATCGAGGTGTCAAGACCGTCCACTCTGTAGCAGGTCCTACGGGTATTCCCCAGAAGGCCAAACGTGAACGTAAATCCAAATACCAGGTGACGGAGTAATCCACAAAAAAACTTCTGATGATGTGTTTTTCTGCCAAATAATTGCAACTTTGCCAAAAATGTCGTACCTTTGCAAAGATTATGGAACAAAAACATACCCGTGAGGAGAAGATGGAGGCCTTTGGACGCATGCTCGACGTGCTGGATGCATTGCGAGAGAAATGTCCTTGGGATCGCAAGCAGACCAATGAGAGTCTGCGTCCTAATACGATTGAGGAAACCTATGAACTCTGCGATGCCCTGATGAAGAATGACGTAGAGGATATCTGCAAGGAACTTGGTGACGTGCTGTTGCACATTGCCTTCTATGCCCGAATCGGTGAGGAGAAGTCTCAGTTTGATATGGCAGATGTCTGTAACCACTTGGTAGACAAATTGATATTCCGTCATCCTCACGTGTATCATCCCTCCCAGATTGGTGCTGCTCATCCTCGTCCCTTGCCTTATGGTGAGAATGAAGAAGAACGTGAGTTTGCCAAGGTAAAGAACGTAGAACAGGTGCTCGACAACTGGGAGCAAATCAAACAGAAAGAGAAGGGAGGCAACAAGACCGTCTTGGCTGGTGTTCCTGCCTCGCTGCCTTCACTCATCAAGGCTTACCGCATCCAGGATAAGGCTCGCCACGTGGGGTTCGATTGGGAAGACCGCAAGGATGTATGGGCCAAAGTTCGTGAGGAACTGCAGGAGATGGAGGATGAGTTGCAGCGTGACGATTGCGAACGTTCTGAGGAAGAACTGGGCGATTTCCTGTTCTCTGTCATCAATGCCGCCCGACTCTATAAGTTAAATCCAGACAATGCGCTGGAGAAGACCAACCAGAAATTTATTCGTCGCTTCAACTATATCGAGCAACACAGCATCAAGGCTGGTCGTCCTTTGACAGAGATGACGCTGGAGGAGATGGATGCCCTTTGGAATGAGGCGAAACAGCAGGAGAAAGCAAACGATTAAGAGATTTAAAAGATAGGAGATATGAAGAAAATTGGTATTATGCTATTGGTTACTGCTGCCGTACTGACGATGGGCAGTTGTGGTAACAAGACAGAGAAGGTGCCTTTTGATAATGGTGACTCGTTAGGAATGAACGTCGATTCTACCTTGTATGGTATCTGTGGTGAAGCTACCTCGATGAATATGCTGCAGATGATTACCGATACTGGCGACACGCTGATGCTTGACATCTCCAATGCCAAGGATAACGACCTTGTGTTTGGTGGTTTGCAGGTGGGCGACCGTATGGCTGTACTCCCCAATGACACCAAGACAGTGGCAAAGACTGTCATCAACCAGACTACGCTGTTGGGTAACTGGGTGATGCCGAATCCTATCGATGGTAGTGACGAGGTGGGTATCAGCATCAAGGAAGGTGGTGTTGCCGAGAGCATTGACCAAGGTTCCATCATCTACCGCACATGGCGCTTGAGCCAAGGGCGTCTGGAGATTGTCCTTGTTCGTGATGGCGCTAACGATGTGGAGGAACTGAACGTCTATGACATCGTGAAGCTCACTTCTGATTCGTTGGTCTATAAAGATGCGGAGGAAACCTTCGAATATGAACGTCAGAAGCCTAAGGAAACCTATGGTGAAGACGTGAAGTTGGAAGACTCGTCCTACGACGAATTTAAGATGTAACAAACCCTTGGAACCATTCAGAGTACACATATTAGGTTGTGGTAGCGCACTACCTACACTAAAGCATTTCCCTTCTGCTCAGGTTGTGGAGGTGCGTGGCAAGTTGTTCCTTGTCGATTGTGGCGAGGGAACACAGATACAACTGCGCCGTTCGCGTCTTCGTTTTACCAAGATTAGTGCTGTCTTCATCACCCATTTGCATGGTGACCATTGTTTCGGACTTATCGGTATGCTGAGCACTTTTGGCCTGTTGGGACGTACTGCCAAGTTGACGGTCTATGCTCCTGAGGAACTTGCCGACATTCTGCAACGTCAGATTGATTTCTTCTGTCGCGACCTGGATTATGAAGTGGAGTTCAAGGCTGTTGATACGACTATCCAGCAGGTTATCTATGATGACCGTTCGCTGACGGTAGAGACGCTACCATTGGAACATCGTGTACATTGCTGTGGCTATCTGTTCCGTGAGAAACCGTCATTGCCCCATATTCGTCGCGACATGGCCGACTTCTATCATGTTCCCGTCAGTCAGTTCAATAACATCAAGGCTGGTGCTGGTTGGACGACGGAAGAAGGAGAGGAGGTTGCCCATGAACGACTGGTGGAACCTGCCGATGCACCTCGCAGTTATGCTTACGTCAGCGATACCCGTTACCTGCCTGAGTTGGCTGAACGCCTTCAAGGTGTGAACACTCTCTATCATGAGAGTACCTATGGTGAGGATAACCTCTTGATGGCTCAGAAATACAACCATTCGACAGCCCGTCAGGCAGCCATGATAGCCCGTCAGGCTGGCGTGGGACAGTTGCTGTTGGGACACTATTCGTCACGCTATGAGCGCGAAGAAGTGCTGCTTGATGAGGCCCGCGAAGTGTTTGAAAACAGCCATCTGACCAACGAAATGGATGTTTTTGACGTCTGATAGTGATTTTTTCTCTTAAAAATTTGGAATTAACAGAGATATTTCCTATCTTTGCACCAAATAAACTGTTGCGTATGAAGAAATCATTACTCATATTTTCCATGTCTCTCACGCTTATGCTGGCTGTGCCTTCGTTGGTAACGGCTGTCACAGTAGCGCCAGGCATTGAGGAATTTATTGACGAGGATATCACTATTACTATCAGTGGACAGACTGTTACCGTTACTGGCGCACAAGGTCAGACGCTGGAAGTTGTCTCGCTGACGGGTCGTCGCGTGATGACGGAGAAGATAGAGAGTCCCGCCCAGAAGATTGAACTAAATGTACCAAAAGGTTGCTATATCTTAAAAATCGGAAAGGTAGTCAGAAAGGTTACTGTTCGCTAATCGGGCTACTCACCTTCGCAGCGCTGCTCCTGACAGGCTGTAGCAAGGATAACACTTTTAAGAACAAGGAAGTTACAATGGAGGCGTTTTCTGATATGAAGGCGCCTGCGTTTGTTTTTGACTTCCAGCAGATAGCCCGGTTGGTTTGTGAGACAGCAAAGAAAGAAGGTGCCGTTACCGAGTCTGATCGCCGTGTACGCAGCTATTATGAGCAGTCTGGTGCCTCGCTGTTGTGGGTTAATAGAGCGGGTGTTGACGCTCGCGCAGACTCTCTGCTGGCCCATCTGCGTCGTGTTGTCGATGTAGGTTTCTCTCAGCAGGCTTTCTTTGTCGATGCTATTGAGCGCGACCTGCAGTCATTACGCCAGTTGCAGTTTACTGAGGGCGACAACGACATCAATCATGTTGCAGCCCGACTGGACTATCATCTCACGAAGGCCTGTCTGCGCTATGCCTATGGTTATCGCTACGGCTTTATCAATCCATCGCGTATCTTCAATCACCTTGATATTGACGAAGACAAGAAACCTTCACCCAATTATGTTCGCTATCGTGGTCTTTTCGATGTTGATATGGAGCAGGCACCTGCCGACTATCATCTCTCCGTCATCAGCAAGATTCAGCACGACAGCATCACTTCGTATCTGAACACTATCGAGTCGCAGGATAAGTTCTATCAACGCTTAAAGGGTATGCTGAAAGATGCTACTAATGACGAACAGCGTCAGCGCATCATCAGCAATATGGAGCGTACCCGTTGGCGCTTGCATCATCCCATTCCTGAGACGGGCAAGCGCATCATCGTCAATCTTCCTGCCTACCATCTCTATGCCTATGGTGAAGATAGTCTGCTCGACATGCGCATCGTCTGTGGCGCCAGGAAGACGAAGACCCCATTGCTGACCAGCGAGATAGAATGGATGGAGGTGAATCCTCAATGGATTATCCCTCAGAGCATTCTTGAGAAGGATGTTGTGCGCCATGCTGGCGATAGTGCCTATTTTGCACGCAACAAATACAACATTTTTGAGCGTGCCACCAATAAGCAGATGGAGATTAGTGAAGTGACGGGCAGCATGCTGCTTAGCGGCAAATACCGTGTGGCACAGGAGAGTGGTGACGACAACTCTCTGGGACGCATCGTGTTCCGTTTCAAGAACCAGTTCTCCGTCTTCCTGCATTACACGTCCACCCCTTGGGTTTTCCAGCGCGAATCACGTTCTATCTCCCACGGTTGTGTACGTGTGGCTCGTCCCTTTGAGTTGGCGAATTTTGTGCTCGATCAGCCCGACGAATGGTTGCTTGACCGCATCCGTATTTCCATGGGGCTGAAAGCCGAAACCGATCGTGGACGACAGTATCTCAGAACCCATCAGGATGAGGAAGACCACAAGCTCATCGGCTATGTGCCCGTCAAGCCTCACGTACCTCTTTATATTATATACTTCACCTTGTGGCCCGACGAGAGCGGTGCCTTGCAGACGTGGCCCGACATCTATGGCTACGACAAGGTGATCTTAGAGCATTTGAAACCATACCTCCCATGACGAAAGAAGACGAACAGTTGCTGATGCAACAACTGATAGACCCCAAGACCCAACGGACGGCCTTCGAGCGGTTAGTGCGCGAGTATAGCGAGCAGCTCTACTGGCAGGTTCGTCGTATGGTGCTCAATCATGATGACGCCAACGATGTCATGCAGAATGTGTTCTTGAAAGCCTGGTCGCATCTGGGCGATTTCCACCACGATGCCAAGATTTCCACGTGGCTCTATCGCATAGCTGTCAACGAGAGTCTCGACTTCCTGCGCCGCCAGAAGAATCAACTTGTGGTTAGTGCTGATGACCAGTCGCACAACATCTCACAGACGCTGATGGCCGACCGCTATTTTGATGGTGACGATACGCAGGCACTCCTGCAGGAAGCCATCGCGCAATTGCCTGAAGTCCAGCGTACTGTCTTCAATCTGCGATACTTCGACGACATGAAATATAGCGAAATCAGCAAGCTCCTCGACACTTCTGAGGGAGCGCTGAAAGCATCATATCATATTGCCGTTAAGAAGATTTCAGATTTTTTTAAGTTACGTGATTAAACTTTCAACATTTAGAAACGTCATAACAATAAACAAATAAAGGAGTATGATAATGACTAACGAAGAAAAGTACCTTAAGGAAAGAGTAGGGCAGGAGAATCCCTTCCGTACACCAGAAGGGTATTTCGACCAGTTTACGGCAAATATCATGGCTCAGTTGCCCGACAACGCACCACGTGTTGACGCTGAAAATCGTCAGCCTGTTGCCAAGAATGTGGCTATGCCTCTCCGTCACTGGTTCTATGCTGCTGCTTGTGTGGCAGCCTTGCTTGTCACAGCCTTCTCCTTCCATTTCCATCAGGGTGACGACAGTCAACAGCAGATGGCTGTAACGGAGTCGTATATCGACGAGGCTGCCGATTATGCTATGTTGGACAATATGGATATCTACCAGTTGCTGGCAGAGGAGTAAGTGAACGATAAAAAAAACTAAACAAGATGAAGAAGGTTATAACAATCAGTCTGTTGCTGATAATGACCATCATGGTGAACGCTCAGGACAAGCGTTTCTCGCCGGAGAAGTTTGAGGCAGCCTTGAAAGCCTTTATTATCAAAGAGGCTTCGCTTACGCCTCAGGAGGCCGACAAGGTGTATCCCGTTTTCTGTGAGTTACGTGAGAAACAGCGCGTCATCTACGACAAGATGCGCAAACTGGGTATGAACAAGCCTTCAGGCGATGAGGCCTGCAAGCAGGCTATTATCGAGTATGACAAGTTGAATCTGGAACTGCGCCAGTTGGAAGTCAACTATCATAAGAAGATGATGAAGGAAGTTTCTGCCTCGAAAGTCTATGTGATCATGCAGGCTGAGAACCGTTTCCATCGTCAGATGATGAAAGGTTGGCAGAATGGTTGGCAACAGGGTCACGGCTGGCAGAAAGGTAATGGCTGGCAGAAGGGCAAACGTAATTAAGCCCACAGCGTTCGCAATGAGGACGGCGTGACGTGCAGACGTAGCGTCCGTGAAGCAATAACCAATGATGTGCCCGTGGAATATCCTCCACGGGTATGTTTTTTACCAGTTCCCGTTCCACTTTCAAGGGGTTATCGGCCTTTGCAGAGACCAGTCCCAAGCGATGACTTACGCGAAAGACGTGCGTATCGACAGCCATTGTCGATTTGCCGAAAGCCACCGACTGGATAACGTTGGCCGTCTTGCGTCCTACGCCAGGCAGGTCCAGCAGTTGGTTCATGTCGGCAGGCACCTCACCGTTGTGACGTTCCACCAGCATGCGTGCCAGCTTCACCAGATGTTCCGCTTTGGAGTTGGGGTAGGATACGCTCTTGATATACTCCAACACTTCGTCCACCTCAGCCTGTGCCATTGCCTTGGCATCGGGATATTGGCGGAACAGTTCCGGGGTCACCTGATTGATGCGCTTGTCCGTACATTGAGCGCTGAGCACCACAGCCACCAGCAGCTGGAAGATGCTGCCAAACTCCAGTTCCGTATCAGCCTCAGGCATCTCCTTTCGGAAGTAACTGAGAATTGTTTCGTAGCGTTGTTTCTTTGTCATCGTAATATTTTTTCCGTTTTTTGTTTCTGTTTTCAAAAGAATTTGCTATCTTTGCAACATCAGTTGTTAACTCATTCAATTTAAAGCTTATGAAAAATACTCCTACTCCCCACATTGGGGCTCAGTACGGCGACATTGCCGAGACTGTCATCATGGCGGGCGATCCGCTGCGTGTGAAACTCATGGCTGAGAAGTTCCTCGAAAATCCCGTTTGCTTCAACCAGGTTCGTGGTATGCTGGGCTATACGGGCACCTACAAGGGCAAGCGCGTCAGCGTGATGGGTCACGGCATGGGTATGGCGTCTATCGGTATCTACACCTACGAGCTCTACAACTTCTATGATGTCAAGACTATTATCCGTGTAGGCTCTGCCGGTTCTATCAACAACGATCTGCACATTGGTGACCTCGCCATCGCTATGGGTGCCTGCACCAACAGCAACTATGCTGCTCAGTATGAACTGCCCGGTCAGTTTGCTCCTATCGCCAGCTTCGATCTGGTGCGTGCTGCAGCTGAGTCGTGCGAGAAGTTCGGCTATCACTACAAAGTGGGCAATGTTTTGTCGTCGTCCATGTTCTATCACGAGAATCCGCATACCGACAAGTGGATCAACATGGGTGTGCTAGCTGTCGAGATGGAGATAGCAGCGCTCTATATGAATGCTGCCCGTTCAGGCAATCGTGCCTTGGGCATCTGCACCATCTCTGACCATATCCTCACGGGTGAGGAAACGACTGCCGAGGAGCGTCAGAACAACTTCACCCATATGATGGATGTTGCCTTCTCGCTGATCTAAGCCCTCTTGCGTGGTCTGTCGGCTTTTTTTATAAGGGCAGGTAGACCACGTATTTCTCTTTGAACCAGTCTTCCTTGAACCACTGGGTCAGTTCCATCGAATCTACGATGTGACGGTAGGGCTGCAGTTCAGCCTGCAGGTCACCGCCCTTCAGACAGAGTATGCCATTGGGTAGCGCGTTGTGCTGCTCTTTGGCTATATTTTTGCGTACTATCTTCGCCAGGTCGGGCAGGGGCATTACCGCACGACTTACGATGAAGTCGTACTTGCCCTTCTCGTCCTCGCCACGCAAGTGCTCTGGGTGACAGTTCTTCAGTCCGATGGCGTTGCACACCTCCTGGGCCACCCGAATTTTCTTGCCCGTTCCGTCAATGAGCTTGAACTCACACTCAGGGAATAGGATGGCGAGTGGAACGCCTGGAAAACCGCCTCCTGTACCAAAGTCCAGTATCTTGGTGCCAGCCTTGAAGGGCAGCATCTTAGCGATGGCCAGCGAGTGCAGCACGTGGTGCTCGTAGAGGTTGTCAATGTCCTTGCGCGAGATGACGTTAATCTTCGCGTTCCAGTCACGATACAAAGCGTCGAGCGCAGCAAATTGTTGCTGTTGCTCGACGCTGAGGTTTGGGAAATATTTCAGGATGATTTCCATATCGTTATTACGTTATATCGTTATAACGTTATTCCGCGCTTACCCGTTCATGCTGAGCAGGAACTCCTCGTTGCTACGGGTCTGCACCAAGCGGTCGTGGACGGTGTTCATGGCCTCGATGGGGTTCATCTCAGCAATGTACTTACGCATAATCCACATGCGGTTCAGCGTGGTCTGATCCTGCAGCAGGTCGTCACGACGTGTAGAGCTCTGTACCAGGTTGACAGCAGGGAAGATGCGCTTGTTAGCCAGCATGCGGTCAAGCTGCAACTCAGAGTTACCAGTACCCTTGAACTCCTCGAAGATAACCTCGTCCATCTTCGAACCGGTTTCTGTCAGAGCCGTAGCGATGATGGTCAGCGAACCGCCACCCTCAATGTTACGGGCCGCACCGAAGAAGCGCTTAGGCTTCTGCAGGGCGTTGGCATCCACACCGCCCGTGAGCACCTTACCAGAAGCAGGGCTAACGGTGTTGTAGGCACGAGCCAGACGCGTAATGCTATCCAGGAAGATGACTACGTCGTGGCCACACTCCACCATGCGCTTTGCCTTCTCCAGCACGATGCCGGCAATCTTCACGTGGCGGTCGGCAGGCTCGTCGAACGTTGAGGCTATCACCTCTGCATTGACGGTACGTGCCATATCTGTCACCTCCTCAGGGCGCTCGTCAATGAGCAGCATCATGATGTATGCCTCCGGATGGTTGGCAGCAATGGCGTTGGCAATGTCCTTCATCAGGATGGTCTTACCAGTCTTGGGCTGGGCGACGATGAGTGCACGCTGACCCTTACCGATAGGTGCGAAGAGGTCTACGATGCGCACGCTGGGATTGGTGGTGGCAGGGTCTCCGCAGAGCGTGAACTTTTCCTCGGGGAACAGCGGTGTCAGGTGCTCGAACGAGACGCGGTCGCGCACCTCGTAGGGCTGACGTCCATTGATGGTCTTCACCGTGCTCAGGGCAAAGTATTTCTCGTTGTCGTGGGGTGGGCGAACGGTGCAGTCCACCACGTCGCCAGTCTTCAGATAGTACTTCTTAATCTGCTGGGGCGACACGTAGATATCGTCAGGTGACGACAGGTAGTTGTAGTCGCTGCTGCGCAGGAATCCATAGCCATCCTGCAGCACCTCCAGCACGCCGTTGCCATCGATGAGTTCCTCGAAGTCGAAGCGCTCGTTGCGCAGGTTGCTCTCTGGAGCGGGAATACGATTCTCCACGATGTTGTTTACGGGCTGCTGAGTCATCGGACGGTCAAAGATGTCGAGCGATGGGATAGCGGCCTGGTCCTCAATGGGCAGGTCCACAACGGGGATGAAGTCGGTACCGTCGCCAGGGTCACCCTCCCAGACACCATCAGGACCAGCGGCCTCCTGTATGGGAGCCTCCGCATTGGTCTGTGCCATCTTCTCCTGCAGCTGACTGATAAGGTTCTCCTCGATGGGTTCCGATGGCTCCATGGCGGCAGCCTCAGGAATAGCGGCAACCTCTTCCTCTGCAGCCTGCTCAGCAGCCTTGGCAGCCTCTTCGGCGGCAATGGCTTCCAGTTCTTTCTTCGACTTGCGTCCGCGCTTCTTGGGTGCGGGCTTTTCAGCAGGCTCTTCGCTCTGCTCCTGCTCCTCAGCAGCCTTGGCAGCCTGCTCGGCAGCCTCCTGTTCAGCAAACAGACTATCGATGGTAGGCTTCTTCTCAGCCTTTTTCTTCTTCGCGGGCTTAGCGTCCAGGTTCTCTCCCTCGGCGCCATTCACCGTGTACACCCTGTCGTCCTTCTTGGCTATGCGGGTGCGCTTGCGCTTGGTGGCTCCTGCTGCAGAGTTCTCGGCAGCCTTGTCCAGAATGGCGTAGATGACGCTTTCCAACTCGTCGTTCTGCGACACTTTGACGCCCAACTCGTTGGCTATCTCCATGAGTTCGGGGATAGAAAGTTTTTCTAATTCTTCCTTCGTGTACATATAAGTATACAGTAAATCGTTAATAAATTCGATGTAAAAATTGGAATTTTGGGAATGAAGTGCTTCACGAATGGAAACACATATCTCAGAAAATCGACTGCAAAGGTACAAAAAACGATGCAATATACCAAATATTTAGCACTTTTTTTGTATCTTTGCAGCAGAAAAAGCAAAATAGTATGGAAATCAAGCAAGCAGAATTCTCCCTGTCAGCCCCCGTGGTGTCTATGTGTCCGAAGGATACCAAGCCCGAATATGCCTTCATTGGACGTTCCAATGTGGGCAAGTCCAGCCTTATCAACATGCTCACCAACAACAAGAAGTTGGCGAAGACCTCCTCCACGCCAGGCAAGACGCTGCTCATCAACCACTTTATTATAAATAAGGAGTGGTACCTCGTCGACCTTCCCGGCTACGGCTTTGCCAAGCGCTCCAAGAAGGAGGTGGACAAGTTGGACCAGATGATTCGCGGCTACATCCTCCAGCGCGAGCAGTTGGTCAACGTCTTCGTGCTGGTCGATATCCGTCTGGAGCCTCAGAAGATTGACCTGGAGTTCATCGAGTGGCTTGGCTTGTCCAGCATTCCCTTTGCCATCATCTTTACCAAAGCCGACAAGTTGACACCCAACAAGGCCCGTCAGGCCATGGAGGCCTACAAGAAGAAACTCTCCGAGACCTGGGAAGAGCTGCCCCCCATCTTCCTTACCTCGTCCGAGAAGAAAGATGGTCGCGACGATGTCCTGAACTATATTGAGCAAATCAACAACTCCTTGCAGGAAGGGTAGGGCTTTTAACCTACCGTCACTTTCGCAGAAACGCTTTTTATCTCTCGCAGATTGCGCAGATTACGCAGATCATCTCATTGTTATATCCAAGCTATATCCTAACTATATCGTAACGATATTCAAGCCTTATCCAAAATTTTTCATCCTTTTTCTTTGGCGTTTCAAAAATAATCCCTATATTTGCAACTGACAAGGCCTGACCACGTGTGGCTGGGCACGTCAAGACATCGATGGAACAGAGGCCACAAGCCATTTGTAAGGCCGGCCTCGAAGGACGTTTTCAGAACGTTATCTTCTGCTGTATCAACTTCGCAACTTGAAACTTTATCAGAAGGTATTCGCAACGAAGCGTCCACGTAAGGTGTATTATATCCTAATGCAATGAAGTCATTGTTGGCTTCATGTATTACCTATTATAATACCCAATGGCGTGGGCCGGCTGAGTTGCTTATCTTGATAAAGGGGCAATGCGAAGGCCTATACAGCGGGATAAGTGACGAATGTTTCTCCCGCGCCCTTTTTGTTTTCCAATACTAACCTAAGTTTAATCGCTGAAGCAGGGAGAGTGGTAGGCAAAAGGATAAAGAATTATGAATTCTGTATGTTACCATGTTGCTACAGGTGCTGGAGTTAGGGAAGATTTCTACATCGATTTAGAGAATATGCCAGTAATCGAAGATTTTACAGAAGAAACCAAAGGTATTATAGCATTACGTATTTTAAAGAATATGAAAAATCAAGGCCTTCTGAAATTTGTAGTTTATACTGAGGAATCTGAAGATGAAAACGATTCAGACAAGACGATAGAGATAGTATAATAATTATTATTACCATGAATTTTATGAGTAGAATTAAAGGAACCATTACGTTTTTTATTCTACTATGGAATTCTCTAATGAAGAAACATAAAAATAATGTCTTTTTAAACTTAAAATTAATATTATTATGAAAAAGAATCTATTTACGTTTTTATTGGCTTTGTTCCCTCTTTTCGCATTTGCTGATGCGGTAGAGATTGATGGTATCTATTACAACCTGATATCGAAGGCAAAAATTGCAGAAGTAACTTCAAAGCCAGACACATATAGCGGCGACGTTGTAATACCTGCCACAGTCGTTTATGAAGAAACGGAATACAATGTGACTACTATTGTAGATAGGGCATTTTATGATTGCACGGGTCTAACTACTATCAGTATTGGTAATAATGTGACGCACATTGGGTATGCTGCTTTTAGTGGATGCAGCAATCTTACTTATGTGAATATCCCCAATAGTCTATTGACGATAGGTAGTTATGCCTTTTCGGGTTGTACAAAAATGGAAAGTATTGTTCTTCCTGAAGGTCTTGAAACAATACAGGCCAATGCATTTATGTATTGTACTAACCTTCAGTCTATTAATATTCCTAGCTCAGTTACTGCTATTGAAGAATTTGCGTTTGAGTATAGTGGTGTAACAAAATATAATATTGCCAGTCTCGAATCATGGCTTAATATTGATTTTCAAGTTGACGAAATTGAGCGACATTTGTTCATTAATAACGAGGAGATTATAGATGTTACGATACCTACTTCGATTAAGAAAGTTAAACGTTACGTTTTTGCAAACTGTACGGGTTTAAAAACAATACAATTCCATGATGGTGTTACTTGGATTGACAACCATGCTTTTAGCGGCTGTACAGGATTAAAATCAATTGATTTGCCAGAAAGTGTTACGACTATTAATTATAGTGCATTCAGTAATTGTTCTTCCCTAGAGACTATAAACATACCTAATGGAATAACCACTTTGTATAGTACCACTTTCTCTAATTGTACGTCATTAAAAGAAATCATAATTCCCGATGGGGTTATAGATTTGGCATTTGGTGTTTTCTATGGATGTTCTAGCCTCACTTCTATATCAATTCCCAATAGCGTGACTACAATTGGGGATTTATCTTTCGATTATTGTACTAGTCTGCGTACAATCATAATAGGTTCAGGAGTTCAATCTATAAAAAAAGACAATACTTTTGCAAATTGTTCTGCCCTCACTGATGTATTTTGTTTTGCGGAGAATGTACCTACTACAAAAAGCAATGCATTTGAGAATTCTTATGTTGACTATGCTAAACTCCACGTTCTTGCAGCCTCTGTAAGCTCTTATAGCGCTTCAGCGCCTTGGAGTGGCTTTGGAACTAAAGTAGCAATTACCTCTGAGGATATTACCATTGGTGATTTAGGAATTGGCACATTCTGTGGCTCTAATCCTATAGACCTCTCTGGTACTGAGGACGTTAAGGCCTATGTGGTTTCCTCTTATGAGAAGGCTACTGGCCAGGTTACGCTGACTCGCACGTATTATGTTCCTCCGTTTACTGGAGTCGTAGTAAAAGGGAATAAAGGTGTATATACTATACCTGCTGGCGTTGGAGAGCCCGTTTATCCGAATATGATGAAAGGTGTAACGACAGATACAAATCTGAATAAGGTGAATGGCGACTACACGAACTATGTACTTGCCAACAAGGGTGGTAATCTTGGTTTCTATGCTGTTAGTGATGGCTCAACGCTGAGTGCTGGCAAAGCGTATCTGCCTCTGCCAACTGCTGACCTGCCCACTGCTGCTCGTGGATTAACCTTGAACTTTGACGATGGGGAGACAACAGAGATTATGAAAGTCGCTTCTCAAGAAAAAGCGCCACAGGGCTATTATGATTTGCAAGGACGTCGTGTAGCCAATCCAACATCTGGACTCTACATCGTGAATGGTAAAAAGGTAATCATTAAATAAGAAATACTATGAAAAAGAAGATATATACAATACCTCAAGTGGAGGTGTACAAAATGGAGATACAGAAAACCTTGGCAGCTTCACAGTTCCAGTCTGCAGTAAATGACCCCACAGACGAAGTCGATGCAGGCAATGCCTTGTCAAGAGAATATTGGTGGGAAGAATAATTATGAGATTATTTTTATCCTCTATATCAAATAACCCAGCTTTCTTGCATGAGAAGGCTGGGTTATTGCATGATAACGCAAGGTTATTAATTGAACTGTATTCCAGAAGAAGAGATTAGTCCGTCCCTACGGACTAACAGTCCGCTCCTTTCGGACTATGAGTCCGAAGCCTTCGGACTGGGAGTTTGGATACGTCGGACTGAACGCAAGTCTTAGACAGTTTTATTTGTGATGTAGGTTGACCCTTTGACGCAAAAAATCAAGGAATTCGAAAATGTCCCTCACATATTCACATGATCCCTCTCAAATACCGATGTACAAAGGGCTGAGGGCACGTGAGGGATATTTATTCTCCCTCACGTCTCCCTCACTTTTTTCTCTTTGAACACTCACGTCAGGTAAGCGTAACTATGTGATGTGAGTGAATGTGACTCAAAATGTGAGGGTAACGTGAGGGACTTTCGTTCTCCCTCACGCCCCTCAAACGCCCTGTGTATAAGGGTTTGAGGCTTGTTATGTGAGTATGTGAGGGTAAAAATGACAGTCAAGCCAAATCAGGAACGTCTTCCGTTTTTTGTGTAAAAAACTTGCATATCTCGCATTTTTTTTCGTAAATTTGCAGGCAATATGAAAGACAAAGATGTCGTAGCAGCGACAATCCAACAGGGGAAACGGAAGCCGGCAGACCCCATGAGGCACCACCGTGAAAACGGATGGGACTACAAGGGACGTGCTATCTATCATTTTACGTTGCCTGTGGAGGAACGCTATCCGCTGTTTGGAGTGCTGGAGGGCGAGCGTGCGGAAACGGCTTTCGTGAGGCTCAATCCCTTTGGGCGTCGTGTGTATCAGATGTTATGCGGGCTGGCGCAGTTTTATGCGGGGAAGGGGTTCGCGTTGAAGGTGCTGGCGCAGAAAGTGATGCCCGACCACGTGCATCTGGTAGTTCAGGTGCTGGAGCCCTTGCCGCAGAGCATCGGGGCGGTGGTGCGCGGGTTCAAGAGTGGGTGCACGAAGGTGTATAAGGAAATGTATGGCAGCGGCGAGAACGCCGCTGGAGTGCACGGAGATGGAGGAAGGGACGCCGCTGGAGTGCACGGAGATGGAGGAAGGGACGCCGCTGGAGTGCACGGAGATGGAGGAAGGGACGGCAGTGGAATGCACGGGAACGGAGAAGAGAATGACACAGGAATGCACGGAGATGGGGGAAGGGACGGCACTGGAGTGCACGGGAATGATGATGGGAAGGCACCTGTGCATTTTGCACGCATTTTTGCGCGCAGAGGTAGTATCTGGGAGCAGGACGCGGCTTATTATCATGAGCGCATACTCCATGCGCCTGGGCAGTTGCGACGGATGATTGACTATGTAAAGGACAACCCACGGCGGCTATGGATAAAGAACCACAACCCTGAGCTTTTCAGGCTGCACAGGCGGACAGAGGCAGCAGGGCTATCATTTACATCGATGGGAAACCATTTCCTTTTGGACTGGCCCGATAAGCAGGTCGTGGAGATGTCGCGAAGTGCAACCAACGAAGAGGTGCAGGAACGGCTGAGGATAGTGCTAGCAGCGGCGCATAACGGAACGGTCACCTATACGGCGGCCATCAGCAAAGGTGAGCAACTCATTGCCCGTACTTTGCGCGAGCAGGGCTATCCGCTGGTGGTGTTGCTCAATGACGGTTTCCCTAAAGAGGGAACGCCGCACGAACGTTACTACAAACCGGGCGGCGTGTATTTCGAGGCGTGTTCGAGAGGACAGTTGCTGCTATTGGAACCGACTGAGCAGACATTTTTCGATGCAGACATCCAAGCAGCGGTCGAAGAGACGTTGCGCCGCAAGGCTGAGGCACGGCATTATGCCTATACACCCATTCCGTTGACAGCGCAGCGTTACCGCTTCGTGGCGCTTAATGAGATGGCCAAGCGGTTGCTTCAAAAATAGATAGAAAATCAATGTGAAGATGAAAATTATTGCAGCAATAGATTCGTTTAAGGGTTGTCTGACGTCGGCTGAGGCTAATCAGGCGGCAAGTGAGGGTATTATGGCGAAGATGCCTGAGGCAGAGGTCGTGCAGGTGCCTGTGAGCGATGGCGGCGAGGGATGGCTGGAAGCTTTCTATGCTGCGATGGGCGGCGAGATTGTGGAGGTTAACGTGAAAGATCCGATGATGCGAACAATTGTGACGCAGTATCTGGTGCAGGGCGATATGGCGGTGATAGAGATTGCCAAGGCCAGCGGACTGACGCTGGTCAAACCGGAAGAGCGCAATCCGATGGTGGCGACGAGTTATGGCACGGGCCAGTTGGTGGTGGATGCCGTAAGAAGAGGTTGCAAGCATATTATTGTCGGACTTGGCGGAAGTGCTACCAGCGATTGCGGCATAGGCATGTTGCGGGCGATTATCGATAGTTTTTCGAATGGTGGTAATTGGGACGATGTGCGCGAACTGGATGATGTGCGCTTCACGATAGCGACGGATGTCACCAATCCGCTTTGCGGCGAGAATGGCGCAGCGTTTGTTTTCGCGCCTCAGAAAGGGGCAACACCTGAGATGGTGCTTGACCTCGATGCGCGCGCCAAACGGTTTGCGGAGACCTCAGCCAAACATCTGGGCCGCGATTGGCAAGATAGTCCAGGGGCAGGTGCTGCTGGCGGCTTGGGCTATGCTTTCCTGCAATATATGAATGCGGAGTGTCGCTCGGGCATTGAGCTCCTGTTAGACACTATCCATTTTGACGACCTGCTGCAAGATGCCGACCTCGTGATTACTGGCGAAGGTTCTGCCGACCGCCAGACGCTGATGGGCAAACTGCCCTATGGTATCTTGCAACGAGCACAAAAACACGATGTGCCCGTCATGCTGATGGCTGGTCGCATAGCCGACGAACAACAACTCATGGCTGCCGGCTTCGCCCGGGTTGCCTGCATCAACCCTCCTGACTTGCCCCTCGAAATAGCCCTACAACCCGCAACAGCAAAAGAAAATATAAGGAAGAAGATGCTTTCGCTCGACAATTAAAACAAAAAACGCCCTTTTTGTTTTGTATTGTGCTCACTTATTCGTACCTTTGTGGCTTGAAATAAAGCCACACAAGGAAATGACACCCTATCTGGACGTACAACACTTGACGAAGTCGTTTGGCGCGCTGACGCTTTTTCGCGACATCAGTTTCTCCATTGGCGAAGGCCAGAAGGTGGGACTGATAGCGAAGAACGGTACGGGCAAATCGACGCTGCTGTCGATACTCTCTGGCAAGGAGGGCTACGACAGCGGTGACATCGTGTATCGCAAGGATCTGAAGGTAGGATTCCTGGAGCAGTCGCCACAGTTCGACCCTGAGGAGTCGGTGCTGGATGCGTGCTTCAACCATCAGGGCGACCCTGAGAAGGTGTTGAAGGCCAAGCAGGTGTTGACGCAACTGAAGATACGCGATCTGGAACAGCCGATGGGACAACTCTCTGGTGGTCAGCAGAAGCGTGTGGCACTGGCCAACGTGCTGTTGACAGAGCCTGACCTGCTGATTCTGGACGAGCCCACGAACCATTTGGACTTGGAGATGATAGAATGGCTGGAAGGTTTCCTGGCACGTAGCAACAGAACGTTGCTGATGGTGACCCACGACCGTTTCTTTCTGGACCGTGTATGTAGTGTTATCCTGGAACTGGACGACCACACTATCTATACCTATCGTGGCAACTATGCCTACTACTTGGAGAAGCGTCAGGAGCGTATTGACAACCGCAGGGCAGAGGTGGCGCGTGCCAACAACCTGTATCGTACGGAGTTGGACTGGATGCGTCGTCAGCCGCAGGCTCGTGGACACAAGGCCCGCTACAGGGAGGAGGCGTTCTACGAGTTGGAGAAGGTGGCCAAGCAACGTCTGGAGGAACGCCAACTGAGGCTGAAAGCGTCGAACGTATATATCGGCAGCAAGATATTTGAGTGCCAGTATATATCTAAGAGGTATGACGAGACGGTTATTCTGAAGGACTTCTACTACAATTTCTCGAGATTCGAGAAGATGGGTATTGTGGGTTCGAACGGTACGGGAAAATCGACGTTTATCAAGATGCTGTTGGGACTGGTGCCTGTGGATGAAGGACGCATAGTTATCGGCGAGACGGTGAAGTTCGGCTACTTCTCGCAGGAGGGTTTGCAGTTCAACGAACAGGACAAGGTCATCGACGTGATAACGGCCATTGCCGACTATGTGGACCTGGGCAGCGGACGCAAGATGAGTGCCTCGCAGTTGTTGCAGTACTTCCTGTTTACGCCAGAGCAACAATATAATTATGTATATAAGCTAAGTGGTGGTGAGCGCAGGAAACTGTACCTGTGTACGGTGCTGATGCGGAACCCCAACTTCCTGGTGCTGGACGAGCCCACTAACGACCTTGACATCGTGACGCTACAGATTCTGGAGGAATACCTGCAGGACTTCCCCGGTTGTGTCATCGTGGTCTCGCACGACCGCTACTTTATGGATAAGGTGGTGGACCATCTGCTGGTGTTCAAAGGACAGGGTGAAATCAAGGACTTCCCAGGAAACTATACGCAGTATAGGGAGTGGGAGAAGACTCTGAAGACTCTCCCTCAACCCCTCCCTGTGAGGGAGGGGAGTGGTCACACTTCTAATGGAAAAGATCTATCTACTCCCCGCCCTAACAGGGAGGGGCAAGGGGGAGGGTCTTCCCGCAGACGCCTGTCCTACAAGGAGAAGCGTGAACTGGAACAGTTGGAGAAAGACATCGAGGCCCTGGAGGCTGAGAAGAAACAGATAGAAGAAGCACTCTGCGGAGGAACGACCTCGGTGGAAGAGATTACAAAACTGAGCAAGAGACTGCCACAGCTGAATGAAGAGTTGGACGAAAAGTCTATGCGATGGTTAGAATTGAGTGAAATAGAATCATGATACAACAATATCCGTCAGAACTGCTGGAAAAGGCAGTACAGGAATTCTCCAAACTGCCAGGCATAGGACGCAAGACGGCCTTGCGACTGGTGCTGAACTTGCTGCGCCGCGAAGAAGACGAGGTGCTGCAGTTTACGGAAACCGTAGCCCGCATGCGTCAGGAGGTGAAGCATTGCAAAGTCTGCCATAACATCAGCGATAGTGAGGTGTGTCCCATCTGTAGCGATCCGCGACGCGACACAACAATCATCTGCGTAGTGGAGAATATTCAGGACGTGATGGCTGTGGAGAACACCCAGCAGTATCAGGGCTTGTATCATGTGCTGGGTGGTGTCATCTCGCCCATGGATGGCGTGGGACCTGCCGACTTGGAGATAGACTCGCTGGTGGAACGCGTCCGTCAGGGTGGGGTGAAAGAGGTCATTCTTGCGCTGAGCTCGACGATGGAGGGCGACACCACCAACTTCTATATCTTCCGCAAACTGGCGCCCTTTACGGAGGTGAAGTTGACCATCATTGCCCGCGGCATTAGTGTGGGCGACGAATTGGAATATACCGACGAGGTGACGCTGGGACGCTCAATACTTAACAGAACAATATTTGAAGGCAAATGAATAATATCGAATTTATATTGACCACCACGATGGAACTGGTGACACTGGTGTGCGCCTACTTGGGACTGCGACTCTTTAAGAAGTCGTGGAAACTGAGACTGGCACTCATCGTGGTACCCCTGTTGGTCAACGCTATCTTATACATCATCTACCAGACGACGCCCTTCTTCTATCTGGGTGTTATCATGTTACTCTGTCTTCCCTTCGTATGGCCAAGAAAATCAGCATAGTCATCGTCAGCTATAACGTCAGCAAACTGTTGGACGAGTGTCTGCAGAGCGTAGATAAAGCGCTGCAGGGCATTGACGGCGAGGTGTGGGTCGTGGACAATAAGTCTTCTGATGATACCTTGCAGATGCTCGCTGACAAACATCCGGCTGTGCACATTATTGCCAACAAGGAGAATGTAGGTTTTGCCCGTGCCAACAACCAAGCCATCCGACAGTCTGATGCTGAATACGTCCTGCTGCTGAACCCCGATACGGTGGTCTATGAGAATACGTTGCGTGGCGTGCTCGACTTTATGGACAAGCATCCAGAGGCGGGTGGGGCTGGTGTGCGCATGCTCTATCCCGCGGGCTATAGGGCACCAGAGTCGCGCCGCTCAATCCCTACACCTTGGGTGGCAATGCTCAAAATGCTGGGCTTCACACGTCGCTACTATATGAGTCATCTGTCGTGGGACGAGCCTGGACAGATAGAAGTGATTAGTGGCGCCTTCTGTCTGTTGCGTCGCAAAGCCCTTGACGCGGTGGGACTGTTGGATGAAGACTACTTCATGTATGGCGAGGATATTGACCTGAGCTATCGTCTGCTGAAGGGCGGTTGGCAGAACTGGTTCCTGCCATACGACATCATCCACTATAAAGGAGAATCGACGCAGAAGTCCAGCTTCCGCTATGTCCACACGTTCTATCAGGCCATGCTGATATTCTTCCGCAAGCACTACGGACACCTCAGCATCTTCTTTGCGATACCCGTCCAGTTGGCTATCTACTTCCGTGCCTCGCTGGCGTTAATGCAGATGATGCTGGACCGTCTGCACCGCTTTATCAATCCTAATAAATATAAAAGGAAAAAGTCATGAGACTACGCGCTATTGAACCAGAGGATCTGGACCTGTTGTATCTGATAGAGAACGATAAGGAATTGTGGCAGGTGGGAGCAACCAATGTGCCCTACAGTCGCTATACACTTCACGACTATATTGCCAATAGTAGTGACGATATCTATGCTGACCGTCAGGTGCGACTGATGGTGGAGAATGATGAGGGCGAGACGGTAGGCATTGTTGACCTGGTGCAGTTCTCTCCGCAACACCTGCGTGCAGAGGTGGGTATCGTCATCATGGATGCTCAGCGACGCAAGGGGTATGCTGCTGCGGCTATTGAGGCTTTGTGTGACTATGCCCAGCGAGTGGTTCATCTGCACCAGCTTTATGCGGTGGTGGATGTGAGCAATGAGGCGGCTGTCGCTCTGTTCAAAAAAATGGGTTTCTCTACAGGAAATACACTTCAAGAGTGGCTTTTTGATGGTCATAAGTACCATGATGCCCTGCTGATGCAAAGATTTTTATAAAGTTTTTACGAAAAAGTTTGGTATATCCAAAAATTCTCATTACCTTTGCACCCGCAAAACGACAAACGAAGCAATTCTGGTGCGTTAGTTCAGTAGGTTAGAATGCCTGCCTGTCACGCAGGAGGTCACGAGTTCGAGTCTCGTACGCACCGCCAAATTGTAAATCGGAAATCGTTAAATTGTAAAATACCTTGGTGCGTTAGTTCAGTAGGTTAGAATGCCTGCCTGTCACGCAGGAGGTCACGAGTTCGAGTCTCGTACGCACCGCCAAACATTAGAAAGCTCATTGGATGACTCCAGTGGGCTTTTATTACAAAAAAATAGTATTACACAACTATGAAACAAACAATCCTCGTTACTGGTGGTACTGGTTTTATCGGTAGTCACACCACAGTAGAACTGCAGGAAGCAGGCTACAAAGTTGTTATCGTTGATAATCTCTCTAACTCTAACGCTAACGTCGTTGACGGTATTGAGAAAATTACGGGTGTGCGCCCTGAATTTGTAGAGGCAGACTGCTGCGATAAGGAAGCTATGGAGCGCATCTTCCAGAAGTATCCCGACATCTCTGGTATTATCCACTTTGCTGCCAACAAGGCTGTTGGTGAGAGTGTGGAGAAGCCATTGATGTACTATCGTAACAACCTCGTATCGCTGATTAACCTGTTGGAGCTGATGCCGAAATATGATGTCAAGGGTATCATCTTCTCCAGCAGTTGTACTGTCTATGGTCAGCCCGCACAGGAGTACCTGCCTGTGACGGAGGATGCCCCTGTACAGAAGGCTATGAGCCCTTATGGCAACACCAAGCAGATTAACGAGGAAATCATTCATGACTATATTCACTCTGGTGCTCCCATCAAGTCAATTATCCTGCGCTACTTCAACCCCATTGGTGCGCATCCCACAGCACTTATCGGTGAGTTGCCCAATGGTGTGCCCATGAATCTGATTCCTTTCGTTACACAGACGGCGATGGGTATTCGTGAGCAGTTGAAGATTTTCGGTAACGATTATAATACTCCCGACAAGACCTGTATCCGCGACTATATCTATGTCGTTGACTTAGCAAAGGCTCACGTGAAGGCTATGGAGCGTGTACTCGATATTCCTGAGTGTGAGGCTGTCGAGATATTCAATATTGGTACTGGTAAGGGACTCTCAACGCTGGAAGTTGTTCAGGGCTTTGAGAAGGCTACAGGTGTGAAGGTCAACTGGACCTACGCTCCACGTCGTGAGGGCGATATCGAGCAGGTTTGGGGTAATGTCGACAAGGCCAACAAAGTACTTGGCTGGAAGGCAGAGACTCCTACCGAGGAAGTGCTGAAGTCTGCCTGGAAATGGCAGCAGAAACTGCGCGAAGACGGAATACAGTAATCTGTATCAGACATAACAAAAAGAAGACCTGCTCCACAACGAAGCAGGTCTTTTTATGTTGGATAATTGCTTGCAATCAATAGCTGCGGGCAATGATAACGCGAGCCTTGGCAGGTTTGCCAGTCACCATATCTACACCAGGTGTCTGCTCTACGCCAAAGGGCACGCAACGAATGGTAGCCTGTGTCTCTTCCTTAATCTTAGCCTCGGTCTCAGCAGTACCATCCCAGTGGCAGAGGAAGAAACCACCGTCCTTTACCTTCTCCTTGAACTCCTCGTAGTTCTCGCACTCGAAGATGTGAGCATCGCGATAGTCCTTGGCCTTCTTGAAGATGTTGGCCTGGATATCGTCAAGCAGCTGCTCCACGTATTCAGCGATACCCTCGATAGAACGGGTCTCCTTCTCCAATGTGTCACGACGCATCACCTCGATGGTACCGTTCTCCAAGTCGCGAGCACCCAGTACTAGACGTACGGGAACACCCTTCAACTCGTAGTCAGCAAACTTGAAGCCAGGACGCTTATTGTCAGCATCGTCAAACTTGACGGTGATGCCCTTAGCACGCAGCTTCTCGATGATAGGAGTAACCTCCTTGTTCACCTGCTCCATCTGTTCGGGTTTGGTGGCAATAGGAATGATGACCACCTGGATGGGAGCCAACTTCGGAGGCAATACCAAACCGTTATCGTCAGAGTGGGTCATGATGAGCGCACCAATCAGACGGGTAGAAACACCCCATGAGGTAGCCCAAACGTATTCGGGCTTGTTCTCTTTATTAAGATAGGTAACCTCGAAAGCCTTAGCGAAGTTCTGACCCAGGAAGTGAGAGGTACCGCTCTGCAGAGCCTTACCATCCTGCATCATTGCCTCGATGGTGTAAGTATCGAGCGCACCGGCAAAACGCTCAGTCTCACTCTTCACACCCTGAACAACGGGTACAGCCATCCACTCCTCAGCGAACTTGGCATAGACCTTCAGCATCTTCTGTGCTTCCTCTTCGGCTTCCTCACGAGTAGCATGAGCCGTGTGACCTTCCTGCCACAGGAACTCAGAAGTGCGCAGGAACGGACGGGTGCGCATCTCCCAACGCATGACGTTACACCACTGGTTGCACATCAGGGGCAGGTCGCGCCATGAGTGAATCCAGTTCTTATAGGTATTCCAAATGATGGTCTCCGAAGTAGGACGGACAATCAACTCCTCTTCCAGCTTGGCAGAGGGATCAACCTCTACACCGCTCTTGTCCTCCTTGGCACGCAGACGATAGTGAGTGACCACAGCACACTCCTTGGCGAAACCCTCTACGTGTTCAGCCTCTCTTGAAAGGAATGACTTGGGAATCAGCAGGGGGAAATATGCATTCTGAGCACCAGTCTCCTTAAACATCTTGTCCAGCTGCTGCTGCATCTTCTCCCAGATGGCATAGCCGTAGGGTTTGATAACCATGCAACCACGAACAGCACTCTGTTCGGCTAAGTCGGCTTTAACGACCAAATCGTTAAACCACTGGCTATAATTATCAGCCCTTTTTGTTAATTCTTTTAATTCTTTTGCCATGATTTATACAATAAATTCAAAATTTTGGTGCAAAGGTACAAAATAATTGAGAATTGACAATTGAGAATTGAGAATTATTTTATAATTTTGCATCCATAAAACATGTTTCACTTAAAAAACAAAAACATTATGAAGACAAAAATTCTTTCTTTATTGCTCTGTGTGGGCTTAGTTGTTGCTTGTAACAACACTCAGAAAGGTGCTGGTATCGGTGCTGGTGGTGGTGCTATTCTTGGTGCCGTAATCGGTCATTTTGCTGGTAATGCTGCTATTGGTGCTGCCGTAGGTGGTGCTGTAGGTGCTGGTGCTGGTGCTATCATCGGTAACCGTATGGACAAGGCCAAGAAGGCTGCTGAGCAGGTAAATAACGCTCAGGTTCAGACCGTTCAGGACGCTAATGGTCTGGAGGCTGTTAAGGTGACCTTCGATTCTGGTATCCTGTTTGCTACTGGTAAGGCTGATCTGTCTCAGGGCGCTAAGAACTCTCTGGTTCAGTTTGCTAAGGTGCTGAACGAGAATAAGGACTGCGACGTAGCTATCTACGGTCACACCGACAGCACTGGTTCTGACGCTGTCAACCAGCCTCTGTCTGTTAACCGTGCTAACAGCGTTAGCAACTACCTGAAGTCTTGTGGCGTTAGCGCTGCTCAGATTAAGAGTGTTGAGGGTCAGGGCTCTACTAACCCCGTTGCTGACAACTCTACTGAGGCTGGCCGTAAGCAGAATCGTCGTGTAGAGGTGTATATGTACGCTTCTAAGAAGATGATTGAGGAGGCTCAGGCTCAGGCTAACTAATGTCTGATGTAAGACGTGAAGAAAATTCGCGATTTCGTCAAAAAAACAATTAAATGGATAGTGGTGGCGTTCTTCGCCTCCACTATTCTTTCTGTTGTTGTATTGCGGTGGTTGCCAGTTTATTACACACCACTGATGTTTATCAGACTGGCGCAGCAGAAGAGCGAGGGGCAACCATTGACATTACACCACCATTGGGTTCCATTGGAGGAGATTTCCCCCTCTTTACCCTTGGCAGTTATGTCTTCAGAGGATGCCCGTTTCCTGGAACATCACGGCTTTGACTATAAAGCCATCGAACAAGCTGCCATGCGAAATATTAAGCATCCGGAGAAACGCAAGCATGGAGCTTCAACCATCTCGCAGCAAACAGCTAAGAATGTTTTTCTGTGGCCGGGTCGTTCGTGGGTGCGTAAGGGTTTTGAAGTCTATTTTACGGTACTCATTGAACTGGTATGGAACAAGGAGCGCATCATGGAGGTTTATCTGAACAGCATTGAGATGGGTGATGGTATCTATGGGGCTGATGCTGTGGCACAATGGCATTTTGGTACGACTGCCAAGGAACTTACCAAGCAACAATGTGCGCTGATAGCTGTCTCATTGCCCAATCCGCGTCGTTTCAATTCGGCAAAGCCCAGTGGCTATATGTTGAAACGTCAGCGTCGCATTCTTCATGATATGAAGTTTGTAAAGCCAATAAACAGTAACCGTTAACCAATAACCGTTAACCGGTAAATAAGGGTTAATAATCATTATTTTTAGGTATTTCCACAGAAACATTCGTTCATGTGGGAAATCTTTGCTATCTTTGCAGTCAAATAACAGAAGATATGCATCTTTCAGATCTGAAGACAGGTGAGAAAGCCTATATAGTAAAGGTAAAAGGACATGGTGGCTTCCGTAAGCGCATCATCGAGATGGGTTTTATCAAGGGTCAGGAAATCGAGGCATTGCTTAGTGCTCCGCTGCAAGACCCTGTGAAATACAAGGTGATGGGCTATGAGGTCAGTTTGCGTCGTCAGGAAGCTGAGCAGATAGAGGTTAGCTATGAAATACTTCGCTCCGTTGACGAGAGTCCAATGACGTCAACATCGACACCTCGCGACCAGCAACATAATACTACGGGTATCAAGGAATTGACTGTTGCCTTAGTAGGTAATCCCAACTGTGGCAAGACGTCGTTGTTTAATTTTGCTTCTGGTGCCCACGAGCATGTTGGAAACTATAGCGGTGTGACTGTTGATGCCAAGGAAGGATATACCCACTTTGGGGGATACCGCATCCGTCTGGTTGACCTGCCAGGCACTTATTCGCTGTCTGCCTATTCTCCAGAGGAATTATATGTGCGCAAGCAACTCGTTGACGATACGCCGGATGTGATTATCAACGTCATTGATGCCTCGAATATTGAGCGTAACCTGTATCTTACCACCCAGTTGATGGATATGCACCTGCGTGTGGTTTGTGCGCTGAATATGTTCGATGAATTGGAGATGCGTGGCGACAAACTCAATGTGGACAAACTCAGTTCGTTGTTGGGTATGCCGATGGTGCCGACATCGTTCAAAACGGGTAGGGGACTAGATCAGTTGCTTAGTGAGGTGATACATATCTTTGAGAGTCGTGAGGGACATGACGAGTACTATCGTCACTTCCATATCAAGCATGACCACGAGATAGAAGATGGTATCAATAATATCCAGAAATACTTGAAAGGCAACGAATTACTGCGTTTGCGCTATTCAACGCGTTGGTTGGCCATCAAGTTGCTGGAGATGGATAAGGAGGTGGATGCCATTCTGCGCGAACTGCCTGACTACGATAAGATTATCGAGGCGCGTGATACTGCTGTTCGTCGTATCAAGGAAGAGACAGGAGATGACTCTGAGACAGCTATTATGGATGCCAAGTACGGTTTCATCCGTGGTGCCTTGCATGAAGCAGGCTATGTAGTGGGTGTCAAAGAAGATACCTATAAGACCACCCATAAACTGGATGCGCTGATTACCAACCGTTGGGTTGGTTTCCCCATCTTCTTCTTTATCCTCTATCTGATGTTTGAGGTGACGTTCATCCTGGGACAATACCCGATGGATTGGATAGAAATGGGTGTTGACCAACTAGGAGCCATGATTGGTGATATGATGGCTGAAGGACCGTTGAAAGCGATGCTAATTGACGGTATCCTCGGTGGCGTAGGCTCTGTCATCGTCTTCCTGCCACAGATTCTGATACTCTATACCTTTATCTCTGTTATGGAGGACTCAGGCTATATGGCTCGTGCAGCCTTTATCATGGACAAGTTGATGCACGGCATGGGACTGCACGGCAAGTCGTTTATTCCGTTGATTATGGGCTTTGGCTGTAATGTTCCTGCAGTAATGGCCACACGTACTATCGAGAGTCGTCGCTCACGCCTCATCACCATGCTGGTGCTGCCTATGATGTCGTGCTCCGCGCGCCTTCCTATTTATATTATGATTACGGGTGCTTTCTTTACGGCTCGCTACCAGAGTATGGTGATGATTTCACTCTATGTCGTTGGAATCGCCCTGTCTGTTATTATCGCCCGCGTGTTGAGCATCTGGGTTATCAAAGGTGAGGACACGCCTTTCGTGATGGAACTGCCCCCTTATCGTTTCCCCACAGCAAAGGCTATCTTCCGTCATACGTGGGAGAAAGGCAAACAGTATCTGAAGAAGATGGGAGGAGTGATTCTTGTGGCCTCTATCATCGTCTGGGCGCTGGGCTATTTCGGTACCATGGGTGTTGCTCCTTCGTTGGAGGAGAGCTTCATCGGTTTGTTAGGAAAGGCCGTAGAACCCATCTTTACTGTGCAGGGTTTCGACTGGCGACTGGATGTCAGCCTGATAGCCGGTGTCGGTGCCAAGGAGATTGTGGCCAGCACTATTGGTGTGCTCTATGGCGATAGCACCTACAATTTCTCTCAGCTCACTGCCTACTGTTTCCTGCTCTATGTACTCATCTATTTCCCCTGTATTGCGACTATTGCTGCCATCAAGCAAGAGAGCGGCTCATGGCGCTGGGCAATCTTTGCCGCCATCTATACTACTGTCCTGGCATGGCTAGTATCCGCTGCCGTCTACCAGATTGGTTCTTGCTTTCTAGCATAGACAGAGCGTCCGATAACTTTTAAACAACCAATAATAAAATGAAAAAACTACTCTTAACAACTACTATCACGCTGGCCTTTGCCGCACAGGCAATGGCAGGTGATGTCGTGAAGGCTACCATTCATGCCGATCAGGCAGGTGCTAAAATCAACAAGGAAATCTATGGTCAGTTCTCTGAACATCTCGGCTCGTGTATCTATGGTGGTCTGTGGGTTGGGGAAAACTCTCCTATTCCCAACATTAACGGCTACCGTAAGGACGTCTTTGAGGCCCTGAAGGCCCTGAAGGTTCCCGTCTTGCGTTGGCCTGGTGGCTGTTTTGCTGACGACTATCACTGGATGGACGGCATTGGTCCTAAGAAGGATCGTCCCTCATTGCGCAACAACAACTGGGGTGGCACCATCGAGGACAATTCCTTTGGTACCCACGAATTTTTGAACCTCTGCGAGATGCTCGGCTGCGAGCCCTATATTAGCGGTAACGTAGGCTCTGGTACCGTCAAGGAGATGGCCCAATGGGTAGAATATATGACCAGTGACGGCGATACACCTATGGCTCGTCTGCGTCGTCAGAATGGTCGTGACAAGGCGTGGAAGGTTAAGTACTTCGGCATAGGCAACGAGGCGTGGGGCTGTGGTGGCAACATGCGTCCCGACTATTATTCCAATGAGTATCGTAAGTTTAATACCTACCTGCGCGACTATACGGGTAACAAACTCTACCGCATCGCCTCTGGTGCCTCTGACTACGACTATGAGTGGACCGAGGTGCTGATGAAGAATATCGGTACACAGATGCAGGGCATTTCTTTGCACTACTATACCTGCTCAGGTTGGGACGGACCAAAAGGCTCTGCCACCAAGTTCGACAACGACCAGTATTATTGGGCGCTGGGCAAGTGTCTGGAAATTGAAGAAGTTATCAAGAAGCACAAAGCCATCATGGACGAGAAAGACCCTGAAGGCAAGATAGGCTTGCTCGTAGACGAGTGGGGTACCTGGTGGGACGAAGAGCCTGGAACCATCAGCGGTCATCTCTATCAGCAGAATGCTCTGCGCGATGCTTTCGTCGCTTCCTTGTCGCTTAACGTCTTCCACAAATACACCGATCGTGTGAAGATGGCCAACATCGCACAGATTGTCAATGTGCTGCAGTCCATGATACTTACCGACCAGGAAGGCACAGGTCACATGGTGCTCACACCGACCTACCACGTCTTCCAGATGTATACGCCATTCCAAGAGGCCACTTATCTGCCCGTCGACTTGAAGAGCGATGTCGTAGCTGTCAGCAAGGCTTATTTCAAGGAGAAGGAGGGTGCCAAGGATGCCGGCTATCGCCCCTGTCCGTTGCTCTCTGCCTCTGCGGCCAAGACTAACGACGGCTCCATTGTCCTCGCCATTACCAATGTCAGCCTTGACACGGCACAGACTATTGACTTCGCTATTGCTGGTTACAATGCCAAGCAAGTCAGCGGTCGCATTCTCACCTCGAAGAATGTGGCCGATTTCAACGACTTCCAGCATCCAGACGTGGTGGCACCTAAGGATTTCAACGATGCCAAACTAAAGAAAGGCGTGCTTACCGTTGCTGTTCCTGCCAAGTCCATCGTTGTGCTGAACATCAAGTAATAATAAGAAAAAGGTATAAAGCTATATAGAGGGGGGCTTACTCGTGGTGGTAGGGCTCCCCTTTAATTATTGTACACGCGCGATAAATCTGCTCGGTAAAGGTGAGGCGTATCATCTGGTGTGAGAACGTCATCTTGGAAAGGCTGAGTTGTTCGTTGGCACGTTGGTATACAGCAGGTGAGAAACCATAAGGGCCTCCGATGATAAAGATTAGTCTGCGAGCGGTTTGCTGTTTCTGTTCCAACCAACGCGCAAACTCAATGCTACGATACTCCTTGCCGTGTTCGTCGAGAAGCACAACGGTATCAGTAGGTTGTAACTGCTTGAGAATGAGTTCGCCCTCAGCCTGCTTCTGTTGTTCTTCCGTCAGATTCTTGGTATTTTTCAGTTCAGGAATGGTAACGACCTCGAAAGGCATATAGTGTCCAATGCGCTCCACGTAGTCGTTGATGCCGGCTATGAAGTGCTTATTAACCGTTTTACCTACCTGAATGAGAATTGTTTTCATCGTGTAGAATGGAAACCTTCAAGATTCTTGTAACGACGCAGCATCATGCGGCGATAGATGTTACGCAACCAGATGGGCTCAGTAACTGCGAATGCAAAACCAATGATAATCAGCAAGATGTAGGCAATAGTGGTGTCGAAGATAGCCTCGAAGATGAAAACGATGATGACGGGTGCAAACATCGCTACCATCGACAGGATGCCCTGCCACTTGTTTTCCATCTGGTTCTTGCCCGTAATCTTCTCGTTGAGGGGTAGGGTGTCCTTGTTGAATACAGCCAGCTGGAACAGCATGCAATAGACGGGGCCCATAGCTGTCAGCAAATAGGCCAATAGCATTAGAATGGAGATGCGACCCGTGATAACAGGTGGTAGCATTAGCAGGAACGGCAACAACAGAATGACGCTGTAGTAATAGTATTTGGCGCGTAGCAGTGTCAGGATGTTCTCCTCGTGCACCATCAGCAGGTCAATATAGTTTCCCTCGGGACACATCACCTTGGTAAGGTTGACTGCTCCGAAGAAGACAAAAGCATAGAGACAGAGGAAGTTACGGCTGAAAGAACCGCTATACATATCGCCAAAGGCCATCATGAGTGAGAAGAAGGTGATGAAGCACACTCCTTGTATGAATCGCGTGCGAATGGCCTTGTTGCGCATAGTACTCTTGATTTCCAGTTTAAGGTATTCGCCAATCTGTCCGAAGCGGTTCAACGCCTGGAACTCAGATACGTGCTTCAGCTTTGTCTTCTCCTTTTTGCTGATTTCATCGTAGATGAGCGACATCTGCATGCGTCGGTTGATAGCGAACAAAATGGCAAAAATGATAGCGAAGATGGCGAATGTCCACCACGAGAACACATGACCGGAGATTACATCGCTGATGAAATCGAGTACTGCGTCGATTTGACTGTTGGAGAGTACGAAGAACGGTACTATCATCGAACCATAGAAGGCGGCAGGTAATGCCCACCACCACATACTCTGATTGACGAGTGTGCGAACCATCAGGTACCACTGGCTGTTGACCAGTACCATCAGATGGAGCAAGCAGAGCATGCCGATAGCTGCCCATCCAGTCATTCCACCGCACCATACGATGAAGGTGTAGGGTAGGAATAGCGTCATCCATACGAAGTTGCCACTATCCATCAGCTGTTGGATAAGGAAGCACTCGATGGCACTATATTTACTAATTGGTGTCAGCAGATACGGTTTCACCAGCATCATCGGAGTCTGCTGGGTAGCAAAACGGGCACCGAAGTCGAGTATGAGTAGGAAAGGCATGAAGTAGAGCACCAATTCGGGTGTCTGTTCCTTGGCAGCCAACCATCCGAAGAATGTTCCTAAGCCAATAAACTCAACAGACAAAATGGCTATCGCGATGAAACCAATGAGTTTTCCGTATTGATTGGCTTCGAACATGACGTTACGCTTTGCGCTGAGTTTTACGTTCTTGCGTAACAGAAAGAATAGTTGTAACTTGTTCATCGTAAGTCTATTACCTCTGCGTTGGGGAAATCTTTAGAGTTAAAACGGAACATTCCATCGGACAATGTGCTTTGTTTGAAGCCTGTGATGTTGATGGTTGTCCAGCCTTTCTGCTGTCGCATGCGTATCTGTGATGGAATGTAGGTTTTCTGATTGATGGTGATGTACATCTCTTGGATGCTACGCTTGTTGGAAGCTGTCAGATGTACGATGAAACTGCCGTTTTTCTTCTCCATCGTATATTTGTAGCCCTTCTGGTACATATAGATGAAGTTATAGGGATTGATGGTTGCCAGTTCTGACTCCGTTGGATTGGCCACATTCACCTCTTCGTTCTTCTTCAGATAGGTCCATTGCGTCTTGCCGTCAAACCAGATGGTGGCCTGCGGTGTCGTTGCCTGGAACTTACGTCCCTTGATGGCGATAGAACCGCTGGTATTGAACTGGTCACCCTTTATCGAGAAGGAAGCCTTGGCTCCCGACTTTGCCGATATGTTTGCAGCAGCCTTGTCGAGCACCTGCTTGGCTGTCTGGGCACTCATGGGTAATGCTATCATGAGTGCAAGCAGGGATATTATTCCTCGATGGGTAAACCATCGAGCACATGCATTTATCCTTTCCATTGTGCTAACAGGTTTTCAAGAGACGTTTCGTCCATGATGAGTACTTCGCGAGGCTTTGAACCATGAGCAGCACCTACGATGCCTGCCTTTTCCAACTGGTCCATCAGTCGTCCTGCACGATTGTAACCGATGGCGAACTTACGCTGAATCAAGCTTGTTGAACCGCTCTGTTCGCGAACAATGAGACGGGCGGCATCCTCGAACATCGGGTCAAGGTGCTGCATATCCACATCGCGACTCTCGCCAGCCTCTCCATCGTCAGTGTCAGGCTCTGGCAACTCAAAGGCCATCGGGTAACCCTGCTGTTTAGCGATGAAATCGTTGATGCGTTCAACTTCTGGTGTATCCACGAAGGCACACTGTACACGAACGGGTTCTCCACCATTCAGATAGAGCAGGTCACCACGTCCCACCAACTGCTGAGCACCTGGACGGTCTAGGATGGTACGCGAGTCAATCATGGCACCTACGCGGAAGGCGATACGACTTGGGAAGTTAGCCTTGATGGTACCAGTAATGATATTCGTGGTAGGACGCTGGGTAGCGATGATCATGTGAATACCTACGGCACGAGCCAGCTGAGCGATACGTGCGATAGGCAACTCAACCTCCTTGCCAGCGGTCATAATCAGGTCACCAAACTCATCGATAACCACCACGATATACGGCATGAAACGGTGGCCGTGCTCTGGATTGAGCTGGCGGTCAATGAATTTCTTGTTGTATTCCTTGATGTTACGGGCCTGTGCAATCTTCAGCAGGTCGTAACGAGTATCCATCTCCTTACACAGCGAGTTGAGCGTGCGAATAACTTTGGTGACATCGGTGATGATGGGTTCTTCACCCTCATCGGGAACCTTTGCCAAGAAGTGTTTTTCGATATTTGAATACACGCTGAACTCCACCTTCTTCGGGTCAACGAGAACAATCTTCAACTCGGCAGGGTGCTTCTTGTATAATAAAGAGGTAATGATAGCGTTCAGACCAACAGACTTACCCTGACCGGTAGCACCAGCGACAAGCAGGTGTGGAGCCTTGGCAAGGTCGAACATAAACACCTCGTTGGTAATCGTCTTACCCAAGGCACAAGGCAGTTCCATCGTGGTTTCCTGGAACTTCTTTGAATCGAGAATAGAACGCATAGATACCGTAGCTGGCTTAGCGTTAGGCACCTCGATACCGATAGTACCCTTGCCAGGGATAGGTGCAATGATACGGATGCCCAGTGCTGACAGCGACAGGGCGATATCATCCTCCAGATTACGGATGCGCGAGATACGCACGCCAGGGGCTGGAGTAATCTCGTAAAGCGTGATGGTAGGACCAACGGTAGCCTTGATGCTGCTGATTTCCACGCCGAAGTTGCGGAGTACGTCAACGATGCGGTTCTTGTTGGTGTTCTGTTCTATCATGTCGATGAACGGCTTACCGTCACTCTCACGCTGATCCAGCAGGTCGAGGGTAGGATACTTGTAGTTCTCCAAATCGCGCTTGGGGTCGTAGGGGGTCGATATGTCGCCATAGTCGCCAACAACGGTCTTACCATGAGCGCTTTCTTCCTCTTCTGTCTCCTCAATGACAAACTCGGTGTCCTCAGATGTGTCTTCCTCGTTCTCCTCTTCCTCAGACTCCTGCGTCTCCCCAGTTTCTATGGGCTCTTGTCTGATGTCGGCGGAATCATCGTCCATTGAGAAGGTGATTTCTTCTGTCTCAGGATTGTCAAAGACGCGCTGCTCTTCTGGCGTCTCGTTATTGTCTTCGCTGTCGCCACCACCTACATTGATGGTCATAGGAATCTTCTTCAGGTAGTGCAGCGGATTGAAGAACTTGCGGAGAATGATAACCGTTTCCATGCTCAGATAGACAAGGAAAGCTACTGCCGAGAGACCGAGAATAGCCGTCAGTCCGGGTACGCCCAGCAATCCCTCAACCTGTTGGCAGAGGGCCAGTCCGTGGTCGCCGCCAGGATTGAAACAAGCATCTTCGAAGAATGGTGCCAGGAACTTTGCAAACGTCACCGATGACCATATCATCACGATAGCCAGCGACATGAACCACTTCAGCAGACGTACCTGGTAGGCTCGCATCATGGTAACGGCTACCATCATCATAAAGATTGGTATGAAGAAGGCTGACAGTCCGAAGCAACGCTTGATGAAGAAGTGTGACGCATAGGCACCCAGCGAACCGCACGAATTCTGGAACTCGCGGGCTTCGTTCATGATTTCTCCCTCGCGTGGCGATTCTATCAGACTCTGGTCGGCACTTCCCGTAGCAAAATAGGAGATGAACGCCCATATCAGATAGCCTGCAATGATGAGCAGACAGAAGCCTATCACGAAGTTAATACGCTCGTTGAAAAATATCTTGTCGATGCCTAAAGCCTCACGCAGCGTTTTTGCTGTTTTCTCAGAAGCCTTGCTTGTTTTCTTCTTTGCCATACCTTATTTATTATTACGAAATGCAAAATTACAAAGAATTTCTTAGATTTCATCATAAATTGGCGGTTTTTTTGTATTTTTTGTACCTTTTTTCGTACCTTTGCACCGCAAATGAAGAAAAAGATATACAACAAATACGACAAATCCAAGATTGGTACCCTCCCCAGAGTGCTTTTCGAAGGGCGAATCGTGGTGGTTTTGACAGAGACGGAGGCCGAAAAAGCCGTGCGTTTCCTGCTGTCGCAGCCCATTTTGGGTGTTGATACCGAGACGCGTCCGTCGTTCAAGAAAGGAACGGTCCATCAGGTATCGCTCTTACAGGTGTCCAGTCACGATGTCTGTTTCCTGTTCCGTCTGAACCAGTTGGGTATGTCACCATCGATTATACGATTGCTGGAGGACACGAAAGTGCCTAAGATTGGCTTGTCGCTGCGCGATGACCTCAACTCGCTGCATAAACTGGGCGATTTCAAGGCGGGTCGCTTTGTTGACCTGCAGAATTGCGTCAGCGAGGTGGGCGTCGAGGATATGAGTCTGCAGAAGTTGTATGCTAACTTCTTTGGCCAGCGCATCTCTAAGCGCGAGCAATTGACCAATTGGGAGGCGGATATATTGAGTGATAAACAGAAAGGGTATGCCGCTACGGATGCCTGGTCGTGCATTATGCTCTACGAAGAGCTGCAGCGACTGGAACAGACGGGCGATTACGAACTGATAAAGGTTGATGACAATGAAGCAAGTACGGCTGCGTAAGGGTAAGGAAGAGAGTCTTAAGAGATTCCATCCGTGGGTGTTCTCAGGTGCTATCGCTAGTATTGACGAGGGCATTACGGAGGGCGAAGTAGTGCGTGTGGTGACCAATACGGGCGATTTTATCGCTGTGGGTCACTATCAGGAAGGTTCTATTGCCGTCCGCGTATTAACGTTCTCTGACGTGCAGATTGACGATGAATTCTGGCATTCTCGTCTGGCATCGGCCTTGAAGATGCGCCAAGCCATTGGCATTGCCGACAACCCCAATAATAATACCTACCGACTGGTTCATGGCGAGGGCGATAACCTGCCAGGACTGATTATCGATGTCTATGGTGAGACTGCCGTCATGCAAGCCCATTCCATCGGTATGCATCTGTGTCGCAAAGAGATAGCTCGTGCGCTGAACGACGTAATGGGGGGACGTGTAAAGCATATATATTATAAGAGTGAGACCACGTTGCCGTTTATGACAGCGGACGATATGATTGCAACGCCACACTTCGACACCGATGAGGTGTTGAAGAATGGGTTCTTGGTGGGCGGCTCAGATGATAACATCGCTACTGAGAACGGCTTGAAGTTCCGTGTAGACTGGCTGAAAGGCCAGAAGACGGGTTTCTTCGTGGACCAGCGCGAGAATCGTTCGTTGCTTGAGAAGTTCTCGAAGGCCAAGCGTGTGCTGAATATGTTCTGCTATACGGGTGGTTTCTCGTTCTATGCCATGCGTGGTGGTGCTGAACTCGTGCATAGTGTGGACTCGTCGGCTAAAGCCATCGAACTGACGAAGCAGAACGTAGAGCTCAACTTTCCTGGCGATGCCCGTCATGAGGCCTTCTGCGAGGATGCGTTTAAGTATTTAGAGCGTGCTGGTTCAAATTATAACCTAATTATTCTTGATCCTCCTGCTTTTGCTAAGCATCGTGGTGCTTTGCACAATGCACTGAAGGGCTACACTCGCCTGAATCAGAAGGCGTTTGAGAAGATTGAGAAGGGTGGTATCCTCTTTACGTTCTCTTGTTCGCAAGTGGTCACCAAAGACCATTTCCGTAATGCGGTATTCACGGCAGCTGCCCTTGCCAAGCGTAAGGTGCGCATCCTGCATCAGCTGCATCAGCCTGCCGATCATCCCATCAACATCTATCATCCAGAAGGTGAATACCTGAAGGGCTTGGTACTCTATGTGGAGTAAAGTAAAGCGATATATCAAGAAGTATAATCTGCTTAATTCCAACGATTTGCACATTGTTGCATTAAGTGGTGGTGCAGATAGTGTAGCTTTACTTCTGTTGCTAAAAGAGCACGGTTTCAACGTGCATGCTGCTCATTGTAATTTTCATTTGCGAGGCGATGAATCGGATAGGGATGAAGCTTTTTGTGTGGAACTCTGCCAGCAGCTTGGTGTAGAGCTTCATCGTGCCCATTTTGATACCCGTGAATATGCGGAGTTGCACAAGGTTAGCATTGAGATGGCGGCTCGCGAGCTGCGATATAAGTGGTTTGAACAGCTGCGTCAGGACATTGGTGCTGCTGGAATCTGTGTGGCCCACCATCGTGACGACTCTGTGGAAACGGTCCTTTTGAACCTTGTCAGAGGCACTGGGTTGCGTGGTTTGACGGGTATTCAACCACGAAATGGCTCTATTTTACGGCCACTTTTATGTGTTTCAAGGGCTGAAATCGAGGCTTTTTTGGCTGAAAAAGGGCAAAAATACGTCACGGACAGTACTAATTTGGAGGCTGATGTGCAACGGAATGTGGTTCGATTGGAAGTGTTTCCGTTGCTTCGAAAGCTTAATCCTGCCGTCGCTGAGAATATCCAGCGGACAACTGAGAATTTGGCTGAAGCACAGCAAGTATTAAATGTCGCAATTGCTAGTATTAATAGTAGCAATATTTTGAATCTTAGTGACTTAGAAAAGTACGGTTCAAGTGAATATTTGGTATTTGAATGGCTTAAAAAATACGGTTTCAACGGTGATCAAGTTCGCCAGATTCTGGACGCAGAGACGGGTAAAGTCGTTAGTTCTGCGATGGGTTATGACGTCTTGAAGGATCGTGGTCGTTTGATAGTTGAACCAGCATTGCAATCCTTCAAACCTATGCGTATTCCTGAAGAGGGAACCTACATTTTAGATGAAAAAACACGTTTTTCGGTACGTAAAAAGTCTGTTTACGTATCGAAAGACCCCCATATTGCAACACTAGATACAGCTACAGTGCAGTTCCCGCTGACCATTCGTAGGGTGGAAGAGGGTGACTGGATGCAGCCCTACGGCATGAAAGGTAAGAAGCTGCTGAGTGACCTGATGACCGACCTGAAGATGACTGTTTTTGAGAAGCGTCGCCAATTGGTTGTTGTTGATAATCAAGGGGTTATCGTGTGGTTGGTAGGGTTGCGTACTGATCAGCGTGTGGCTGTTACTGACCAGACAAATGAGGTGCAGGAAATGATACTTTGTGACATTTGACTTTGTGACATTAAGGAAGTTCAATAGTGCAGGAGCCATAGATAAGTAGTATTAAGAATTATATAATATTATAATATTATATAATTTATATATAACCAGTGTGTGTTGGCCTTGTGATTTATGGTAGGTGCTTAATGTCACAAAATCACAAGTCACAAAGTAACATGTTTTAAGTTTTGCGCATTTTAACATTTTAGCTCATGCGAAATTTTGTGGTTTGGGAAAAAATGCTTACCTTTGCACGTCAATAAGAAATAAGTAAGAATTATCGATAATTTATGAGTAAGAAGTTTGCCGAACACAACGGCTTGAATTTGACGCAGACGAACAATGACGTGCTGCAGATGTGGAAGGAGAAAAATGTCTTCTGGCGCTCCGTGACGGAGCGGGAGGGTTGTCCGCAGTTTGTATTCTTCGAGGGTCCTCCATCGGCCAATGGTCACCCCGGAATCCATCACGTGCTGGCGCGCAGCATCAAGGACACCTTCAACCGCTATAAGACCATGAAGGGATTTCAGGTTAAGCGTAAGGCTGGTTGGGACACCCATGGACTGCCCGTAGAGTTGGGCGTCGAGAAGGAACTGGGCATCACCAAGGCCGACATTGACAACAAGGAGAGCGACAAGTATATCTCGACAGAAGACTACAACAAGAAGTGTCGTGAGAATGTGATGATGTACACGCAGGAGTGGCGTGACCTGACGGAGAAGATGGGTTACTTCGTGGACCTCGACAATCCCTACATCACCTACGACAACAAGTATATTGAGACGCTGTGGTGGCTGCTGAAGCAGTTCTACAAGAAGGGTCTGCTGTACAAGGGCTACACTATCCAGCCGTACTCGCCAGCCGCAGGAACGGGACTTTCAAGTCATGAATTGAACCAGCCCGGATGCTACCGCGACGTAAAGGATACCACGTGTACTGCCCAGTTTAAGATGAAGAATCCGAAGCCCGAGATGGCTCAGTGGGGTACACCATACTTCCTGGCTTGGACCACTACACCTTGGACACTGGCTGCCAACTCAGCCCTCTGCGTAGGTCCGAAGATTGACTATGTGGCTGTGCAGACCTACAATCCCTATACTGCCGACAAGGTAACGCTGGTGTTGGCCGAGGCTCGTCTGAATGCCTACTTGCCCGCTGAGGGTGCTATCACTGATGGTGGCGAACTGCCCGAATATAAGAAAGGTGAGAAGCTGATTCCTTATCGCATCGTGGCTCGCTACAAGGGTACTGACCTCGTAGGTATGGAATATGAACAGCTGATGCCCGCCATCAAGCCCATGGGTGATGCCTTCAAGGTGATTCCTGGCGACTACGTGACTACCGATGACGGTGCCGGTATCGTACATATTGCGCCCAACTTCGGTGCTGACGACGCCTTCGTAGCCAAGAAAGCCGGTATCTGTCCGATTGTACTGATTGACAAGAAAGGTCAGGAGCGTCCAGTCGTTGACCTGCAGGGTAAGTACTTCGTTATCGAAGACCTGGATGCAGACTTCGTTAAGAACTATGTGAACGTTGACGAATGGAACAAGTTTGCTGGTCGTTACGTGAAGAACGCCTACGACGAGACATTGACCGATAAGGATGAGACGCTGGATATCTCGATCTGCATGGACCTGAAGGCTCAGAACAAAGTGTTTAAGATTGAGAAACACGTCCACAACTATCCTCACTGCTGGCGTACCGACAAGCCCGTGCTATACTATCCGTTGGATTCGTGGTTTATCAAGTCGTCAGCCTGCAAGGAGCGCATGAGTGAGCTCAACAAGACCATCAATTGGCAACCTGAGTCAACAGGTACAGGACGTTTCGGCAACTGGCTTGAGAACCTGAACGACTGGAACCTCTCTCGTTCGCGTTTCTGGGGAACACCACTTCCTATCTGGCGTTCAGAGGACGGTGAAGAAATCTGCATCGGCAGCGTAGAGGAACTCTATAATGAGATGGAGAAGGCCGTCAAGGCTGGCTTCATGAAGAGCAATCTGCTGAAGGACCAGGGCTTCGTACCTGGCGATATGAGCAAGGAGAACTACGATAAGATTGACCTGCACCGTCCGTATGTGGACTATATCGTACTGGTTAGCGAGAGTGGCAAGCCCATGAAGCGTGAGACCGACCTGATTGACGTGTGGTTCGACTCAGGTTCTATGCCTTACGCACAGGTACACTATCCATTCGAGAATGCCGAACTCATCGACAAGAACATCGCTTTTCCCTGCGACTTCATCAACGAGGGTGTTGACCAGACGCGTGGATGGTTCTTCACCTTGCACGCCATTGCTACGATGATTTTCGACAGCGTAGCCTTCAAGAACGTTATTTCCAGCGGTCTTGTGCTCGACGCCAAGGGCAACAAGATGTCAAAGCATGTGGGTAACGTGGTAAATCCGTTTGAAATGATTGACAAGTACGGTTCTGATGCCGTGCGCCTGTATATGATGACCAATAGCGAACCTTGGGACAACCTGAAGTTCGATCCAGAGGGCGTCGCTGAAATCAGCCGTAAGTTCTTTGGTACCTTATATAATACGTACTCGCTCTTTGCGATGTATGCCAACGTGGATGGCTTCGACCCGCAGACACCACAGATTCCCGTCAGCGAGCGTCCTGAGTTTGACCGTTGGATTCTCTCATGTCTGAACTCGCTGGTTCAGGGCGTTCAGCAGGAGATGGACGGCTACGATCCCACACGAGCAGGCCGACTCATCGATGCCTTTGTCGATGAAGACCTCTCTAACTGGTACGTTCGTCTGAACAAGAAACGCTTCTGGGGCAAGGAGATGGACAAAGACAAGTTGGCTGCCTATCAGACCTTGTATGAGTGCTTGATGACCGTTGCCAAGCTGTTGGCACCGTTCGCACCGTTCTTTGCCGACCAGCTGTATAAGGACCTTGGTGGTGCTTTGGATAGTGTTCATCTGGACAAATTCCCTGAGTTCAACGCCGCTCTTGTCAATAAAGACCTAGAAGAGCGTATGAGCATTGCTCAGCGCATTACCACCATCGTGTTGTCATTGCGTAAGAAGGAAGGCATTGCCGTGAAGCAGCCTCTGCAGACGTTGATGATTCCTCCTGTTGACCAGGCTCAGCGCGAGGCCATCGAGACCGTCAAGGATATCTTCCTGCAGGAAGTGAACGTCAAGGAGGTGAAGTTCGTTGAGGGTGCCGGCATTCTGGTGAAGAAGGTGAAGTGTAACTTCCGCACCATGGGTAAGAAGTTTGGCAAGGACATGAAGGCCGTAGCTGCTGCTGTTGCTGAGATGACGCAGGAGCAGATTGCTGAACTGGAGACCAACGGCAAGCTGCAGCTGGGAAGCTATGAGATTCTGGCTGAGGACGTTGAAATCATCAGCGAGGACATCCCAGGCTGGCTGGTTGGCAACGACGGCAACCTGACCGTAGCCCTCGATATCACCCTGACTGATGAGCTGCGTGCCGAGGGTATGGCTCGTACGCTGGTGAACCGCATCCAGAACATCCGTAAGAAGAGCGGACTGGAAATTACCGACCACATTCGCGTGAGCATCGAACCTAACGAGGCATCAACGAAGGCTGTCGAGGCCTTTGGCGACTATATTGCCCGTCAGGTGTTGGCCGACGACTTGAAGCTGGAGGCTAACGATGGTCAGGCAGTGGAATTTGATGACTTTAAACTGAATATTCAAATAACAAAAATCTAAGTATTATGGCAGAAAAAACACGTTACACGGACGAAGAGTTAGAAGAGTTCCGTGAGATTATCAATGAGAAGCTGGCGTTGGCCAAGCGTGACTATGATCAGATGATGAGCGTTCTGATGAATCAGGATTCGAACGATGTCGATGATACCTCTCCTACGTACAAGGCATTGGAGGAGGGTAGTACTACGCAGTCGAAAGAAGAACTGATTTCGTTGGCTGCTCGTCAGCAGAAGTTCATCCAGGGACTGAAGGCCGCTCTGACCCGCATCGAGAACAAGACCTACGGTATTGACCGTATTACGGGTAAGCTCATTCCCAAGGAGCGCCTGCGTGCTGTTCCCCACGCTACACTTAGCGTGGAGTCAAAGATGGCTGGTAAGAAGTAGTCGATGGATAGACAGCAGATAGCAAGACGTGGCACGTTGGCTGCACTCATCGTGGTGGGTGTCCTTTTGATAGACCAACTCATCAAGATATGGGTGAAAACCAACATGACGCTGCACGAGCAGATAGAGATTCTATCGTGGTTCAAGATAGTCTTTATCGAGAACAACGGTATGGCTTATGGCATGGAGATTGGCTCGAAGCTGTTGCTGAGCCTTTTCCGTGTGGTAGCCATCTCTGTGCTGGGCTATTATATAATAGGTCAGGTAAAGCGTCAGGCGCGTTGGGGCTATCTGGTATGTCTGTCGATGATTTTTGCAGGTGCTGTCGGCAATCTGATTGATTCGATGTTCTACGGACTGGTGTTCAACGCCTCGTCCGATTTCTACACCAGCTACTTCGTACCCTTCGGAACGGGTTATGCACCCTTCCTGATGGGTAAGGTGGTTGACATGTTTTACTTTCCGCTGATAGTGACTACGTGGCCTGATTGGGTACCGTTTGTGGGTGGCAATCCCTACGTATTCTTCTCGCCCGTCTTCAACTTCGCTGATGCGTCTATCTCGGTAGGTGTGGTGCTCCTGTTGCTGTTCTATCGTAAAGAAATCAGCGAGATATCGTTCAAGAAAAAGTCTAAGGCCGATGAAGCATAGTGCCCCGTTATTTGCCCTGATGCTCATGATGGTTGTGGGATGTAAACCCAAGGTGCCGTCAGAGTATGTCCAACCTGGAGAATTGGAGGATATGCTCTATGAGTATCATGTGGCAGAGGCGATGGCGCGTCATGGTAATCCACCAGACGAGAACTTTAAGCAGACGGAGTATTTCTATGCGGTCTTGGAGAAACACCATGTGACCGAGGCCGTCTTCGACTCGTCGCTCGTTTACTACTATTCGCATGTGGAACGTCTGAAGGACATCTATATGAATGTGCACGAGCGTTTGATTAACGATGCCAAGAAGTTGGGTGCATCGGTGGGCGACATCAACCGTTATTCGCAGTTTAGTGAAACGGGAGATACTGCAAACATCTGGCGCAACGAGACGGCAATGCTGTTGATACCTCGTTCTACGAAGAATCGTTTCGATTTCGTGGTTAAGGCTGACTCGACGTTCAAGGTTGGCGACTCGTTTATGTTCCAGTTTATGACGGAACACATCTGGCAAAGCGGTCCGAAGGATGCTGTTGTCTGCATCAAGACAACGTATGAGAAAGACAGCGTTATCCAGACCGTTAACCACGTGTCTATATCGGGTATCGCACAGTTGCGTGTTCCTAGCAACAATACGTTGCATATCAAGGAACTGCGTGGATTCATCTACATGCCTCAGAGTGATGAGGATATGGATGCCCGTCGCCTGATGTTCATCAGTCAGATTCAACTTATCAGATTCCATAACAAGGAAATACAAGAGCAATATGAAAACGATGTTACCGAAGCCGCAAAGACGGATAGCGTGCAACGAAGTGATATTGCCGGAGGGACAGAACAAGACTCTCTGCGTCATAACGTTGGAACAGGGCTACGTAGTAAGAATGCACCCTTTAGAAAGGGAGGAGCCTCAGACGGAGTGGCTACAGGGAAAGATAGAATTAAAAAAGCAGAATGATGGCCTTAGGGCTTATTATAAAGGGAAACTATTAACTTAAAATTTTAAGACTATGAATACGAAAGTACGTTTAGCAATCATGAACTTCCTGGAGTTTGCTGTCTGGGGAGCGTATTTGACATGTATGGGAAACTATCTTGGCATCGCAGGATTGGGTGACAAGATTTCGTGGTTCTATGCTATCCAAGGTATTGTCAGCATCTTCATGCCTACGTTGATGGGTATTGTGGCTGATAAGTACATCCAACCTCAGCGTCTGTTGGGTCTCTGTCATCTGTTGGCTGGTGGTTTCATGTTGAGCTGCTGGTGGATGGGTGAGCAGGCTGGCTTCGGTAACGAACTGGCCGACAAGTCATTATTCATTGCACTTTACACGATGAGTGTAGCGTTCTACATGCCTACCATCGCATTGACCAATACGGCAGCCTTTGCTATTCTGAAGAATAACAATATGGATACCGTCAAGGATTTCCCGCCTATCCGTGTACTGGGAACCGTTGGTTTCATTGCTACCATGTGGTTCGTTAACTGTGCCTTTGTCGATGATAGCGGTTTCGGATTTACCTTGGGTGAGAATGCGCATAAGTTCCAATATACCTATATGCAGTTCTTTGTATCGGGTATCCTGAGCCTCGTGCTCTTTGTCTATTGCTTCACATTGCCTGAGTGCAAGTTGGAGAAGAAGGAAGGCAAGGTATCATTAGCAGAAAGTCTGGGCTTGAACGCTTTCAAACTCTTCAAGCGCAAGCAGATGGCGTTGTTCTTCATCTTCTCAGCGCTTTTGGGCATGTGTCTGCAGGTGACCAACGGCTTTGCAGGTCCCTTCCTGACCAGTTTCAAGGGCACTCCAGAGTTTGCCGACTCTTTCGCTGCTAACAACGCCACGATGCTGACCTCTATCTCTCAGATTAGTGAGGCCTGCTGCATCCTGATGATTCCGTTCTTCCTTAAGCGTTTCGGTATCAAGGTTGTGATGCTGATGTCGCTCTTCGCTTGGGTATTCCGCTTCGGATTCTTCGGCATTGGCAACCCCGCTATGCCAGGCGTTATCTTCTTCATTCTCTCATGTGTCGTTTATGGTGTTGCCTTTGACTTCTTCAATGTCTCTGGCGGTATCTTTGTTGACCAGGAGTGTGATCCGAAGATTAAAGCTTCTGCACAGGGTCTGTTTATGATGATGACCAATGGTCTTGGTGCTACCATCGGTACGCTGGCTGCTGGTGAGATTGTCAACAGTTTCTGTGGTTGGGAAGGTGGCTATCTTGTTGGCGAGTGGCAGACTTGCTGGTTTATCTTCGCTGGCTTTGCCCTCGTGATTGGTGTTACCTTCGCACTGGTTTTCAAACCCGAAAAGAAGCCCATCACTGAAATCAAACATTAAAAAGATTGTGTGAGGCGGTTTTCCCGCCTCAATCCAAACAATATGAAAGAAGTCCGATATTTCTACGCACCCGATGCTGCCACAGCTCAGGAGTTGCCCGATGAAGAAGCCCAGCATGCCCTTCGCGTGTTGCGCCTGAAGGAGGGCGACGAGATGATGCTGATGGATGGCAAGGGCAACTACTATCGTACGGAGGTCACGCTGGCACAGGGACACCATTGCCAGTATGCCGTCCGTGAGGTATTGCCCCAGCAGCCCCAATGGCAGGGACATCTGCATCTGGCTATTGCTCCTACGAAGATGATGGATCGTATGGAGTGGATGCTGGAGAAAGCCGTTGAGGTGGGTGTTGACGAGATATCGTTCTTGAATTGTCAGTTCTCAGAGCGTCGCGTCATCAAGATACCTCGTGCTGAGAAGATTGTTGTGGCAGCTACCAAACAGAGTCGTAAGGCTTGGGTAACGCAACTCAACGATATGCAGTCGTTTGCTGACTTCATCCGTCAGCCCCGAACCTGTCGTAAATATATTGCTCATTGCTACGAGGAGGTTCCGCGCAGTTATTTGTTCGACGAACTACGCCAACCCACGGAGACTAATGATGCTTTGGTGCTCGTTGGTCCTGAGGGCGACTTCTCCATCGATGAGGTGCGACAAGCCGTTGCCAATGGCTTTGTCTCAGTACACTTGGGTAAGAGTCGTCTGCGTACAGAGACGGCGGGTCTTGCTGCTGTGATGATGATGCAACTGTCTATAGAATAATATAAAACCAATAAACATAAAAAGAACATGACCGATGAGAAAATCATGGCTACCATCAAACCTGATGGGGAGTGCTGGCAGCCGGAACTGGAGAAAATGCCTCGTAAACAACTCGAGGAGTTACAAGTAAAGAAACTCAAGGAGAGTATTAACGTAGCCTTGAAGTCGCCGTTCTACAAGAAACGCTTGGGCGAGTTAGGCATTACGGCCGATTCCATAAATAGTCTTGAGGACCTGCGTAAGATTCCGTTTACTACGAAGCAGGACCTGCGCGACAACTATCCCTACGGATTGGTTGGCGGCAATCTGGATGATGCCGTACGTATTCACTCTACCAGTGGTACTACCGGTAACCCTTGTGTCGTTGTCTATTCTGAGCACGATATCTGCTCGTGGGCTAACATGATTGCTCGCAACCTCTATATGGTGGGTTGCCGTAAGAGTGACGTCTTCCAGAACTCTAGCGGCTATGGTATGTTTACGGGTGGTCTCGGTTTTCAGTACGGTGCAGAGTGGCTGGGTGCTATGACGGTTCCTGCTGCTGCTGGTAACTCGAAACGTCAGATTAAGTTCATCAAGGACTTCGGTACTACCGCCCTCCACGCCATTCCTTCTTACGCCATCCGCCTGGCTGAGGTGTTTCAGGAAGAGGGCATCGATCCTCGTAGCACTAAGCTTCGTACCTTGTGTATCGGTGCTGAGCCTCATACTGAGGAGCAGCGTCAGCGTATTGAGCGCATGTTGGGTGTCAAGGCCTACAACTCGTTTGGTATGACGGAGATGAATGGTCCTGGTGTGGCTTTCGAGTGTAAGTATCAGGAAGGTATGCACCTGTGGGAGGACAACTATATCGTCGAGATTGTTGACCCCGATACCTTCGAGCCGGTACCCGATGGTGAGATTGGCGAGATGGTGCTGACCACGCTTGACCGTACCATGATGCCTATCCTGCGCTATCGTACGCGCGACCTTACCCGCATCATTCCTGGTGAGTGCAAGTGCGGACGTACCCATCGTCGTATTGATCGCATCAAGGGACGTACCGACGATATGTTTATCATCAAGGGTGTTAACGTCTTCCCCATGCAGGTTGAGAAGATTCTCGTTCAGTATCCGGGCTTGGGTAGTAACTATCTTATCACCCTTGATACCGAGGACGACAACGACATCATGACCGTCGAGGTTGAACTGGATGGTCTGAACACCGATGTCTTCCCCGAATTGCAGAAGATGACCAAGGATATCCAGCGTGCATTGAAGGACGAGATTTTGCTCACTCCTCGTGTCAAACTCGTTAAGAAGGGTACGCTGCCCGTCAGCGAAGGGAAGGCTGTTCGCGTACATGATTTAAGACCGGGTAGGGGATAAGATAATTGATAATTGACAATGAGGCAATTATTTATTTCGTTGATGCTGGTGCTTGCTAACGGTGCTTTCGCTCAGACCACAATGAGCGAAGCACTTAAAAGCATGCCAGACTCCCTGATGCCTTACCTGACGCTCAACAACCGACTGGACTGCATTGATTTCTGCGAGGCTAACATGAAGGCGGAGGTACGTAATGCCTTTGATGGTAAGAGCGAACTCGTTCAGCTTACCAGCCGTTATGCGCTGTTTCGTCTGAACGATGCCTCTTCGGTAGAACTCTGTCTACTAAATGGAGATACCAATCAGGCAGGTTCGTCGGATGCGGGAACGCAACAAGTGGTTTGTATGATTCAGACTTACGGTACTGATTTGCGCGAAAGTGTCATCTCTTTCTTTACCACTTCCTGGCAACAGTTGTCTACCAGTCAGTTCCTTCCTGAGGCATGCAATGAGTGTGTTGCTCAGTACGATCCTGAACAGATGGTGCTGACTCTGGAGACTAACAACTACTTGAGTCGTCCTGCTATGGAAGAGCAAAAAGAAGAAAAGAAAGTGCAAACAAAGTTTAAATGGATGCAATGTAAGTTTAAGAAAAGTTAAATATGCACATAAAAATACCACAAAAACTTGCAGGAAGCAAGAAATAGTAGTATTTTTGCAGTGTGTTTTTCATGGTATTAGATTATTAAGGTTAATTAAAAAGTTGATTGTCGTGAGACAATCAATTTTTTTTGTACCTATTGGAATCGTCTTGTGAGTAGTCTAATGAGAAGGATAATAGCATAGAGAAAGGGAACCCGAATGGGCTCCCTTTTCTTGTTTGTTTGGAATAAATTATTTGTTTGTGTTCTCTTAGGCCTGAGCTTCAGGAATTACAGAAACATAACTCTTGTCACGCTTGCCCTTGTGGAACTCTACAGTACCATCAACCAGAGCGTAAAGAGTATCGTCCTTACCCATAGCAACATTGTTACCTGCGTTGTGCTTAGAACCACGCTGACGAACGATGATGTTGCCTGCTACTACCTTCTGACCGCCAAAAATCTTAATGCCGAGTCGCTGAGCTGCACTCTCGCGGCCGTTCTTAGAACTACCTACACCTTTCTTATGTGCCATAATGTTGTTCTCCTTTTGTTTTAAGCGATTACTGATTTAACTTCTACCTGGGTGTACTGCTGACGATGACCGTTGCGCTTACGAGAGTCCTTACGACGCTTCATCTTGAACACGATAACCTTCTCACCCTTTACGAGTGGATTAACCACTTCGCAAACTACCTCTTACCGGCTTCCACATCTTTCATGTGGTTAACGAAGAGCTTCTTGCCCTCCTCAACCTTGAACTGCTGACCGTTGATCTCTACAATTGCGTACATTGTTTTTAATTGTTTAACGGGTTTTTCTGCCTGGCGTGTCACTTCGTGCGACAACTTCTTTGAGCCAAAACAGACCAAATCGGCTGCAAAGGTACGAAAAAGTGAGCAAAAAACCAAAAGAAATAAGATTTTTTTTGTTTTTCGAACGTAAATAGATGTGTCGAGCTATATAGAAAGATGTGTAACCTATAGAAAACAATAAAGCGGTGACCCTCACAGGCAACCGCTCTATTATCTTCAATAGGTATTAGTCCTTTTTTAAGGTAAAAAGATTGTTTTCAGGATAACGTTTGCAAAGGTACGACTATTTTTTGTATTCACCAAAACATTTTGCTATTATTTTGTTTCTTTTTAACTGTGTGCCCGCACAATTATGAAATTTTTGTAAATAAGTACCCTTTTTGGGGTGTTTTGTCTAAAAAAAAGGGGTGTTTGTCCTAAAACTTATACGGAAAACAAAATCCGCCAATCTTGGAAGACTGGCGGATGATTGCGAAAAATTTGTTTTTCTGTTCGAAAATTATGTCCTTTTTCGGAATTTAGCACATTATTTCTGAACGGGAATCTTGACCTCGGTCGAGATTGCTCACGTTCGAGAATGAAAGCCCACTTTCATTCTTCTCACTTAATCGCAATCTTGTCGACTCTCTTCTGGTGGCGACCACCCTCGAAAGTTGCGGTAAAGAACTCGTCCATAATCTTGCGAGCCATGTTGTTGTCGATAAAGCGACCAGGCATCACCAGCACGTTAGCATCGTTGTGCTGGCGGATGAGGTGAGCAATCTCAGGAATCCATGCCAGTCCGGCACGAACCTGCTGGTGCTTGTTCAGCGTGATAGAGATACCCTCGCCAGAACCGCAGATAGCGATACCAGGATAAACCTCGCCACTCTCGATGCCCTCAGCCAGTGCGTGACCGAAGTCGGGGTAATCGACACTTGCGTCACTCCAGGTACCATAGTCCTTAACGGGATATCCCTTCTCTTCCAGGTACTGGAGCACGAACTTCTTTAATGGGTAACCTGCGTGGTCGCAGGCAACACCTACAGTCTTTACTTCCATAGTCGTAAAACTTTAAAAGGCACGGACCTTGAATCCGTGCCTTGTTAATTATGCTAACAGGGCTTTTACCTGCTTGTAAACATTCTCACCGGTGAAGCCGAGCTTCTCGTCGAGCACCTTGTAAGGAGCAGAGAAACCGAAGCTCTCCAGACCCCAAACAGTACCATCGGCACCTACCAGACCCTCGAGGTTCACGGGCAGACCAGCGGTCAGACCGAACTTCTTTTTGCCTGCAGGCAGGATGCTCTGCTGATACTCCTTCGACTGGCTGCGGAACAAGCCCTCAGAAGGAACGCTGACGATACGAGTCTTGATGCCGTCGGCAGCCAACAGCTTGGCACCAGCCTCCAGGGTAGAAACCTCAGAACCAGAAGCCAACAGGATGACGTCGTAGTTCTCGTCGCTACCAGCAACGATGTAAGCACCCTTGGTAGCTTGGCTGTAGTCGTTGCCCTCGGGCAGCATCTCGATGTTCTGACGAGAGAAGATAAGAGCGGTAGGAGTATCGATATTCTCCATAGCCATACGCCAGCAAACGGTGGTCTCCTCGGCATCGGCAGGACGAACTACCAATACAGAGTTCTTGCCGTGGTGGTTCTTCAGCTTCTCCATCAGACGAATCTGTGCCTCCTGCTCAACAGGCTCGTGGGTAGGACCATCCTCACCTACGCGGAATGCATCGTGCGTCCAGATGAACTTAACGGGCAGCTCCATCAGGGCAGCCATACGAACGGCGGGCTTCATGTAGTCAGAGAATACAAAGAAGGTACCGCAAGCGGGGATAACACCACCGTGCAGAGCCATACCGATACAGCAGCAAGCCATGGTCAACTCAGCCACACCAGCCTCGAAGAAAGCACCGCTGAAGTCGCCACGAACAATGTCCTTAGTCTTCTTCAGGAAGCCGTTGGTGTTATCAGAGTTAGACAGGTCGGCAGAAGCACAAATCATGTTGGGCACCTGCTCAGCCAGCTGACCCAGAACAGCTGCACTTGCACTACGAGTAGCGCTGCCAGCCTTCTGCTCAACCTTGCTCCAGTCAATCTTCGGAGCCTTGCCGCTGAACCACTCCTTCAGCTGCTCAGCCTTCTCAGGATTAGCCTTTGCCCAAGCAGCCTTGGCAGCATAGCGCTCAGCCACAATTTTCTTCAGTTCCTCAGCACGCTTAGCATACAGCTCCTTCACCTCTGGGAAGATCTGGAATGGATTCTCAGGATCAGCACCCAGGTTCTTCATGGTGTTGATGTAAGCGTCGCCACCGAGAGGAGCACCGTGTGTAGCGCAGTTCTTCTCGTAAGAAGTTCCGTCAGCCTTCAGGGCACCCTTACCCATCACACAGTGACCGATAATCAGCGAAGGACGAGCGGTCTCCTTCTGTGCGTTCTTGATAGCCTCGCGGATTTCGTCCACGTTGTTACCGTTAATCTTCTGAACGTACCATCCCCAAGCCTCATACTTCTTGGCGGTATCCTCGCTGGTTACCACCTCAGTCTTTGTAGAGAGCTGGATGTCGTTAGCGTCGTAGAACATAATCAGGTTGTCCAGACCCAGGTTACCGGCAATACGGCCTGCGCCCTGAGAAATCTCCTCCTGCACACCACCGTCAGAGATGTATGCGTAGATGGTCTGACCCATGACGTCGCCCAGACGAGCCTTCAGGAACTTAGCGGCGATGGCAGCACCAACAGCGAAGCAGTGACCCTGACCAAGAGGACCAGAGGTATTCTCGATGCCGCGCTCAATCTCGCGCTCGGGGTGACCGGGAGTTACTGAACCCCACTGACGCAGGTTCTTCAGGTCCTCGAGTGTGAACTTGCCGATGAGGGCCAACTGGCTGTACAGCATGGGAGCCATGTGGCCAGGATCCAGGAAGAAGCGGTCGCGTCCTTCCCATGCGGGATTCTCGGGGTCGTAAACCAGGAACTCTGAATACAAGGTGTTAATGAAATCTGCACCACCCATTGCACCACCGGGGTGACCTGATTTGGCTTTCTCAACCATTGAAGCAGCAAGAATACGAATGTTGTCCGCTGCTTTGTTCATAACTTTGTTGTCGTTCATAATAAGTACGTTAATATAATGAATTAGTGTATTTACATAATGCATCTGCAAAAATACTAAAAATATTTCAAACGGCACACATTTTTTCTGCAAAATTACGTGAAAATCGCAAATATACAGGAAAACGTGCAAAATAAAAAGTCGGAACCATTTCTGATTCCGACTTTATTCTCCGAGGTGCCTGGCGGATTCGAACCGCCGTAGACGGTTTTGCAGACCGTTGACTAAGCCACTCATCCAAGGCACCGTTTCAGCTCTTCTGATCGTAGGTGGCTGACCAAAGGTCAAGCACCGTTTGGTTTAGCGGATGCAAAAGTACTACTTTTTTTTGGACTGACCAAATTTTTGGCAGTTTTTTTTCGATTCACAGCCGGAACAGGGGTCTGCATCGCCTTTCAGGGCTCTGAAAATGCGCCATGCGGCATAACATAGCGCACAGAAAAGCACAATGACTGTAACGATAATCTGCATGGTTTCGTGTTCCGTAATTCCGCCTGTCAGCTTCTCAGTTTCCTCAGCAGCACCTTGTTGATGGCCTGTATTTTGCGTCCACCTTTCTCGATGCCGCTACCGATGTCCTCGCGTACATTATTTATATTATTAAAGAAGTCGCTGAAGGCGTTGAGCACGGGGTTGGGTGGGGCAGTGTCCTCGGTAGCCTCCGGATTGGTCAGTATGCGGATGCCTAGATGCTCTATGTGGACATCGACGTCGGTACCAGTCATGATGGGGTCGCCGTCATAGTGGATGGCGCCTGGCTGCTTGCGATGGATGCGGATGCTCTTGGCGCGGAACGTCTTGATTTTAGAGTTGTTCTGCAGCGTCTTCATAAACAGGTCGGCGGCAATCTGTGGGGCGTCGAGTGCCGTGAAGGGTTCCATAACGATGACGTCCATCATGCCGTCGCGCATCGTGGCACCTGGAGCGATGTAGGCATTGTTGCCATACTGCGAGGCGTTGGCACACGCTATCAGGAAGGCCTTGTGGTAAATAGTGCCGTTCTCATCCATAATCTCGTAGGTCTCGGGCTGGTATTTCAGTCCCTCCTTCAGCACGTTTTCTACGTAGGTGATAGGTCCGCGCTTGCCGGCTTCTGCAAACTTCAGCGAGATGAACGCGTCGAAGCCCATGCCGCAGGTGCAGAAGAAGGGCAGGTCGTTGATGACGCCATAATCGAAGGCTTCTATCTGGCACTTGTTAATCAGTTCGATGGCCTTCACCGCGTCGATGGGTATGCACAAGTGGCGTGCCAGTCCGTTGCCTGAACCGTAAGGGATGATGGCCAGCGCCGTCTGGGTGTGTACCAGCGAGCGTGCCACCTCGTTGATGGTGCCGTCGCCACCCACAGCCACCACGATGTCAGCCCCTTCAGAAGCCGACTGCTTGGCAATCTCGGCAGCATGTCCGGCATATTCGGTGAAGCGCACCTCGTAGTCGAAGCGTTCCTGGTCGAGGTGCTTGCTGATGAGCTGAGGCACATCGTCTTTGTTGCTGGTACCCGAAATGGGGTTGATGATGAATATGACGCGTTGTTTGTTTTCCATTCTTTTGCAAAATTACGAAAATCCTGCTGATTTTTTATCGTTGATTATGATAAAAATCGTAAAAATTAAGAAATATCTCATTTTTTGTGCACTATTTGAATAAAAATGTGTAACTTTGCAGTCTGAAATCAATATTCCGTAGCAGACATTGCTACAAGACCTATAAAAGATATGGGACAATTACAAGAAAGATACAAGCTTTATCGTGAGCCGCAGAAGTATATGGAGGCTGACGTTTATCCCTATTTCCGTGCTATTGAGGGAAAGCAGGGTACAGAGGTTGAAATGGGCGGACACAAGGTGTTGATGTTCGGATCTAATGCCTACACAGGACTGACAGGCGACCAGCGCATCATCGATGCTGCCAAGGCTGCTCTGGACAAGTATGGCTCTGGTTGTGCCGGTAGCCGTTTCCTCAATGGAACACTTGACATCCACGTACAGTTGGAGAAGGAGATTTCTGAGTTCATCCACAAGGACGACTGTCTCTGCTTCTCTACCGGTTTCTCTGTCAACCAGGGTGTTCTGGCTATGGTTGTCGGTAAGGGTGACTACATCATCTGCGATGACCGCGACCACGCATCTATTGTTGACGGCCGCCGTCTGTCGTTTGCCCGTCAGTTGCACTACAAGCATAACGACATGCAGGATCTGGAGCGCGTGCTTCAGACGTTGCCTCACGATGCTGTCAAGCTCATCGTTGTCGATGGTGTGTTTTCTATGGAGGGCGACCTCGCCAAGCTCCCCGAGATTGTTGAGCTGAAGCATAAGTACAACTGTTCTATCATGGTCGACGAGGCCCACGGTATCGGTGTGTTTGGTGATCACGGACGTGGTGTTTGCGACCACTTCGGACTGACCGACGAGGTTGACCTTATTATGGGTACCTTCTCGAAGTCGCTGGCTTCTATTGGCGGTTTCATCGCTTCTGATGCTGACACCATCAACTTCCTGCGTCATACCTGCCGTACCTACATCTTCTCTGCATCCAATACGCCTGCTGCTACTGCTGCAGCTATGGAGGCTCTGCACATTCTGCTGAAGGAGCCCGAGCGCATCGAGGCTCTGTGGAAGGTGACCAAGTACGCCCTGAAGCGTTTTGCTGAAGAAGGTTTCGAGATTGGTGAGACCGAGAGCCCCATCATTCCGCTCTACGTTCGCGACGTTGAGAAGACTTTCCTTGTAACCGCTCTGGCTTTCAAGGCTGGTGTCTTCATCAATCCTGTTATTCCTCCTGCTTGTGCTCCTCAGGACACGCTGGTGCGTTACGCCCTGATGGCTACCCATACCGAAGAGCAGGTTGAGCGTTCTGTCAAGGCGCTGAAGAAAATCTTCGTCGAGCAGGGAATTATCAAGTAAAGCAAGAAAAAAATTGCCGAAATATTTGCGGGTGTCAAAGTTATTTAGTACCTTTGCACCCGCTTTCAAGGCAACGAGGTGTAGCGCAGTTGGTAGCGTTCCTGGTTTGGGACCAGGCTGTCGCAGGTTCGAGTCCTGTCACCTCGACTAAAAGTTTTATCGACTGGTATACTGTAACAGCAGATGCCAGTCGATTTGTTTATTGCTCTCGCTTAAGTTTTTTTTATTCGTTCAGGGGAAGAGTCATCACGAAGCGTGCTCCAGCGGTATAGCTGGTGTCGAGGGTTACGTCGCCTCCCAGACGTCGGCAGATGCTACGTGCCACCGTCAGTCCGATGCCTGTGCCTACCTCGTATTCGTTCAACTGAACGAACTCCTCGAAGATGTGCTCAGCCTCGCTGGCGGGAATGCCGATACCTGTATCCTCCACAATATAGGCTACGTGCTCGTCTCGGGCTTCCACCTTCAGCAGGATGGTTCCCTGCTTGGTGAAGCGCTCGGCATTGTCCAGCAGCATAACCAGTGCCCTTGTGGCAGACTGTTCGTTGGTCTGCAGCATGGTTTTCTCCATCTCCTCGTTATATTCCAGACGGATGGGGAGCGTAGCATCTTCTTTGTTCTCAATGGCCTCGATGGCTTTCGAGGCTATCTCTACGGCGCTCAGCTTCTCGCTGCGCTCAATGATGGTCATGCTGTTCACGTCGCTCAGTTCCAGCATCTTGTTCACCAGTTCGGTAATGCGGTCGGTGTTCTCAATGATTTTCTCGTTGATGTTCATGCGTGTCTCCTCGTCCAGTTCCTCCACGTCTGATGAGGTCAATATCTGGGTGAACCCTGAGAGGATGTTCAGCGGCGTGCGTATCTCGTGCGACATGTGCTGGATGAACGATGTCTTCATGCGCGACGACTCCTTGGTGCGCTCGTTGGCTATAGCCAGTTGGCTGTAGGCCTTCTCCAGACGTTTAGCTGACAGTCGACGGATGAGTATCAGCACTATGAAGAAAAGGATGATGAGTGTCAGAGCCAGAATGATGGCCATAGAGCGCTGGCGCTCCATGTTAGCCTTCTGCTCCACGATTTCCTTCTCTTTCTGCTGCGTGTTGTAGATGGTGGTCAGCTCCATGGCGGCATCGCGCTGCATGCGTACGATGGCGGTGTCCAACTCGTCACAAATCTGCTCGCTCACCTTGTGGGCCTTCTCGACGCGTTGTGCCTTTTTGTTGGCACGGTATTTCGGCAACAGGTAGTGCTGGATGATGTCCATCGATACCCACATGCCGTACTGGTTCATCTGCTTGTCCAGCACCTCGAAGTTCTCGGCAGCCTCGTCCCAATGGTGTGCGGACATCAGGTAGTTGATAGCCTCCAGCTTGCCCTCGTTGGTGTGTATGTACTTCGATTTCAGGGCGTTGTTATACACCTGTTCGGCTTCTTTCTGGTTGCCCATGCTCTGCAGGGCGCTGGCGTGGTAGATGTCCAGACGGGCCTGCTGCTTATCAATGAACATCGAGTCGGCATTGGGCAGACTCTTGTAGGTATCCAACAGTTCCATGAACCTCAATGTCCAGTTGTAGGCATCCTGTGAGCGATTCATCTGCAGATAGTTGTCGGTAATGGTGATGACCGCTACGATAGCCGTGGTAAAGATAGGTTTGGTGGGGTCTTTTTCTATCACCTTGTGAAACAAGTCCATCGATTGCTCAAAGTTTACTGAGGCATCGTCGGGACTGCCCATCTTCAACTGACAGCAACCCACAGCCGCCAGCAGGTAGGCAAAGTCACTATTGTCTCTGTATCCTGCCTTGCTCATCTTTTCCAGCGCGGGAGTAGCAATCTTCATCGTCGCTTCGTACTCACCCTTCAGCAGTAGGGCTCCTGACAGACGGTTGGCTGACTTGGCGAAGTATTTCATTCCCTCCTTGTTATGGATTTCTGCATTGATGGCTTGTTTCCAGTACTTCTCTGACAGTCGCATCAGTCGCTGGCGCGAATAAGAATAGCCTCGCCAGTAGTCAGCCTGAATGTTGGTAATCTGTCCCGAGGCCTCATACTGGTCAGCCAGTTCCAGCAGTCGTGCATAGTCGTGCCGCTTGTGGGCATCGTTTATCACGCTGTCTACATCACTTCTTACGCCAACCGTTTGTTCTTGTTTTTCACCACACGACATCACTCCTGTAACGGCAAGAACCGCTACCAGCAAGAGGTTAAGGAGTCGCATAGTCTTCATAGTGTATGGTGTTTTCTTCAAAATTTTAACCTTCAATTTCCGCTGCTTTCGCTATATCTGCTGCAAAGTTACAACTTTTCCACAAAATTACCAAGTGATTTGCCTATAAAACACAAAAAAGATTGAAGGACCCTAGAGCCCCTCAATCCATATTTTTTCGTTTTCGTCTTCGTCTTTCCTTTTCGTCTTCGTCTTTCCTTTTCGTTTTCGTCTTCGTTTTCCGTTTTCGTTTAAGTATACAGGAAACGCTTGATGCTGCGCTTAGGCGTCTTCTCGAACTCTTCCGTGCGGATTTCTATCTCTGCCAACTTCTCATAGGCAGGCAGGAGTTCGTTGAGTTGCAGACGGTTCTGTTCCATGATGTTCTTGATGTCTTCCTCATTGAAGCGCAGGTTCTTGGCTTCGTCATAGTCGGGATAGACCAGTCCGACGAGCTTGGTGTCACGCTGTACGACAACACTTTCTACAACCATCGTCATGGAGTTGAGCTTGTCCTCGATTTCCTCGGGGTAGATATTCTGACCGCTGGGGCCAAGGAGCATATTCTTTGAACGGCCGTTGATGAAGACGTTGCCGTCGTAGTCCATCGTACCCAGGTCGCCCGTGTGGTACCAGCCTTCGCGATCGAGGGTCTCAGCAGTAGCCTCCTCGTTCTTATAGTAGCCCAGCATAGTGTTGAGTCCGCGAGCCATGATTTCGCCAGGAATCTCGGAGGGACGTGGCGAATTGATCTTGACCTCCATGTGGTAGGCAGCCTGTCCGCAAGAGCCCTGCACGAAGGTCTTCCAGTCGCGATAGCAGATGATGGGGGCACACTCGGTAGCGCCATAGCCCACCGTATAGGGGAACTCGATGCGCTTCAGGAACGACTCAACCTCCTGGTTGAAGGCTGCTCCGCCGATGATAACCTCGTAGAGTTCGCCACCGAAGGCCTTGATGACCTCCTGACAAATCTTCTCGCGTACCTTCTTGGAGATGACGGGCATAGAGAGCAGCAGGCGCATGCGGTTGTTCTGAATCTTGGGGAACACCTTCTTGCGGATAATCTTCTCGATAACCAACGGCACAGCAATAATCACCTTGGGCTTGATGTCGGCAAAGGCCTGTGCAATGATAGCCGGCGAAGGAATGCGGTTCAGGTAGTACACATGACAGCCATGCAGGAACTCGAAGATGAACTCGAAGGCCATGCCGTACATGTGGGCCATGGGCAGAATGGAGATGACGCGGTCGCCACGATTGATAATCTTGCCCAGTACGTGGTCGGCAAAGTCGTAGTTAGACCAGAGGGCACGATAAGGAATCATGACACCCTTGGAGAAACCGGTTGTTCCGCTGGTGTAGTTAATCATAGCCAGCTCTTCGCCATTGGCTTCCTTGTAATAGTCCACGTGCTCCTTGCGGAAGTACTTGGGGAACTTCTTGCCGTAGAGCTCGTTGAGGTGCTCGCGAGCGTAGGTCAGCTTGTCGGTACGACTAATCATCAGCGAGTAGTCGGGGTTGTTGATGATACCCTCCAAGTGGGGCATCTGCATGGGATCTATCTGCGTAGCCACATGGTCGCCGACAAACAGCAGTTTGGCATCGGAGTGGTTCACGATGTTATGAATCTGTTCGGCCATGAACTCGTGCAGGATGGGCACGGCTACGGCACCATAGGTCAACGTGGCCAGGAAGGCTACGGCCCATTGGCTGCTGTTGCGACCGCAGAGGGCAATCTTGTCGCCCTTCACGACACCGCTGTTCTCAAACAGAATGTGCAGTTTCTCTATCTTGCGGGCCACATCATGGAATTGCAAGGTGGCTCCCTTGTAGTCGGTAAGGGCATCAAGGTCCCAGTTATTGATGATGCTCTCCTGTATTAGCTGGTTAAAACTAGGTACATTTTCCATATTACCTTATTTATATAAGTAACGTTTAATACTCTTCTTCGGGGTCTTCTGGAACTCCTCTTCCAGGAGTTCGAAGGCTTGCACTTTGCTATAGACGGGCAGTTGGGCATTGAGTTCCTGACGGTTCTGCTCCATGACCTGCTCCAATTCCTCCTGTGAGAATCCCAGCGTCTTCACCTCGTCCATATCCGGGTGGACAAGGGCTACCAGGTGGTCGCCACGCTGAACGATAAGGCTCTCGCTGACCATCGCCATAGAGTTGAGCTTGTCTTCAATCTCCTCAGGATAGACATTCTGGCCGTTGGCACCCAGCAGCATGTTCTTCAGGCGTCCGCGGATGAAGATGTGACCGTCGGCAGACATCGTGGCAAGGTCGCCAGTATGGTACCAACCATTGCGGTCGATGGCCTGATTCGTGGCCTCCTGGTTCTTGTAGTAACCCAGCATGACGTTGGTACCGCGACAGATGATTTCACCCTCCACGTTCTGTGGGTCTGACGAGTCAATCTTAACCTCCATGCAGGGCAGGGGAGTACCGCAGGAACCTGGCACGAAGTCGTGGTAGTCGCTATAGGAGATGAGTGGTGCACACTCGGTAGTGCCATAGCCCACCGTGATGGGGAAGTCGATGCTCTTCATGAACGCCTCTATCTCCTGATTCAAGGGCGCTCCACCCACGATGACCTGGTAGGCACGTCCACCAAAGGCATTGTAAACCTCCTGGCAGATGCGCTCTCTGACCTTCTTCTGGACGACGGGCATCTGTAGCAGAATCTTCATGGCGTTGGACTGTATCTTGGGGAATACGCGCTTGCGGATAATCTTCTCGATAATCAATGGTACGGCAATGACGACATCGGGCTTGACCTCTTGGAAAGCCTCGGCAATGATAGCCGGTGAAGGCAGACGTGTGAGGAAATGCAGGTGGTAGCCCGAACAGAACGGGAACAGGAACTCGATGGCCATGCCGTACATGTGAGCCATGGGCAGGATGTTCAGCATATTACTGAACTTAGGCATGCGGTTGGCAAGGTTCTTCTGACAGAAATCCACATTACCCCAAACGGCACGATAAGGCAGCATAACGCCCTTCGAGAAACCTGTGGTGCCGCTGGTGTAGTTGATCATACACAATTCTTCTGCGCTGTCCTTGTGCCAATGAATGTCCTCCTTGCGATAAGCGTTGGGGAAACGGTGTCCGAAGAGCTCGTTTAGTCGTTCGCGGGCATCGGTAAGTTTCTCGCTACGTGATGTGTGGAGCGAGAAATCGGGCAGATTGAAGATACCCTCCAATGCGGGCATTTCGTCAGGATTGATAGCCTTCACCACATAGTCGCCCACAAACAACAGGCGCGACTCGGAGTGGTTGACGATATTATGTATCTGCTCAGCGTTAAACTCATGAAGAATGGGCACGATGACGGCGCCATAAGTGATGGTGGCCAAGAATGCTACGGCCCAGTGTGCGGAATTGCGACCGCACACGGCTATCCTGTCTCCTTTCTGAATACCGGCTGCCTCCATCATGATGTGGATTTTCTCTATCTTTCGGGCCACATCATGGTACTGCAAGGTGATTCCCTTGTAGTCTGTCAATGCGTCGAGCAACCAGTTGTCTTTGATGGTTTGTTCAATGTAAGAATTGAAACTCGGTATGTCGTTCATTGCACAATTTTCAAAATTTTGTGCAAAGGTAATGCTTTTTCTGCACATTCGCAAAAAAAATGTGCAATTTTTTGTTGGAAAAGTGAAAAAGACAATTATTCCGACAAATAGAAAAGAAAAAGTAGAGCATGCTAAAAAAATAAATGGAAAAATTCTTTGTAGTTTGTGCGATTTTTAGTACCTTTGCAGCCGATTTCGTAAAAAAGAGTTGATGAAGAACGACAACATTAAGAATCAGTATCGTGTAAACGAGCAGATCAGAGTACGTGAAGTGCGCATTGTAGGCGACGGCGAAAGCATGGTTGTTCCTACACGTCAGGCATTGGATATGGCTCGTGATCAGGGCGTCGACCTGGTGGAGATTTCTCCCAATGCTAATCCTCCCGTATGTCGTCTCATCGACTACTCGAAATTCCTTTACCAGCAGAAAAAGCGCCAGAAGGAAATGAAGGCCAAGCAGGTGAAGGTAGAGGTGAAGGAAATCCGTTTCGGACCTCAGACCGACGAGCACGACTATCAGTTCAAGCTGAAGCACGCCAAGGAATTCCTAGAAGAAGGAAATAAGGTACGCGCGTATGTGTTCTTCCGTGGTCGTAGCATTCTGTTTAAGGAACAGGGAGAAGTGCTGCTGTTGCGTTTCGCCAACGATTTGGAAGAGGTCGGCAAGGTAGAGGGAATGCCCTCGCTGGAAGGAAAGAAGATGTTCCTTTATCTGGCTCCAAAGAAGGCTGGTACTCAGAAGAAGAGCCAGCAGGCACGCGACCGCGAGGCTGCTGTTGCCGAGGCCAAGGAGAATGCCCGTCAGAGTCAAGCTAAGGAGGTGGACGCGGAGACTCCCGCAAACGGTGGTCTGTTCGCCAACGCCAAGATTAGTGCTGATGCGCTGAAGAAGTTAACAGAAGATCAAGATGCGTAACGCCCGGTATATGCGTTGCCATCGTTAATTAATAACAATTAAATATTTAAAAAACAATGCCAAAAGTAAAGACAAATTCCGGTGCCAAGAAGAGATTCTCATTCACCGGTACAGGTAAGATCAAGAGACACCATGCTTACCACAGTCACATTCTGACTAAGAAGACCAAGAAGCAG
>CACYBB010000007.1 GCA_902772585.1 uncultured Bacteroidales bacterium | reverse complement strand
GGCTACTCCTATGCGGGACAGTCGCTGAAGGTGAACGGCAATGCCTACCTTAACTACACGCAGGACTACATCAACCAGATAGCCTATATCGACCAGAACATTCTTGTGATGACCTACATCAACGGCGACCAGTATCTGAACACTGGCGTGGAGCATAACATCCGCTGGAGTGCCCAGCGGTGGCTCGGCGTGGACGTAGGCTGCAACGTATTCTATACAAAGTCGCGTGGCACCAGCCAGGGCGTGACATTCCGTAACGATGGCTGGACTTGTAACAGCAATGCTACGCTGAACATCATGCCAATGCAGGGGATGACCATCCAGGCGCAGTACTTCGTCACCACGCCGCAGTACTTTCCGCAGTTTACCACTAAGACCATCCACTACTGCAATCTCGGCATCCGCCAGCAGTTGCCCAAGAAGGGACTCACATTCTCTGCCCTCCTCACCGACGTATTCAGCACCCGCCGATGGGACATCTCGTCAGACAATCCCGTCTATACCCTTGTCAACAACAGCAAGAACCGCAGTCGCATCTTCTGGCTCGGCATCAGCTGGAATTTCCATTCCTACAAGCCCGTCAATGGCATGAAGAAACAGGAGGAAGATAGAAGTGTAATTAAATTAGGAGAATAGGCTATGACAGAAAAAGAGAAGATGTTGGCGGGCGAAATTTATTCCGCCGTTGACCCGCAGCTGATAGAAGAGCTGACGGAAGTAAAAGAGATAATCCACGAAGGGAGATCCTGAAAGGTCTCTTGGGACACATCGCTGATGACAATATTCTGATTAACCAGCCCTTCTATTGCGACTATGGCAAGCAGATTAGTGTGGGTAAGCGGTTCTTTGCCAACTTCAACTTTACGGTGCTCGATGAAGCCCCAGTCACCATCGGCGACGACTGCTTTATCGGCCCGAATGTAAGCATTTACACAGCCTGCCATAGTACTGACCCCGTAGAGCGTAACAGCCGTAGAGAGTGGGCAGAACCAGTCACCATTGGCAATAACGTGTGGATTGGTGGTAGTGTGACCATCCTGCCTGGTGTGACCATCGGTGATAACGTGACAATTGGTGCAGGAAGCGTCGTAACGAAAGATATTCCCTCGAACACTATTGCAGTAGGTAACCCGTGTAAAGCAATAAAGACCATATGACACTACGAGAACTTATCAATTCATCAAAAAGCAAAAAAATAACGAGCTTGTGATTCCGGCGGGATTCAAACCCACAACCTTCTGATCCGTAGTCAGATGCTCTATTCAGTTGAGCTACGGAACCCTCTTTTGGCTCCTCTTGATGTCCGACTTGCGCTAAACGCAGCGGTCGATTTCTGATTTGCGGGTGCAAAGGTACGGAGTTTTTTGCGAATCACCAAATATTTTGCCGACTTTTTTCAAAAAAAGTTTGATAATGGCGTGTTTTTATCAGAAAACGTAGCAATCAGGACAATAAAAGCCTACTTTTAGAGGTCTTGCAAGAGGATATTGCGTGCATCGCGCAGGTAGTTGCTGCGCAGCTCCATCGCCCTACTCCATTTCTCAGAGAAGAGGTTGCTGACATCAAGTTCTATCTTCCACGAGCCACTCGACTCCAGACGGTCCACCATAGCACCCAGCGTGAGGTTCTTGATGTCTTCAGCAGGCATGAAGCGAGAGGTTTCGCCCTTCTCGTCGCCTGTAATCTCGATGACCAGTCCTGCAGCAATCTGCTCATAGAGCAGGTCATTGACGATGCGGATGGGAACGGTGGTCTCGCGACAGAGTTCCAAGGCTGTCAAGGGGCGTTGTCCGTTGGCAAAACGCTTGCAGATGCGACTCATAATCAAGGCGTTGAGCAGAATCTTGTAGCGATGGCTTATCTCACCCGTATTGGCATCGTAGTCGTAGTAGTCGAGGTTCTGATTGGTGTAACACAGTTCGGCACCAAACAGGCAGATGGTCCACGAAATCTGTACCCACAGCATGAACAACGGTAGCGCGGCAAACGAACCGTAGATGGCGTTGTAGCTGGAGAGGAAAATCTGCGAATGGATGTAGAATATCTGCAGTCCCTGCATGGCGAAACCCGCAAGAATACCTGGGAAGAAGACATTGATGGCCTTGACATGGGTGTTGGGCATAAACATGTAGAGTGCCATGAACATACCTGACATCAGCACGTATGGTATCAAGTCGATGAAGAAGCGGATGGTGGGTCCCAACAACAGGAAGTCGGGCATGGAGTCGGCAATGGTTGCCATGAAGATAGAAATACCCGACGTCAGCACGATGATGATGGGAAAGAGGAAGAACATGGCCAGATAGTCCGTAAAGGTGCGGAAGATGGAGCGAGGCTTCTTGACCTGCCAAATCTCGTTGAAGGCATCCTCCACATTGCTGACCAGCATGAGCACCGTGTAGAGCATGAATATCAGACCGATGCCGAAGAAGACACCACTCTTGGTATGTACCAGATAGCTGTTGACGAAGCCGATGATGACCTCTGCCACCTGTGGCTGCGACTCGAAGGCCCCACGGAACCACACCTCAATATACTTGCTATAGCCAAAGCCACGGGCAATGGCGAAGACCACAGCCGTGATGGGGACAATGGCCAACAGCGTGGAATAGGTCAGCGCCGAGGCTTTCTGGAAGACGCCTTTCGTAGTGAAGAAACGGATGGCCAGCAATAGTTTCTTGGCGATTTCCAACAACAGGAATTTCACAGGCGAGACATCTCCCTGATTGATTCTCCATATATCGGTCTGGAAGAACTTGATGATACTCTGCAGGTTGTTTTTAGGCATAGCGACATATTATTATGAAAAGAAAGCAGAGCCCCTGTAAGCCGGGTTCTGTACCCCTTGCGGGGTGTCTGCCATTTATCTACTCCGCAGGTTACCCTACGGCTCTAGCATTCTACCCTCCATCGTATCTCGAAAGATTCGGACGGACAGCCCTCAACCGATGGTTTACGCGAACTTGCAGCCTCCAGATGGAACAGCCCGACGATCACCCGCCGGCTGGTGGTCTCTTACACCACCTTCTCACCCTTACCCACGTATGGGCGGTTATTTTCTTCTCCCATATCCTACTGTCACCAATAGCTGGCACTTTCACCAGTGGAGCGTCCTGTGCTGCCCGGACTTTCCTCTCGTGCCCCTATGGACACCAGCGACAGACCGTGGCTCTGCTTTCAGCGTGCAAAGTTACTAAATATTTCTTAATTAATAACGCTTAATTCATAATTATTTCGTACCTTTGCACCCAATTTATTAATAAGGTATATGGAATTAGCAAGTAAATACGACCCAAAAGAGGTCGAAGGAAAGTGGTATCAGTACTGGCTGGACCACAAACTTTTCTCAAGTAAACCCGATGGACGTGAACCCTACACCATCGTTATCCCACCGCCCAATGTGACAGGTGTGTTGCACATGGGCCACATGTTGAACAACACCATTCAGGACATTCTGGTGCGTCGTGCCCGCATGGAGGGTAAGAATGCGCTGTGGGTGCCTGGTACGGACCATGCTTCTATCGCTACTGAGGCTAAGGTGGTGAAGAAGTTGGCTGAGCAGGGTATCAAGAAGCGCGACCTGACGCGTGAGCAGTTCCTGGAACATGCCTGGGACTGGACCCACGAGCATGGTGGCATCATCCTGAAGCAGTTACGCCGTCTGGGTGCCAGCTGCGACTGGGACCGCACCGCTTTCACGATGGACGAGAAGCGCTCAGAAAGCGTTATCAAGGTGTTTGTTGACCTCTACAACAAGGGCCTTATCTATCGTGGTCTGCGTATGGTCAACTGGGACCCCAAGGCGCTGACAGCTCTTTCTACCGAAGAGGTTATCTATAAGGAAGAGCAGAGCCATCTGTTCCACCTGAAGTATTACGTAGCAGATCCTGATGAAACATTAAACATTAAACATGAAACATTAGTTGCTGAAGGCAACGTTATACATAAGGACGAGAAGGGCTACTACGCCGTTGTTGCCACCACACGTCCTGAGACCATCATGGGTGATACTGCTATGTGTATCAACCCCAAGGACCCGAAGAACCAGTGGCTGAAGGGCCGCAAGGTGATTGTTCCTCTGGTGAACCGCGTCATTCCCGTTATCGAGGACCGCTATGTGGACATCGAGTTTGGTACGGGTTGCTTGAAGGTTACTCCTGCCCACGATACCAACGACTACATGCTGGGTAAGACACACAATCTGGAGACCATCGACATCTTCAATGCTGATGGAACCATCTCTGAGCAGTCGCCTATCTATGTTGGTATGGACCGTATGGACTGCCGCAAGCAGATTGCCAAGGACCTGCAGGATGCTGGTCTGATGGAAAAGATTGAGGACTATGTGAACAAGGTGGGCTACTCTGAGCGTAATCCTGACACCGCTATCGAGCCTCGTCTCTCGCTACAATGGTTCCTGAAGATGAAGCACTTTGCTGACATCGCCCTGCCACCTGTGATGAACGACGAGTTGAAGTTCTATCCTGCCAAGTATAAGAACACCTATAAGAACTGGTTGGAGAACATCCAGGACTGGTGTATCTCTCGTCAGCTGTGGTGGGGACATCGCATTCCTGCGTACTACTACAACGAAAACGACGACTATGTTGTAGCCGAGACCCGTGAGGAAGCCCTGAAACTGGCTCAGCAGAAGAATCCTGCCATCACGGATGCCGACCTGCGTCAGGACGAGGATGCCCTCGACACGTGGTTCTCTTCATGGCTGTGGCCTATCTCCTTGTTCGACGGAATCAACAACCCTGGCAACGAGGAAATCAAGTACTACTACCCCACCTCAGACCTCGTAACTGGTCCGGATATCATCTTCTTCTGGGTAGCCCGTATGATTATGGCTGGCTATGAGTACATTGGTGAAATGCCTTTCAAGAACGTGTACTTCACAGGTATCGTTCGCGACAAGCTGGGTCGTAAGATGTCGAAGTCACTGGGTAACTCACCTGACCCCATCGAACTCATCGAGAAGTTTGGTGCCGACGGTGTGCGTATGGGTATGATGCTCTCTGCACCTGCAGGTAACGATATCCTCTTCGACGAGGCACTCTGCGAACAGGGCCGTAACTTCAACAATAAGATTTGGAATGCCTTCCGTCTGGTCAAGGGTTGGAAGGTTGCTGATGATACATTAAACATTAAAGATGAAACATTAAAGGCTAATGAGATAGCCACAAAATGGTTCGAAGCTAAACTCCGCCAGACCAATGCCGAGGTGGACGATCTCTTCAAGAAGTATCGTATCTCTGAGGCCCTGATGGCTGTCTATAAGCTCTTCTGGGACGAGTTCTCGAGCTGGTATCTGGAGATGGTGAAGCCTGCCTACATCAATGGCGAGGCACAGCCCATCGACAAGCAGACCTACGACAAGACGCTGGAGTTCTTCGAGCAGTTGCTGATGATGTTGCATCCCTTCATGCCGTTTATCACTGAGGAGCTCTGGCAGCACCTCTACGATCGCAAGGATGGAGAGAGCATTATGCGTGTCAGCCTGCATCTCCCCGCTCCTACTGCTGCTGACGATGAGCTCGCCGCACAGATTGAGAGTGTCAAACAGCTTGTCTCTGCCGTTCGTATGGTTCGCAGTTCCAAGAACATTGCTCCCAAGGAACAGCTCCCGTTGCAGGCTGTTAGTCAGAACCGCTACGAGGCCTTCAATGCCGTCATCAGCAAGATGGCCAACCTGAGCAGCATCGAGGTGGTTGCTGAGAAAGACGCTACCGCCAGTGCCTTCATGATTGGTACCGACGAGTTTGCAGTACCTCTGGGCAACATGATTGACGTGGATGCTGAAATCCAGAAGATGGAGGCTCAGCTGCAGCACTTGGAAGGTTTCCTGCAGGGTGTCCTGAAGAAGCTCTCCAACGAGCGTTTCGTTGCCAACGCCCCTGAGCAGGTTGTTGCTATGGAGCGCAAGAAGCAGAGCGACTCTGAGGAGAAGATTGCAGCTCTCAAGGAGTCTATCGCTGCACTCAAAGCACAGAAGTAAAAGAGTTTAAGAAGTTCAAGGAGTTTAAGAGCTCAAGAGCTTAAAATGATAGATGAAGGCAAGAGGTATTGATTACTTCTTGCCTTTATTGATGATATAGATGCCGAGGGTTGCCAAGCCTGCAGCGAAGATGTATTTGGGATAGAAGGTTTCGCCCAGACAGAGGCAGGAGGTCAGGGCTCCGACGACAGGAATGAGCGAGTTCCAGATGGCAACCTTGCCAATGGGATTGCAGGTGAGCAATTTGTTGTAGAGCGTAAAACCGATGGTAGAGATGCCAATGAGCAGGGCAAGAATGCACAGTCCCCACAAGGAGACGTGAGGAAGTGTAGCCCCCATAAGCAGACTAGGAATGATGAGCAAAGCACCACCAACAGCCAGACTGTAACCTGTACCCACAAAGACATCGATACGCTTGTTAACGCCACGCGTCAGCAGACCTGCGAAGGCACCACAAAGAGCATTCAGGATAATCAGTCCGTCGCCCAACAAGGTGAATGCCCCACTCTGTTTGCCCCCAACGTTCAGCGTCAGAATACCCGTAAAGCCAATGACACACCCCAACAGTTTGCGATAGGTCATCTTGTCGCTCTTGAAGAAGATACAAGCCAGGATGACCAGCGTGAAGACACTCATAGAATTAAGGATAGCCGCACGGGCGCCTTGGCTATAGGACAGTCCGATGTAGAACGCCGCATAATGCAACGTGGTGTTCATTAAGGCAAAAAGCAATAGGAACAGGATCGTGGGGACGGTTCTGCTGATCACAGTCGTTTTGCGACAAGGATCGGCAGAACCGTCCCCACGATCCGTCTTAAAGCTGAACGAGCGACCCGTTAACAGAGCGATAAGGAGGATGATGACACCAGCCAGTCCGAAGCGCAAACCTGCAAACAACATCTTGCTGGCTGTCATGTCCTGTGCGATACCAAACTCCGCGAAACCCAGTTTGACGAGTGGAAACGCCCATCCCCAACTGAAAGCAGCCAGAAACGCCAACAGCGCCACCCAAGCAGGTCGCTGGAAGATGCTGGACGAAGCGGAAGGGTTGTTCATAACAGACAGCATGTGCTGAGGCGTTTAGCGCCTCAGATAAGGATTGTATTGCAGCTCATCGGCAATGGTGGTCTGCGGACCATGACCAGGATAGACGACAGTCTCTTTAGGCAGGGTGCCAGCAATCTTCGTCAGACTCTGCTCCATCAGTTGCCAACTGCCCTCAGGGAAGTCGGTACGCCCAATACTCATGCGAAACAGCGTGTCGCCAGAGAACACAATTCCTTCCTCCTGAATATAGAACAGACACGAGCCGTGACTATGGCCAGGCGTGCTGAGCACCTGCAACGTATGGTTACCAAACGTGATGCTGTCGCCATCGCTGAGCAGACGGCCTACCGGTGGCTGGTCTTCGCTGATTTCCATCCCAAAGAGAGCAGCTGCCTGCTGGGGCAAACGCTCCACCAATTGCTGGTCCTCAGCACAAATCTCCACCTTCAGACCATACTGCTGAAAGAGGTGGGCATTGCCGAAGTTATGGTCCAGATGCCCATGTGTCGCCAACAGACGGACGGGCTTCAACTGCTGTTCACGAAGGTAGTTGTCGATGGCTACGCACTCTTCGTCGTAATAGGCACCACAGTCGATGATGACACACTCGTGACTATCGTCACTCACCACATAGCAGTTCTCCTGCAAGGGATTAACTTCAAAACAATAAACGTTAACCATTAACCAATAACCGTTAAACAATAACCGTTAGTATTTCACCTTGACCTTCTGGATGTTGCTCTCGTTATGCATGCGGTCCAATGCCGTCACAACATATACCTGACGCGTCTTACGTGGCTGCTCAGGCAGTTCCAGGTGGTTCTCCTCTGTGATGCAGACAATCTTCGACGGGTCGTCAATATCCAAACGCTCCTTCTTGTCGAAGCGATAGACCACATACTTCACAGCCTCGTCATGCCATTTCTTCGCCTTGGGAGCCGTCCAACAGAGCACCCGATGGTCGTTGACATCAATCACCTTCAGTTTCTTCACCTTACCAGGGGCATTGTTGTCAACCCACGGTGTGGTAGGATGCAGGGCCGGATAACGCCAGTAATTGTTGCGCAACTGCGTACCGTAGTTGCCCACATTGTCGACAGCAGCTTTCGCATACCACAGCACAGTACCCTGGACATACTCCATCTCACTATGCAGCGCCATCTTTCGTGCTATCTGATTGAACTTGGCGGTACGCTCCACATCTTCACCAATATATAAATTGGTATTATGGCAGTTGTCGTTCCACCAATGTATCAGTTCGTCGTAGTCAGCAGCCTTGTTGCCAATCTCCCAATAGAGCTGGGGCACGCAATAGTCCATCCATCGCTTCTGGTCCCACAGGAGAATGTCGGCATAGAGCTGGTCGTAGTTCTGCAGACCATTGGTGCGACTGCCATTGGGGTCGCTCTTCTTGTTGCGGTAGATGCCGAAGGGCGAGATGCCCAGCTTCACCCACGGCTTGCTATTGCGAACGGTCTCTGCCAACTGTTCCACAAAGAGGTCCACATTATGGCGACGCCAGTCACCGATATCAGTATAACCCTCGTCGTTGGCAGCAAACTCAGCAGCATCAGGAATCTCCACACCTGGTGTGGGATAAGGATAGAAATAGTCGTCAATGTGCAGTCCGTCAATATCGTAACGCTCCACGATATCCATCACAACAGCACAGATATAGTCGCGGTTCTCCCTCATGGCAGGATTCAACAGCGTCAGTCCGTCGTAGTCGAAGCAACGCTCCGGATGACGGCTAGCCACATGACCAGGACTCAAGGTATGGGCAGCCTTCGTCTTGGCACGATAGGGATTGATCCAGGCGTGCAACTCCATACCACGCTGGTGGCATTGTTCAATCATCCACTGCAGAGGGTCCCAATAGGGCTGTGGCGCCTTGCCCTGCTCGCCTGTCAGGTAGTAGCTCCAGGGCTCCAACTGACTTTCATAGAGTGCATCACACTCTGGGCGCACCTGGAAGATGATAGCGTTGCAACCATCTTTCTGTAGCTCGTCCAACTGGTAGGTCAGCGTCTTCTGCATCTCCAAGGTAGGCATTCCCTTGAACTGTCCGTTGACACATTGTATCCATGCTCCACGGAACTCACGTTTCTTCTGTGCTTGAGCCGTTAACGCCAGCAACACAACAAGGAATAATATGATTCGTCTCATCATTTCTCAATTAAGTAGTCATAGATTTTCTCTGTCCAGTCGGCACCATTCTCAGGACAGTATGTCCGCATGCCCAGCTGACTGGCAATCATCACGTTGCGAGGACCATCGTCAACAAAGAGTACATCTGACGCGAAGGTCTTCTCCATGCGCAACACCTCGCGGAATATCATCTCAGAGGGTTTCATCAACTTCATCTGATAACTCAGGTAGCAAGCATCAAAATAGTGCGACACAGGGTGTCCATGACCATCGAAGTGCTCACTCTCTGCCCATGCCATCATAAACGGATTGGTGTTTGAGAGCAGCAACACTCGATAGCCTTCCTCATGCAGTCGGCGCAAGGCGTCAAGATTGCGCTGGGGAACCTCCTTAGCATAGCCCTGCCACGCGTATTCACATTGTTCCATCGTCACCTCATAGCCCACCAGTTTGGAGAGTTCCCTACGAAAATCCTCGGCACTAATCAGCCCTTCCTCCAGTTGTCCGAAGATTCCACTCTGCAGATAAGGGTCCAGGCGCTGGGCAGCATCGGGCACTCCCAACTCCTCGAAACGTCGTATAGCTTGCGACTGGTCAAGGGTGATTATCACACCTCCCAAGTCGAATAAGACGGTTTTTATTTCCATAAATTCGGTTTATTGTTACGGGCTTCCTCTAGCGACAACAACTCCTGCTGTTGCTGCTGATAGTCGCGCCTTAGTTGTTCATATTTAGCGTCGAGTTCGTGCTCTACCTGCCGTTCGTCGTCCATCAGTCGGGCTGCAACCAAGGGATTCTGCGAGGCGTCTTTCATCCACACCACAGGACCACCATAGACAGGCGCTATCTTCAGGGCTACATGCAGTTCGCTAGTCGTCGCACCACCAATCATAATAGGTATGTCCAACCCTGCACGCTGCATCTCGTAGGCTACCTCGACCATTTCTTCCAAACTAGGTGTAATAAGTCCTGAGAGGCCAATCATATCGACTTTCTCTTCGATGGCTTTGTGCACAATCTGTTCGGCAGGCACCATCACACCCATATCAATGACTTCGTAGTTGTTGCACGACATGATGACGCTGACAATGTTCTTGCCAATGTCGTGGACATCGCCCTTTACGGTAGCCAATAGAATTTTGCCAGCTTTCTCTGCCTTGCTGTCGCCACGCTGCTGTTCAATATAAGGTTGCAGAATGGCTACAGCCTGTTTCATGGTGCGAGCAGTCTTGACCACCTGTGGCAGGAACATTTTGCCTGCACCAAAGAGTTCACCCACCTTGTTCATGCCAGCCATCAGCGGTCCCTCAATAATGCTGACGGCCTTGGGGTACTGTTGCAGAGCCTCCTGCAAATCGTCTGCAAGATAGTCGCCAACACCCTTGATAAGTGCTTGTTCCAGACGTTCGTCAACAGAAGCAGGGCGCTGTTCACTGGTAGCTGTTGGGGCGTTGACAGGAGAACCACTTGCCGCATTTTCTGCCATCAATTGATTGGCGAGTGCTATCAATTTCTCACTGGCATCAGGACGACGATTCAGGATGACATCCTCGATGATTTCGAGCTGCCCTGAAGGAATATCCGTGTAAAGAACTTTCGTAGCAGGATTCACGATACCAAAGTCCATACCAGCCTGAATGGCATGATAGAGGAATACGGCATGCATGGCCTCACGGATGTAGTTGTTGCCACGGAACGAGAACGACAGGTTGCTTACGCCACCACTAACATGGGCACCAGGCAGGTTCTTACGAATCCAGCCTGTCGCACGAATGAAGTCGGCAGCATAACTATCGTGCTCTTCCATACCTGTTGCCACAGCAAGAATATTGGGATCAAATATAATATCCAACGGATTCATTCCAACAGACTGGGTCAGAATGCGATATGCACGTTCAGCAATCTGAATACGTCGTTCGTAACTGGTAGCCTGTCCCTCTTCGTCGAAACACATTACCACCACAGCAGCACCATATCGTTTGACGTCGCGAGCCTTCTTGATGAACACCTCTTCGCCTTCTTTCAGCGAGATGCTGTTGACGATGCCCTTACCCTGCAGACATTTCAGTCCTGCCAGGATGACGTTCCAGTCAGACGAGTCAATCATTACAGGCACAGAGGCAATATCTGGTTCGGCAGCAATCGTGTTGAGAAAATTCACCATTTCCACACGAGCATCCAGCAGTCCGTCATCCATATTGACATCGATGACGCGAGCCCCATCAGCCACCTGTTTGCGAGCAATGGCAATAGCCTCGTCGTACTTCTTCTCCTGGATGAGTCGCAGGAACTTTCTTGAACCAGCGACATTACAGCGTTCGCCAACATTCACGAAGCGCACTTCTGGCGTAACATCCAGCAGTTCCAGTCCGCTGAGCCACATAGTATCGGGCTTGGCAACAGGCTTGCGAGGTATCTTACCCTCGACCAGTGGCAGATATTTGGCAATAAACGCATCGTCAGTACCACAACAACCGCCCACGATGTTTACCAACTGCTCGTCAATCATCTCGGCAATCTGTGGTGCCATCGACTCTGGCGTCTCGTCATAGAGTCCCATGGCGTTGGGCAGTCCGGCATTCGGATAGGCACTAATATAATAAGGTGCCTTGCGTGCCAACTGACGTAGGAAGGGCAGCATCTGACGCGCACCAAACGAACAGTTCAAACCCACCGAAAAGATGGGATAGTTGCTGATGCTGGCTAGAAAGGCATCGAGTGTCTGTCCGCTGAGTGTTCGACCTGCCAGGTCGCTGACAGTTGCACTAAGCATAATGGGCAGTTCAACGCCATGTGCCTGCATAGCTGACAGGGCTGCATCGATGGCCACCTTCGCATTCAGCGTATCAAAGATGGTCTCAATGAGCAGAATGTCCACCCCACCCTCTATCAGCGCATCCATCTGTTCGTAGTAGGCATCAAACAGCGTGTCGTAAGTCAACTCGCGCAGAGCGGGATTGCTCACATCAGGCGACATGGAACAGGTCTTGTTAGTGGGACCTACGGAGCCTGCCACGAAGCGGGGCTTTTCTGACGAGGAGAACTCGTCAGCACACGCTCTGGCAATGCGTGCGCCCTGTAGTGCCATCTCGCGGGCCTTGTCCTCATAGTGGTAGTCTGCCTGCGAAATACGTTGAGCATTGAATGTATTGGTAGTGATGATATCAGCGCCAGCCACCAGGTATTTTCGATGGATGTCAGCGATGATATCTGGACGCGTCAGGTTCAGTTCATCAGAATTGCCAGTTTTACCCAGCACTTTTCCAATCATGGTGCCCATAGCACCATCGAGAACCAGTACGCGCTGTTTAGCTAAGTCGTTGAGTGTTGTCATTTGTATACCTTCATGGCACGATCCATCTCGCGCCTGTCTTCCTTTTCCTTCAGCGTCTGACGCTTGTCAAACTCCTTTTTACCTTTACACAGGGCAATGTCCATCTTGGCACGCCCCTTCTCGTCAATGAACACCAGCAGGGGAACGATGGTGTAACCCGTCTGTTTGGTGGCAGACGCCAGTTTCTGAATCTCACGCTTCGTCAGCAACAGTTTTCTGTCGCGCTTCATCTCGTGATTATTGTAGGAACCATAGAAATAGGGCGAGATATTCATGCCCTTCACCCACAGTTCCCCATTGATAATCACGCAATAAGTATCCACCAGCGAGGCCTTGCCCAAACGGATGCTCTTAATCTCCGTACCCGTCAAGACGATGCCTGCCGTGAACTCCTCGATGAAGAAATACTCAAACGAGGCCTTGCGGTTCTTTATCTGTACAGGACTCTTCTTGCGAAGTTCCTCTTGTTGCTTATTCACTATCTGAAATTTAATCTTTAATATTTAATCTTTAATCTTAGCGAAGCGATCTAAGTGTTCGTCAATATAACGTGCTATCTGTTCCGTCCACTCCTCTTCCTTCTCCACGAACTCATCGTCCAGGTCGTCGAACTCAGGGTATTGCTCAAAAAGCGCCATGAATTCGTCGTCGGTACAGTCGCGCTCCAAAGGCTCATGGTATTTTACATACAACGAGTGGGCATCGTATATCAGCTTCGACAGGTCACGCATACCCCAGAGTTTCAAGGCCTTAGCCAACGGATTCTTGAAGATGAACGGACCATAGCCGTTATGTATCAACTGTACGAAACCGCCATCCATAACCTCCTCGTGCAACTGGTCCCAAGCCAGCAGCGTAATCTGGTCACTATTCAACTCTGTCAGCGTTTCATTGGTCAGCTGACCACCTATCGCCTCTTTGATAGCCGACACGAAGGCACCCACGAAGGCATCCATACCCTCGCCTGCAGCCTTGCGCAGCACACTGTCACTAATCGTCACTTCTATCATAACGGCTACAAAGGTACAAAAACTAATTGTAATTACCAAATTTTTGGTTATAGCGATGATTTTTTGTCTTTTTTATTTGCAGTTTCAAAAGAATTAACTATATTTGCAGAGCAATTTATTGACATTACGTAACTAAAACAATATTACATGACTATTACAATGATTCTTGAACTCCTGATAGTGCTTGGCGCACTGTGGGTTGGCTCTCGTTATGGAAGTTTGGCACTAGGTGCCATTTCCGGTATCGGTCTTGCGTTGCTGGTCTTCGGCTTTGGTCTGAAACCAGGTACTCCGCCTACCGACGTTATCTACATCATCATCGCTGCCGTGACCTGTGCAGGTATCATGCAGGCCTCTGGAGGTATGGACTGGTTGATTCAGATTGCCGAGCGCATGTTGCGCAAGCACCCAGACCGCATTACGTTCCTGGCTCCGCTGACGACATTTTTCCTGACGGTGCTGGTAGGAACGGGTCACGTGGTTTACACGCTGATGCCTATTATCTGCGACATTGCGCTGAAAAAAGGCATCCGTCCAGAGCGTCCCTGTGGTGTGGCTTCTATCGCCTCACAGGTGGGTATCACGTGCTCGCCCATTGCTGCTGCTGTAGTAGCCTTCGTGAGTATTTCGAACGCCAATGGCTTCGACATCACCATTCCCCGTGTGCTGATGATTTCCATTCCAGCCTGTGTGTGTGGACTGATGGCAGCAGCTACGGCTTCCTATCGTCGTGGTCTCGACCTCGACAAAGACCCGAAGTTCCAGGCTAAGTTGAAAGATCCTGAGCAGTATAACTACATCTACGGTTCTAACGCTACCACGCTTGACAAGGAGATTCCCCAGTCGGCTAAGAATGCTGTATTTATCTTCCTTGCTGCATTGGGTGTTATTGTACTGTTCGCCGCCCTGCCACAGCTGTTACCCTCTTATGCTACCGTTAAAGTTGTCAAGGGAGCTGGTGACGTGATGATTGTCGGCGGAACTAAGATATCTGCGGCTGCACTCGCTAAAGCTGGTATTGTAGCTACAGGTCTGACAGAGACAGGTTCGATAACCCTGAAGATGAACCTTGTCATCCAGATTGTTATGATCTCTGCTGCTGCATTAATGATTATTTTCTGCAAAGCTGCTCCCAAGAAGGCCGTGGCTGGTCCAGTATGGCAGTCGGGTATGGTGGCTGTCGTAGCTATCTATGGTATCGCTTGGCTAGCAGATACTTATTTCTCGAACTACATGGATGAGATGCAGGATATGCTGGCCGATGTCGTAAAGGCTTATCCCTGGAGCATCGCCTTTGTATTCTTCATGGTGTCTGTGCTCATCAACTCGCAGGGAGCTGTTGTCGTCGCCATGTTGCCGTTGGCCTATAATCTTGGCATCCCTGGCCCCGTTCTTCTGGGTGTGCTGCCTGCCGTTTACGGCTATTTCTTCATCCCCAACTACCCCAGCGATATTGCCACTGTGAACTTCGACCGCTCAGGCACCACCATCATTGGTAAATACCTGCTGAACCACTCGTTCATGATGCCTGGCCTCATCAGTGTCTTCACATCCACTATCGTGGCTTATATCCTGTCCATGATATTCTATTAAAAAAGAATAGAATCTTTGCTCACTATACGAAAAGAGAGGCCTTCTGTTCTGAAGGTCTCTCTTTATGTTTTTCGAATCAATCGTTATAGGCTTCCTCACCAATCTGCTCACGAGCGCCAATGGTCATTTTACGAAGGTCGTAAAAAGAACCGTTGTAGATGTCGAAATCGACTTGTCCAGTAATGCCTGGCAGACGACCTGCATCAGTATATTGCCAGAATTTCCAGTCACCCTCATATTCCACCTCGTCAACATAATAGTGGGCTATCCAATAAGGATAGCTATCGAAGACGGGATCGCTGAGATAGCGCATCTTAAATTTATAATAGGTATAGATGATGGGCTTGACACCATAGTGCTTCTCCACAATTTCGAGCCACTGGAGAACGCTGGCAGCAAACTCTTCGTCAGTCTGCTTGGCAGGTTTGTGCTCGACATCAAGAACGGGTGGCAGGTCGCCATTCTCCAACTTGACGTGACTAATGAAGAACGCAGCCTGTTTGTCGGCAGGTGACGAGACACTATAGAAATGGTAAGCGCCACGCGTATAGCCATACTCACGAGCCAGATGGAAATTATCCTTGAAGGTGGGATCAATGCGTGATGCCCCTTCGGTAGCCTTCATCATGATGAAGCGAACGGGCGACTCGTTGATAAGCCCCTTCTCACGTAATATGGGCCAATCGATATTACCTTGATAGTGGCTGATATCGATACCACGAATCTCGTAGCCTTCAGGGTGGCTGACATCACCATAGAGGCCTCGCCAGCGGAAGCCAAAAGGTCCTACGAAGATATAATAGAAGAAATAGACATAGATGGCAACGACAGACAGTCCGCCTACCCACCAAGCCCAACCAGGCAGGTGTTGTAATAGACGAACAAAGACATTCGGACGTCCGTGGGGCACTGGGCCCGTATGACGTCCGGATGTCTGTCTTTTATGCGTTGTCCTCTTATCGGGCATCAATTACTTTTTCTGCTCGAGAGCGAGGGTTATAGTGGGCTGGTCGCAAACCTCTGTGGGTCCCCAGTACTGGATAGGACCAGGATAAACGTAAGCCGTCTTGCGAGCCCACTCGTCACGATGAGCAGCAAACTCCTTGAAGGGAGCGCCATCGAGCTCAACGAGGGCCTTGCGGATAACGGGCTTCATCTCACCTGCACGCTTCTCCATATTCATCATCATGGTGATGGGCACACCACCGGCAATCCACTGCTCAGCAGGAGCGGTAGTATTCTTCACGATAGCCATATAGCCGGTCTTACCGTTAGCAATGAGCTGAGCGGCAGAAGTACCCAGAGCATAGCAGTAGTCAGCGTCGAAGTTTGAAGGAGCAGCGCAACGTCCCTCATATCCGAAGAAGTGGTGCTGAGTGCCGAACTTGCCAACATACTTGCCATCCTTCTTCATCTGCTCGAGCTTCTTGCCAACCATCTCTGACAGCAGCTTCTCAGTCTCGATGAGCGATACCTGTACGTTTCCGTGAGGATCGCGGTCGAGAGCCAGCTGACGAGCCACACCAGTAGGCAGACTGTTGAAGACAGCGAGGTTCTCAGGAGTCAGGTGGCTCTTAGCGAAGTCAACCTGCTCGTCACGACTGATTGTCTTAGCCTCAGGCAAAGCGAGCACGTCGTTGAGCTGGGCAATGAGCTTCTTGATAGCGGGGATGAACTCGATGACACCCTCGGGGATAACAACAGTACCGAAGTTGTTACCATCAGCAGCACGAGCAGCAACAGTTTCTGCAATATATGTCACGATGTCGTCGAGGCTCTGACCCTTAGCCTCTACCTCCTCAGAAACGAGGCAGATGTTGGGCTGAGTCTGCAGGGCGCACTCCAGAGCGATGTGAGAGGCTGAACGACCCATCACCTTGATGAAGTGCCAGTACTTACGGGCTGAGTTACAGTCGCGCTCGATGTTACCAATCAGCTCAGAATAGGTCTTACAAGCGGTATCGAAACCGAAAGAGGTCTCAATCTGATCGTTCTTCAGGTCGCCATCGATAGTCTTAGGACAACCGATAACCTGTACGCCATAGTTCTTGGCAGCATAGTACTCAGCCAATACGCAAGCGTTGGTGTTAGAGTCGTCACCACCAATGATAACGATAGCCTTGATGTCGAGCTCGCGGATAATCTCCAAACCCTTCTCGAACTGGTCAACCTTCTCCAGCTTGGTACGGCCAGAACCAATCATATCGAAACCACCAGTGTTGCGGTACTCGTCGATAATCTCCTTGGTCAGCTCCATGTAGTTGTGGTCAACCAAACCGCCAGGACCCAGGATGAAGCCATAGAGACGGTTCTCGGGGTTGAGCTTCTTAATCTGGTCGAAGAGACCAGTAATCACGTTGTGACCGCCAGGAGCCTGACCACCAGAAAGGATGATACCAACGTTCATCTTCTTGGTGTTAGCCTCGGTAGCGGGCTCAAACTCTACGATAGGCATACCGTAGGTGTTGGGGAAAAGCTTCTTAATCTCTTCCTGGTCTCCAACACTCTGGGTTGCTGCACCCTCTTTAATCTTTACTGCACCCTGAAGTGCCTTAGGCAACTTAGGCTGATAAGCGGCTCTCGCCAACTGCAATGCACTTTTTTCCATTGTTGAAATACTGTTTATTTTAGTGAATAATTGATTTTCGAATTGCAAAAATAGTTATTTTTTGTGAGAAACGGAAAGAAATCAGCCATTTTAATATTTTTTTGTTGTAAAAACTATGTTATCTCAATTTTTTTTGCTAACTTTGACGATTGAAATATGAACAAATCAAAATAGGAGGATTAAAACATGGCAAACAAAAGAACACTGAAACACAGTATCAACCTAGTTTGTGGCGACCTTTTCGCAGAGTGTGTAGCAGCAAAGCTTTATGGTAATCGAGGAGACGACTGCGAGGCCATTATCTACAGCATCCTGAAGATGCAGAGCGACTTTATCTGTCGCGTTTCACATCCAGAGCCGGGTATGCCTGCCAAGAAGTACTACCAGAAGTTGAAAGAAGACTTCATAGCACAGGCTAGCGAGATTGTGGACCAGATAAATAACAGATAAGAATTGAGAATTAAGAGATAAGAGATGAAGAAATTTTGCAACTGGTTGCTGTTTAAACACATGGGGTGGACGGCGAATGTCACGGAGCCCCATCCAGACAAATACATTATCTGTCTGGCACCACACACCAGCAACTGGGACTTTCTGATAGGACAACTATATAGCAAGAGCCAAGGTATGAAGAGCAACTTCCTGATGAAGAAGGAGTGGTTCTTCTGGCCTTTGGGTCCCATCTTCCGTAAGTTAGGCGGCATACCCGTCTGGCGCTCCAAGCACACCAGCATGACTGATAACCTGGCAGAAACCGCCAAGAGGGAGAACATCTTCCACCTGTGCATCACACCAGAGGGTACACGTTCGCTGAACCCAGAGTGGAAGAAGGGTTTCTACTATATTGCCCAGAAGGCTGGCATCCCTATCCTACTCTATGGTGTGGACTATGAGAAGCGCCACATCCAGTGCACCAAGACCATCATTCCCAATGGCGACATAGATAGTCAGATGCGCGAAATCAAATTGTACTTTAAGGACTTCAAAGGCAAATGTCCAGAGAAGTTCACCATAGGAGAAATCTAAAGTGATGCGTAGAAGGATAACACTGTTGCTGCTGTTACTGGCGACACTCTCGCTGAGCGCCCAGACCGCCAGAGACGAGGCGAAACTGGTAGAGAAACTGAACTCGTACTTTTCGAAATACAAACCTAAGGGTACCCGACTGACTCAGGCACCCCGTATGGTGGGCTACCAACTGGACCACCAGCAAAAGACACTCGTCATCACTGCTGACGAGTTTTTTGCGTGTCAGGAGTTTACGCCAGAAGTCACGGAACACATCTATAATAAAATAAAAGGTGAGATGCCTAAGGTCTATCGTGATTACCAGGTAACGGTGATGACCAACGGTATGACCATCGACGAACTCATTCCGAATCGCTTGTCACAGAATGCCGATAAGTCGCGTCTGTGGGGTGACATAGACTACGACGGAGCACCCTGGGTGAAAAACATCTCAACACCCTTGAAGGTAACCCACGGACTGCAGAAACGACACCTGTCACTATGGGCCAGTCACGGACGATTCTATGACCAGGGCAAAGGCTACTGGCGTTGGCAACGTCCAAAGCTGTTCGGAACAACAGAAGACCTGTACACTCAAACCATCGTGGTGCCCTATCTGATACCCATGCTGGAGAAAGCAGGAGCTATTGTCTTCACGCCTCGTGAGCGCGACTGGCAGAAAGAAGAGGTCATCGTCGATAATGACGGAGCAAAGAGCAATTATATTGAGGTGACCAATGGCGACAAGTGGAAGACCACACCACAACCTGGGTTCGCTTTCCATACAGGGACATATACCGATGGCGAGAATCCTTTTGTGGAGGGCTCAGCTCGCATGGTGAAGACCACCAGCAGCAAGTCGCGCTATTCATTGGCAACCTACCAGCCACGTTTCCCCAAAGCGGGTCGTTACGCCGTCTATGTCAGCTATCAGACGATGGAGAATAGCGTGACGGATGCCCTCTATACCGTTTGGCACAAGGGCGAGCGCACACAGTTCCACGTTAACCAGCAGATGGGTGGTGGCACATGGGTTTATTTGGGCACATTCGATTTTGACGCAGGTTATAGCGAGTTCAACCGCGTGACACTCTCGAACCAAAGTAACGAGAAAGGTGTGGTCACTACCGATGCCATTCGCTTTGGTGGAGGTATGGGCAACATCGAGCGTGATGGGCAAACCAGTCAGTTGCCACGAGCCTTGGAGGGTGCTCGCTACTGGGCACAATGGGCAGGCATGCCCTATACGGTCTATAGCACCATGGAAGGAACCAACGATTATGCTGATGACATCAACGTTCGCTCGCTGATGACGAACCGTCTAGGTGGTGGTTCATGCTATATGCCTACAGTAGAAGGTTTGAAGGTACCCATCGAACTGTCATTGGCCTTCCATAGTGATGCAGGCTATGCGAAAGATGGTGAGGGACTGATTGGCTCATTGTCGATATGTACTACGAATTTCAATGATGGCAAGTTGAATGCAGGCATCTCACGAATGGCCTCACGCGACTTGGCTGATGCATTGCTCTCAAACGAGACCATGGACCTGAAATACAAATTCGGAAAGTGGAACCGCAGAGAACTCTTTGATCGCAACTATTCGGAGACCCGTCTGCCAGAGGTGCCCAGCGCCATCTTGGAGATGCTGTCACACCAGAACTTCCCTGATATGCGTTACGGACAGGATCCGAACTTCCGCTTCACCCTGGCTCGTTCCATCTACAAGACCATTCTGCGCTATGTCAACGATCAGCATGGCAGACCGTTCGTCGTGGCTCCTCTAGCTCCCGACCAGTTCCATATAGAACTGAAAAAGAACGTGGCACGTCTGAGTTGGAATGCCGTCAACGACCCACAGGAAGCCACTGCCAAGCCCACAGGCTATATTGTTTATACTGCCATTGGTGAGGCCGATTTCGACAATGGAACCTATGTAAGAGGAAAGACAGAGCACGAGGTAGAACTGGAACCTGGATTGTTGTACCACTTCAAGGTGGCAGCAGTCAATCGTGGTGGAGAGAGTTTTACGACAGAGGTGCTTTCAGCCTGCGCCATGCCTAATGCCAACAAGACCATCATGATTATCAATGGTTTTCATCGAGTAGCATCTCCTGCCGTTCGAAATACTGTTGAGGAACAAGGATTTGACCTGGATGAAGACCCTGGTGTGACCTATGGTCCTACACTCGGATGGTCTGGACGACAAATCAACTTCGATCGCACACAGATGGGTATCGAAGATGGTGGACTGGGCGATACTGGTGAGGAACTCACAGGCATGCTCATTGCTGGTAACAACTTCAACTATGTGATGACTCATGCCAAAGCAATCGCCTCGGCAAAGAAATACAACATTGTGAGTTGTAGCAGCGATGCTGTAGAGACTGGCAAGGTGAATCTGATAGGCTACGATGGTGTGGACCTGCTGTTGGGACTGGAACGAAACGATGGACACAGCGTGCAGAGTTACAAGACGTTCAGTACGCTGATGCAGAACGCTTTGCAGAGATACACCACTCATGGTGGAGCGCTATTGGTGAGTGGCGCTTATATCGGAACGGATATGACACAGGAGAGTGACCGTAGGTTCCTGCAGACTATTCTGAAAAGTTCGTGGGGCGGTCGTTCGCAGGCAACAGACAATAAGATAAAAGGTCTGGGAACGGAGATGGCTTACTGGAAAACGCTGAACGAGGAGCATTATGCTGCTACATCAGCAGACATCCTGCAACCTGTAAAGCCTGCCTATACTGCTATGCAATATGCCGACGGCTATGGTGCAGCAGTGGCCTATCGCGGTAACTACCGTCTGTTTGTCATGGGCTTCCCCTTCGAGTGCATCCAGGGAGAGCAGAAACAGGCAGGCATCATGAAAGGAATATTAAACTATCTATTACAATAATCACTAAGAACCACCTATTATGTACAAGATTCAAACGAATTCAAGCGGAACACGCAGTATTGAAATCAGTGAGGAACATCTCCAGACCATTGACGACTATCAGTTCTTTCGCGATCTGATAGACTCAAACGGCTATGTCGACGAACAAGTCCTCGACAAGTTGAAACTAAACATCCGTGCTCTGCTGGAGTCAGAGGCAGGAAAGGACAAGCGACTGCTGGACCTCTGCCTCGACGTCATCTATCATAGTAATATGAAGGCGTATGGACTGCAACAACTGGTCCTGCTCTTCATCAATTGGAAAAATCGCGGCAATGACGAACTGGGTATGACCAAACGCGCTATCCAGGGAACACCGTTTAACTAATTATGGAGCGTGGTTTCCCCACGCTCATCAGAATGGAATACAGACTAACAGATTTCTTACCGACAACAAAAAAAGAGTTGGAGTTACGAGGATGGGATGAGGTGGACGTCATCCTATTCTCAGCGGATGCCTACGTGGATCATCCGTCATTTGGTGCTGCTGTCATCGGACGAACACTAGAGGCAGCAGGCTATCGTGTAGCCATCGTTCCTCAACCCGACTGGCATGGCGACTATCGAGATTTCAAGAAGTTGGGCAGACCCCGACTCTTCTTTGGCATCTCGCCAGGATGCATGGACTCGATGGTCAACAAATATACCGCCAATCGCAGACTGCGTTCAGAGGATGCGTACAGTCCTGACGGGCGTCATGACCTGCGTCCAGAATATCCCACCATTGTCTATAGTAAGATTCTCCGAGAGCTGTATCCTGATGTCCCTATCGTCTTGGGTGGCATTGAGGCGTCGTTGCGTCGCCTGACACATTACGACTATTGGCAGGACAAGTTGCGTCCCAGCATTCTCTGTGATGCACCTGCAGATATCATCATCTACGGCATGGGCGAAAAACCCATCGTAGAGATTGCCCATCGTTTGTCCGATGGTTTGGCCATCGGAGATATCCACGACCTTCCCCAAACGGTCTATCTCGCCAAGGACATCACCCCCAAGGAAGACGACATCGTCCTGCACAGTCACGAAGAGTGCCTGAAGAACAAACGCTCACAAGCTGAGAACTTCCGTCATATCGAGGAACAGTCGAACATGATGCATGCACAGCGACTGCTTCAGAAGGTGGGCAACGAGTATGTCGTTGTCAACCCTCCCTATCCGCCAATGACTACTCAAGAGCTCGATGCCTCCTTCGACCTGCCCTATACCCGTGTGCCCCATCCGAAATACAAGGGGAAGCGCATTCCTGCCTATGAGATGATCAAGTTCTCAGTAAACATCCATCGCGGATGCTTTGGTGGTTGTGCGTTCTGCACGATATCAGCCCACCAAGGGAAGTTCATTGCCTGTCGTTCGAAGGAGAGTATTCTGAACGAGGTAAAGCAGGTGGTGCAGATGGATGGCTTCAAGGGTTATCTGAGCGACCTTGGTGGTCCCAGTGCAAATATGTATGGCATGCATGGTCGCAACCTCAAGGCCTGCGAGAAGTGCAAACGCCCCTCATGCATTCATCCTCAGATTTGTCCGAATCTGGACACCAACCACAACAAACTGCTGGAGGTTTATCGTGCTGTTGACGCCCTGCCAGAAATCAAGAAGAGTTTCATTGGCAGTGGTGTGCGCTATGACCTATTATTATATAGGAGTAAGGACGAGGCGGCTAATAAGTCGGCGATGGACTATACGCGTGAACTGATAACACGTCATGTCAGCGGACGACTGAAGGTAGCACCAGAGCATACCAGCGACAAGGTGCTCTACCTGATGCGCAAGCCATCGTTCTCACAGTTCTATGACTTTAAGCGCATCTTCGACCGCATCAATCGTGAGGAGCATCTCAACCAACAGATTATCCCCTACTTCATCTCCAGTCACCCTGGTTGTACGGAGGCTGATATGGCGGAGTTGGCCATCACGACCAAACGTCTCGACTTCCAACTGGAACAGGTACAGGACTTCACGCCAACACCCATGACGGTCTCTACAGAAACATGGTACACGGGCTATGACCCCTATACGTTGGAACCTGTGCAGAGTGCCAAGAGCCAGCGCGACAAACTGGCCCAGCGCCAATACTTCTTCTGGTATAAGCCAGAGGAGCGTCGAAACATTGAACAGAGCCTGCGCCGTATTGGTCGCCCAGACCTGATTAACGAACTTTGTCCCCATGCAGATTATAGAAAAGAGCGTCGTCGCCAAGAACCCCAAGAAGAAAAGCGAGGACGGCATCGTCATCACAGATGATTTCGTAGCTGTCATTGATGGCAGCACGTCGAAGAGCAACTACCGTCATAGTTGGTTGCACAGCAATGGGCGTTATGCTATGTTGCTCGTGTCTCGCTATATTCGTCGGATGCCGAAAACGACAACCAGCGAGGAGTTCATGCGTGGTGTGACAGCAGTCATCCGTAAGCACTACAAGAAATCGATGCTTCAACGTCTGGCAGAGCATCCTGAAGACCGACTAACGTGTTCTGCAGTCATCTTCAGCAGATTAAACAGGGAGATATGGATGATTGGCGATTGCCAGTGTTTGATTAACGGAGAACTCTTTGACAATCCCAAACCTCCTGAAGCAGAACTGGCTGCTATGCGTGCTGAGGAGGTGAAGCGACTGTTGGCTGAAGGAGTGACCGTCGATGAACTGTTGCGTAATGACATTGCCCGACCTGTTATTATTCCCCACATGCTGGAAACCATGCGCCAACAGAATATCACCTATAGTGTCATCGATGGATTCCCCATCGATAGACGTCACGTCCGCATCATACCGCTTGACTTCCGCCCTTGGGAAATCGTGCTGGCCAGTGATGGCTACCCCGTGCTTTGCCCCACCCTTGCAGAGAGTGAACAGCAACTCCAGAAACAACGTGAGGAAGACCCGTTGAACATCGGCACATTTCAGGCCACGAAAGCCTTTCATCCCGACTTCAACTCGTTCGACGATCGTAGTTATATCAGACTGAAAGTGTAAGGAAGTGCAAGTAGCTCGACTGCTACTTACGCGATTGTTTGATAATACTGTAAGCTTGATAGAGACCTAATTCGCCTGCTTTAGAAAGGTCGGCGACACTCTCTTGTTGGTGTTTCAGTGCCAGATGCGCCAAACCACGATTGTAGTATGCCTCTGCCAGATTCTGGTCTAAGGCAATGGCTTTGGTATAGTCATCAACAGCGTGAACATAGTCTGCACGCTGGGCATGAACATTGCCTCGATTATAATACAGGTAGGCCGACTCATCCAGGTGAATAGCAGCACAGAGGTCAGCCAACACACGGGCCGTCTGCAGTTTGACATCAGTACCCTGAGAGGCATTAAACTCATTCAGGCGCGACTGACAGACTGCTCTCTGCCAATAGGCAACCGGAGAGAGTGAATCAGTAAGGATGTAGGTTGTCAGGTCGTCAATGGCAGCATCGTAGTTCTGAATGACGCTATAGGCGATAGCTCGCTGGAGCAGAAGTGTCAGCATCTGCTTTTCATTCGTCTGCTGACCAATCAGTTGCGACAGACTGTCTATGCGATTGAAATAACGACGCATAGAGGCTTCACTCAGCGTGCTCTTGTTGCAAATGATATGTATCTGACTACCTGCAGGAAGTTGGGCGTTCAACTGTTCTACCTGACGATTGTAAGGCACATAATACTTGACGGCATGCTGGAATTTCTCAGTAGAGAGGGCATACATCGGCAGATAGTCCATTCCCACCTTGCGGTTCTGCACACGTCCGCGATAGTCGCTTTGGTATTCGTGTTCCATCTCCTGCTCGTCAGCAACAGCCAACTGGTTGTACTTCTCGATGTCCTCATCGCTACGCTTACGCATCTTGTCCTTCGAGAGTCGAGGCTGTTTGCCAAAGCGCTTGTTTATCTGAGCCTTCAGAATGCGGAACTCATCCTGCTCAGCCTGCTTGGTCATACCCAAACTACGATAACACAGGGCACGCTGATGCAATCCCGTCCAGAAATTGGGATATTCATCAATCACCTTGCTATAGTCGCGGATAGCCCCACGAGGATCGCCCGTTTTCTCCAGCAACAAGGCACGATTGTAGAGTGCCATGAGGTTGTCGGGCTCCATCTTCAACACAAAGTCGAAGTCAACAATGGCTCTGTTGTCATCACCCACCTGTGCTCTCAGCAGTCCACGATTATAGTGTCCTAGGAAGTTGTTGGGTTCAAAATCCAAAGCCATATCATAGTCTGCCATCGCCCCACGCAGATTATTCTGATTGACACGTGCCAAGGCGCGATTGATATACAGCCCACCCTGTTTAGGCAACAGGTGGATGGCTTTGTTGAGATAGCCCTCACCCTCTTTCCATTCCTCACGAGCCAGACTGATCATTGAACGCATAGCCCAGGTATTACCGTTATAGGCGTCCAACTCCAGACTCTTCTCCAAGGACGTGATAGCCTTGGTGGTGTCCTTCTGCAACAGATACACCTCCGACTGCATGGCATAGACGCTGGCATTGGTACTCCAGCGCTGAGCCATCGTATCAATTTCTGCTGACGCCTGTTCGTAATCCTTTTGCTGGATACGACAAAGCGCACGGTTATGCCAGAGATTCATACTCTCCGGTTCGTAGCGAAGCGCCTGGTTATAGTCTTTGATGGCATCCGCATAGTTCTTCTGTTGGATACGGCAGAGGCCACGCAATTCGTAGATGCCCACCACATAGGGATTACGATGGATTGCCTCCGAGCAGTCGTTCTCCGCTCCAGCAAAGTCATCGAGGTAATACTTCGCTATGGCGCGATAGTACCACGGTTCAAAGAGATAAGGCTTGGCAGAAATAGCCTGATTAAAGTATTGGATAGAAAGCACATAGTCTTCATAATAGAGTGCCGAGCGCCCTATCATCACCAGCCTGTCGGTATTGTACTGTGCCCATAGCGACAGAGGGAAAAACAACAAAATGAAAACAATCTTTCTAACCATCAACCTCTAATTCTCTGTTTTCTGCTTACTTATGAGGAGCAGCCTTGGTCTTGTAACCACAACGGTAACGTCCCTGGAGGAGCGCCTTCAGCTTGTTCTTTATCAACTGCTTGCGCAGAGGAGAGACACGGTCTGTAAACACCTTTCCCTCCAGATGATCGAACTCATGCTGCATGACACGGGCCAGATAACCGTCCACCCATTCGTCATGGGGTTGCATCTTCTCGTCGAGCCACTGCACGTGGATGCGCTTGGGGCGCGTCACCTTCTCATGGATAGCTGGCAGCGACAAGCAACCTTCTTCCAGAGAGTCCGTCTGGCTGTCATCATATTCTACAATATGCGGATTGATATACACCTGGCGAAAATCCTTATATTCCGGCATGTCGTCACTCAACACGTCCAGGTCGATAACGACCACACGTATGGACTTGCCCACCTGAGGAGCAGCAAGACCAATACCTTCACTCTCTGCCAGCGTATCCCACATGTCTTTCAGAAACTCATCCAGATTGGGATAGTCGGTAGGAATGTCTTCAGCCACTTTTCTCAATACGGGCTGACCTAATATATAAATAGGTAGAACCATTTAATATTTGACTATTTAACCATTTACAATTTTCGGGAGCGCATAAAGTCTTCCAGAATAATCGTTGCGCTGATTTCGTCAACCAACGCCTTGTCCTGACGCGCTTTCTTGCGCAATCCTCCGTCAATCATCGCCTGATGAGCAATAACAGAGGTAAAACGTTCGTCATAGTACTCAATGGGAATCTGAGGCATCGCCTTACGCCAACGGTTGACAAACTGTTGTACACGTGCTAAATTCTCACTGGGCTGACCATTAGGCTGGCGGGGTTCGCCTATGACAATGCGCTCTACGGGTTCCTTGTCAACATACTGTTTGAGATAATCAAACAACTCTGACGTAGAAACAGTTGCTAACCCACTGGCAATAATCTGCAGTGGGTCAGTAACTGCTAATCCCGTACGTTTCTTTCCGTAATCAATAGATAGGATTCGGGCCACTATTCATTATTTTGCATACAGCAACCATGCACCAGGATACTTCTCCTGCAGGGCATTACGGCTGGCTGCAGCCTCACCCTTGGTCTCGAAAGTGGTTGCTACCACACGATACATAGCGGGGCTCACCTGGTTATTCACAACAACCTGTGCGTTATAGCCCTGTGCATTCAGTGTCTGCTGCAAGCCCTCAGCATTAGCCTTCAGAGAGAATGAACCAACAACAACGCTGAAGTTCTTCAGACCAGTACCAGCAACAACAGAGACAGTCTCCTGGCGAACGGGAACATTGTCTGCATTGTCAACCACCTGGGTTTCAGTAACGGGCTTCTCCTCCATAGGAGTAACCACGTTATTCTCTGCTTCTTGAGCTGCCTGAGCGGCGGCTGCCTGAGCCTGAGCCTCTGCTTCCTGCTTCTGCTGAAGTTCCTCCTGCTGCTTAGCTTTCAGATAAGCCTGCTTGTAGGCACTCTCACTTGACTTACATCCTGTAAATAACATAGCTGCGCACAGCGCTGCACATAACAATGTGTACTTTTTCATACTTTTTTGAGTTGTATTACTTGTGTTAAATTTGATTATTCTGAATAATTTTCTGCGAAATTACAAAATATTGGGCAGAATTGACAAAAAATACTGCATAAAGTTTGTTAATTTCAAAAACTTTACGTATATTTGCCAGCAGAAAGACATATTTTTAATATTAAATCGTAGAATTATGAGAAGTTTAGGTTTTTTAGGCGCATTCTTGGGCGGAGCTCTTGCTGGTGCCGTTATTGGTTTGTTGGTTGCCCCTGAAAAGGGTTCAGACACTCGTGAGAAAATCTCTGACACTGTAGAGGACTTTCTTAAGAAACACAACATTAAGTTGAGCCGCAAGGAAGTAAAAGACTTCGTTGACGATATCGAGGAAGCTGCTCCTGAGGCATAACAATCTGTTACTACGATGTTGTCTAGCGACAAAAATGTTGAGTCAATAGGCCAACTTGTTGAAGCGCTGAAAGAATACGTTGGACTCCAGAAGGAATATCTGGAGCTCAACGTTATTGAGAAGATTGTCAAGTTGGTAACAGCCCTGACAATGGCTATTGTCTTTGTTCTTCTGGGTGTTGCCGTACTCTTCTACCTCACTTTCGCATTGGTCTATTGGATAGCACCATTCATAGGTCATGGTCTGGCCTTCTTCCTTGTGGCACTGATATTCCTTGGCCTGCTCGTTCTTGTTTGCATGTTCCGCAAACGCTGGATTGAGCAACCCTTGGTGCGTTTTCTGGCAAACACCTTATTAAATTAAAGCTCGCTATGCAGACGAATCAATACAACTCTCTAGAAGACATTGCATTGCGCAAAGACGAGCTGAAAGCCCAGTTGAGCGATGAGTCCGAAAAAATCGGAACCCTGTGGCGCGAATTATTCGTAGCCCAGAAACCCAACTCCAAGGGAGAACTCATAGCCAATCTTGTGGGCAATGCCATCACAGCTATCGACGCATTCCTGTTAGTGCGTAAACTGATGAACACCTACGGCTGGCTGTTTGGCCGTCGTAAGAAAAAGTAACATGACAAACAACAAAGCACTTATTGCCCATCTTTCGATGTTTGGTGCTTGTGCCTTCTGGGGCCTGATGGCCCCTTTAGGCAAGGATGCGATGACCCACGGACTCGACGGACTGACAATGGTGTCATTCCGTGTGCTGGGCGGCTTTATCCTCTTCTGGCTGACATCGTTTCTCGTCAAGAAAGAGCATGTACCGACAAAAGACAAACTGATGTTTATCGGTGCTGCCATATTCGGTCTGGTTACAAACCAGTGCTGTTACACCATCGGCCTGAGTATCACCTCGCCCATCAATGCCTCCATCGTCACCACATCGATGCCCATCTTCGCCATGATTCTCGCGGCGCTGATTCTGAAAGAACCGATTACGGGCAAGAAAGCCATAGGTGTGCTGATGGGTTGTAGTGGAGCGCTGATTCTGATACTCACCTCTGCATCGGCAGTTTCTGACAAAGTTGGCGATATCCGAGGCGACCTGCTATGTCTAGCAGCGCAGTTCTCGTTCGCACTCTACCTGTCGTTGTTTAATCCGCTGATACGTCGTTATTCCGTCTTCACCATCAACAAGTGGATGTTCTTCTGGGCCTCGCTCCTTATCATGCCCTTTACCTTTGGCCATGTGCAGGAGGTGCTGAGCAAGCCTATACCTGCCACCACATGGTGGGAGGCGGCTTATGTCGTCTTCTTTGGCACCTATCTGGGTTATATCCTGACAATGATTGGTCAGAAGACGCTTCGCCCAACGGTGGTGTCAGTCTATAACTATGTCCAGCCCATCGTCTCTGTCATTGTTTCTGTCCTGACAGGTCTTGGCATCCTGAAACCCTCCCACGCCCTTGCAGTCATTCTGGTGTTCTCAGGTGTATGGTTAGTCACCAAGTCCCGCAGCCGTCGTGATATGGAAAAACTGGCATCAGAAACCTGACACATATTAGGTTTGTCTTACCAATTGGGTGGCAACACGATATTCTCCACATCGTGCGCCTTCTCAAATAGCGGAGATATCTCTTCGTTGGTGAATCCCGCAATGCCACAACCGATGCGAGTCACCAGGAATGTCAGCTCAGGGTGCTGCTTGGCAAACTCGATGAACTCATCCACATACGGACGGATAGTCTCTACTCCACCCTGCATCGTTGGGATGCCGTAGCTCTGTCCCTGCAGTCCTACGCCCTGTCCCCAGATGGCACCAAACTGGCGATAGGCCAGCAATGCTGCACCACCGCCATGCATACCACTAAGATTACTGCCAAATACGAATATCTCGTTTGGCTGGAGCGATGTAATACGCTCCGGAGTTACTCTTTTCTGTTCCATATATTCTGCCCACCTTTGCGCTATTTACAGTGGCAAAGATAGTGAAAACCGAGCGAAGTACAAAATAAATCGCAATTTATTTTCATTTCCTAGAGCAAAAATTGGATATTCTGTGAATAGAAATACAACAATCTGTATAATTGTGTTAATCTACTCTAAATATTAGTCATTTAAAGAATAATATTGTGAAATATTTCCTATATTTGCAGAAACCATAATCTACTGAGCTATGTATAATAAAATTGAAGTAAAAGACGAAAAGATGACGATTAACCAGAAAAAGGTGGAATCGAGTGAGAAAAAGCCTATGCCATCTATATGGTACTCCTAAAAACATTAGCGCGACACCACTACGGTGCCGCGCCATTTTTTTCTGTCAATTTTCTGTTGTACATAATCTAAAAAAACATAAAATGATGCTATAGCGAGAGGATAGGTCACTTTACGGTCTCGAAGTCATCTACACCCCGTACCGACGGCATCTACGACCCCGTTCCGAAGTCAGTTTAGGGGGGGGTAAAGTAAGTCATCTTTGGGTCTTAGATGACTGCGGAACGGCTGCAAGGAACGTCAGGAACACCCCAAAAGTGACGTACCTTCAAAAAAGCTCATTATACACATATGATGCTAGTAAAAAAGGGGGATTATGGAAAATTCTCTGCAAGCAGAGTGTGGCGTTGCGAATCTGGTAATTCGTTTCTAAAAAAACTATGATTCGTTTCTAAGAATAATATTAGTTTATTCATTTGGTTTTTTGCTAACTTATTTGTACCTTTGTCAAGGAAAAAGTGAAGAAGATGGAACATATTAAGATATTCACAAAACTCATCAGCACGGAACTGCACCTGCAGGAGCATGCTGTGGAGAACACCCTGAAACTGCTGGACGAGGGTTGCACCATTCCGTTCATCTCCCGCTACCGTAAGGAGCGGACGGGTGGACTGGACGAGGTACAGATTACCGCTATCAGTAACCGTCTGGCGCAGTTGCAGGAGATAGCGAAGCGCAAAGATACCGTTGTCAAGACGATTACGGAGCAGGGCAAGATGACTCCCGAACTCGAGAAGCGCATTGACGACTGTTGGGAGAGTACGGTACTGGAGGACATCTACCTGCCCTACAAGCCAAAGCGCAGAACGAGAGCGCAAGTAGCGCGTGAGCAGGGACTGGAGCCACTGGCACAGTTGCTGTTGATGCAACGAGAGCAAGACCCCAAGCGTGCTGCCCAGCGTTTTGTGCGCGATGGCTTGTCCGTTGCGGACTGTCTGAAGGGTGCTCAGGACATCATTGCCGAACAGGTCAGCGAAGACGAGCGATGCCGCAATCTGGTGCGCTCAGCCTTCCGTCGCGAGGCTTTCATAGAGTCGAAGGTTGTGAAGGCGAAGAAGGACAGCGACGAAGCCCAGAAATATAGCGACTACTTTGAGTGGGAAGAGCCCCTGAAGCGCTGTTCCAGTCACAGGCTGTTGGCTATGCGTCGTGGTGAGAGCGAGGGTATTCTGCGCGTCAGCATCACCATTGATGACGACGAGGCCATAGAGCGCCTGCAGCGCAACTACGTTCGTGGCAATGGTCCGTGCCAGCGACTGGTGGCAGAGGCCGTTGAGGACGGTTACAAGCGTCTGTTGTTGCCCTCGATAGAAACTGAATTCATGACGCTGAGCAAGCAGAAGGCTGACGAGGAGGCTATCCGCGTGTTTGCAGAGAACCTGCGCCAACTGTTGCTCGGTGCGCCACTGGGTCAGAAGCGCGTGATGGGTATAGACCCCGGATTCCGTACGGGTTGCAAGGTGGTCTGTCTGGATGAGCAGGGCAACCTGTTGCACCACGAAGCCATCTTCCCCCACCCGCCCATCAATCATCGCATGCAAGCCACCATGCATCTGCAAGACATGGTGAAGAAATTCCAGACGGAGGCCATTGCCATTGGTAATGGTACTGCCAGCAGGGAGACCAAGGAGTTTGTGGAGGATGCGCTGAAAGAAGTGGCGTTGGCCAAACCAACGCCCACCATCTTCGTGGTCAGCGAGGACGGTGCCTCGGTGTATAGTGCCTCGAAGGTGGCCCGCGACGAGTTCCCTGACGAGGACGTGACGGTGAGAGGTGCTGTCAGCATTGGTCGCCGACTGATGGACCCGCTGGCTGAACTGGTGAAGATAGACCCCAAGAGCATTGGTGTGGGACAGTATCAGCACGACGTGGACCAGACGCAGTTGAAAAACTCGCTGGACCAGACTGTCGAGAGTTGTGTCAACCTGGTGGGTGTCAACCTGAACACAGCCTCACAACACCTGCTGACCTACGTCAGTGGATTGGGCCCTGTGCTGGCGCAGAACATCGTGGACTACAGGAAGGAGAACGGAGCCTTTACCAGTCGTGCACAGTTGAAGAAGGTGCCCCGACTGGGTCCTGCCGCCTATCAGCAATGTGCTGGTTTCCTGCGCATCCCTGATGCCAAGAATCCGCTCGACAACTCGGCAGTACACCCAGAGAGTTACCACGTGGTAGAACAGATGGCGAAAGACCAGCATTGCAGCGTTAGCGACCTGATAAGCGATGCCTCCAAGCGTTCGCAGATAGACATCAAACGCTACGTCACGGAAGAGGTCGGTCTGCCCACGCTGACAGACATTATGAAGGAGTTGGAGAAGCCTGGTCGTGACCCCCGTGAGCAGATCGAGGAGTTTGAGTTTGACAGTAGCGTACAGACCATTGACGACCTGCACGAAGGTATGGAACTGCCAGGTATCGTGACGAATATCACCAACTTCGGAGCCTTTGTGGATATTGGCGTACACCAAGACGGACTGGTACACGTGTCGCAGCTGGCAGACAAGTATGTCAGCGACCCCACCCAGGTGGTTCGCCTACATCAGCACGTACGTGTCCGCGTGATTGGTGTCGATTTGCGACGCCAGCGCATCTCGCTCAGCATGAAGGGTATGAAATAAAAAAAGCGGCCATGATGACCGCTTCGTGATCCGGTCGGGATTCGAACCCGAGACCCACAGCTTAGAAGGCTGTTGCTCTATCCAGCTGAGCTACCAGACCAGTGAAATCTTTCGAAATCGGCTGCAAAGGTACAAATATCTTGGCAAAATACAAAATAAAAAACGCAATTTCTTACTATTTAAATGAATATCATCGAGATTTCGTCACTACAACAAGAAGGCTTAGAGGTCTTTAGCACACTCACCGAAGCACAGTTGCGCATGGAACTGGAACCCGAGAAGGGACTGTTTATTGCCGAAAGTCCGAAGGTCATACGTGTGGCGCTGGATGCCGGTTGGGAGCCCACTGCCCTACTCTGCGAACAGAAGCATATTACGGGTGATGCAGCAGACATCGTGGCGCGCGTTGGCGAAATACCTATCTATACAGGCAGCCGCGAACTGTTGGCCAAACTGACAGGCTATACCCTGACACGTGGTGTATTGTGTGCCATGCGTCGCAAACCGTTTCCTGCAATTGCTGACGTGCTGAAAGAGGCTCGTCGCGTAGTGGTCATCGAGGCTGTGACAGACACCACGAATATTGGTGCCATCTTCCGTTCGGCAGCAGCTTTAGGCATTGATGCCGTACTGCTGACACGCGACACCTGCGACCCCTTGAACCGTCGTGCCGTCCGTGTGTCGATGGGTAGCGTGTTTCTTGTTCCCTGGACGTGGATAGACACTGCTGCGATGCTCCATGACTATGGTTTCAAAACGGCAGCAATGGCCTTAAGCGACAACAGCATCTCGCTGGACGACCCACAGTTGAAAGCAGAACAGCGCCTGGCCGTCATTATGGGAACAGAGGGTGACGGACTGCCACAGAAGACCATCACGGAAGCCGACTATACCGTCAAGATTCCGATGGCCCATGGCGTTGACTCGCTGAACGTTGCTGCAGCAGCGGCTGTTACCTTCTGGGAACTGCGCCGATAAAAAAATCAGATATTGATGCCGTAACTCTGCTTCACCTCACTTATGACGAAGGTGCTCTCAATGGATGCCAGACTCTCTATCTCACCGAGTTTGTTGAGCACGAACTCCTGATACTGCTTCATGTCGCGAGCACGTACCTTTAACAGATAGTCATAGGCACCCGACGTGTTATAGCACTCCGTCACCTCCGGTATGCGCTGAATACGACGCACAAAGGCATCGGCTATCTCGTGGTTGATCTGCTTCAACTTCACCTTACAGTACACCTGCAAGCCCAAGTCCAACTTCTCTGCGTCGAGGATAGCCACATACTTCTTGATGAAGCCCTTCTTCTCCAACCGCTTCTGGCGTTCAAAGACAGGTGTGGGCGTCAGATGGACAGCATCTGCCAACTCCTTGGTAGTGAGTTTGGCGTTCTTCTGCAGGGTTTTCAGTATCTGCAGATCTACATCGTCTAATTTTGTCATTGTTGTGGGGAATAAGATGATTTGTACTTGACATTAACGGCATTGCCCTTGAAGACATCGGCAAAGGTCTGCGGAGTGATGGTGACAGGGCCTTTCATGAATTCAGGAATGTTGTAACTGCGCAGGAACTCACGATGATAGTTGGGATCTTCGCAAGGCAGTTCGAAGGGTTTGGTGGCATGGCCGTCCTTATCGACATGGGCAATGAAGGGACGTGTGAAGGTGCCATCGTTTCGACGACTGCTGATGATGATCCACCTGCCATTGCTGGACCACGAGTGATAACTCTCCGTATCGGGACTGTTGACCTCTGTGAAGGGACGTACCGAACCATTCGTCAGATCCATCAGCCACAGGTCGGCATCGTGGTGCCAGATGTGGAAATAGCCATAGTGCCCCATGGTGAACAAGAGATAGCGTCCGTCTGGCGAAATGCGTGGCCATGTGGCACTACTGTCAATGGCAGCAGCATCGAACACCATTTCGCGAGGACCAAACTGACGTGTCTCAGGGTCGAAGGACTTGCGATAGATACTGTACTTCACCTCTTTGTAACGCTTATACACCTCAGAACTCTTTCTGCCCGTGGTGTCCTGACGCTCAAAGTGGGCACTGCAGTAATAGAGCATCTTGCCATCGGGAGCCCAGGCAGGGAACACCTCAAACTCCGTATCGCTGTTCTCCAGATTCGTCACCTCGTCAGTCTCCACATCATAGACAATGATATCGCTCTCCTCGTCGCACACCTCCACCTTGTTGGCATCAACGGTATGGAAGTTCTGACTGGTCTTGTCGGTAGCATAGACGATGAGGTTCAGCCAGGGGTGCCAGGCAGGATAGACACCAGCAGAGAGGATGGAGTCGTTGCGCATGTTCACCTTCTTCAGTTTACCGTCATAGGCAACAACCGTACCACCCAGATTCTGACGGGCATGGAACTGCATGCGGTTGGGATTATACTGCTGGTAGTGGTGACAGTTGATGCACTGGCCATCTTTCTCAAAACCACAGAGGATATTGTCGTAGATGACACTCTCGTCGTAGTTCTCCAAGCAGCGCTGGTTGATGGTCAGCGCCTCGTAGGAGATAAACGAAGGGGCTATCAGACGGTAGCTGATATAGGGGTCGATGGAATCTGGCGACACAAAGATTTCGAAGGGTTTGAAGCGTGTCCACTGATCATCCTTGCGAGTATAGACATCAACGGTGATGGACTTGCCCTTGGCTTTCTCTGCCAATGCGTGCCACTTGTCGATATCGGGTTGTCCGTTGCAGACGATGTCATCGTCGCCAACAGCATAGCGGGCCACCATCTCGTCAACCTCCCCGTCGTATTCAAAACTCAAGGGCGCCATATTCACAGGTATCGTCACCTGCGCATAGTCAGGATAGATGGCTGGCAACTTGTCAGACTGCGTATAATTCGTAGGGACTGACGGACCACAGGCCACCAGCAGGATGGCGGATGTAAGAAGTAAGATGGAAGATGGATGATGGATGATGTATGATGTGATTTTTTTCATATCGTTTAATATTCTGGAAGGTTTGCCATGATGTAATAATTATAATAGAAGGTGTTGCTGTAGGGCAGTCCTGTCTGTTGGCGAACTTCTGCAGCGTCCACACCTTCGTATTGACCAAAGAACTGGAAGAACTTGTCGAAACTATCCTTCACACCTTGGCTGAACGGCATCTTGTCGAGATCAGGGCGTTCCTCCAACTTACCATAGAGGTAAGCGGCCTCCTGATAAGCCACAGGAATAGGACCATTGGGGTGCAGACGGATGAAGACATTGAAATGGTACCAGAAGGGCTTAGGCTCTCTGAGCCACAGCGACGCCAGCAACGACTGCTCCTGGAAAATGGGGTCTTTGGAGTAGCTGTAATTGGCCAACTGTCTCATTACATAACGCTCCACGTAACCATTGTCACTATTCAACTCGTCCGTATAGTGGAGCATGTGGGTAATGGGTTCCATTTCCTTGTCCTGAGCAATGAGCTTAGGATTGTCTAACATCTGCGCTGTCTTTTCAGCCCATTCGTCGAAGAACATCGTCTTCTTCAGTATGTTGATATACTTTCGTGCCACTTCCTTCTCGTTGTTCAGCACAGCACAACGTGCCAAGAGTTTGATGTACTCAGCGCGCCAACCAAACTCCACACCCATCTCCGTACACAAACGACTACAACTGTTGAGCAGTCCGTATTGGTAATAGACGAGCGGACCGTTCACCAACATCTGACGCATACCGAAGGGCGCATCATAGGCTTTCGAACCATTGCGGTATTCATACATCAAGTCGCCCTGACGCCCAAGACGCGACAAAGCCAGATTACGCATCATCACAATGGCACGTGTGGGCTCGTCGTTCTGTCGAGCAGCCTCCTGAAGCACCCCTTCCCAATCGGTCTGGTCTATCAGGTGCATCATTTTTACCTCATGATGGAAGTTCTCATCCTTATACCAGAAATGAACGACACCCCACGCCACAATGGCTAGCGTCACAGCCTGTACGCCCCAAGGCAGCCAAGCTTTCTTGAAGGCTGATGGCTGATGACTGATGCCTAGTGGCAGGCAGGTCATCACTAACATGAAGAGTGCCAATATATAATAAGGTGTATAGTACCAGGGGTATTCCTCCGTGATGAAGAAAACAGGCAGTCCTGCATAGTAGATATTCGCCAGATTGGTCTCGTGGTACACATAACGGTAGCAGAACAGAGGAATGGCTATCGCCATGAGCACGGCTATCACAGTATGGATGGCAGCACGACTGCGAGGCATCAGTCGCCATGACCAGATACCCATCAGCAAGGTAGCTGCCAGACCATAGATGCCCAGCAGCGGATAGCCCACCACACTGGTTAATACCAACCAGATGGTACGCAACCCGTACTTGTCGGGCATAGAACGGAAACCCCATAACAGGGCCACTACCGATACCGTTGCGATGGTGGTCAAGAAGAACTGACCACGCAGTTTCAGCATGTATATCCAATAGCCCATGTCAACGTCTGTCAGCAGAAGCAGGGCCACAGGTATCAGCAACAGCGCCGTCCAACGGGCAGCAACAGCGAAGGTGCGTTTCAGCAACCACAACAGCAACAACCACCAACCACACAGCACGGTCACACCCAACCACGGGTAGTAGAACAATTGAGTCAGCCACGTACCCACGTAGGTCAGTATGCCTGCAGGCACAACCATCTGCTGTCGGAAGAAGAGCGGGGTGTTCATAAATAGGTTCAACTCTTGCACTTTCCATAGCAAATCACTCTCATAAACGAGTAGTCCACAGGCTATGGCAGCAAGGGCGAGAATCCAGGTAATAGCGTATTTCATATATGTTTTTAGAATTTAATTCTGTTAGAGGCGGTTGAATAGTCTCTTTCTGAAAAGATTTTCTTTTTCGACTGCAAAATTAGGGATATTTTCTGAATTATGCAAGAAATTTGGTGGAAATTTCCAAGTATAGTACCTTTGCACCCAGAAACAAGAAACAGAAACATTAAACATTAAATAAAAAGAAAGGATAAGATTATGAGCAAGAACAATTACAAGTTTGAGACCCTTCAACTCCATGTAGGCCAAGAACAGGCTGACCCCGCAACTGACGCTCGCGCCGTGCCCATCTATCAGACCACGAGCTATGTGTTCCACAATTCTCAGCATGCTGCTGACCGCTTCGGTCTGCGTGATGCAGGTAATATCTATGGTCGTCTGACCAACTCTACACAGGGTGTGTTCGAGGACCGCGTCGCAGCCCTTGAAGGTGGTGTGGCTGGTCTGGCTGTGGCCTCTGGTGCCGCTGCTATCACTTACGCCCTGCAGAACATCGTGCAGAATGGTGATCACATCGTAGCAGCCGACAACCTCTATGGTGGTTCCTACAACCTCATTACTCACACGCTGGCTACGCAGGGTATCAGCAATACGATTATTAACGTGAACGACCTCGAGGCGCTGGAAGCCGCCATCAAGCCCAACACAAAAGTAGTATATGCCGAGACCTTCGGCAACCCCAACAGCGATGTGCTCGACCTCGAGGGTGTGGCTGCAGTGGCTCACAAGCACGGCATTCCGTTTATCGTAGACAACACGTTTGGCACTCCTTATCTCATCCGTCCGCTGGAGCATGGTGCTGACATCGTGGTACACTCTGCTACGAAGTTCCTGGGTGGTCATGGAAGCAGTCTTGGTGGTGTCATCGTCGATGGTGGTAAGTTCGACTGGAAACAGAACGAGAAGTTCCCCACACTCTCTAAGCCCGATCCCTCGTATCATGGTATCGTATTCGCTGACGCTGTAGGTGCTGCCGCTTATGTCACTCGCATCCGTGCCGTCATCCTGCGTGATACTGGTGCTGCCATCTCTCCATTCAACGCCTTTATCCTCTTGCAAGGTGTTGAGACGCTGAGCCTGCGCGTAGAGCGTCATGTAGAGAACGCGCTGAAGGTGGTCGATTTCCTCGCCAACCATCCGAAGGTGGCCAAGGTGAACCACCCTGCCCTCGCAAGCCATCACGACCACGCGCTGTACAAGAAGTACTTCCCCAACGGTGGTGCCAGCATCTTCACCTTCGAAATCAAGGGTGGCCAGGAAGAGGCCTGGAAGTTCATCGATGCCCTGCAGATCTTCTCGCTGCTGGCTAACGTCGCTGACGTGAAGAGTCTGGTGATTCACCCCTACACCACCACGCACTCACAGCTCTCGCCCGAGGAACTGAAAGAGCAGCACATCACGCCTGCTACCGTTCGCCTGAGCATCGGTACCGAGCATATCGATGACATCATTGCAGATTTGTCACAGGCACTCGACAAGATTTAAAAAAAGAACACGAATTACACGAATTACACGAATAAATTCGTAACTTTGCAGCAGATATGAGAAACTTTATCTTAGCAGACAATCAGGAACTGACACGTTTCGCCCTGGAGAGTCTTCTCCGACAGGACAAGGAAGCAAACGTGTATCGCGCCTCCGACAAGGCCTCGTTGGTAGCCTTGCTCAAGGAGCATGAGGCAGCCGTTGTGCTACTCGACTACACGTTGTTCGACTTCTCTGACGAAGACCAGCTCATGATTGTCGCTGAGCGTTTCTCATTGTCTGACTGGATACTCATCAGCGACGAGCTGACACCTCAGTTCTTGCGTCGTGTGGTCTATGCTTCCCACCAGTTCAGCATTGTCTTCAAAGACGGTCCATTACAGGAAGTCCGCGAAGCCGTGAGGGCTGTTGGCAGTCACCAGCGATATATCAGTCAACGTGCTTTGGAGGTTATCATCAGCCAGCAGCAGACAGAAGAAGAACGTCCCAGCATCCTGACGGAAACTGAGACGGAGATTGTACGTGCCATTGCCCAAGGCAAAACCACCAAAGAGATTGCTGTTGAACGATTTGCCAGCGTCCATACCATTACGACCCACCGCAAGAACATTTTCCGTAAACTGGGCGTCAATACCGCCCACGAAGTCATCAAATATGCCCTTCGTGCCGGTCTTGTCGATTCCTCCGAGTTTTACATCTAACTACCTCATTTTTCGTGGAGTATGCAAAGGCCACGTTATCTGACGATAGAGCAGATAATCGTTGAGCAACGTACGACGAGGACGGGGTGTGATGCCTTGGAAGCGTTCACCACGAACAATGAAATGATAGCGCGACTCGTTGCCCTGATAGTCTCTTAAAATATAGGTCATGTGGTAGGGGCGCTCTTCAGAGAAACAGACAATGCCCTGCTCGAAATTGGTATGCAGAATGGGTAGTCGCATGCCAGGCTCACGAAACGATTTCATGTACCACACACGATTGCGACGCCAATGGTCGTAGTCGCCCCAGAGGTTGACCTCCAACTGACAAGAAATGGGAATGCTATCAACATCAGAGCGGAACACCTCCTTGCCATCGACCAACAGACGGGTGTAACGAATACCATAGTGATTATAAGTTGCTTCAGAGTAGTCGTCAGCCCAAAGTGCAAAGCCTACCCTTCCCCACGCTGTCAGTTCGCGCTGGAGGGTGAATTCGGAGTGTTGAACCTTCGTATCAGGAGCCCCAAAGCCAATGGTCTGTTTGGTGAATCCGCCATTGAAAACACCCTCGCCATCCATGGGATAAGCCATAAAGGAATGTGCCTGCGGAGCCACCGTATCAGCAATGATGCTAGCCAACTTCATCATAGGGTCTCGTAAAACCCACGTGTCAGTCTCGTGCAGTTCCAGATGCAGATGAGGACCTGTGGAGTGGCCTGTATTGCCACTGATGGCAATATGGTCGCCAGCCTTAACAGGAAATTTATCTGCTGGGAACGTCATCGACAATGTATCCTTACCCGTACGCTGCAACAGGTCTTCGTACTGGTCGGCAAAGCGTTTCAAATGACAATAGACACTGGTCTTTCCATCAGGGTGACTGACATAGATGGCATTGCCAAAGCCAAACATGTTGATGGTCAGACGCGAGACATAACCATCGGCAATGGAGAAAATATCCTTACCCTCTACATTGCCTGTCTTGACATCGATGCCTCCATGGAAATGGAACGGACGAGGTTCACCAAAGTTGCCCGCTAACGTGATGTCGTAGTCAACAGGACTTTCATAAGTGACATCATGAATGCCGACAGGCTCGGGTTCATCAGAACCACAGCCTGTCAGCAAGAACACACAGCATGCAAGAAATGAGAGTCTTAGCATGCTTTAAATGACATATCAAGTCCCTTCACACTATGGGTCAAGGCACCCACGCTGATGAAGTCGACACCCTGCTCAGCATAGTCGCGGATGGTATCAAACGTGATACCACCAGAGGATTCTGTCTCGTAACGACCTGCGATGATGTCGACAGCCTTCTTCGTATCAGACACAGAGAAATTGTCGAGCATGATACGGTCCACACCACCATGATCCAACACCTGCTGAAGTTCGTCGAACGAGCGCACCTCAATCTCAATCTTCAGATCCAGACCTTTCTCATCCAAATACTTATGGCAACGCTCAATGGCATTGACAATACCACCAGCGAAATCGACATGATTGTCCTTCAATAGAATCATATCGAAGAGTCCGATGCGGTGGTTGCAACCACCTCCAATCTTTACAGCCTGCTTCTCCAGCATGCGCATGCCAGGAGTGGTCTTGCGGGTATCGAGAACGCGTGTCTTTGTGCCCTTCAGGTGCTGAACGTACTTGTCGGTCATCGTGGCAATACCACTCATGCGCTGCATGATGTTCAGCATCAAACGTTCTGTCTGCAACAGCGAACGAGTCTTACCTGTCACAATCATGGCAATATCACCCTTCTTGACACGCGAACCGTCCTGCATCAGTACCTCGACCTTCATCTCTGGGTCGAAGCGGTGGAATACCTCTTTGGCAACCTCTACACCTGCCAGGATACCGTCCTCCTTGATGAGCAGATGTGACTTACCCATCGCGTCCTCAGGAATGCAACACAAGGTGGTATGGTCACCATCACCGATATCTTCTGCAAACGACAGATCAATGAGTCTGTCAACCAACTCCTTGACATCCATGTCGTAGTTTGGCCTATAGAAATCAATACTTAACATATACTACTATTTCTTTTAATGACAAATAATGAATTACGAATTACGAATTGCTTCCTTTCTGTACCACAGAACGAACCATACGCAGGCTATCAAGAAGCAGGCAATACCCATAGGATAAGCCACCTCAGAAGGCAGTCCGAAGGCTTGCTTCGACACGAAGAGGAAGGTAGAGCAGACTGTAGTCATAAACAAGGCTGGGATGAGCGTTACCCAGTAGCACTTGTTGTTGCGTACCAGATAGACCGTCATCGTCCACAACGTGAAGACTGACAACGCCTGGTTAGACCAGCCAAAGTACTGCCAGATGGTATTGAAGCCATCAGGATTCTCAATCTGCCAAATGAGCATGGCTATCGACACGCCAAACATCGGGATACAGATAACCAGGCGCTTGGCAATGGGGCGCTGGTCCATCTTCAGCCACTCAGAAACAATCAATCGACCAGAGCGAAACGCCGTATCACCACTGGTAATAGGAGCAGCAACGACACCCAGCATGGCGAGAATTGCTCCAGCAACACCCAGCCAGTCGTTACATACAAGGTTGACAACAGCAGGAGCAGAGGTATAGAAGCCCTTCTCGGCACCACTAATCAGCTCGTAGCCTGGTGTGGGGTCACCATAGAAGAACCACATGGAAACGGTAGCCCAGATGAGTGCCACCATACCTTCAGTAATCATGGCGCCATAGAAAATGGGGCGTCCCATCTTCTCGCTCTTCACACAACGTGCCATCAAGGGGCTCTGCGTAGCATGGAAGCCAGAGATAGCACCACAGGCAATGGTGATGAAGAGGGCTGGGAAGATGGCATCGGTCCACTTCTCAGGTTGTGCCTCCTTACCCATATTGTAGAAGTTCGTCCATAATTCCGGCAGGTGTGGCATTTTGACAAACAATACTATCATCAAGGCTGCTGCCATAAAGAGCAGCGAGAAGGCAAACAGAGGATATATCTTACCTATAATCTTGTCGATAGGCAACATGGTGGCAATGATGTAGTAAACGAAGATGATACCCACCCACATCATGGTCTCTCCACCAATGGAATGCAATATCTCTGCAGGAGAATAGACAAACACTGTACCAACCATAATAAGTAATAACACCGTGAATACCAACATGATAGACTTTGATGTTTTACCTAAATATGCACCCACCAATTCAGGCAGACTAGCTCCCCCATGACGCATGGAAAGCATACCACAAAGATAGTCGTGGGTGGCACCTGCGAAGATGCATCCGAAGACAATCCACAGGTAGGCTACTGGTCCGAACTTGGCACCCATGATGGCACCAAAGATGGGGCCTGTGCCCGCAATGTTCAGAAACTGAATCATAAACACCTTCCAATTAGGAAGAACAATGTAGTCCAATCCATCGGCCTTAGCCACAGCGGGAGTCACACGGTCATCAGGGCCGAACATGTGTGCTACGAAGCGGCCATAGAACAGATAACCCAAAATAAGAGCAACAAAGCTCAGCGAAAATGTAATCATTTTTTAGTTTATTAGTATTTTCGCCTGCAAAAGTATAAAATAATTATGAATTACGATTGCAACGCCACACTTTTTTATAAAAAGAAATACGAATTACGAATTATTTCGTACCTTTGCAGGCAAAAAGTGGAAAATTGAAGCGGATTTTATTCATCATCTTACTATTCTGCACGCTTTTCGTCACGGCACAGCCAAAATATGAGGTACGTGCCGTGTGGCTTACTACCCTTGGCGGACTGGACTGGCCGAAGAGCTATGCTCACGACGGCATGGGCATACAACGGCAGCAGGAAGATCTATGCCGAATACTGGACCAGTTACAAGCCATCAACGTCAATACCGTACTCTTTCAGACGCGTGTCAGAGCGACCACAGCCTACCCTTCCGAACTGGAACCGTGGGAGGGAAGTCTGTCGGGTGTGCCAGGCAAGACGCCAGGTTGGGATCCGCTGCAATTTGCCATCGACGAATGTCATCGTCGTGGTATGGAACTGCATGCATGGGTCGTTGCCATCCCCATTGGCAAATGGAACACCATTGGTTGTAAGACCATGCGGAAGTGGCACCCCATGCTGGTAAAACGAATTGGCGAGGAGGGATATATGAATCCGGAGTCACCCATGACGGCTGACTATATCGCTAACATCTGCGAAGAAATTACCACACGCTACGATATAGACGGCATCCATCTGGACTATATCCGGTATCCGGAAACATGGCGTGGTAGTAAATATCACGAGAACATCACACGAATAGTCCGAAGCGTCAACCAACGTGTGAAGCGCTACAAGCCGTGGGTTAAGTTGAGTTGTTCGCCTATTGGTAAGTATGGCAATCTGTCGCGCTATCGTTCAGGTGGATGGGATGCCTACAACCGCGTGGCACAGGACGCCCAGGGATGGTTGCGCGATGGGTTGATGGACCAACTCTACCCGATGATGTACTTCTCTGGCAACAACTTCTACCCTTTTGCCATCGACTGGAAGGAGCAGAGTTACGGACGCACCATCGTATCAGGTCTAGGCACCTATATGCTGCATCCCAGCGAGCGCAACTGGCCCTTGTCAGAGGTGAAGCGCCAGCTGAGTGTCACACGTAATCTGGGCATTGGTCATTGCCATTTCCGCACAAAATTCCTGTTGGACAATGTGAAGGGCATCTATGACTTCATGCGTCAGACGGACAATCATCCAGCACTCATTCCACCCATGACGTGGGCACAGAGCATTGCACCTATAGCCCCCACCCAACTGAATGTGGAGCGCACCACAGGAGGTGACAATCTATCGTGGAGCGGAGCACAGGACCGCAGCGATGGTCCATACCTATTATATAATATATATGCCTCGACTGAAGAATATGTAGATATCACCAAACCGGAGAATCTCATCGCCACACGTCAGAGAGCATCGCAACTGAGCATCCGACGCAAAGCAGACAAGCCTGTGCTGCACTATGCCGTGACTGCGCTCGACCGTTATGGCAACGAGAGCCTGCCCATCCGTTCTGCGGAAAAGGCTGCACCATCTGTCGTCGTTACCACGCTATTGCCCAATAACGGCAAGATGTTGACTGTTCCCCAGCGTAACGTCTTCGATGCAGACCTGCTAGTGGTCTGCGATTTGAAAGGTCGCACGCTACAAACCTATACCAACCGTCAGCAGATAAACATTAGCCGCCTGCCAGAGGGTATGTATCTGCTGAAGTCGCTGCACAAAAAAGGGCACACACATCGCCTGGGCATGTTCAGCATCAAGAGATAATAAAAAAGAATAGCCATCATCATGGAAAAAGTAATACTGGGCATAGACCCTGGAACGAACATCATGGGATACGGCGTCATCAAAGTCGTAAACAACAAGGCAGAGATGGTGACCATGGGTGTCATCGACCTGCGTAAGTTTGGTGACGGCTACCTGAAGTTAGGCCATATCTTTGAGCGCGTGACAGGAATCATCGAGGGTTACCTGCCCGACGAGATGGCCATTGAGGCTCCGTTCTTGCAGAAGAATGTGCAGACAACGCTAAAACTGGGACGCGCTCAGGGAACAGCCATCGCTGCTGCCATCCAGCGTGGCGTGCCTGTCCACGAATATGCGCCCATGAAGATTAAGATGGCCATTACGGGCAATGGTGCTGCCTCAAAGGAACAGGTGGCAGGGATGTTGCAACGGATGCTGAAATTCGACAAAGACGCCATGTCAAAATTCATGGATGCTACTGATGCATTGGGCGCCGCCTATTGTCACTTCATGCAGATGAACCGTCCAGAATCGCAGGCACACTACAAGGGATGGAAGGACTTTATCACTAAGAATAAAGAAAAAGTTAGCAAGACATGTCAAAAATAACCGCCATAGCAGGACGTAACGGCAGCGGAAAGACGCTGTATGTGGACCAGTTGCGCAAGCAGTTGGCTTCCGATCGTGTGCGCTACATAGCCTTCACGGACTCCTATGGTGTGAATGTTGACGGACAGTACTATCTGCAGTTGCGTTGGAACCAGCACGACATAGACCACGAGACGCCTACCGTAGGGGAATTGCTACAACGTGCCTATCTGCTTGCTGGTGAGGATACGGCAGAACGCCGTCAGCTGCGTGACAAACTGTATGAGTTGTTCCACATGGAGGAATTCCTGGACAAGTACATCATCACCTTGTCAAGTGGTGAACTGCGCAAATTCCAACTAACAAAGACGTTGTTCTCCGACCCGAAACTGCTCATTATGGACAATCCGTTCATCGGACTGGATGCAGAGACGCGCGACCAATTGAGAGACCTACTAAGGCTTTTGGCTGAGGAGCGCGATATGGAAATCATGCTCGTCATGTCGAAGACTGATGACATACCTTCATTTGTCAGCGAGGTGAAATGGATGGGCAAGCAAGAACCTGTACCTGCCCATGTGTTAAGTGACAAAAAACGGGAAGCTATTCTCTCGCTTCCATATACCAATAGCGACTACGACTGCCAACGTGTCATAGATATGAAAAACGTCTGCATCCGTTATGGAGAGCGGACCATTCTGAGAGACCTTGACTGGACAGTAATGAATGGAGAACGATGGGCGCTATCAGGACAAAATGGCAGCGGGAAATCAACGTTGTTATCATTGGTCTGTGCAGACAATCCACAGAGTTATGCATGCGACATCACACTCTTCGATCGTCCACGCGGTTCTGGCGAAAGCATCTGGGATATCAAAAAGCATATTGGCTACGTATCGCCAGAGATGCATCGCTCCTATAAGCGCAACCTACCTGCTATCCGCATTGTCGCAAGCGGACTAATGGATTCTATAGGCCTGTATGCCGTACCCAATCCGCAGGACTACGACAAGTGTCGCTGGTGGCTCGATATCTTTGGCATTGGAGATTTGGCAGACAAGCCCTTCTTGCAGCTTTCCAGTGGTGAACAACGTCTGGTGCTGCTGGCCCGTGCTTTTGTGAAAGATCCCCAGCTACTGATTCTTGACGAGCCGCTACACGGCTTGGACCTCTGGAACCGCCGACTGACGAAGGATGTCATTGAGACATTTTGTCAGCGCAAGGGCAAGACACTCATCATGGTGACTCACTATCAGGAGGAGTTACCCAACGTAATTACGAACCATTTATTCTTAAAGAAACAGATATGAAGAAACTGATATTACTCGCATTGCTGGCCATCGCTACCAGCATGCAGGCCCAAGAGGCTTACAATGAACTGCGTCAGAAAGCCAAGACAACCGTCAATGACCCCAAGGCTAACCCTGTAGTGAAACAAATCAGTCAGTTCAAACTTGACGCTCTGAACTACATGGCTATTAAGATGCGCGAGGTGATGCCCGACTCCAGCGTGACATTCCTGGACAAGCAGGCTATCGCGATGGACAACTTCGTCAATTTCTACGTAGAGAAACTTATTGAGTCGACGAAACTACCCAATGTACAACAGGTCAAGATGATTAAGATGTTCATGGACATCAGTTATTCAAATCCATTGTTCCATGACAAAGACACAGAACTGGTGCTGAGCTATTTCAACTCTCAGGAGAGCATGACCCGCTTCTCGTTAGACACAGACTGGCGCGCAGCAGTAGCCGCACTTGCCCACCTGTACTACAACAAACAATGATTGGCACGATGTTTGCAATCTCGATAATTGTCAAATAGTAAAACAGTATATGGTATAGTGGCAAACCAATTTTCATCAAAGGTATCTGACGTTCTCGCCTTCTCGCGTGAGGAAGCCACCCGACTGGCTAGTCGTAGCGTTGGTCCTGAGCACCTGCTTCTGGGACTAATGCGCAGCAAGGACGGGCCCATCCTCAACGTATTCCAGCGGTTGGACATCAATCCTCTGTCTGTCAAGACAGAATTGGAGAATCGCGTACGCGAGGATGAACTGGGAATGCCCATCACGACCTCAGAATTGGTTCTTAACGAGAAAGCAAGCAACATTCTGAAACTGGCCGTATTGGAGGCACGCCTACAGCGTTCTGCAAGGGTTGACGAGCAGCACCTGCTATTGGCTATCCTGCACGACCAAGCAGAGAATGGTGCTAAACAAGTATTGGAATTCAACAACATGAACTACGAAGACGTATTGACGCTATTCAGCGTAAAAGATAATGTGACTAATGGTATCGGTATGCCTGAAGAGGACTACGAAGAAGAGGAGACCTCTGCCAGCAGCAACAACGCCTCCAGCGGTTCTTCTACAGGTAAATCCACTACGACCCAACAACAGAAAACAAAGTCGAAGACCCCCGTCCTCGACAATTTCGGTACAAACTTAACAGAGAGTGCCGCCTTGGGTAAACTCGACCCGTGTATTGGTCGAGAAAACGAGATACAACGCGTCATAGAGATTTTAGGCCGTCGCAAGAAGAACAACCCCATCCTCATCGGTGAGCCTGGCGTAGGTAAAAGTGCCATCGTGGAAGGGCTGGCAGAGATGATTGTTATGCATCGTTGCTCTCCCACCTTATATAATAAGCGTATCTACACACTCGACATGACGGGAGTGGTAGCAGGTACCAAGTATCGCGGACAGTTTGAGGAACGCATGAAGATGCTGGTGAAGGAGTTGGAACAGAATCCTGACATCATTGTCTTCATCGACGAGATTCATACACTCATTGGAGCAGGTAGTACGCCAGGTAGTATGGATGCTGCCAACATTCTGAAACCCGCTTTGGCACGTGGTACCATCCAGTGTATCGGTGCCACGACGCTCGACGAATACCGCAATAGCATTGAGAAGGACGGAGCCCTAGAACGTCGTTTCCAGAAAGTGCAGGTGGAGCCTACAACGAACGAACAAACGCTGGAAATATTGCAAAACATCCGAGGACGCTACGAGTATTTCCACCACGTGAACTATACCGATGATGCTCTAGCGGCTTGTGTCAAACTGACAGACCGCTACGTCTCAGACCGTTTTATGCCTGATAAGGCTATCGATGCACTTGATGAGGTGGGCTCACGTGTACACCTGCGTACAGCCAATATTCCACCCGAGATTACTGACAAAGAGGCAGAAATCAAGGATGTAAAGAAGAAAAAGGAGGAGGCCGTTGGTAATCAGAACTTCGAACTGGCCGCCAGCTATCGTGATCGTCAGACCGTGCTGGAGCGTGAGTTGCAGGAACTGAACAAGAAATGGCAGGAGGGCGACGTAGATGTTCGCCCAACCATTACCGAACAGGAAGTGGCTGAGGTGGTGTCGATGATGACTGGCATCCCTGTGCAACGCATGGCCCAGGAAGAAGGTGTGCGCCTGAAAGGTATGGCACAAGAACTGAAACAACACGTCATCGCTCAGGATAAAGCCATCGACAAGATGGTGAAGGCCATCCAGCGCAACCGCGTGGGACTGAAAGACCCCAACCATCCCATTGGCGCCTTTATGTTCCTTGGTCCGACGGGTGTAGGTAAAACATATCTCGCCAAAAAACTGGCTGAGTTTATGTTTGGTTCTTCTGATGCCCTCATACGTGTAGACATGTCGGAATATACAGAGTCGTTCAACGTCAGTCGGCTGATAGGTGCGCCTCCGGGATATGTAGGCTACGAGGAAGGTGGACAATTGACAGAGCGTGTACGCCGTCATCCCTACTCTATCGTCTTGCTCGACGAAATCGAGAAAGCCCACGGCAACGTATTCAACCTATTGTTGCAAGTGCTTGACGAGGGAAGACTGACTGATGGTAACGGACGTTTTGTTGACTTCCGCAATACCGTCATCATTATGACGTCGAACGCAGGTACGCGCCAGCTGAAAGACTTCGGACGAGGCGTTGGTTTCAACGCAGGGGCTTCGTCAGCACTTATGCTCAACGAGCAAGACAAGGAGCATGCTCGCCAAATTGTACAGAAGGCACTATCGAAGCAGTTCTCGCCAGAATTCCTGAATCGTCTGGACGAGATTATCACCTTCGACCAGTTAGACCTCACAGCCATCAAACAAATTATTGATGTTGAACTGCAAGGTCTTTACAAGCGCATTAGCGATATGGGCTATACCATCATTCTCTCTGACGAGGCTAAGGCATTTGTCGCGGAGAAAGGTTATGATGTGCAATTTGGTGCCCGTCCACTTAAACGAGCCATACAGACGTATATCGAAGATGGTGTCTCCGAACTCATCGTTAACGGAGACCTGCAACCAGGAAGCACCATTTATATAAATAAGGTACAGGAAAAAGAAGAATTGTCGTTCACTACCAAGTGAGCGACAATTTTCTTATTGCCACTTCATATTAGTTTGCTGTTTTCGTGCACAAAAGAAGTGCTTACTTCATTGTTATCGAGCACAACAAATAGAGTAATTTTTGTCACATACTCTTGATTTAAATCAATTAAATGACAAAACGTAAGCTTTTTCGATAAAAAAGTAACGAAATGTTTGGTGGTTTTATGTTTTTGCTTTAATTTTGCAATCGAAATCAAGAGAATAATTGTTTTCAATAGTATAATAACTCAAAAAACGTAAAAAGATTATGAATGCAGCAAAAGTTGTAGAGGATCTGAAACAGAGATTCCCCAATGAGCCGGAGTACATCCAGGCCGTTTCTCAGGTACTTCCCACCATCGAGGAAGAGTACAACAAGCACCCCGAGTTTGAAAAGGCAAACCTCATCGAGCGCCTTTGCATCCCCGATCGTGTTTGTGAGTTCCGTATTACTTGGGTAGATGATAAGGGTAATGTTCAGACCAACATGGGTTATCGTATCCAGCACAACAACGCTATTGGCCCGTACAAAGGTGGTCTCCGTTATCACAAGTCTGTGAATCTCGGTATTCTGAAGTTCTTGGCTTTCGAGCAGACCTTCAAGAACTCTCTGACAACTCTGCCTATGGGTGGTGCTAAGGGTGGTTCAGACTTCTCTCCCCGTGGTAAGAGCGACGCTGAGGTTATGCGTTTCTGCCAGGCATTCATGAATGAACTGTATCGCGTAATCGGTCCTGATGAGGACGTACCTGCTGGTGATATCGGTGTAGGTGGTCGTGAGGTTGGTTACCTCTTCGGACAGTACAAGAAGCTCACTCACCAGTTCCAGGGTGTGCTGACCGGTAAGGGTCTCTCTTTCGGTGGTTCGCTGATCCGTCCTGAGGCTACTGGTTACGGTTGCGTATATTTCCTGACTTCTATGCTCGCTACCCGTGGCATCGAGCTGAAGGGTAAGAAGGTGCTGATTTCTGGTTCAGGTAACGTTGCTCAGTATGCTACTGAGAAGTGCCTGCAGCTGGGTGCTATCCCCTTGACACTCTCTGACTCTGATGGTTACATCTACGATCCAGACGGTATCACATTCGAGAAGCTCGAGTATGTTAAGGAGCTGAAGAACGTTGAGCGCGGACGTATTAAGGAGTATGCTGAGGAGTATCCTAACGCAGTATATCACGCTGGTGAGCGTCCTTGGCACGAGAAGGCTGATATCGCTCTGCCTTGCGCTACTCAGAACGAGATCAACGGTGAGCAGGCTCAGGCCCTGATTGACAATGGTGTAATCGCTGTTGCTGAGGGTGCTAACATGCCTTCACTGCCCGAGGCTATCAAGATCTTCCAGGATGCTAAGATCCTGTACGCTCCTGGTAAGGCTTCTAACGCTGGTGGTGTATCAGTTTCTGGTCTTGAGATGTCACAGAACTCTGAGCGTCTGTCTTGGACTTCTAAGGAGGTTGATGACTATCTGAAGCGCATCATGAATGACATCCACGAGAACTGTGTGAAGTACGGTACTCAGGCTGATGGTTACATCAACTATGTAAAGGGTGCTAACGTAGCCGGTTTCATGAAGGTTGCTAACGCCATGATGGCTCAGGGTATTGTATAAGCTTGGCACAAAAACCACTATTATTATAAGAAAGATGCGATTTTCTTTGGGAAGTCGCATCTTTTTATAATAATTTTTACTACCTTTGCAAGCAAAAACTTAAAAAAGAAGATTATGCTTACATTGAAGCTCATTACTGAGGAGACAGACCGCGTCATTCGCGGCTTAGAAAAGAAACATTTCAAGAATGCTAAAGAGGCCATCGACGAAGTACTGGCAGTTGACAAGAAACGTCGCGAGGCCCAGCAACAGTTGGACAAGAACCTGAGCGAGGCCAAGAAAATGGCTGCGCAGATTGGTGGTCTGATGAAGGAAGGCAAGAAGGCCGAGGCTGATGCCGTCAAGGCACAGGTTTCTGAGATGAAGGATACCAACAAGCAGTTGGAAGAGACGATGAATCAGGCTCAGGAGGAGATGACCCGTCTGCTCTGTCAGATTCCTAATATCCCCTACGACGAAGTACCCGAGGGTGCTGCCGCTGAGGACAACCGCGTGGTAAAGTCTAATCTGAAAGAATGTACAGATAAGGATACCGTAGGCAACTGGGATGTGAACCCGAAACTGGGTATCGCTAATCCCCTGCCCCACTGGGAACTGGCTAAGAAATACAACCTCATCGATTTCGATTTGGGCGTAAAGATTACCGGTGCTGGTTTCCCCGTATATATCGGCAAGGGCGCTCGTTTGCAGCGTGCCCTCATCAACTTCTTCCTCGATGAGGCCCGCAAGAGCGGCTACACGGAGATTATGCCTCCTACAGTAGTAAACGCTGCCTCTGGCTATGGTACAGGTCAGTTGCCTGATAAGGAAGGTCAGATGTATCATTGCGAAGTTGACGACTTCTATCTCATTCCTACCGCCGAGGTACCTGTAACGAATATCTATCGCGACGTCATACTCGACGAGAAGGATCTGCCCATCAAGAACTGCGCCTATACGGAGTGTTTCCGTCGTGAGGCTGGCTCTTACGGTAAGGACGTGCGTGGTCTGAATCGTCTGCATGAGTTCTCGAAGATTGAGATTGTCCGCATCGATAAGCCCGAGCACTCTAAGGAGAGCCATAAGGAGATGTTGGAGCACGTAGAGGGTCTGCTGAAGAAGCTGGAACTTCCCTACCGCATCCTGTTGCTTTGTGGTGGCGACCAGTCGTTCACCAGTTCTATCTGCTACGACTTCGAAGTTTACTCTGAGGCTCAGGGCCGTTGGCTCGAGGTTTCGTCAGTATCTAACTTCGACACCTACCAGGCCAACCGCCTGAAGTGCCGCTATCGTAATGCCGAGACCAAGAAGACCGAACTCTGCCACACGCTGAACGGTTCAGCATTGGCTCTGCCCCGCATCGTAGCCGCCCTGCTGGAGAACAACCAGACAGAGAACGGCATCAAGATTCCTGCAGCACTTGTACCATATATGGGCTGCGATATCATTGACTAAAAAAAAACAACAAACAAATACTTATGAACAAAATCGTTAGGAAAGAGCAATTCTCTGAGAAGGTTTTCCTTTTCGAGATTGAGGCTCCACTAATTGCCAAAAGCCGCAAAGCCGGCAATTTCGTCATCGTACGTGTTGATCAGCGTGGTGAGCGTATGCCACTGACCATTGCTGGTGCAGACATCGATAAGGGCACCATCACGTTGGTCGTCCAGATGGTAGGTCTCTCTTCCAAGAAGTTGTGTGCCTTGAACGTTGGCGACTTCGTAGCTGACGTAGTGGGTCCCTTGGGCAATCCCACCAAGATTGAGAAATACGGCACCGTAGTCTGTGCTGGTGGTGGACTGGGTGTAGCACCCATGTTGCCTATCATCCAGGCATTGAAGGCTGCTGGCAACCGCGTGCTCAGCGTGATGGCTGGACGCTCAAAGGATTTGATTATCCTCGAGGATAAAGTTCGTGAATCGTCTGACGAGGTCATCATCATGACGGATGATGGTTCATACGGCGAGAAAGGCGTGGTAACAGTTGGTATTGAGAAATTCGTTGAGCAGGAACATGTTGACAAAATCTTCGCCATTGGTCCTCCCATTATGATGAAGTTCTCAAACCTCACAGCCCAGAAGCACGGCATCCCTTGCGAGGTATCGCTCAACACCATCATGGTGGACGGTACTGGTATGTGCGGTGCTTGCCGTCTGACCATTGGAGGCAAGACAAAGTTCGTCTGCATCGATGGTCCTGAGTTCGATGGTGCTCTCGTTGATTGGGACGAGATGTTCAAGCGCATGGGTACCTTCAAGCGTGCTGAGCAGGAAGAGTTGGAGCACTACGAGGAGCACTTGGGCGCCGCCACTACTCCCGATGCATCAGCATCTGGCAAAGGTACTGACGTTACTATGGACAGCGACCCCACAAACGACCCCATCGAGGTACTGACCGACCGCAATGCCACTTGGCGCGATGAGCTCAGAAAGAGCATGAAACCCAAGGAGCGTACGGCTATCGAGCGTGTCAAGATGCCTGAGCTCGATCCTGTCTATCGTGCAACTACCCGTACAGAGGAGGTTAACATCGGTCTGACCAAGGAGATGGCAATGACTGAGGCCAAGCGCTGTCTGGACTGCGCCAAGCCGACCTGCGTAGAGGGCTGTCCTGTCAACATCAATATTCCTTCGTTCGTCAAGAACATTGAGCGCGGTCAGTTCCTGGCTGCTGCTAAGGTGCTGAAGAACACCTCTGCCCTGCCTGCTGTTTGCGGACGTGTTTGTCCGCAGGAGAAGCAATGCGAGAGCAAGTGTATCCACCTGAAGATGAACGAGCCCGCTGTAGCCATCGGCTATCTGGAGCGTTTCGCTGCCGACTACGAGCGTGAGAGCGGCAACATCAGCCTGCCTGAGATTGCACCTGCCAACGGCATCAAGATTGCCGTCGTAGGTTCTGGTCCTGCCGGTTTGTCGTTCGCTGGCGATATGGTGAAGAAGGGTTACGATGTTTATGTCTTCGAGGCATTGCACGAGATTGGTGGTGTGCTGAAATACGGTATTCCCGAGTTCCGTCTGCCCAACAAGATTGTCGATGTGGAAATCGAGAATCTGGCTAAGATGGGCGTACACTTCCAGGCCGACGTCATCGTAGGTAAGACCATCAGCGTAGAACAGTTGGAGGCCCAGGGTTTCAAGGGTATCTTCGTCGGTTCTGGTGCCGGTCTGCCCAACTTCATGAACATTCCTGGCGAGAATGCTATCAACATCATGTCGTCGAACGAGTACCTGACCCGTGTGAACCTGATGGATGCAGCCAACCCAACAACTGATACTCCTATCAACTTGGGTAAGAACGTGCTTGTCGTAGGTGGTGGTAATACCGCTATGGACTCATGTCGTACGGCAAAGCGTCTGGGTGGAAACGTTACGCTGGTTTATCGTCGTTCTGAACAGGAAATGCCTGCCCGTCTGGAGGAGGTGAAGCATGCCAAGGAAGAGGGAATCAACTTCCTGACATTGCACAACCCCATCGAGTATCTAGCTGACGAGAACGGTGCCGTGAAGGCTGCTGTACTCCAGGTGATGGAACTCGGAGAACCTGACGCTTCTGGTCGTCGCAGTCCTGTTCCCGTAGAGGGCAAGACCGTTACGCTCGACGTTGACCAGGTCATCGTGGCTGTTGGTGTATCGCCTAACCCGCTGGTACCCAAGAGCATCGAAGGTCTTGAACTGGGTCGCAAGAATACCATCGTCGTTAACGAGGGTATGCAGTCAGCCCGCAGCGAGATCTTCGCCGGTGGCGATATCGTGCGTGGTGGTGCTACCGTTATTCTCGCTATGGGTGACGGTCGTCGTGCTGCCCAACACATGGACGAATACCTCCAAAAGAAGTAGTTCAGTATGTCGCTATGCATAGCGACAAACAATAGAATTATGAACGGACTATATACTATCATATTGCTCATACTAAGCAACGTCTTCATGACGCTGGCTTGGTATGGGCATTTGAAATTACAAGAGAACGGCGTTTCAAACAACTGGCCACTCATCGGAGTCATCGCCTTTTCGTGGATGATCGCTTTTTTTGAATATTGTTGTCAAGTTCCAGCTAATCGTCTCGGCTTCGTAGAAAATGGCGGACCTTTCAATCTCATTCAGTTGAAGGTCATACAGGAGTGTATCTCGCTGGGCGTATTCTGCATCATTGCCAACATCATGTTCCAGGGCACACACCTGCATTGGAACCACATCTTGGCGTTCTTCCTCATCATCTGCGCCGTCTATCTGGTGTTCATGAAATGACGCTCGAAGAAAAACTCTGGAAAACTTTTAACAAGGCGCTGGGACATTTCCAGCTCATCGACGAGGACGATAAAATCCTCGTCGGCTTGTCTGGTGGCAAGGATTCCCTTTGTCTGTTGGAGTTCCTTGCCCGTCGTTCCAAGGTTCACGTCCCCCACTTCACCGTCGAGGCCCTGCACGTTCGTATGGAGAATATTCATTACGAAACGGACACCACATACCTCCAGTCCTTCTGCGACCGCCTTGGCGTTCCCCTGCACATTGTTACTACCAGCTTCGCGCCCAGCGGTTCTCCCGCTAATGACGCCACTACTCCCGACGGTTCTCCGTCGCATAAACAAAAGCCCGCCTGCTTTCTCTGTTCCTGGCAGCGCCGCAAGCAACTCTTCAACCTTGCCCAAGGACTCGGTTGTACGAAGATAGCCTTGGGCCACCATCAGGACGACCTCATCCATACGGCGCTGATGAACCTCACCTTCCAAGGGCAGTTTTCGACGATGCCTGCCAAGTTGAAGATGAAGAAGATGCCGCTGACCATTATCCGTCCGCTCTGCTTGTGTCAGGAAGCGGACATCAGACAGTATGCTGAACAGCAGCACTATGAAAAACAACTCAAGCTATGCCCTTATGAAAAGGACACCAATCGCACGACGGCAGCGACCCTTTTCCAGCAGATGCAACAGATGAACACAGAGGCCCGTAACTCCCTCTGGCATGCTCTGGAGAGCGCAGACAAGCTGATAGAGTATTAAATATCCTTAATTGTAGCCGATATTTTGATGGTTGTATCAGGTTTTTTCGTATCTTTGCCTATTATATAACCTATCGAATGCTGATGAATATCCGACTGATAGTAGCACTCTTTATCCTATTATTGGCCATTCCTGCTGAAGGACAACGCAGGCGTGTTCAAAAGGCGCAGCGTGTAAAGAAGATTTCTCCCGAAGAACAGATGCGTCTGGAAAAACTGGAACGCTTGAAGGCTGCTATGCAGAAAGTGATGATTATCGACAGCATCGTAGTTGACAAAGATGGGTTCCTGAAGTATTACCGTCTTAGCCCTGAGACAGGCACTATCAGCGATGGTGACGACTTCACTCACGACAGCAGACGCGACGGTTTCTTCGTGTATCTCAACGAGATAGGCAATAAGTTTTATTTTTCCAGGCAGGAAACGGACTCCACAAGCAACCTCTATTATCGTGAGTCTGACAACATTAAATGGTCAGAGCCCGTACGTCTGCAAGGCATCAACGACGAACAGCAATTCCGTCATGTCAACTATCCCTACATGATGGGCGATGGCACGACTTTCTATTTTGCCGCTGATGGTGACGAAGAAGGACTGGGTGGCTATGACATCTATATGACCACTTATGACGAGGAAGAGAAACGTTTCCTCCGTCCCGTCAATATCGGTTTGCCGTTCAATTCCGAAGCCAACGACTACCTTTACGTTATCGACGAATACGCCAATCTCGGTTGGTTCGCTACCGACCGCAACCAAGAATACGGCAAGGTATGCATCTACGTCTTCGTACCATCCGAGAAACGCGAGACCTATAATGCCGAAGACTATACACCAGAAGAAATCAATGGTTTTGCGCAAATCAGCAGCATCTCCGACACATGGTTTGATGAAGAGCAGTACAGCCTGGCTCTCCAGCGCTTGGAAGAGGTCCGACAAGCCCAGAAGCCCAAAGACCACTCTTCCGACATTTCGTTTGTCATCAACGATGATATCACCTATCGCCAACTGTCTGATTTCAAGTTGCGCGAGAATGTCATACGCTATCAGCAACTCACCACGTTGAGGAACCGTCAGGCAAACCTCAGCCAGTCACTTGAGAAAACGCGCGACCTCTATGCTGCCGCAAATCGAGAGGGACAAAAAGCGATGAAAGACGATATTCTCTCTAACGAGCAAGAGATACTGACGCTGTATCGTGAGACGCATAATCTGGAAAAAGCAATAAGAAATTCTGAAAACACTTTTCTAACTAAAAACAAGTAATACTATGGCAAAAAAACATTTTCCCGAGTCCGAACTCATCATCAATGGTGACGGCTCATGTTTCCACCTTCATCTGAAGCCCGAATTCCTAGCTGACAAGGTTATCCTCGTAGGCGACCCCGCCCGTGTTAACACCGTTGCTGCCCATTTCGATAGCATTGAGCACGAGGTATCCTCTCGCGAGTTCCACACCATTACCGGTATGTACAAAGGCAAGCGCATCACCTGCCAGTCGCACGGCATCGGCTGCGACAATATCGACATCGTTGTCAACGAACTCGACACGCTGGCCAACATCGACTACGCTACCCGCGAGGAGAAGCCCGAGCATCGTGCCCTGACAATGGTACGCATCGGTACCTGCGGTGGTTTGCAGCCCTTCACACCTACCGGTTCGTTCATCGCCTCTGTCAAGAGTATCGGCTTCGATGGCCTGCTCAACTTCTATGCTGGACGCAACGACGTCTGCGACCTGAAGATGGAGGAAGTCTTCAAGAAGCACATGGACTGGAACCCCATCAAGGGTGCTCCTTATGTAGCCGTTGCCGACCGTGAACTCATCGACCGCATCGCTGCCGACGACATGGTCAAGGGCTATACTGTTGCCTGTGGTGGTTTCTATGGTCCTCAGGGCCGTCAGCTCCGTGCTGCCGTCGGCGATCCCGAGCAGAACAAGAAGATTGAAGCCTTCGAGTATGAGGGCATGAAGATTTGTAACTTCGAGATGGAGTCGTCTGCTCTTGCTGGTCTCGCTTCACTCCTGGGCCACCACGCTATGACCTGCTGTATGGTCATAGCTAACCGCTATGCCCAGAAGATGAATACCGACTACAAGAGTTCCATCGATACCATCATCCAAAAGGTTCTCGACCGCATCTAATGAACAACGACACAATATGTGCTTTGGCCACCGCACCAGGTGGCGCATTAGGAATCATCAGAATCTCAGGTGCTCAGGCACTTGAGATTCTTTCTCGTATCTTCACCAAAGACCTCACAACAGCCCAGGCCAACACCATCCACTATGGCCACATCGTCGAGTGTGTGGCGATTTCGTCGCCACAAATCATCGACGAGGTATTGGTTTCCGTCTTCCGCGCTCCCCACAGCTATACTGGTGAAGACAGCGCGGAAATCTGTTGCCACGGCTCGCGCTATATATTAAATAAGGTATTGGAGCTGCTCTGTCAGCAAGGTTGCCGAATGGCTAACCCTGGCGAATATACTCAGCGGGCCTATCTTAACGGGAAAATAGACCTCTCACAGGCTGAAGCCGTTGCCGACCTCATTGCCTCGAGCAACAAAGCCACTCACGATATTGCCATGAGTCAGTTGCGTGGTCATTTCTCGTCGTTGCTCGCACAACTCCGTGAACAACTGCTGAAACTCACCTCACTCTTGGAGTTGGAACTAGACTTCTCAGACCATGAAGACTTGGAATTTGCAGACCGTTCAGAGTTGCTATCTCTTGCAAATAAAATTGACAAACACATCACCAATCTCGTTCACTCTTTCGATATTGGAAACGCCATCAAACAAGGTATCCCCGTTGCCATTATCGGAAAGACCAACGTAGGCAAGTCAACCCTCCTTAACGCTCTTTTGAAAGATGAGCGAGCAATTGTTTCCGATGTTCACGGCACCACGCGCGACACCATCGAGGATGTGATGGAGATACATGGTGTCCAGTTCCGTTTCATTGATACGGCAGGCATCCGTCAGACCACCGATCAGGTCGAGCAGATAGGTATTGAACGTACTTTTCAGGCTATTCAGAAGGCTCGAATCGTCCTTTGGCTTATCGACGAAAAGCCCACAACAGAAGAAATTAACAAAATATCGAAACAAACTGAAAACAAGAAGCTTATAATCATTAGAAATAAGATTGATAAGCTCGATAACAATAGTTACAATTTGTTAAATTCACCACATCTCGCCATTAGCGCCAAGTTTGGAACAGGAATCAACGAGTTGGAGCAAGCCATCTATGACGCAGCCGACATCCCTACCCTTTCCGACTCCGATGTCATCGTCATCAACGCCCGCCATTACGACGCTCTGACTCGTGCTCATCAGTCGCTTACTCGTGTCATCAGCGGTCTGCAACAAGGCATCAGCGGCGATCTCCTCTCCGAAGATTTGCGCGATGTCCTTGACATTCTCTCCGAGATTACTGGTGGCCAAATAACCACCAACGAAGTTCTCGGAAATATCTTTAAGAATTTCTGCGTCGGAAAGTAAAGCATCCTTGCTTCATATTTCACTATTTACCTGTCCCAAATGTTGCTCGTACCAAGTAATGATAACGACACCTCTCACATAAATTCTCTTACCCTGGTGCATTTATCCTCCTGGGTAAGGCCACTGTGGAGGGTTGTTAGGATTACTGCCACAGAGCATTTTACTTTGTTGTATTTCGATTGTTTTTGTCGTAGGTTTTATATAAGTTTTCTTCATCGTATTACCTCCTTTCTTCCGTTATGAATATAAATACCTTGTTGATTGGGCTGGCCTTTTAGTTTCATGCCGCCCAGCGTGTACCAGCCATCGGTAGTCACTTCCCCCGTGCGGGTATCGAGCGTACCGATGGATGTCGTCTCACCGTTAATACCTATGATTCGTACAATGATGATTACGGGGAGTTCGTTGGCACCAGCACGACGTGGCGCGTTCAGATGGGTGTCTGTGCCGCTATAGATAAGGCGTGCACGGAACGGTGCGAGTGACGCCTCCTTTACGAACCTTACGAATGTTCCGGCAGCGATGGTTTCATTAGGCACATAGGTGGAGAATCCGTAGGTGGGCTCTGTCGGGTCAGCGCTGGCCCAGGAGAGTGGAGTGTAAGTCCCCTTGAACTTCCAGGCCTGATCTGTTCCCGATGTGGCGCCGACCTCTACCAGTGCGTTATCGTAGCTGCTGGCAGCTATAACGGCGTTGTTGGTGAAGGTGGCGGAAGTGCCTGTACACTTGAATATGTAGGGTGTGTGAGCGCTGAGCGTTGTTGCAGAAGCCTGCTCCGTAATGGTTGCCTCCCATTGGTCGTTCGTCGTGCTCCATTCCACGCCCGTAAAGGCATAGAAGGTGCAGCCTGAGGGAGCAGTAAAGTCGAATGGCAGGCACATCGTCGAATAGGAGTTTGCCGTCAGTTCGGAACGGGTAAACGTCACCTTGGTCTGCTTTCCGCTCATCGCTGTCAGCTCGTCTAAGGCATTGGTCGTCTCATTCAGCGTGGCGACATTCTCGGTCCATTGGGCGTCAATGGTCTGGTTAGCGGCAGACATAGTGAGGGTTGCACTAGTGGCGGTGAGGTTGGTCAGCGAGCCACCACCAGACACTTCGTAGTTGCTAAAAGTATAGCCTGTCTTAGAGCCGTGGGCAAGGTTAAGGCTGACTACCTCGTCGCCGCCAGCGTAATAGTAATCAGTGCTGTTTAAGTTATACTTGATACCATGCGAGTAGACTGTGATGACATTATGCTCATAAGTGCTAGTGGCAGTACCAAGACCGCTGATAGTTACATCGGTGCCTGCAAGGATGGAATATACTTTTGTGCCGTCTGTGAAATTACGACCTCCTGGATTATGAGGATTTGTTGTATAGTAGCAGTTGGTACAACTGATGGACTTAAAAGAACAGTTACTTGCTCTTTTCAGACCAATGGGATGGAAATCTGCGGTACCCGTATAAATACCCTTGCACAAACAATTGTTGATAACGAGATCCATTGTCCCATCATTATTGTACCATCCAAGTATTCCACCTGAAAAACTACTGACCTTCGATATCTCTCCTCCGTAGATACAGTTGGTGATAGTCAGTTTGGTCGCGTTATCACCATGAGCTACAATACCTCCGGCATACCCGCTTCCTGCGACATTGGTGTTCACTACACAATTGTCTATAAGGCAATCGCCCCCTGAAGTTCTTGCCACCAGTCCGCTCGCGTAATTGCCTCCCGCCGTCACAGTTCCCGTGATAGTCAGATTCATGATAGTACCATCATTGAGGTAACGGAAAGCCCCTTCATTTCCTGTATCTGCAGAGAAATTGACAGTCATCGTTTTGCCATTTCCATCAAAAATACCTCTAAAAGATGTGCTTTTCGTTGTCATCGTGGTAATCGGATCATTTGCCGTTCCGATATTGGCACCCAATTGCACATATTTGCTGTCGTAGTTGCCCACATTTGCGGCAAACGTATCCCACTGGGCCTTAGTGCTGATTACCAGGTTCACCATGATTGGAATGGCATTGCCGCGATGAATACACCAGTTCTTATTGCTGCCGTTAAGCGCTGTTACTAACGCTGCAGTAGTCATGCTGTTGGCATTGGTGCCCTGAACGGTAGAGGCAGTCCAATTGGGGGTAATGTAGTAGCAGGTACTAGCTTCAAGATGGAGTGTACTACTATTATGACGGCAGAAAGTGGGGGCTTTAACAGTAATATTTGCCGGCGCAAAGAGCGAATTGGAGATGTAAGTGTGGTAGCCTGAATTATTTGAAACCCAGCCCACAAATCCACCGCAACTAGTGGTCTTTGCCCCCAACAACTCGCCATCGAACAAGCAGCTGTTGATGGTAAGCGTACCACTTGACTGACAGCCAATCAATCCGCCGTGTGTGCCATCGCCATCAACCGAAGAATTGATAGTAACGCTACTTTGGCAGTTTGTAATATTGGTGGTACCATCGGTTTGGGCAGCAATACCGGCGGCAAACTTATATCCGGTATTTATGGTACCTGCCACCCTGAGATTCTTGATAGTTGCACCTGTAATATATGCAAAGGGTGCAGCATTATTTCCTGTCGCGGTGTAGTTGAAAGTGAGGGTGTGACAGTGATATCGGCAGTCAACTTGAAAAACGTGTCGCTATATTCGTCAGTACTCGTGGCGAACGTTTCCCAGTCGGCAGGACTTGCGATAAGGTATGGGTCTCCGGATGTTCCCGAGCCGTTCCAAGCACTTGCACCCTGCACCATCAAGAGCATGGTTGTTACTAAAAATAGAAGTCTTCTCATCTTCATATAGTTATTAGTAATTAAATATTTTATCTTTGAGTCCTGTTTGAACTAAGTCTGGAAAGTTTAATTTTGGTGCGAATATAATAAAAAAAATATTAGCTTTGTACTGTTTTTGTCTAAAATCACTCTACGTTTTATAGAATATTATCTCCAAATTCATATTTTTCACGAATTTAAAAACAAAAAACGTGCATAAAACTGGAAAAACGATTTTGCAGATGTTTGCATTTTCTTTTTTTGACGGCAGTCATATTCTTTCAGAAAGAAATAAAGAGGGGACCGACAGCTCGTCTGTCAGTTCCCTCTTCTCTTACATCTTCCCTCTTACATCTTACATCATCCCTCTTACATCGTAATCGGTCCATAACCTGCGCACGACGTAGTCGTAATTGCCGTCAGGAACGCTGTGAGTGCGGCTACTATCACCTTCACCGCCACCTCAATAATACCATTCTTCTTCATACTCAAATTCATTTTTTTCTTGAAACGAATCTCTTTTTTCTTAGAAACGATTGCAACGCCACACTTCGATCTTTAGTCGAAGAATTATCCTAATTAGCCCTAATTTTATCCACAAAGGCGTTGCGAATCTGGTAATTCGTTTCTTAAATTACACATTCGTTTTTCTTCATAATTTCAAGTTTTGAGTTTTAAGAGGCTGGAGCCTCAGTCCTCAGACATCAGCCCTCAGCCATCTTACATCAGCCATCAATTCTGGTCGTTTCCGTCCCCGCCTGGTTCGTCACCGCCTCCGGTGTTGCCACCGGTGTTTCCACCTTGGTTACCACCTGTGTTGTCGCTGCCAGTGTTACCACTCCCCTCGCCGCTAGGAGAGGGGCTGGGGGTGAGTCCCTCTTCTCCCGTCAGTTCGCTGTACAGCTTGGTGCTCAGGCTGACATCGTTGCGCATGGCGCGAGCCTTGAAGAGCGACTTCTTGCTCTGGTCAGCCAGG
>CACYBB010000006.1 GCA_902772585.1 uncultured Bacteroidales bacterium | reverse complement strand
CGGGGTCCCACCTCTTCCCATTCCGAACAGAGAAGTTAAGCCCGCTTGCGCCGATGGTACTGCAATGCAATGCGGGAGAGTAGGAGGCCGCCACTTTTTAGAAGAAGCCGCAAGGCAAAAAAGAAGCCCTTGAGTCAGCAAGACTTGAGGGCTTCATTTTTGTTTTTCATATTAACTAACTTTCAAATTATTATAGTCTGATGGGTACTACGACCTTAAATGTGATGTTACGCCCCATATTGTAGACACCACGACGTCCTGTGACTATGTTCTCGTCGGCATACTTCAAGCGGCTCAGATGGTTTTGGTAGGCCTTGTTCAACAGGTTGTCGGCAGAGATGTAGAACTCTACAACTTTTTTACTGTGGAACATGATGTCGGTGCCTGCCGAGAGTGAGAGCAATGCATAGCCTGGTGTCTCGGTTTCTGTGTCGTCAGCACGATAGATATGCGTCTGTCGTAAATAACAATCGAGTCCTGCAGCGACGTAAAGGTTGTTGAGTGCGAATCCATTTTTTGGATGAGCATGACGGTACTCGTGCACGGCATGTGAACTGACCGTACTATGTGTATGATGGAAGAGTTCCCACTTCAGTTCTGACGTCCATTTCGGTGCTGGCGTGAAAGGCAGGTATTTAATGTCTGATGTAAGAGGTATGACGTAAGATGTTAGTTGGGCATCGACATACGAGAAGGTGTTGGAGAAATGAATGGAGTGGATAGGGTGTAGGTCCACGCCAATCTCGAAACCTAACAGGCGAGCATCCCCCTGTGTATAGACATAGGTGAGATAATCGGGGTCGATGACTTCTTCCACACGATGTGCGAAAATGTAGTTGTTGATATAGTTGGCAAAGATGGCCAGCTGTGCAGAAACGTAGCGCGAGGTAAAGTCGAGCCCGAGGTCTGCCTGCAGGCTGTATTCTGCCTTAAGATGCTGGTTCCCCTTTTCATAGCGTAGAGACCCCTCATGCACACCATTTGAAGCTAACTCACTCATATTGGGTGTACGGAAACCACGGGCGAGATTCAGTCGCAGGTTAAGGTTGTCGTTGACGTTAAAAACGGTACCTATGCTACCTGTAAAACCATTGAAATGACGAGAGAAGTCAGTGAAGCGTTGTTCTCCTTCTTCGATAAGTTCAAAACCGTGCAGTCGACGGTGGTCATAGCGCACACCACCGTTTAGCGTCCAGCGTTCACCTAGTGATTTTGTGGCTGTGAGGTAGAGGCCAAAGTCAAAGAGGTGGCTATCAGGAATCAAATATTCGTCGCCTTTATTGTCTGACTGTTGATACATGCCACCGATGCCTGTGGAGAATTTCCATCCATTCCACTCGTTAGTGACATAGCGCAGGTCGTAGGTCAGCGTTTGCAGTTTCAGAAACAAACCATATTCGTCCATAGACTCTTCATACTCTTGACGGCGATTCTGCTGATAGCCGATGATAGCCTTGAGATAACCCGATGAGAGATTCAGTGAATTGTCCCACACCAGTTTGTAGTGCTTCACCTGTTGGAAGGGTAGGGACTTCGAGTAACTCTTTGGGGAAACCGAAGAGCACACGAGTTCACCTGTCTTTGGGTCGCGTTCTCCTTCAATGATACTAGGTGTTAGATGATAAGCAGTCCACGTCAGTCGAGAGTGCCCCCATGTCTTATTAACACCCAGCATCAGACGACCAGCGCGTTCACGGAATTGTGATCCAGGAACGTAGCCGTCGAACTTGTTCTTATAGGCATGTGCCATCTTGTCGCTATAGCGGGCATCCCAGACAAACCCTTTTTGATTGCCCGCCATTTGTAAAAAGTAATGAAAGAGCCCGTTGTTAGTATGATATTCTGAGCTGACGTTGGCTCTCATCTCGCCTTCGGCTAGTGTAGGCTGGGCATGTAGGATAACTACACCTGCCATTGCGTCAGATCCATACATTAGGGAGGCAGGACCTTTCAGTATCTCAACACTATTCACACTACTGCCGTCCACCTCTACGCCATGCTCGTCGCCCCATTGCTGCCCCTCTTGACGTACACCTTCGCTCATCACTACTACGCGATTGTAGCCCAGTCCGCGGATGATGGGCTTTGAGATGCTACCACCAGTGGTCAGTTGGCTGACGCCAGGTTGGTGGGCAATAGCATCGATGATGTTCGTCGAAGGTGTAGCCTGCAGCAATTGGGGTGTCACTATACTTACGGGTGCCGTTGCATGTTTTAACTTCGTGTCACCGGTCACACCCGTCACCGTCAATTCGTTCAGTTGCAGATGGCGGAAAAAGACATCTGTCGAGTCTTCCTGATGATGGTGTTTATGGTTTGTTTCACGTTTATTGATATTGTCCTGTGCTGCTACTGATGTACAGATACACAATAGCAGTAAAATGATGTATTTTACTTTCATTCTTGATTGATAAATGGTATATTAGATAATGTATATAAAAAGATAGTGTAAATCAGATGGTCGGAGGCCCTCTGGTTACAATAGCGCCACAGCAGAGAGTATGACAGTCACATAAAGGCTGGGCGAGGATTTTTTTACATACATGAACATATACCGTAGCAGCTATCATCATTGCTGCCAACAAAGACAAAGTGAGGAATTGACACAGCACGCAGTCGTGGCCCCATGTTGCTGTCGTCGTCAAGTGACCATGACAACTATGGTGTACGCAGTCGGCACATTCCGTGTCTATTGTTTGTGACGTTTCGTGGATATGAAGCGACGACAATAGCAACATCGGCAGAAATACTGCCAATAGCAACCATGAAGCAATATGTTGTCTCTTTGTATGTCTCACGGGTGCAAAGATACGAAAAAAATAAGAAATATGCAATACCTACAAATGGTTTTTGTAGAGAGCCAGGTTGCGATAGAATGATGACATACTGTTATAGCCGGAGCGTGTCGCAATCTCTGTTTTAGGAGTCTGCGGGTTCTTTGCCATGAGTTGTTCGGCATATGTAATACGCTTACGGTTGATATACTCCTTGAAAGTCATGTGTGCACAACTGCTTAGTGCCTGCAACAGATAAGTACGATTTGTACCTAATAGTTTTGCGACATCGTTAAGTAGCAGGTCATTCTGGAGAAATATCTGTTGTTCGTTCATCATGCTCTCTAGTTTCTCATAAATGAGTATGCTATGGCTGCTGGGAGTTCGCGCTACTTCTTCGTTGTTATCGGTATCTTTCTCCTGTTCTTCTGGGATGTCTTTCATAGAGAAGTTGTGCTGCATACCTACCCATGACAGGGCAAAAATGAGCGCAGAGAATGCTACTGAAGGAAGTGATATAATGACATTGTCGACAAACATCTGTCGTCCTATAGCGTTGACAACGGTAGAAACCAATGATGTGACAATGAATAGGATGAGGATAGTGGGGATACCCTCAATCTCTTTGTTTTCCGTGTCAGCATATAGTTGCTCTACAGTTTTGTTAAAGCGACGGATGCGTCGGAATCCTCTGATAATAACAATGATGACTTGTATGGCAAAAGTAACGTGGCAGATAATGTGTACCCAGGCCTGAACGAGTGCCAGTCCGCTTAGTGTTGTTTCATAGCCATGATAGAGATAGTTTGTGATGAATGCCTTGGCTTCTCCTGCATCCATGGCACCATACAGTCCACCAACAACTATTCCAGCTATTACTGGTAGTGTAAATGCCGACCAGAGAAATCTCTTTTGTTGCGACAGCGGCTTACGGTCGGTAATGGCACTAATATATAATAGGAATAGAGGATAGACCGTCAGGTTCAGTGCCACATATAGCGTGTCGCTAAATGGTAGAAGGTCACTGAAGTGGTTAAAGTAAATGAAGTGACAACCGTAGAGTAGCAGCGTCGCTATTGCCCACAGGAGTAACCAGCGTATGGCTTTATCCATACGCCGTCTGTAGGTAAGAGTCAGTTGGACAACCATTACCACGCAGACCATCAGTGGCAGAGAAGAGAAGAATTCGTATATCATATTATCTGCAAAGATACGCAATAACCTCCTAATATCCAAGCAATTTATCTGCTATTTGCAATTATGAGAGTGTTATTTTGCAATTTTGCGACTATCTTTTGCAATAATATCATGCCATTAGTGTAAATTTTATATAATTTTGCATTATCAATAATTAACAACTAACCAATTACGCAATGAAAAAACTGAATCTGTGGCTTCTCGCAAGCCTTTTCGTAGCAGCATTTACGCTGACAGCATGTGGTGACGATGATGACTCTGTTACACCTCCTCCTACACCAGATGGACCAGTAAACAGTATAGAAGGTACATGGAAGAGTCCGTTTACAGGTATAACCTATGTGTTCTCAGGTGATAAGTTCTCTGTAAAGGATGCCGAAGGCTTACAAAAAGAGGGAACGTTCACTATTACAGATGGAGTGATTACTTGTACATATTCTGAAGACGGTAAGCAAAAAACAGAATCAGGTAAGGTGGCGACGCTTTACCAGAAACAGGTACTTGTCATCAAGTTTAAGCCTGAAGATGGTGAGGGCTATTCGATTTCTGAAGCTGCGGAAGTGCTTTATAAGGATGGCGTAGCTCCTACGACTCCTGTTGAAGACATTCAGGGGAACTGGTACTGGTATATGAAAGGCGATGAGAGTGTAAATCGCGCCGGAATGATGATTAATGGCAACAAGTTTGTGATGATTATCGGTGCTTGGGGACAGAAGTACACTGGAACTTTTACATATGCGAAGGGTGTCATGAAGCTTAACATTACTAACGGCTATACATCTCGTCAACCACATACTGGCTATGGTATGGGCTATGGTAATCTTGATCCTGCGACATTGGACGGAACTTGGTATGTTTTGGATAAGGTGTTCTGGACGATGGACGACGGAATGACCACTATCTTCATCTCTGCTGGTACTGAGGCATATAGCGAGATGGCTAATCTGCCAGTCGTTTATTACAAGAAAGACCGTAAACCAGCTGATAACCCCTCTGAGTCGCTGATAGGAACCAAGTGGTATGAAATGGGAAATTCAAATCCTGAAGGCCATATGTATATGACTTGGGTCTTTGAAAATGGTAAGGCCGACTGGGGTAACCTGATGAAGGACACTGAGGAAGGTAGATGGGAAAAATGGACCCGTCATACCTTCACATTGACGGTGGATGGCAATGACTTCACTATGACTAATGGTGAAGGTGTTGAGAGATCTGGTTCATACGTTATTGAAGGTGATGAAATGATGATTTATTATACGGATCAGACTGGAATGAAATTAGCTCGCATCAAGGGTGATTTGTTGGACACTTGGAATAGCGCAACAGAGATAAATATCTATGGAAATTAAAATAAACAATTATGAAAAAACTGAATCTTTGGCTCTTCCTTAGCCTTTTCGTTGCAGCATTTACGCTGAGTGCATGTGGTGACGATGATGATAGTGGCTCTCCAGCACCGACACCAACATCTGTTGTCGGTACGTGGGATGCTTTTATAAAGGCGAGTAATCCTGATGATATGGCTTTGCGGTATAGTCACAAGTTGACGTATGTGTTTAAGCAGGATGGTACGTTTAAAATGAGAACAGCCTATGGCAGTGGAAATTCCAGTGACCAATTTCAGGCTGAAGAAACTGTAGACTTTAAAGGAAACTATGTTGCTGAAAATGGTAAGTTGGTTTTTAGTAATGTGACGTATGTCGTAACTATGTGGGATGGTAGCAAGGACAGGGGAAATATGGGTAATGGAACCCCCTTTAACTATTCGCTGAATGGTAATACCTTGACTATTGGTTCGGATGATCCTAATATGGTACGTTTTGGCCATCATCATATACTTGTTGGAACTTTGACTAAGTCTTCTGGCGATATTGATGACAGCGAGAATAATCCACCCCAAGTTAATGAGGAAACCCTTAAGGGCATTTGGGATGGAAGTTTGGAGCATGACTTTGCCCAGGGCTACTACCAGCGTTGGCGTGTCCAGTTTGACGGTAAGAACTATACATCTTGGCGCACACACCAGATGGTGGGTACCGCCAGTCAGGCTGACTTGGGCCTGCAGACGGTCGGTAGCAAGTCGCAGGGTACGTGGGAATATGTCGATGGTGCACTGGTGCTTACTCCTGAAAAGATGTGGGACTCTTACTATCAGACGGCTGACGATTACCAGACGATGAGCAATCTGAGGTATGTCTTCAACTCCTACAATACGGAGACGATGGAGGCTTCTCCTTGGTATGAATTCTCTGAATCAATTATTAAGTCTTGCGTTGAGAACGAAAAGAAATCCGGCAATCCGCAGACTTACATGTACATCAAGTATTGGCCTGTTGTCTCGCTGACTGCCAAGGAACTGACAGTACGGATTAACATGGACACGTTTAAGCTGACAAAGCAATAACATTATTAATACTCAATCATTATGAAAAAACTAAATTTTTGGCTACTTGCAAGCCTTTTCGTAACGGCGTTTACGCTGACCGCATGTGGTGATAACGACGATGATACGCCACCAGAGACTAATCCATTGTTTGGAAGATGGGAAGCGCAGCATTCATTTGGAGCAGATACGAATATCTCTTATGCCTTCGTCCTTGGAGCAAATAATAACATAAGCTATGAATACAGAATGTATTCTGCCGGTGGTGGCTTGCATAATGGATATATACTAACTGGAACTTATCAGGTTAGTGGACAGACGATAAATGTAACTTTTACCAAGTTCCAAAGACTTACCGATGATAAAGATACTTTCGAGCAGGTTGATCAGTATGTCTATACCTATAGGTTAGAGAATAATAAGTTGTATATCTCTGGTGACGACACCAATGGTAAGGAGTTCAACAATACCGAATTTGTAAAGAAGTGAATTTTAATCTTAAAATACAGCTAATATGAAAAAACTGAATCTTTGGCTTTTCCTTAGCCTTTTCGTAGCAGCGTTTACGCTGAGTGCATGTGGTAGTGACGACGATGACAACACTGGTGGCGGTCCAATGCCTGATGGCGTCGTAGGTAAGTGGGTAGGCGAGTGGGCAGCTAACCCAGACAGTCCGGATCAACTGATGTGGCGTTACGCTCACAAGTTGTACTATATTGTTGGTTCGAATAATACCATTGAACTTCTGGAGAGTGCTTGTTGGTATACGAACGAGAGTGATATGAAACAATATGACAAGCCGTCTATATCAATTGATCCGGCTCGTCCCAATGGCTATTACCTCGGAGAACGCATCGTTCACCGTATGACTGGAACATACTCATTGTCTGGCAACAAGATGACTTTGAACTTTGACAAAGAAGGATATGGCTCTGACGAGCAGGTCCAGATGCAGGAGTATTCTTTAAAACAAACGTATGAATATAAGATTAGCGGTAACAAACTGCAGGTCGGTGACGGCTCATTGGTTGCATGCAGTCCTCATAATCTGGTCGTCTATGATTGGATGACATATCAAGGTAAATAATTAAACGAACATACCCATTATGAAGAAACTGAATCTTTGGCTCTTTGCAAGCCTTTTCGTAGCTGCATTTGCGCTTAGCGCATGTAGCAGTAGTGACGATAGTACCAGTGGAGGCGGTGGAGGTGGTAATCCCGATGCTCCTGTGAATCCTGGTTCTTTGAAGTATGCTGCATTATCTGGTATTGTGACTGATGGTGATACTCCCATGGGTGGTGTTACTGTTACCAGCGGTACGGTATCTGTAAAGACTGGACTGAATGGTACTTATACTTTTGATAAGGTGAATGTTGTTAGCGGTCGTGCTGTCGTGAAATTCGAGAAGGATGGCTATGCGAGCGTTACTCGTTCAATTCCAGTAGCGAATGAAATGCACTTGGATGTTGCAATGACAAATTATAGTGAAGTAAGAACGTACAGCTCAGGTGGTGGTGTAACCACAACAGTGAGAGATGCACGGTGGGATAAGTATGTAACATTGAAATTGCCAAGAGGTAATTACAAGAACGGAAATACTACTTATTCCGGTCAGGTAACTGCTTCTGCTGTTTATCTGAATCCTGAGCAGGTTGAGACATTTGCTAACAGAATGCCAGGCGATCTGACCACTGATAAGGATCAGCAGTTGGTTAGTCTCGGTATGGTATCTGTGGATTTGGAGGGTGCCAATGGTGAAAAGTTGGAATTGCCTGAAGGTGAGACAGCTACTCTGACATTCCCTGTACCAGCCAATGCGAAGCAGACTCCAGCAACGATGCCGTTGTGGAGCTTTGACGAGACAACAGGTCTATGGGTTGAAGAGGGTACTGCTACCTATGATGCTACTAATAATGTTTATGTCGGTGAGGTAAGCCATTTCTCATGGCATAATCTTGACTATCCTGAGGTTCGTGCCACGTTGAAGGTTAAGGTGGTTGACCCTAATGGCAATCCTATTGCATACCTGCCTGTTGATTTCGATGGTCAGCGCGTAATGTATACTGATGGTGAAGGTTTTGCAACGTGTGTAGTCCCCAGCAATACAAAGATGTACGTATCTGTGAAGTCAGAAGATTATGGTAACTATGCCATGACTTACAGTGACGATAATCCTTGGGGCACTTATGATGAATCGAAGATTGTCAAGAAAGAGCTAACGTTGGATCCTCAGGATACAAAGACTATTGAGTTGAAAATGCCATCTCGTGCTTCTATCATTAGTGGCGTTGTGACAAATTCTGGTTCAGGTTCAAAGGTTTGTACATTGCATATTGCCTATGGCACGATGCAGACAACAACATCTGTAATCAGTGATTTGGATGGTAAATTCTGGTTGTACGCTCCAGCCAACTATAAAGGCAGTGCTAAATTAGTGGCTCTGTTTGGTGGCGGTATTCAGGCCACTCAGGCATTTGAAATAGATGGAAAAGATAAGACTGTTAATGTTTCTGTTGAGAGTGATAGCGGTGCTAATGGTGGCATTTTCCAGATATCTGGCAATGGCGTGAACTTCAAATACGTCGTTAAAGATGCGCTCAAAGGTACTTCTTCTTTGGGTGATGGAACTTTAAATATTAGTCTGACAGATTTGGATGACTCTAAGGAGTTTGACCACATGACAGGTTCGATGCACTATATCAGTATTTCTATTCCTAACTACGATAGTAGCAAGTCTAGTTTCGCTGATGCCGAAGTATATTTTGGTACCGAGGGACATGGCGCAGGTCGAGTAAGTTTGGAAATGAAGGGTACGCTCCAGTTGACCAAGAAGGGTTCTACCTATAGCTTCAAGATGGCAAATGTTAAGGGTACTGTTCAGGAAGACCAGGATCGTAATATCCAATGGCCTGGTATTGACGTTACGGTAAATGCCGAATTCTCTGGTACAGTCACTTCAGAATAGAAAAGAATAATCCTTTTTCATCAAGGATTTCTATATTAATAAATAAGGTGTGGGCGCTGCTGAGAGGTGGTGCCCACTTTTTGTTCTACATTGTGCGGATTAGTCCGAAGCGTTCGGACTCGCAGTCCGACGCCTTCGGACTCGTAGTCCGACGCCTTCGGACTGTTAGTCTAACGCCGTCGTACTACTTGCAACTTTTTTTAAAACCTTTTAGCGCCATATTTTTGGCTATGTCGAATATAATGTTTAACTTTGTCGGTTGATAAATCAATAATAATGATGAAGAAAGTATTATTCGTAGCATTGGCACTGCTGGCAGTGGTGTCTATGGACGCTAAAAAATTGGATTTGAAAGAGATTACCCGCGGATTATTCCGTGGTGAGACCGTTAGTGACGTACAGCCGATTGCTGATGGCGAGACCTATGCACAGCTGAGCAATGATGGTCGCCGCATCGTGCAGTATTCCTTCAAGACAGGCAAGGAGGTGGGAACGTTGTTTGATGTGGCTACTGTCAAGGGTGACAAACTCGACGATATTGATGGCTACATCATGAGTCCCGATGGCAAGCGTATCCTCATTCAGACTAAGACTAGGCGCATCTATCGTCACTCGTTTACGGCTCAGTACTACATCTATACTATTCATAATAACCGCATTGTACCATTGTCGAATAATGGCCCTCAGCAGACTCCACTGTTTTCACCTGATGGCGTGCAGATAGCCTTTGTTCGAGACGGCAACATCTTCATTGTCAAACTGTTGTATGACAATGCCGAGGTGCAGGTCACCAAGGATGGCAAGAAGAACCAGGTGATTAACGGCATTCCCGACTGGGTCAACGAGGAGGAGTTCTCGCAGAGCCGTGCTATGGTGTTCAGTGCCGATAGTCGACAGATTGTCTGGGTGCGCTATGACGAGAGTGCCGTTAACGAGTGCTTCATTCCAATGAGCAAAGGTGGTTACAGCTATAAATATCCAGTTGCTGGCGAACAGAATTCAACGGTGTCTGTCTGGAGTTACGATGTTCCCAGTCGTCAGACCCGTCAGTTGCAGGTTCCTATCGATAAGGATGGTTATGTCTCTCGTTTGGTAGCTACTGCTGACTCTTCGCAAGTGGCAGTCTTCACGCTGAACCGCCATCAGGACTGCCTGCGCATCTATATGGCCAACCCATTGACTACTGTCAGCAAGTTGGCAGTAGAAGACAAGGTGGATAAGTACATCCGTGAGGAGACCTATAGCAAAGCGATTGTTTCTGGTCGCCACATCCTGTTGCCCAGTGATCGCGATGGTAATATGCACCTCTACCTCTATAACTTCAATGGCCAGCTGCTCCGTCAGGTAGAGCAAGGCAATTATGAGGTCAGCGATGTCTATGGTTATGATGAGCAGACTGGTAGCGTCTATTATGCTTCACATGAGAACGGCGCTACAGATCAGCGCGTTTGGGTAGCCTACGAAAACGGCAAGCGCGAATGCCTGACCAAAAAGGCAGGTTGGAATAGTGCTGTGTTCAGCAAGAACTGCCAGTCTTTCATCAATACTTGGAGTGATATCAATACTCCTCCTGTCTGTGCTATTTATACCAATAAAGGTAAGAAGGTAGAAACCCTTGTTGATAACAAGGCATTGCGTGACCAGTTGAAGAACTATCAGTTAGGCGAGCGCGAGCTGTTTACCTTGACAACTTCTGAAGGTGTAACGCTGAATGGTTGGATGGTGAAGCCCGCTGACTTCAATGCCAAGAAACAATATCCTGTAGTGATGTACCAATATGGTGGTCCTGGCAGTCAGGCGGTAAAGGATTCTTGGGGCATTGGTATGGCTGCTCAGGGCGCTGCTTTGGAGCAGTATCTCTGTCAGCAGGGCTTTATCTGCGTGTGCATTGATAATCGTGGCACAGGTGGTCGTGGCGCTGAGTTCGAGAAGTCAGTCTACCTGAAACTTGGTCAGTTGGAGTCTGTCGATCAGGTGGAAGCAGCCCTCTGGTTGGGTAAGCAGTCGTATGTTGACAAGAGGCGCATTGCTATCTGGGGCTGGAGCTTTGGTGGTTTCAATACGCTGATGTCGATGTCAGAAGGTCGTGGCGTTTTCTGTGCAGGTATTGCTATTGCACCACCTACCTCTTGGCGCTACTATGACACCATCTATACCGAACGTTTCATGCGTACCCCCAATGAGAATCCTGCAGGATATGATGACAATCCATTGACCCGTGTGAACAGTCTGCAGGGAGCCTTGATGATTGTTCATGGTTTGGCCGATGACAACGTGCACTATCGCAATACCGCTGAATACTGCGAGGCACTGATACAGGCTGACAAGGATTTCCGCCAGCAGGTGTATGCTGATCGTAACCATAGTATCTATGGTGGCAACACCCGTAATCACCTGTTCCGTCAGTGTGTGAACTTCTTGAAAGAGAACTTAAAGTAAGTGTCAGCGGGAGAAACCGCTGACCACTCTATAGTGATATTTCTCCGCGGATGCTCTGGTTCATGAGCATCCGTACTTTTTCTGGGTCATCGTAGTGCGACTGTAAGAACATCAGCTTGGTAACGGCACTCTCCACTGTTGAGTCGTAGCCACTGACCACGCCAGCCTCCTGCAAGTGATAGCCCGTATCGTAGCGACTCATCTCTACGCAGCCCTGCAGACACTGGCTGATGTTGACGATAACCTTACCATTACGGGTGCCTTCCTTCAGCGCGTTCAGTAGCCACGGACTTTGCGGAGCATTACCACTGCCGAAGGTACGCATGACGATAGCCTTAAGATTGGGTGTGTGGATAATGTGGCGAATCAGGTCTTCGCGAATGCCAGGGAATAGCGAGAAGATGATGACATTGTTGTCCAATCGGAAATGAGGCACCATGGGCTTCTGCCAGTCGGGTTGCAACAAGCGGTTCTTGTGGTAGATGATATTGACCCCCGCATCTACAAGATGTGGGTAGTTGAATGACTCAAAGGCATTGAACTCTTCTGCTGATTGCTTGGTGGTACGGTTGCCGCGCAACAGATGCCCATTGAAGTAGATACCCACCTCCGGCACCATAGCATGTCCGTCAGCATCCTTGGTGGCAGCAATCTCTATCGAAGTGATGAGGTTCTCCTTGCCATCCGTGCGTAACTGTCCGATGGGCAATTGAGAACCAGTGAAGATGACTGGCTTTGTCAGGTTCTCCAGCATATAGGATAGGGCAGAGGCCGTATATGCCATAGTGTCAGTGCCATGTAGCACCACAAAACCATCATACTCATCGTAGTGGTCGGCAATGACGTGACTGAGGTCAGTCCACATCCTTGGCGACATGTCGCTAGAGTCGATGGGTGGTGAAAACTGGTAGGTAGCAATTTCTGTGTCAAACTCTTTCAGTTCTGGCACGTTTTGTAGCAAGTGCTCGAAATCGAAAGGTTCCAAAGCACCCGTCTGTGGATTACGGTTCATACCGATGGTTCCACCCGTATAGATGAGTAGTACTCGTGTTTGCATGTCGCAAAGATAATAAGAAAAAGTGATATAAGGAAACGTTTACGTAGATTTTCTGCAAAAAATAAAAGAAGATACCTTTTAAATGAAAAATATTTGCTACTTTTGCAGGACATTTACGAATATCACTAAAACAACAAACAATCATAATGACTATGAAGCAATTCAACGACAAGAACTTCGTGCTCGACAACGAGGTAGCACAGGACCTGTTCCACAACCATGCGGCTAAGATGCCCATCATTGACTATCACTGTCACCTGATTCCTGAGATGGTGGCCAACGATCACCGTTTCAAGAGCATCACAGAGCTGTGGCTTGGTGGCGATCACTATAAGTGGCGTGCCATGCGTACTAATGGTGTTGATGAGAAATACTGCACTGGTAAGGATACCACAGACTGGGAAAAGTTTGAGAAGTGGGCCGAGACCGTTCCCTATACTCTTCGTAACCCATTGTACCATTGGACGCATCTGGAGTTGAAGACCGCTTTCGGCATCGAGAAGTTGCTCAGCCCCAAGACTGCCCGCGAGATTTTCGACGAGTGTAACGAGAAGTTGCAGCAGCCTGAGTTCTCTGCTCGTGGCCTGATGAAGCACTACCATGTAGAGTGTGTCTGCACGACCGATGATCCCGTTGACGACCTGCACAACCATATTGAATATGCCAAGCATAAGGCTCAGGATGATCCTATGATGATTCCTGCCTGGCGTCCTGACAAGGCTATGAACATTGAGGCTCCTGAATTCCCCGACTACGTTCATCAGTTGGAGCAGGTTAGTGGTGTTACTATCACTAAGTTTGCTGATATGGTTGATGCCTTGAAGAAGCGTCACGACTTCTTTGCAGCCAACGGTTGTAAGTTGAGCGACCATGGTATCGAGGAGTTCTATGATGAAGAATATACCGACTCACAGATTGAGACCATCTTCGAGAAGGCTATGCGTGGTCAGCAACTCTCTGTGCTTGAGACTCGTCAGTACAAGCACTGCTTCCTTACAGTGATGGCTGAGATGGATGCCGATGCCGATTGGACCCAGCAGTTCCACTATGGTGCTATCCGTAACAACAACACCAAGATGTTCAATCAGTTGGGTGCTGACACTGGTTTCGACTCTATTGGCGAGTTCAATACTGCCAAGGCTATGTCGAAGTTCCTGAACAAGTTGAATATGGAGGATAAGCTCACGCGTACCATATTATATACATTGAACCCCTGCGCTAATGAGGTAATTGCCACTATGCTTGGTAACTTCCAGGGTGGTGAGCCTGGTAAGATTCAGTTTGGTTCAGGCTGGTGGTTCAATGACCAGAAGGATGGTATGGAGCGCCAGATGAATGCCCTCAGCGTGCTGGGATTGCTCTCTCGCTTCGTAGGAATGCTGACTGACAGTCGTTCGTTCCTGAGCTATCCGCGTCATGAATATTTCCGTCGTATCCTCTGTAATATGCTGGGTAATGACGTTGAAAAAGGCCTGCTGCCAGACGATCGCGAACTGCTTGGAAAGATGGTTGAAGACATCTCCTACAACAACGCTCGCAGATATTTCAAGTTCTATTAAGAAAAAAAGTTCGGCTATCCTGCTTGGGATAGCCGTTTTTTTTTTACCTTTGCACCCAGAAATCTCAATAATACAGAAACTAATATGTGTGGAATCGTAGGATATATCGGCCACAAGGAAGCTTATCCTGTGCTGATTAAAGGTCTTCGAAGACTGGAATACCGAGGTTATGACTCTGCCGGTGTGGCACTGATTAACGGTGACGGCAATCTCAATGTATATAAGACAAAAGGTAAGGTAGACAACCTGACAGAATACTGCAACGACAAAGATGTCAGTGGTAGTATCGGTATTGCCCATACCCGTTGGGCTACTCATGGTGAGCCTTCGTCGCGCAACGCCCATCCTCACTATTCACAGTCTCACAATCTGGCTATTATCCACAACGGCATCATCGAGAACTATGCCGATATCAAGCAAAAACTGATAGAGAAAGGTGTGACCTTCCAGAGCGATACAGATACCGAAGTGCTGGTACAGCTTGTGGAATATGTTATGGAGAAGAAACAGATTTCTCTGTTAGAGGCGGTACAAGTTGCTCTTTATCAGGTTATTGGCGCCTATGCTATTGCAATTGTCGACAAGCGTGACCCCAACCAGATTATCGCTGCCCGCAAGCAGAGTCCATTGGTGGTAGGTATTGGCGATGGTGAGTTCTTCCTGGGTTCTGATGCCAGTCCTATCATTGAATATACTGACAAGGTGGTCTATCTGGAAGACGGTAATATCGCAGTCATCCGTCTGGACGAAGGACTGAAGGTTATCAGTATTCTGGGTGAAGAGCAGGAACTGGCCGTTAAGACCGTTGATATCGACCTGGGTCAGATAGAGAAGGGTGGCTATCCACACTTCATGCTGAAGGAAATCTTCGAACAGCCGGAGTGTCTCACCAACTGTATGCGTGGACGAATCAATGTGGAGGGTAACCACGTTACGTTGTCTGCACTTATTGATTATCGTCGCCAGATGCTTTCAGCTAAGCGCGTCGTTATCGTGGCTTGTGGTACCTCATGGCACGCTGGTCTCATTGGTAAGCAGCTGATAGAGACTTATTGTCGCATCCCGTGTGAGGTGGAGTATGCCTCTGAGTTCCGCTATCGTAATCCTGTCGTTACCAAGGATGATGTTGTCATTGCTATCTCGCAGAGTGGTGAAACAGCCGATACGCTCGCTGCTATCCAACTTGCCAAGGAAAAAGGCGCCTTTATCTATGGTATCTGCAATGCCATCGGTTCTAGTATTCCCCGTGCCACTGATACAGGTACCTATATCCACGTAGGTCCTGAGATTGGTGTCGCTTCCACCAAGGCTTTCACAGGTCAGGTAACGGTGCTTACCATGATAGCATTGGCTATGGGCGAGGCCAAGGGTACCATTAACCGTGACGAATATCTGAAGGTGGTGAAAGGCTTGGGAGAGATTCCTGAAAAGATTCGTGAGGTACTGAGGACGAATGAGAAGGTAGCCGACTTGGCTCGCACCTTCACCTATGCTCATAATTTCCTTTATCTGGGTCGTGGCTACAGTTATCCTGTCGCTTTGGAGGGTGCCCTGAAACTGAAGGAGATTTCATATATCCATGCAGAGGGCTATCCTGCTGCTGAGATGAAACACGGACCTATTGCACTTATCGATTCCGATATGCCTGTGGTCGTTATCGCCACTCATAACGCTATGTACGAGAAGGTGCTCTCTAACATTCAGGAAATCAAGGCCCGTCAGGGTAGGGTGATTGCTCTTGTCAGCAAGGGTGATGACACTATTTCCAAGATTGCCGACGAAGTTATCGAGTTGCCAGACGTACAAGAATGTTTGGAGCCGTTGGTGGCTACAATTCCCCTCCAGTTACTGGCTTATCATGTGGCTGTATGCAAGGGTAAAAACGTTGATCAGCCTCGAAATTTGGCTAAGTCTGTGACCGTAGAATAAAAAAAGTGAGCAAATATTTGGAGAAATGCCGAATATTTGCTACTTTTGCAAATTGAATACGACTTAAAACATCATAAACGTCATTAACAGAATGGAGCTGAACGAAACCTTTGAGTCTCAGATCAATCGTAGCGACTATAAAATCTTAATCGTTGACGACGTGGTCAGCAATGTGCTGTTGCTGAAAATCCTCTTGACCAATGAGAAGTTTCAGGTATGCACGGCATCCAATGGAAATCAGTGCATTGAGCAGGCTAAGAAAGAGAAGCCTGACTTGATTCTGTTGGACGTTATGATGCCTGATATCAGTGGTTTTGATACAGCCGTTATTCTGAAGAAAGACCCAGAGACGCTGGATATTCCCATTATTTTCCTGACGGCTCTGAATAATCCCAGCGACTTGGTAAAAGGTTTCCAGGTGGGTGCTAACGACTTCTTGACCAAGCCCTTCAACAAGGAAGAGCTTGTGATGCGTGTCATGCACCAGATACAGCTCGTTGCTGCTAAGCGCATCATCGTGCAGCAGAACGAGGAGTTGAAGCGCACTATCTCCAACCGTGACAAGATGTATTCTGTCATTGCCCACGACCTTCGTTCGCCTATGGCCAGCATCCGTATGGTGCTCAATCTGGCTGTTAACGTGGTGTCTGCCGATGTGGTCGGTGAGGAAATCTTCAATCTGCTGGATAAAGCCAATCGTGAGTCAGAAGAGACTCATGACCTGTTGGATAACCTGTTGAAGTGGACGAAGAGTCAGACAGGTCGTCTGAATGTGGTCTATCAGGATATTGACTTGGATGATATCGTGCCTGGTGCTGTAGATATCTTCAAGATGATTGCTGAGATGAAGAAGATTGACTTGAAGTATGTTCCTGCCGAGGAAAAGTTGACAGTTCATGGCGATAATGACATGATTAAGACCATTATCCGTAACTTCTTGTCAAATGCTGTTAAGTTCACTCCAGAGGGCAAGTCTATTGAGGTGTTCTACAAGCGCGATGGCGACTTTGCTCGCATTTCCGTTCGTGACCACGGCGTAGGTATTGATCCTGAGCGTGTATCGAGCATCTTTACCAAGGGCGAAACCTCCTATGGTACTGGTGGTGAGGAAGGTTCAGGTCTGGGTCTGCAGCTCTGTCAGGATTTTGCTCGCAAGAATGGTGGCGATGCAATGGTAGAGTCAACCCTTGGTGAGGGTTCTACCTTCAGCTTTACCATTCCTTTGAAGAAGTAATATGAAACTTTTCCGCTTTCTTTTTGTTTCACTGTTTATGATGCTGAGCCAAATGACGATTTGACGATGTTGTGTCTGCGTATTAGCTGACACCTTTCGTCCTGATTTTCTTTGCGCTTATTCGGCAGTTTTGAACAAATCCTTGATGCCACCAATCGAACCCAGCAGGTTGGTTGCTTCGTAGGGCAGATAGACGGTCTTTGTCTTGTCGCCCTGAGCCAGTTCCTGCATCATCTGGATGTACTTCTGTGCCAGCAGATAGTTGGCAGGATTCGTTGATTTTCCTACGGCTTCTGTAATCAGTTCGATGGCTTTTGCCTCAGCTTCTGCCTTGCGGATGCGAGCCTGTGCCTCACCTTCAGCATGCAGAATAGCCTGTTGCTTCTGGGCATCAGCGCGGTTGATGATGGCGGTCTTCTCACCTTCAGAAGCCAGAATCTCAGCAGCCTTCTCACCCTCAGAGGTCAGAATCTGGGCACGCTTGTTACGCTCTGCCTGCATCTGCTTCTCCATGGCGTTCAATACGGTTGCTGGCGGAATGATGTCCTGCAGTTCTACACGGTTCACCTTCACACCCCACTTGTCTGTGGCATCATCCAAGACGGCACGCAGTTTGGTATTGATAGTGTCGCGCGAGGTCAGTGTCTCGTCCAACTCCAGTTCACCAATGATGTTACGCAGGGTGGTCTGTGTCAGTTTCTCAATGGCGTTGGGCAGGTTAGAGATTTCATAGACGGCTTTGAAGGGGTCCACAATCTGGAAGTAGAGTAGGGCATTGATCTCCATCTGGATGTTGTCCTTCGTAATCACATTCTGTGAAGGGAAGTCGTAAACTTGCTCGCGAAGGTCAATGCTGTTGGAATAGGTATAGCGTCCACGCGCCAGTACGACGATGTCCTTAGCGCGGTCAATGAACGGAATGATGATATTGATACCTGGGTTCAGCGTAGCGTAGTAACGTCCCAAGCGCTCAATAATCTTGGTTTCCGACTGGGGGATAATTACCAGTGCCATCTTGGCAAATAGTATCACCAGTACGATGATAACTATGAGTACGATAGTCATTGTGTCTAACATAATCTTATTGTTTATTGGTTATTGTTTCTCTACGGTAATGATGGTGCTCTCACGACCAATCACAGTGACGCTGGCACCCTCTTCAATATCGCTGTCGCTGACGGCTTTCCAGAGGTCACCGTCAATCTGCACATAGCCTGAACCACCTTGTTTGATAGCCTCTGTGACGCGGCCCTTGCGACCAATCAGCGCGTCGGCATTACTTTGCTTGTTGGGCTCGTTCTTGTGTAGCCAGCGCAGGGCCACTGGGCGTACGGTAAAGATAGCCACCAGCGAGAAGACGGCAAAGATGGCCAGTTGCCAGTAGATGTTAAGCCCTATTGCTGCTCCGATGGCAGCAATAATGCCACCTATGGAAAAACAGATGATGAAGAAATCGCCAGATGTCAATTCCAGAATCAGGCAGATAACGGCGACGATAGCCCATGCCTGCCACATGTTTTGCAGAAAATAGTCAATCATATGCTTGATAATATTAGTTTATGTTATTATTTTGGCAAAGGTACGAATAAGTGCGAATAATACAAAACAATTGAGGATATTTTTTTGCTTTTTCCTCACAATTTTGTATCTTTGCAGCCATAACACATGATTTGATTATGAAAAGAACTAACACCTTATCAGTAATTATGATGACATCAGTTATGATGCTGTCGTTCAGCGCCTGCGAGCAGACAAGCCGCGAGAACCCACTGTTGCAAGAGAGTACATTACCTTTTGGAGCACCCGATTTCAGTAAGATTCAGGTGACTGACTACATGCCAGCCTTCCTGTTTGCGATGGAGCAGACACGCGAGAACATCCAGAAGATTGTCGATTGTCCTGATTCTGCTACCTTTGAGAATACCATCCTTCCTTTCGAGGATAGCAGTAAGTTGCTGGCTCGTGTCAGTAGCGTCTTCTTTGCACTGACAGAGGCCGACAAGACAGAAGAACTCAGTGAGATTGAGAAGACAGTCCAGCCGCTGTTGACCGAACTGCAGAACGAGATATCCTTCAACAAACCCTTGTTTGAGCGCATCAAACAGGTCTATGACCGTCAGCACGACTCGTTGACAGGTGAAGACCAGAAACTCTTGGAGGAAATCTATAAGGGCTTTGTCCGTAAGGGTGCCCTCTTGCCTGACGATAAGATGGCTCGCATGAAGGAAATCAACCTGCAAATTGCTGACCTGCAACAGCAGTGGGGAGACCTCCTGCAGGCTGCCACCAACGACGCTATTGTCTGGGTCGACAAAAAGGAAGACCTGGCAGGTTTCAGCGACGCTGATATTGAACAGTGCAAGAAGGATGCCGAGAGTCGTGGCGGCAAGGCACCTTATGCCATCGTTATCATGAACACCACCCAGCAGGCGCCTCTTGCCAGTCTTGACAATCGCGACTTGCGCAAGAAGGTCTATGAGGCCAGCATCCATCGTGCCGATGGTACTAATCCCAAGTATAACACGTTTACCATTGTCAGCCAGATTGCTAAGTTGCGTGCCGAACAGGCTGAGTTGATGGGTTATCCCTGCTATGCCGCCTATTCGCTCGACAATACGATGGCGAAGACAACAGATAATGTCAACAACTTCCTGAAGAATCTGGTCAAGGCTTATCAGGCTAAGGCTGCTGCTGAGACGAAAGCCATCGAGGCCTTTGCCCAGAAAGCTGAGGGTAAGGACTTCCAACTCCAGCCCTACGACCGCTTCTACTATTCTGCCAAGATGAAGAAGGCCATGCTCGACATCTCTGACGACGAGGTGAAACCTTACTTCAATGTGGACAGCGTGCTGATGAATGGTGTCTTCTATGCTGCTGGTCGTGTTTATGGTCTGACGTTCAAGGAGCGCAAGGACATTCCTACCTATCATCCCGACATGCGCGTCTTTGAGGTCATTGACAAGGATGGCCAGTCGCTGGCGCTCTTCTATGCCGACTACTACCGTCGTCCTACGAAGCGTGGTGGTGCCTGGATGGACAACTTCCTGGAGCAGAGCCACCACTGGAATCAGAAACCTATCATCTTTAATGTCTGCAACAACGCCAAGGCTCCTGAAGGCAAGCCGTCGCTGATTACCTGGGACGAGGTGACTACCATGTTCCATGAGTTTGGTCACGCCCTGCACGGCATGCTCTCCAACTGCAACTACAAGAGTCTGGCAGGCACCAATGTCTATCGTGACTTTGTGGAGATGCCGTCTCAGTTCAACGAGTCGTTTGCTTCTATCCCAGAGGTCTTCGACAACTATGCACGCCACTACGAGACCAACCAACCCATGCCTGCCGAACTGAAGGAGCGCATGCTGAAGAGCATCAATTTCCAGTCGGCCTATGCCCTGGGCGAGAACCTTGCTGCTTCCAGCCTCGATATGGCTTGGCACATGCTCGCCTCGAAGGATGTTCCTGCGCCCGACAAGGCTAAGGCTTTCGAGGAAGAAGCCCTGCGCCAGTATGGCATTCTCGATGCCCAGATACCTCCTCGCTACATGACCAGTTACTTCAATCATGTATGGGGTGGGGGCTATGCTGCCGGCTACTACAGTTATCTGTGGACGGAGGTTTTGGCAGTCAACGTGGCCGATACCTTTGCCAAGATGGGTGCCCTGAAGCCTGAGACCGGTCAGGCCTTCCGCGACAAGATACTCAGTCGAGGCAATACGGGTGACCTCATGCAGATGTTTACCGACTTCACTGGTATGCAGCAGCCTGATGCTTCTGCTATCCTCCGTGCTCGTGGACTATAATCTATTTACTACATCATTCTATAACAACTTATTTAACTATGGAAACAACATTAGTATTGCTAAAGCCAGGCTGCGTACAGAGACAGCTCATTGGCGAAGTCGTTAACCGCTTTGAACGTCGTGGATTGCGTATCTCGGGTATGAAGATGATGCAGCTCAGCGACGAAATCCTGCGTGAACACTATGCCCACCTCGTCGACAAACCCTTCTTCCCCTCTCTGCAAGCCTCTATGCAGGCTTCTCCCGTTATTGCCCTGGCACTGACGGGTGTTGAGGCTGTCAAGGTTGTCCGTCAGATGGCTGGTCCTACCAATGGTCGCGAGGCTGCTCCTGGCACCATCCGTGGTGACTATTCCATGAGCAACCAGCAGAACATCGTCCACGCCTCCGACTCTGTCGAGAATGCAGCCATCGAGGTTCGTCGCTTCTTCCGTCCCGAAGAAGTCTTCGACTACACTGCCCACTCTCAGACCTACGTTTACGGCGCAGGCGAATGCAAATAATGAATCATGGGATTCCAAAAGAGAGGGAATCGACAGCTCGCCTGTCAGTCCCCTCTCTCTCTTTACTCTTCCCTCTTACATCATCGTAATCGGTCCGTAACCTGCGCACGACGTAGTTGTCACTGCCGTCAGGAACGCTGTGAGTGCGGCTACTAGCATCTTCACCGCAATCTCAATAATACTCTTCTTCATAGTTTTCAGGTTTAAAGTTTCAAGTTTCAGGTTTTTAGAGGCTGGAGCCTCAGTTCTCAGCCATCAGCCCTCAGCCATCTTACATCGACTAATTTTGGTCGTTTCCGTCACCGCCAGGTTCGCTACCGCCTCCGCCGGTGTTACCGCCACCGTTCGTGGGATTCGAAGGATTTGTGTTCGAGTTCTGACTACCGTTTCCGTTCTCGTTGTCCTCAATCTCGCCGCTGTCGCCAGAGGTCACGCGCTTCAGCACGTTGCCGTCCTCGTCCAGACAGGTGATTTGAATTGCAGTGTTCTTCAGTTCGTCCTTCACGTCGACGCTGGGCGTAAACACGATGCGACGGGTACTAATCAGGTTGGCTTTCACGTCGTCCAGATCCTCCACGGCCTTCGAACGCACGCTGAAGCGCATGGTTCCCAGTCCGGGCAGTGGGATAGAGTGGCCCTCGGTAGCCCACGTGCGGATGACTTCGCCTGCGGCATCCCAAGCCGCCTTGATGACTCCTGCAGAGATGCCGCTGTGGGTTGCAGCCTCCGCAAACACCTTCTTCTCCTGGATGGGCGTGTAGAGGTCAGGACGCATCACGAACTTCTTCACTCCCGGATTCTTGCCGATTTTCAGCAGTCGGCGCTGCGCAATAATACGAATTGCCATAGTTTTGTTTTAATTGTTTAATGGTTAATGTTTAGTGGTTTGTTTAAATTTTTCATTGTCTCCTGAATAGGCTTCGCAGGGGCGCTGTTAAGAGAAATAATTGCTATTGTTAATGCGCGCAATTTCTAGATTTAATTCTTGCAATTTTTATCCTTAATGGCCGCAATCTCTACCGCTTCATTTGACACTGCAAAGGTACGAAATTTTCATTGCGTTTCCAAATCTTATGCGCTCTGTAGCGTGAAAATTTGTTAACGCGCAAACTGATACTCTGTGACATGTGATTTTGTGACATTAAGCACCTTCCATAATTAACAGCAAAATGCATACTACTATATTATAAATTATATAATATTATAATATTATATAATTCTAATAACCTACCTTGACTTTGTGAACCTGCTTAAATTTGCGATTAAGTGAGAGCAGAATCAAACTCGTTTGAACTCTGCCGAACGTGAGCAAGTTCAAGCACATAGGTGCTTAATGTCACAAAGTCAAAAGTCACAAAGTAGTAAAAAGATTAAAAAAGTTAGCCAAAATGGTACACAATTCAAAATTAATTTGTATCTTTGCCCCCAAGAAATCAAAGATATAAAAAATATGGTAGTAGTAACAGGTAGAGACTTCAGGGCCAACACCGCTAAATATGTGGATGTGGCTTATCGAGGCGAGGACGTGGTGGTGAAATCACGTGCGGGCAGTTTCCGTATCGTTCCCATCAGCAAGGATGACATCGTGATAAACAAGCGCGACCTGACAGAAGAACTCCGTGGTGCACTCTTAGAGGCCAAGGAGTCGATTGAAGGAAAGCGGAAGTTAAACACTTTGGATAACCTGATCAATGAGCTTCGAAATTCAAACGACTAGTTATTTCGACAGCGAAGCAAAGCGTCTGGCTAAGCGCCATCGTAGTTTCGTCGATGACCTTTCTGACTTCCGCGACAGCATCCTGAAGAATCCCTATCAGGGCACGGAATTGTCGCCAGGCATCCGTAAAGTGCGTATGACCATTGCCTCGAAAGGCCGTGGGCAGTCGGGTGGTGCTCGTATTATCACGTTTACTTATCTTGTTAACGAAAAGGATGGTGTCGTTATCCTCCTTCTACTCTACGACAAGGCTGATGCCAGCAACATCAAAATGAATGTGGTGCGACAAATCATCAAAGACTTGGGCCTCGACCTCCAGACACTGCAAACCGAAGGTAAGCTAAAGGCGGTGGGGATTGAGTATCTTAAAAGAAGATGAAGATTATTTGTATACTTTTACTGACATTTTACTCCGCGTCTTTAAAAGCTCAGTCATTTACTATGACTGATAATATCTTATTGTACAAAATCACAAAAAGAGAATACATAAGTAAATATAAGAAATCCCAAAGTTCATCAAGAGAATTATTCAATGGGAAAAAGAATCCCCAAATGTTTTTTTTGATAACACCTAAAGTGATAAATGATCAGATAAAGAAAGTATGGGGAGATTATTTTTTTTATGATGATTTCGACTGGTGGTATTATGAGTTGGACACTAATGATTCTAATTACAAATACATGGTGATAGTAGAACTGCCAATAAACCCTGTTGCTTACTTGTTGGATAAGGATCTACAGGTTGATTCTACAACCATTATTGGCGATGGTGTATTGAGTAAAGATAATATATATTTCACAGAACAACTATATGATAGTGATGAAACCGTTCATCTCAACTGGTACTCTATAAATGATGGTCAAGTAAAACATATTGCGGAACTTGCAGAGTCCTCTTTTAGCTATCGCAATATATGTGACGGCAAATTATCCAGTAGTTTTACTGACAATAATAAGAATTACTATTTTGCTATTGAAAACAAAATGACTCATAAAAGGATGTATTATAGAATTACATTAACATGTCAAAGAGAGTCTTTTGAGGACGGAGCGTTGAAGCATGTTCTAGATCAATCAAAGGGACACCTGTCCCTCTGATTGCTCATAAAAAAGGAGAGTGACTTAATGCGCTCTCCCTTTAATAACGTTCTTCTAAAACCTCAGAGGGCAGTACACAAAAGGGACGGCTCTTTTTGTGTACTTATTTTTTTTGCCGTAGTCGGCCAATATGTGCTGGAAATTTTGTACCTTTGCATACCAATTAATTAAGATGATATGGAAACACAGATATTGAATTTAAAAGAGCCGTACGAGTACATATGCTGTAATGGCAGCATCGGACTGCACATTGCTACAATGATAGTGTATGAAACAAAAACAAATGAGGATGGTGATTATGAATTGGAGACGCATAGCCACCCCGTAGTGAAGTATTACGATCGTCCAGGTGGAACGGTATGGAATCGTGCCGAATTGACCGATTGCAGTGTGCTTTGCCGCGAGGACAACAAACGCATCACGATGGAGCAGTTTTATCAGTTCATTTGCGACGCACGTCAGATGGATTGCGATGCAGACGAGGTTCTCATGCCATTAACTATGGAGATAGTGCTTGTAAAAGAAAAACTCAGACGAAACGGTATTGAGATAGAATGGCCAATGGTTCGTAGTGAGAAGGGAAACATGGTGCCACAAAAAGAATTCGACATTGCGCTTGAGTTTAAACAAAATAACGAAGACGGGTCTGATTACTCTTGCTACGACATGGGAGTGGCTGATGAAGATTTCCATACTGGTGCTGCACCGCTTTATTTCTTTTTCAATTTCAAAACCAAGCAAGAATTGAAAGAGCAGCTGATGAATGTTATGGGGGCTTATTATTTCTTGTTTAAGGACCACGATTTCCGTATAAACCTTTTGTGGCCTGAGAACAGCGAATTTGCTGATGTGGTAGACGAAGTGAATAAAAAAGAACCGGAAATACGCAAGAGAAGCAATGACATCGACCTATGATTTCCTTGGTGCGGAGGCCATATCGCACCTCAATTCGATAAAGGGAATCATCGGACATCTGGAAGAAAAGACGCAGTCGGGCGACGAAGATGCTCGGCGCGTGCTTGAAAGCCTTGGCATTACGCTGAAACAGTTTAAGTTTAAAGGTAGCCCCGCCACTGGCAAGAATCTTAATCCCGAGCGTGGTCGAAAGAGCCACGCTGGCGAGAAGGTGACGAAGGCCTTTAAATATAATGTACGCAATACGTGCGTGGCCAACAAGCGGCTCGTGATGCTTTACAATGCGCTGCTGGCGTTCCAGTGGATTCGTGAGGATACCCCACAGCAAACTTTCATCGATTTGTTCGGTGGCGGTGATTGTGCGCAAAGAATCGTGTGGATGGACGATGTGAACACACTCGCTGACCTGTTCCGCAGGTTGGTGAGCGTTGAGAAACTTGTGGCCGTGCAAAGTCCCTACGGCCTTTGGCAAATGGTGGACGGCCACTTCTGGGAAAAGGAGGGCAACAAGGCATTCGGCAACGAACGACTGCGCAAGACTCATACACCACAGGAGAAGTCACGCCACATCGATTATCTGGTGAATATCCTGAATCCAAAGGTTTCGGAGCAGCAATTGAAAGAGATGCTGATGGGAGAGATACCCGAGGAAGACGAAGAATCGACGTGAGGTCAGTCGGCGTTAATAAGTGACGAGTCGGCGCCCTGATAAACACGCCAAATAATTTTTGAGAAATTTTTCTGCTATTCGCAGACAGCTCTGAGTAGAGGGGTTGTCTGCGATTTCTTTTTGTCTCTACCCCGCTTTTTCAATCGGCGTTAATTCATTTTTCTAATTAATGCCGCCTCCATTTACATTGTTACTATAGAAGCACCTCTGGCGAGAGGAACACACTTCGAAAGCGCTCTTTGACTTACTGATACAACCCACGTGCACACATGCACACACACACACATACATTATTCATTCATTAATTAATCACTTAAAGGTCGCCTTAAAGGGGGCGACGTTAAACAAAACTTTCATAATGAGTCGTACAAAGAATCGCATCACCATCGCACGAGGCACTATCGCTGAGAATGCACGTCGTCAGCTGTCGCTGATCAATCGGTGCCAGATGCCTGGTTCAACGAAGAGGGACTATCGCTTCATGAATCACTAAAAGGATAGTCAACAACAACATTATCAATCTGGGCGAAGTGAGCTGAAGAAATCTCATGAGTTAAAGCTGGCCAGCGTTTCCAAAGGCTTCTTCACTCGCAAAAACCCAACAAAATGAAACCAATATTTAAGAAGCAGTTATTAGTTCAGAACGTCCAGATGGACGGCAGTATTAACTTCCAGACCAACGGTGACATCAACGTCTATCCGTGCCCTTGGGAGAGTGACAAGGAGGTGACCAATGGTAACCGAATAAAGTACAAAGGCGGCATTGAGGTGGATGCCGACGGGCGTACACGAGTAAAGCGCTATAATGTGGGCAAGAAAGGTCCGATGTATGATACCATTTTTGAGACAGCCCATGCAGCCGTCAAACTGACCCGCGAACATTCAAAGCGCAATCCTAATCGTGGTCGTGTGAAGATTGACTTCTCGTTTCCGAAGAAGTATCCGCTGGAGTTGATGAAGCAGCTCTTCCGCGACGAGACGTTGGAGATTGCAGCGTGGCTGATGACACGAAAGACTAACACACTTTGGACCAATATCGATTAAAGAAAGGAGGAATTTTATGACACAAGAGAATATTATTTCAGCTATTCATTTCACATGTATCGGCAAGGGGCACGGCGCCCCTGCCATCCCTGCCACCAAGGAAGACTGGGAGAATCTTCGCCGCGAATCGTGGCTCGCGCAGATGTGCGCACGTATAGAGAAAGGTGACGACGAGTTGAAGCATCGTCTTCCGGTGTGGACACCGCATTGCGCGGAGTTTAAGGATAACCATCGAGCCATAGCCGATGCCGTGAAGCCGCTCAATCGTCTGATGCTGGACTTTGACGAGAAGGGGCATACGGATGAAATCTGTGCCCGACTCTTAGAAAAGTCGCCATTGGTGCCGCTACTCATAGAGGAATCGGTTCGTCGTGGTACTCATGTGCTGGTGGAATTGCCGGAAGGGATGACACCTGAAACGGCACAGGAACTGATGAAAGAGACTACGGGATTCGCGCCCGATGCAGCTGTAAAGGACGTTGCAAGGTGCATCTATATGGTGCCGGAAGATCATACGAAGTATGTTAATCCGAAGTTGTGGGAGACTCACCCCCAGCCCCTCCCTGTGAAGGAGGGGAGCGGTCAGACTCATGAACAGACACAAGAAGCAGAAGTATCTACGCCCCTCCATCATAGGGAGGGGACGGGGGAGAGTCTTTCTTTCAAAGGCATACCGTATTCTTCTATTATCTCTGAGTGGTGGCGTAGGAATGGTGGTGAGCCTGCCGAGGGCGAACGCAATGTGAAGTTGCACAAACTGGCTGTGAATCTTCGTGCCATCTGCGACAATAAGAAAGAGGTGCTGATGCAGGTGATGCCTCGTTTCGGACTTTCCGACGTGGAAATGAAATCGGTCGTAGACTCAGCCTGCAAGGAAGAGCCCAAAGGAGTTTCGAAGGTGATGCAGGGCATCATTGACGCCTTGGAACTTGGCATCAATCCTGATGAAATCGAGGATGCCGAAGCAGTTGCAGAAGAAACGGGCGTGAAGGTCAACGTAAAGGCTCTGCCTATTGGTTTGAAAGAATCGTTGGTTGGTGTGCCTGTGTCAATGCACATGCCTGTGCTTTGTGGCATCATGCCTATCGCAGCGGCTTATGCCGACCACGTAACGGTTGAGTATTGCGACGGAAACACACACCGATTGGGACTGATGAGTATCATTCGAGGTGAGCAGGCTTCTAATAAATCGGTAGTCAAGAACGCAGTCGATATCTGGAAGCACCAACTCGACGAAGAGGATGCTCTTGCCCGTAAGCGCGAAGAGGAATGGAAGGAGCGCAAGAAAGGCCGTAAGGCCAACGAGAAGGCTCCAGAAGACCCACACGTATTGATTCGCGTCGTACCCGTAACCGTCTCTTGTTCAACGCTTTTGAAACGTTTCAAGAATGCACAGGGGCATACTTTGTATAGCTTCGGCGAGGAACTTGACACCCTTCGAAAAACCAATGGTGCTGGCAGTTGGAGTTCGAAATATGACATCTATCGCCTGGCGTTCGATAATGGCGAATGGGGTCAGGATTACAACTCTGATCAGGCTGAGTCTGGTGTGGTTAATGTGACCTACAACTGGACGATGCTGGGCACTAATGGCGCCATGCGCAAGTGCTTCAAGTCGGACAATATCGAGAACGGTCTATCGAGTCGTGTTCTCGTGGCCGAAATGCCTGATGCGTCATTCTCGAAGATGCCGAAGTTCGGCAAACGTTCAGCAGAGGACGAGGCACGTATTCAGCAGGCCGTCACCCGTTTGCGCTCATTCAGCGGACTCGTTGACACCCCTCGACTTCGCAAGGCCATCGAGACTTGGGTAGAGGAGAAGCGCGTAGAGGCTGCCAAGGACATTGACCACGTCAAGGACACCTATCGTAAGCGCGCCGCCGTCATCGGTTTCCGTTGCGGTGTTATTCATCATCTGTTGGAGACTCTCCCCCAGCCCCTCCCTGTGAGGGAGGGGAGTAATTACTCTTCAAGCCAAAATTCAGCGAATGAACCATCTACGCCCCTCCCTCGCAGGGAGGGGAAGGGGGAGAGTCGGAACTGTATCAAGTTCGCATTGATGATGGCCGAATACTGTCTGAAACAGCAGATAAAGGCATTTGGCGAGGCACTTGAAAGTCAGTTCGTTGACGCTCACGACGAGTGCATCCGATACGGAAGTAATCATTCCATTTTCGACCAGCTTTCGCCAGCCTTCACGATGGATGATCTGCGAGCCATGAAGCGCGGCTTCTGTAGCGAGGCAGGACTTCGGAAAATCATCTCCCGCTGGTATCGCGACAAATGGATTGAGAAGACCGACAAGACGCATTGGAAGAAACTAAATGCTGAACTTTGACTTCGTCGAAGTCTCTCACGCTCGGCCATTCAAGCAAGCTTGATGGCTCTCGCTCAATCGAGACTTTGTGACATTTGACTTTGTGACATTAAGGAGGTTTACATTAACATAAAATTTCAGAATATGGAACTGATATTGACACGCATAGCAAAAAGGAAGGCCTACACGATAGGTAGGCTTTCCATCCTCAAAGAGGAAAACGAAGAGTATCGAACCTACACACGCGAAGAGTACTTCTGCGACACCCTTGAACCAACAGCCCTCGAACTGAAAACACAGGTCTCGAAAGAAACCGTTCTACGTTCGCCCGTCAAGGCGCAATTGTTGAAGCCCTTCGCCATCCCAGAAGGCCGTTACGCCGTAGTGATTACGTGGAGTCCAAAGTTCAAGATGTGGCTCCCTGTCCTTCTCGGTGGCCCCGACTTCAACCACCTCTTCAAGGGCATCCGCATCCACATGGGCAATACCGCCAAGGACACCGCAGGCTGCATCCTCGTAGGCCGCAACCAGATTGTAGGCCAACTCCTAGAAAGCCGCAAGTGGCTCTACGAACTCAAACAGAAGATTGTCGAAGCCAAAGACAAGGGCGAACCCGTCTGGCTGACCATCAAGTAAAAAAGCAAGAGCCGTCATTCCTATCGGAGTGGCGGCTCGTTATTGCTTATAAAATAGGGTTTGACGTTACTTGATGTCGAAAAGGTTGAAGAAACCAGTCATCATGAACACCTTCTTGATGTCTTCGTTGATGTTCTGAATGGTGATGCTTCCACCCTTGGCTGACACTTCCTTACGGATGGTGAGGAAAAGGCGCAGACCAGAAGAACTGATGTACTCCAAGTCCTTGCAGTCCAAGGTGATGGCCTTGTCGGCATTGTCTAACAGAGGAGCAATCTCCTGTTGGGCCTTAACGGCAGCGGGGGTGTCTAAACGGCCGCTGACGGTGGCATACATGCCTTGTGGTTGTTCTTTAATGTCAAATATCATCTTAATTATCAATTATCAATTGTCAATTATCAATTATTAATTTACTTTACGAGAGCCTTGCGGGCTGCCTCAATCTCAGCCTTCATGTCGTCCATCTGAGACTTCAGCTCGTTGACAGAAGTAGCGTTGAGGTGCTCCAGAGGAGTCATAGCGGCTGCTACAGGTGCAATCTCAGGATCGTACTGAGACAGACGGTTGGTAGCGTCGAGGATGAGGATGATACGGAAGGTAACGTTAGCAGCGGTCTCGTCGTTGAAGGTGCTCAGGAACTTGTCCTTGTTCTGGCTGACAATGTAGAGCTGCTCAACGAGAGCTGCAGAAGCCAGCTGCCAGAAGTAGTTGATGCGACCGTTTTTCTCCATAGCCTCGTAGAGGTCTGAAGAGGTCTCGAAGATAGAACCCTTGTCCTCAACGTCCTTGAAAGAAGGATCGTCGATGTCGGCTGCCAACTTGGTGATAGACTTGTCGAAGTCCTCAACGGGCATCTCATAGAGGTTAGCGATGCGCTTGTCAACGCTCAGTGCAGCGAGTACGCGATACTTCTCTGCCAGGGTAGTAGCCTCGTCAGCAATTGCGGGAGCGAGCAGATAGGTAGGCTTAACCTGCTTCTCTTCCTTGGTGAGGGTGATGCCGTCCTTGGTCTCCTTAACGAAGCTGGGCTGGTCGATCTTGCTGAACTCAGCAGCGATGCTGTCGAAGTGCATCTTGATGCTGGCTTCAATCTGTTCTTGTTCGAAACTCTTCAGAGAGTCAGACTCTTCTGCGTTGTTTGCACTCTTGTTTCCTCCGCATGCTGCGAAGACGATGGCTGCGAGAGCCAGGATAGATAACTTTTTCATCTTTTCTTTTAAATTTTTAAGTTATTACTAATGTTTATTATTGTTTCCTTTTTCATGTTTAATCTTTAATGTTTCATTTTTCATTTCCTCACGTACCGCCCTGGACAATCGGTTAGTAGCAGGATGATGCAAATGATGCTCATCAGCAGCAGGATGCTGATATTGTACCAGAGGGTCTTGATGTGCCAGGAACCTACCACTTTCTGACTGCTATAGAACGGTGCACTGCCACAGGTGCTGAATGGGGTGAGGAAGATGAGTCCCGTGCGGGGTACGAGGATGTTGTCGATGACATCGACCATAGAGTGCTGGTCGGCACCAACGACACAGTCTTCCAGTTTGAGGTTGTAGTTGTCGCGCTTGAGCTGCAGGACGCCGTCCTTACCCATGTTGCGTAACAGTTTGTTCATGACGCCATCGCGCTGAAGTGCCAACTTATTGCTGCGCTTGACAAGCAACTTCTCGGCATTCTGCATATAGTCATAGAGTGACTGATAGTCGTAGCTTCCCTGATAGGGCTGGATGCCACAATAGTCGATGAGTCGTGGCAGATTGGTGCGGATGACCTCCATGTGGTTGGGGTCAACGGTCTTGTGGTTCTTCTGTTCGTCACGAAGGGTCTCCAGTTGTGACTGCAACTCGTAGAGGTAGCCCAGATTATAGAACTGGTTCTCATACTTCTCGCGATCAATCTCGAAGAACTCTTTTTCGTAGGCGTTGTCGGTAAACGACGTGACGGCCAGCGCCTCGTAAGCCCAACGCGAGGGGATGAGGTCGCCCACCAGCGGAACATTACCCGTGGTGCTCTTGGGTGTGAGGTCAGAGAAACTGACCACGAGTCCACAGAGCAGTATCTGCGGGATGAGTAGCATGGGTATGCTGATATAGATGGCCACAATGCTGCTGAGGCACTGCGAGAGCAACAGTCCTGTGAGGTTGGCGAGGAAGGCGGTGACGAAAAGGATGAGCCACCAGGTAGAGAATAGTCCCTGAATGCCCATCATGGTGTTGCCCACAAGGATGAACAGGAGGGTCTGTACCAGTGAAAGAATGCCCATGAAGACAATCTTTGACCAGATATAACTGCCATACGACAGGTGCAGGAAGCGTTCACGCTTGAGCAATGCCCGGTCCTTGAAAATCTCTTCAGCACTACCGCTCATACCCGTGAAGGTAGCCACGATGACAGCCATAAAGAAGTAGCTGACAAGGTTTTTGTTGTTCATGACGCTATAGCCCTCTGGGGGAGCAAAGCGTGTCAGATAGCCGCAGACCAATGCCAGCAAGGGAGCTTGCAACAGGGCAATGGCCATGTATTGCGTATTGGTTATCTTGGTGCGGACGGTACGGTGCAGGAAGATGTAGAACTGTTTCAGGGTTCCAGGCTTCTTCTGGTCAGAAGCGGGGATGGCGCTGACGGCCACAGCCTCTTGACGCTTCTTCTCTTGGTGCTTGAGATAGAGTTCATGCCACTCCTGTGGGGTGGTCTTGCGCTCATCAGAGAGTTCGCCACTGCTGTTGAGGGCTTTCTCGTCGATGATGTTCAGCACAATTTCCGGATTGACATTACCACACGTCGGGCAGGCACTGGTCTCAGCATCGGCATAGTTGGCAGCCTCCTTGAAGTAGATAACGGCATCGATGGGATTACCGTCAAAGACGGGATAGCCGCCTTTGTCGAGCAACCACAGACGGTCGAAGAGTTTATAGACGTCGCTGGATGGCTGGTGGATATTGACCACAATGAGTTTGCCCTTCAGCGTCTGCTCTTTCAGCAGGTTGATGACTTTCTCTGTATCAGCTGAGGACAGACCGCTGGTAGGTTCGTCAAGGAACAGCACAGCAGGCTCGCGAATCAATTCCAACGCAATGTTCAGACGCTTGCGCTGACCACCAGAGATGAATTTATGAATAGGTGAACCTACCTTCAGGTCTTTGGCGGCATCAAGACCAAGGTCTTTCAGCGTCTTCATGACGCGACGGTCGAGGTCTTCGTCGCTCATTCCCTCAAAACACAACTTGGCTGTGTACCAAAGGTTTTGATAGACGGTGAGTTCCTCAATGAGCAGGTCGTCCTGTGGCACGAAACCGATGAGGGCCTTGGCTGCAGGCTCGGTAATGCTGTGGCCGTTAATGGTAATCGTACCCTGCTGAGGTATCAGTGTGCCGTTGAGCAGCGAGAGCAGAGTGGTCTTACCAGTTCCGGAACCACCCATGATAGCCAGCAATTCACCATTACGCAGCGTGAAACTGAGGTCGTGCATGCCGTTATCGCTGTTGGGGAAACGGAAGTTGATGTCACGACCGCAGAAGGTAACAGCCTCAGTAGTGCTGTCGCCCTGTCCGTAGCTGCTAATCATCGATGAGTAGTACACGGGATGACCGTCGGCACTCTTGAGCACACTGCTCTGAAGCCATACCTGATAGGTGCCTGGCAGCACGGGAATATCGTTGAGCAGAACAGTGTCCTCTCCCAAATAGGTAAACAGCAGCAGACCCGTTGCGGGGTCGAGCAGCGTCTTCAGTACGCCCTGGAAATACTCTATGTGATGGAGGACGACATATTGTGAAGGCTTGTTGTTGACGTAGTCCAGATAGCAATCGTATTGCTGGCTAGTGATGCCGAATATCTTGGCCATCGTCTTGAAGATTTCCTCAGCCTGCAGACCGTCATCACTACAGAACTCCATCAGACGGAGTAATAAGAGTGATTCCTCGGTGGCACGAATATTGCCATGAAGGGTAGAGCAGATGGAGTTGACAGTGGCTACCGTATCCAGATTGTCGCTCATCTCATAGGCCATACGCATGTCGCTGTAGAGGTCGAGATAGAGGTCGATATTGCGGATACCAAAATGACGACGAAGATAACTGACGAGCATGTCTTTTGCCCGTTGCTCATCTACTTGCTCTTCTTTGCCAAACAAAGCAAACAGACTGATGAAGCTGGATAGTATGACGTCAGTCATCTTTTAAACTCTGCAAATTTATTAAAAAATACAGACTACCTTGGTATTGCTGTAGTTAAAAAAACTAAATAATGCCATTTCTGCCTGTCTTAGTCGATATTTACGCCAATTTTTTACGTAGCGTCAGTATATTCTTGTTGTCAATTCTTTCGTAATTGATGCTGTCCATTAACTGACGAACAAGATGGATGCCTAAGCCGCCTATAGGACGTTCCTCGGCACTGAGCGTAGTGTCGACTTCGGACTTAGCGGTGGGGTCAAAGGGGGTGCCATTATCGATGATGGTAAACGTCAGACAGTCCTCATTGGCTTGCGCCTCAATAATGACATTACCCACTGTTCCAACGGGATAAGCGTAGCTCATCACATTGACGACGGCTTCTTCGATAGCCAGATTCATCTGGATGGACACAGAGGGGTCAAAGCCAACCTCTTCACATACCATGTCGACGAAATCTGCTAACTGTGGCACCTGTTCGATGTCATTGGTAAGAGTAATACTGTGTTGCATACTTATATTTTTCTGTTTTGGCGACAAAGATACAAAATAATTATCAATTATCAATTATTAATTATCAATTATTTCGTACCTTTGTAGACGAATTTTTGCAGAATGATGAAAAAATATATCATAGGGATACTTCTTGTGCTGTTGTTGCCGCTGGTTGCGACAGCTCAGAAACATACAGATTTTGTAGGATTTCCACTATCGCAGAACCTTGAAGAACTGATGGATAATCTGGTGAAGAAGGGACTGCACAGGGTGGATAGTAATAGTTTGACGGGACGAATTGCAGGCCTAGAAATGGGTTTGAGCATCCAAGCCAGCAAAGATACGACGGGATGCAACTATTTGTTGATGACAACGGGCAGACAGCAGGGCATCAGCCAGCATGAGGATTATGTTGCCTTGCTGAAATGGATGGAGAAGCACTATGGCAAGCCTACGTGGGAGTCGACAGTACGTGGTCACCGCTTTGCACGCTGGTTTGTGGACTATGACCGCGATATCGTGATGATTGCCACTGCGCAGAGCACCGTTGAGGTATGGTTCTATGAGAATCACCAGGTGCGAAACATCGACTATTATGCCATTCTGAAATACTGTGAGCGCTATCCGAATGACGATGTGCCATACTATACGGCACAAGATCTGGTGACCTGGAAGAGTACGGCACCACCTGAGGTCAGCAAGAAGAAGGTTTCAAAGCGACGTAAGACCTCACGGCGCCATCGTGCAACGGCAAAGCGTAAGCGTCGGAGACGCTAACCGTTAACCGTTAACCATTAACCATTAACCGTTACGTTACTCCATTGGGAACAGGCCGTAGAGCTTGGCATCAATCATGTCCGTGACAATCTTGAAATCCTCGGGTTTGTCGCCAAACTTACAAGTGTCACCCTCTATGATAATGAGCTGGCCTTTATAGGTGCTAATCCACTCTTCGTAACGTTTCGACAGACCCTCCAGATAGTCCAGGCGCATGGTCTGCTCGTAGTCGCGACCACGCTTCTGAATCTGTGCCACCAAAGTGGGAATGCTGGAACGGATATAAATCATCAAGTCGGGTAACTTTACCAGCGACATCATCAGGTCAAAGAGGTCGGTATAGTTGGCAAAGTCGCGGTCAGACATCATCCCCTGAGCATGCAGGTTAGGCGCAAAGATGCGGGCATCCTCAAAGATGGTACGGTCCTGAATGATGGTGTCTGGCGACTTGGAAATCTCTACCACCTCCTTGAAACGCTTGTTCAAGAAGTACACCTGTAGGTTGAATGACCAACGAGGCATGTCGGCATAGAAGTCGGCAAGGTAGGGATTGTTGTCGACGGGTTCAAAACGGGGTATCCATCCATAACGATGGGCCAGCATCTTGGTTAATGTGGTCTTACCACTTCCGATGTTTCCTGCTACTGCGATGTGCATAGTATGATAAATTACGAATGATGAATTACGAATTACGAATAATGGGCTCCTCGGAATTCGGAATTTGGAATTCGGAATTTGCAAAGAGTCCGAAGAGGTTGCTGTCTATGCGGTCAATGATCTGTGCCAAATCCTTGGGATTGTTGAGATAGTCCAGTTGGTCTTTCTCGACAGTCATCACCTTGCCAGGATACTTGTGGTAGATGAAATCATCGTAGCGCTTGTTGAGGTTCTGCAGATATTCCAGTTGGATGCTCTGCTCATATTCGCGACCACGTTTCTGGATGTTTCCTACCAGGTGGGGCACTGACGCGCGAAGATATATCATCAGATCGGGTGGACGGACAACAGTCATCATCTGGTCGAAGAGTTCCATAAACGTTTCATAGTCACGATCGGAGAGGTGTCCCATGGCCTTGTTGTTCTCCATAAAAACATAGACTCCCTCGTAGATGGTACGGTCCTGAATGATGGTGTGGTCGGATTGGGCGATATCTATTAGGTCACGGAAGCGCTCCTTGAGGAAGTACACCTCCAAGTTAAATGACCATCGGTAGATGTCACGATAATAGTCTTCCAGATAGGGGTTATGGTCAACAGCCTCAAAGCGAGCCTCCCACCCATAGTGTTTGGCCAGCAACTGAGTCAGTGTCGACTTCCCGCTTCCTATATTTCCTGCTACAGCAATATGCATTGTCTTAGATTTAATGGCACAAAGGTACAAAATAAAATCGGCAATCGAAAAAGATTACCGATTTTAATTGATTGTTATTTGAATTTTTTAAATGTTCTACGACAGGAAGCCGAGCAAAGCACCCGCAGCAACTGCTGAACCGATGACGCCGGCAACGTTTGGTCCCATGGCGTGCATCAGCAGGAAGTTGTGGCGGTCGTACTCCAGTCCGAGGTTGTTGGAGATGCGTGCAGCCATCGGCACAGCACTCACGCCAGCATTACCAATCAGTGGATTCAGCTTCTTGTCCTTCGGCAGGAATACGTTCATCAGTTTCACGAAGCAGACACCACTCATGGTGGCAATGATGAAGGCTCCGGCACCAATGGCGAAGATGTAGATGGTGTTGATTGTCAGGAACTCAGAAGCCTGTGTCGAACAACCTACCGTCAGACCCAACAGCATCACCACAATATCGTTCAGCGCAGCACCAGCGGTCTTGGCCAGACGAGTGGTCTTGCCGCTCTCCTTCAGCAAGTTACCGAAGAACAGCATACCCAGCAGGGGCAGACCAGAGGGTACGATGAAGGTGGTCAGCAACAGTCCCACGATGGGGAACAAGATACGCTCCGTCTGTGAAACCTCGCGGGCGGGCTTCATCTTAATCAGACGCTCCTTCTTCGTGGTCAGCAGACGCATCAATGGGGGCTGAATCAGCGGTACCAGTGCCATATACGAGTAGGCACACACCGCAATGGCACCCATCAGGTTTGGCGACAGCTTCGACGATAGGAAGATGGCCGTAGGACCGTCGGCACCACCGATGATGGCGATACCTGCAGCCTGATTGGGTTCGAAGCCCAAGGCCAATGCAAACATATACGCACCAAAGATACCAAACTGTGCAGCAGCACCAATCAGCATCAGCTTCGGATTGGCCAGCAATGCTGAGAAATCCGTCATAGCACCAATGCCCAGGAATATCAGCGGCGGATACCACCCTTGTCGTACGCCCTGATAGAAGATGTTCAGCACGGAGTTGTCCTCATACAGTCCGATCTCCAGTCCTGCATCAGCACGGAAGGGGATATTGCCCAGTATGATACCCAGTCCGATGGGTACGAGCAGCAGGGGCTCGAAGTCCTTCTTGATGGCCAGCCAGATAAAGAAGGCGCCTACTGCTATCATGATGAGGTTGCCTGCCGTCACGTTCGCAAAACCCGTGTACGTCAGGAACTCATTGAAGTTTTCTACGATGAAATGCAGCATAGTCATTCGTGATTACGTGGTTACGATATAACGAAATTATCCAATGGTCAGCATTACTGCACCTTCCATCACTGTGTCGCCCTGATTGACGAGAATAGCGGTGACGGTGCCAGCCTGTTCGGCCTCGATGTTGTTCTGCATCTTCATGGCTTCCAGCACGATAACCACCTGACCGACAGCAACAGTGTCACCAACCTTCACGTTGATGGCATTGATGGTGCCAGGCAGTGGAGCCTTTACGGGAGTACCTGCGCCTGCAGGGGCAGATGCAGACCCTCCTCCTTGCCCCTCCCTGCGAGGGAGGGGAGTAGATGGTTTTGCAGTAGAACCACCGCCTTGAGAGTTATTACTCCCCTCACTCACAGGGAGGGGTTGGGAGTGGGTCTGTTTCGTTGCAGCCAGTTCAGGATGCTTGGCAGCATTGATGGGTTTCTGCATCTCTATCTCGAATGGGATGCCGTTTACGTTTACTCTGGCTATTTTACCTTCTACGTCGGTGATTTCCACTTCGTAGTCCACGCCTTGTACTTTATATTTATATGTTTTCATTGCTTAATTTTTAAAAGTTGGAATTGTGGGTGCATTGTGCTTGGTGGGGATGAGCGGCTCGTGCAGATGTGTCATCTGGCTATACTCGTCGTCCCAATCCGTATTCTTCGGCTTGATGGTGATGACACCGCTCTCCACATCGTGGATATCGTCTTCATACTGACGCAACGCCAGTCCGATGACGGCCAGATAAACTTCTTTGTCAATACCCTTTTTGTCAAAGCCTTCTTTCAGCATGATGCCCGTCTTGTGACCTACTTCAATAGTCTTCTCCACCGTCTTGGTGATAGGTTTGATAGGCTGGTGGTGGGCCACCTTCTTGGCTGTCTCCATATGGCGCATAAACAAACCGAAGAGTGTGAAGGTAATCCACAGCAGGGCTAAACAGGAGAAGACGATGCTCATCGCCATGATGGCCATACCAAAGCCGTAAGGGTCTTCACGCTTGAACTTAGCAACTTTCGATTCGCTGACAACGGTCTGGTTCTGAATGCCTGGCGTTACACGGTCAGCCGACTTAACTTCCCAATCTCCTATACCATTATTATTTATACGCGCATACGACTGGTCGGCAGCGAGTACAGGAACGGTCACAGAGTCGATGAGCTGTGTGGCATTACCGTTGTAGAGGGCAATCCATGTAGGCTTGTCAGCATCAACTTTCACAGAGAGATGTAGCGCACCTTGTGCAGGGCTGCTGTTGAGTTGGAAGACAATAATCTGCTGGGCGCTCAGGTTGGTACGCGTGTCGCCATTGGGAATCTGGCTCATACGTTTGACGCGCTCAGGCACACTCATCTTCTTGTCGAGCACGGTACGGTCAGTAGTGAGGTACATCCCGCGGATGTTATACGTAGAGTGGGAGATGTTGGCTATCTCCACCCACGCATTCCTCTCGCCGTATCCGTCAATCAGGCTGGTCTCGTTCTTGGTCATTACCTCATTCAGTTTGATGCTGGCATCCATCTGTGCCATCATCGGTAGTGAGGCTAGAACCACGAGTCCCCCTAATAGGAATCTAAGTTTGTTCATTGGTCTGTTTGTTATTCGTGTATTATTATTTTATGGGTCTGATGGGCTAATGGGGGAAATGGGTCCCCCAAGGGTTATCCACAGAAGAAGAGTACGATGATCTGTGCCGTAAAGATACGCAGGAACATCGACAGTGGGTAAACAGTGGAGTATCCCAGTGCGGGTGCCTCCTTCGAACAGATGCTGTTAGAGTAGGCGAGTGCAGGGGGATCGGTATAGGTACCGGAAATCATACCGGCTATGGTGAAGTAATTGAACTTGTATCTCAGACGAGCTATCGGACCAACAATTAAAATAGGGATGATGGTGATGAGGAAACCCGTGAGGACATATAGCAGACCATCGCCCTGAACTACAGTCTCGAAGAATCCTGCACCAGCCTTGATGCCTACTGAGGCAAGGAAGAGTACAAGTCCTATCTCACGCAACATCATATTGGCAGATGTCGTGGTATAGGTGACAAGGTGTATCTTGTAACCATAACGGCCAATGAGAATGGCGATAATCAGCGGACCACCAGCCAGACCCAGTTTGACAGGTACGGGCATTCCTGGGATGGCCAAGGGGAAAGAACCGAAGATGAGGCCAATCATGATGCCTACGAAGATGGTGGCGATGTTGGGAGCGTCCAGACGACGGATGGAGTTACCCATCTTGCCAGCCACATTGTCTACAGCGTCCTCAGGACCAACCACCATGATGCGGTCACCAACCTGCAAAGGCAGGGTGGGAGAGGCAAAGATGTCCATGCCGTGACGGGTTACGCGGGTTACGTTAACACCATAGACACTCGAGAAGTGAAGCGATGCCAGTGTCTTACCGTTAACCTTGGGATTGGTAATCACAACGCGCTTCGATACCATCGGCTGATCTTGTTGCTCAAAGTCGATGTCGAGTTTTGGCCCGATAAAAGCAGTGATGGCTTCCTGGTCTGCCTCAGCGCATACAATCAGCATCTGGTCGCCCATGTGGAAAATAGTATCACGGTTAGGGATAAACAACTCTCCCTGGTGTACTAGTCTTGAAACCACGAAGTCGCGGTTCAGGAAGTCGTGGACCTGCAACAGTGTCTTGCCTTCAAGGTATTTGTTGGTTACCTCCAAATGCATCTTGTAAGGCTTCTTGGCTGCATTGGTCTCGTCCATAGCCATCAGCTGTTCTTCCTCTTTCTCCAGCTTTACACCACAGATGTACTTAATCAGTATGATGGCGCCGATGATGCCTAACACACCTAAAGGATAGGCACAAGCATAGGCCGAGGCTATCTGCGGGGCGTTGCTTCCAAAAACGGTGCCCAGCGCTTCGTTGGCAGCACCAAGACCTGGAGTGTTCGTTACGGCACCATAGAGCGTACCTACCATCATGGGGAGACTGGTCTTGTCGCTGGTGTCAAAGAAGATATAGTAACATCCAAACATCACAAGGATGTTGAGCAGAATGGCCAATGACGCCAAACCGTTCAGTTTGATACCTTGCGTTCCGAAACTCTCGAAGAAACCTGGTCCTACCTGCAAACCTATCATAAAGACAAAGAGGATTAGACCGAAGTCTTGTGCAAATGTCAGAATGGGTGTGGGAGCCGTAAATCCAATGTGTCCGGCAACGATTCCTGCAAACAATACAAATGTAACTCCCAGCGATACTCCGCCAATTTTAATTTTCCCTAAATACACACCTACGGCGATGACAATGGCATATAGTAACACGATATGTGCCACAGAATCAGTCGTCGTAAACAAATCAACTAACCATTTAAATGATTCCATAAATACCTACTAACATATATTGCGTGCAAAGGTACGAAGAATTTGCGCAATATCTGCAATTTTGTGCAACATTTTTTTATATAAATGAAATATTTATTAATTTCTTCGTTAGTTCAGAATAATTTATTACCTTTGCAAACAAATACGACTTAAAACAACTTATATAATAAACACATTTATGGCAAACAAAGAAAAACTCTTCAGCGAGTTCCAGGCTCCGACCAAACAGGAATGGTTGGACAAGATTGAAGTGGACCTGAAAGGTGCCGACTTCCAGAAACGACTCGTGTGGAGAACGAATGAGGGCTTCAACGTACAGCCCTTCTACCGTCGTGAGGACCTGAAAGACCTCAAGACTCCTGATGCACTGCCCGGCGAATTCCCCTTCGTTCGCGGCAACAAGAAAGACACCAACGAATGGTATGTCCGCCAGAACATCGTTGTAGGCGGTGATCCCGTAGCAGCTAACAAGAAGGCGCTGGACATCCTGATGAAGGGTGTGGACAGTATCGGTTTCAAACTGGGACACGATGAGGTGAGCGCTGAGTACATCGACGCGCTGTTGAAGGACATCCGTCTGGATATCGTGGAGGTGAGCTACCGTGCCTGCCTACGTCACGCCTTGCAGCTGGCTGACTTGCTCGTGGCCTATTTCGAGAAGATGGGCTTCGACAAGGAGAAGATTGTGGGTGGTGTCGGCTTCGACCCCATCGAGCGCATGCTGATGAAGGGCAAGGACTCGACGTTCCTGTTGCCCGATATGCCAAAGTTGGTGGAGAAACTGAAGGACTATCCCAACCTGCGTTGTGTGATGGTACACAGTGACCTGCTGAACAATGCCGGTGCATATATCGTGCAGGAAATGGGTTACGCCCTGGCTTGGGGTAACGAGTATCTGCAGCAGATGGTGGATGCTGGTGTGGACGTCGATTTGGCAGCGAAGAAAATCAAGTTCTACATGGGTATTTCGGAGAACTACTTCATGGAGATTGCTAAGTTCCGTGCCTGCCGCATGCTGTGGGCACAGATCGTGAAGCAGTATGGACCCAAGTGCGACTGCGCATGCAAGATGATTATCAACGCCTCTACATCAACGTACAACCAGACTGTGTTTGACAGCTACGTCAACCTGCTGCGTTCGCAGACGGAGGCCATGAGTGCCGCCCTCGGTGGTGTTCACTCGATGGTTGTCACACCGTTCAATGCTCCTTACGAGAAGCCCAACGAATTCAGCGAGCGTATTGCCCGCAACCAGCAGTTGCTGATTAAGGAGGAGGCTCACTTCGATCGTATCGTTGACCCGTCAGCAGGTTCGTATTATATCGAACACCTGACAGACGCACTGGCTCAGGAGGCTTGGAAGCTGTTCCTGAAAGTGGAGGACGAGGGTGGTTTCCTGGAGGCCGTCAAGAAGGGTACCATCCAGGAGGACATCAATGCCACGAACGTCAAGCGTCACGGTGATGCTGCCAAGCGTAAGGAGTTCCTGCTGGGTACTAACCAGTTCCCGAACTTTACCGAGAAGAGCGAAGGCAAGCAGCCGTTGGCTTCTGCCGACTGTGTTGCCACCCACGCTGGCGATGCTAATGTGCCTGCCCTGCAGATTAGTCGTCTGGCCTCTGACTTCGAGACCCTGCGCCTGACAACGGAGAAGGCCAAGAAGGTGCCTGTGGCATTCATGCTGACGATAGGTAATCTGGCCATGCGTCAGGCCCGTGCACAGTTCTCGTGCAACTTCCTGGCTTGTGCAGGATACAAGGTGATTGATAACCTCGGATTCAAGACTGTCGAAGAGGGTGTTGATGCAGCTCTCGAGGCTAAGGCCGACATTGTAGTCATCTGCTCTAGCGATGACGAGTATGCTGAATACGCTATCCCTGCCTTCAAGTACTTGAATGGTCGTGCGATGTTTGTTGTAGCCGGTGCTCCTGCTTGTATGGAGGATCTTAAGGCTGCAGGCATCGAGAACTTTGTCCACGTAAAGTGTAACGTGCTCGAGACTTTGAAAGAATATAATCAGAAACTTGGTATCTAAAAATATAGGAGACTTGAATTATGCGTAAACAGTTTAAAGATATTGATATCTATGCAGGCATCAAGGCTCAAGATGGTGCCAAATGGATTAAAGATAATGGTATTGAGGCCAACTGGAAGACCCCAGAGCACATCGAGGTTCGCCCAGTTTATACTAAGGAAGACCTTGAGGGTATGGAGCACCTCGACTTTACAGCTGGTATCCCTCCCTATCTGCGTGGTCCTTATTCGATGATGTACCCCTTCAAACCTTGGACTATCCGTCAGTATGCCGGATTCTCTACAGCTGAAGAGTCTAATGCCTTCTATCGCCGTAACCTGGCTTCTGGTCAGAAAGGACTTTCTGTAGCCTTCGACCTGCCTACACACCGTGGTTACGACCCCGACAACGCTCGTGTAGTAGGCGATGTAGGTAAGGCTGGTGTGTCTATCTGTAACGAAGAGAACATGAAGGTCCTCTTCTCTGGTATCCCCCTCAACAAGATGTCTGTGTCTATGACCATGAACGGTGCCGTGCTGCCTATTCTGGCATTCTACATCGTGGCAGGTCTTGAGCAGGGCGCTCAGCTTGAGGAGATGGCAGGAACCATTCAGAACGATATTCTTAAGGAGTTCATGGTGCGTAACACTTATATCTACCCACCTGCATTCTCAATGAAGATTATCGCTGATATCTTCGAGTACACATCTCAGAAGATGCCAAAGTTCAACTCTATCTCTATCTCAGGTTATCATATGCAGGAGGCTGGTGCTACCGCTGATATCGAGTTGGCTTACACCTTGGCCGATGGTATGGACTACCTGCGTACTGGTGTAAATGCTGGTATCGATGTGGATGCTTTCGCACCTCGTCTGTCGTTCTTCTGGGCTATCGGTATGAACCACTTCATGGAGATTGCCAAGATGCGTGCAGGCCGTCTGCTGTGGGCTAAGATCGTTAAGAGCTTCGGTGCCAAGAATCCTAAGTCTCTTGCTCTCCGTACTCACTCTCAGACTTCTGGTTGGTCGCTTACCGAGCAGGATCCATTCAACAACGTAGGCCGTACCTGTATCGAGGCTATGGCAGCCGTATTGGGCCACACCCAGTCGCTGCATACCAACGCTCTCGATGAGGCTATTGCACTGCCTACCGACTTCTCTGCTCGTATCGCTCGTAACACTCAGATCTACATCCAGAATGAGACCAAGGTGTGCAAGCAGATCGACCCATGGGCAGGTAGCTATTACGTAGAGACACTTACCAACGAACTCGTACATAAGGCTTGGGAGCATATCCAGGAGATTGAGAAGCTTGGTGGTATGGCTAAGGCCATCGAGACCGGTCTGCCTAAGATGCGTATCGAGGAGGCTGCAGCTCGCACTCAGGCTCGTATCGATAGTGGTGTTCAGACCATCGTTGGTACCAACAAGTACCGTCTTGAGCACGAGGATCCTATCGATATCCTCGAGGTTGATAATACCGCTGTGCGCAAGCAGCAGGAGGAGAGCCTGAAGGAGGTTCGCAGCAAGCGCGACGAGGCCGCTTGTCAGGCAGCCCTGAAGGCTATCACCGATTGCGTCCGCGACTTCAACGAGGGTCGCAAGAGCGAGAATAACCTGCTCGACCTTGCTGTCAAGGCCGCTCAGCTGCGTTGTACCCTTGGTGAGATTTCAGATGCCTGCGAAGAAATCGTGGGCCGTTATAAAGCAGTAATCAGAACAATTTCAGGCGTGTATAGTTCAGAATCAAAGAACGATAGCGACTTCGAGTTAGCTTGTAAGTTGACCGATGAGTTCGCAGAGAAGGAAGGTCGCCGTCCTCGTATCTTCATTGCGAAGATGGGTCAGGATGGTCACGACCGTGGTGCAAAAGTGGTAGCAACGGGTTACGCAGACTGTGGCTTCGACGTGGATATGGGACCGTTGTTCCAGACCCCTGCTGAGGCTGCCCGTGAGGCCGTTGAGAACGACGTCCATGTGGTTGGCGCTTCGTCACTGGCCGCTGGTCACAAGACGCTCATCCCGCAGTTGATTGAAGAATTGAAGAAGCTTGGTCGTGAGGATATTATGGTAATCGCTGGTGGTGTTATTCCTGCTCAGGATTACGACTTCCTCTACAAGGCTGGCGTCGCCGCCATCTTCGGTCCTGGCACCTCTGTCGCTAAGGCTGCTGTCGAGATGATGAAGATTCTGCTCGACAAAGAGTAATCAAAATAAAAGTCCCGCCAATCGGCGGGATTTTTATTTACCTCTTCCATTTCTCGCCCATATTATAGAGGATAAACGAGTAGATGTCGGCTTGTTCCTCTAGAACTTTGGCGAGGGGTTTGCCGCCACCGTGACCAGCCTTGGTGTCGATACGGATGAGTACAGGGCTCTTGCCTTCGTGACACTCCTGCAGCGTAGCAGAAAACTTAAACGAGTGGGCAGGAACTACACGATCATCGTGATCGGCAGTGGTGACGAGGGTGGCAGGGTAGGCCGTACCATGCTTCAAATTATGTAGCGGAGAATAGCCCTTCAGGTATTCAAACATCTCCTTCGAATCCTCGCTGGTACCGTAGTCGCTGGCCCAGTTCCAGCCGATGGTAAATTTATGATAGCGTAGCATATCCATCACGCCTACCTGCGGAACGGCTACACGGAATAGGTCAGGACGCTGTGTCATACAGGCGCCGACGAGCAGTCCGCCATTCGAACCGCCCACGATGGCCAACTTCTCCTTAGAGGTGTAGCCCTCTCGAATCAGGTATTCTGCTGCCGAGATAAAGTCGTCGAACACGTTCTGCTTCTGCATCTTCGTGCCTGCAAGGTGCCATTCCTCACCATACTCGCTACCGCCACGCAGGTTGACCTGTGCGTAGATGCCTCCCTGTTCGAGGAAGGGAATGCGCATGGCTGAGAAACTGGGGCCTAACGCAATATTGAAACCGCCATAGCCGTAGAGATAGACAGGATTCTTGCCGTTCAGTTTCAGCCCTTTCTTATAGGTAATAAACATAGGTACGCGCGTGCCGTCCTTGCTGGTAAAGAACAATTGCTTGCTCTCGTACTCCTGCTGACGGAACTTTACGTTGGGCTGTGCGTAGAGCGTACTCTCGTTCTTGGCCATATCGTAGCGATAGATGGTGCCAGGCATGGTGAACGACGTGAAGGTGTAGAAACACTCAGGTTGCTTCTCGTCGCCAGTGAAGCCCACACTACCCACCATTGGCAGTTTTACCTCATGGCGCAACTTGCCATCCATGTCATAGATGAAAGCGTGGTCGGAGGCATCCTGATTATAGGTCAGAATGAACTGACAGTTGATGACATCGACGCCACCGAGCATGTGCTGCTGTTCAGGGATGAGTACCTGCCAGTCGTTGATGCCTGGCTTGCGGATGTCGGCCACCATGATGCGTCCCTTCGGTGCGCCGTAGTTGGTATAGATGTAAATCTTGTCGCCCTCGTTGTAAACGGGTTCGTACTGGTAGTCCATATTATCCGTCAACTGGATGAACTGAGCATCCTTCTGGCGCAAGTCGCGCACAAAGAGGTTGTTGCCGGCACCAGCACCACTCTCATAGAGATACATCATTGTCTCTTCCTCGTTCACGCTGGCATAGTAGAAACGCTTGGGTTGGGTGGGGTTCTGATAGAACAGCACGTCCTCAGACTGTGGCGTACCCATCTTGTGATAGTACACCTTATGTCCCTCGTTGACGTTCGAGAACTCCTTGCCTTCCGTAGGGCGGTCGTAGCTGGAGTAGTAGAAACCATCGCCCTGCCAGGCGGCACCCGAGAACTTTGCCCACTCGATATGGTCCTGCGTCAACTTGCCCGTCTTCAGGTCGATGACGTAGAACTCCTGCCAGTCTGAACCGCTACGCGAGATGGCGTAGGCTGCCCACTTGCCGTTGTTCGAGAAATAGACACCTTTCAGGGCCACTGTACCGTCGGTCGACAGTGTGTTGGGGTCCAGGAAGACGCGTGGCTCTGCACCCAGCTTGTCCATCACATACATCACGCTCTGGTTCTGCAGACCGTTGTTCTTGTAGAAGTACCACTTGCCGTGACGCTTGCGGGGTGCACCAATCTTCTCATAGTTAGCCAACTCCGTAAGTCGCTTTAGCAGTTTTCCGCGGAAGGGGATGCGAGCGAGGAAATCGCTCGTCACCTTGTTTTCTGCCTCCACCCAGGCGGCTGTCTGTGCCGAGGTGTCGTTCTCCAACCAGCGGTAGGGGTCGGCCACCTTGGTACCAAAATAATTATCGACTGTGCCGTTCTTGGCGGCCTTAGGATATTGCAATTGTTGTGCTGAAATAAGTGTTGTGGCCATTGTTGCCATCATCATTAAGAGTGTTTTTTTCATGTCTTTCTAATATTTTGGGTGCAAAGGTACAAAATAATTCTAATTCGTAATTTGTAATTCGTAATTATTTTGTATCTTTGCGGCAAATATTCTACAACCACTATGAGTAACGTAAAGCGAATCGTACTGACGGGCGGACCTTGTGCCGGCAAGACCACGGCCTTGGTGCGCATCATCGAACATTTCTCTAACCTGGGCTTCAAGGTGTTTACCGTGCCCGAAGTACCAACGATGTACAGCCAGGGCGGCTGGAGCTACCTGACGCCCAATAAGAAGCTCTACTACGAGGGCGAACTGGCCATTCTGCAGACGCAGCTGGCGCTGGAGGACTCTTTTATGCGCTTGGCTGAGACCTGCAGCAAGCCAACCTTCGTGGTTTGCGATCGTGGTACATTGGATATCTCTGCCTATATCTCCAGCGATATGTGGATAGAGTTGTGCCAGAAGTGTGGTACTACGCCCAACGAACTCAAGGAACGCTACGATGCTGTGTTGCACCTTGTCTCTGCTGCCGATGGTGCTGAGCAGTATTATACCACTGCCACCAACTCTACCCGCTACGAGCAGGCCAATGAGGAGGGACTACAGCTGGCACGTGACCTGGATAAGAAGGTCAACAAGTCGTGGACGGGTCATCCTCATCTGCGCGTCATCAACAACCACGACAATTTCGATACCAAGTTGAACCGCGTGCTGCTGGAGATTAGCAATGTCTTGGGACTGCCACAGCCGGTAGAGGAGGAGCGTGTCTATCTCGTTGAACTCACAGGCGAACTGCCAGAGTGTATCGAGAGCGAGATTACGCAGACCTACCTGGTTGCCGACCCAGGGGTGGAGGTACGCTTGCGCCGTCGTTGCTGGGGTGGGGAAGTAGTCAACGTCCACAAGACCAAGAAGCGCGTGTCGCCTACCGAGGTACTGGAGACTGAGCGCCAGGTCAGCAATGCCCTCTACGAGTCGCTGTTGCAGCAGGCCGACCCCTATCGTGCCACCATCCGTAAGACGCGTCGCTCGTTCATCTGGAAAGGCCAGTATTTCGAGATTGACTTTTTCCACGAACCCGTCAGCAACCTCATGGTGCTGCAGACCAAGGGTGTGGCAGAGCAGGAGAGTGTCAACTTCCCGCCGTTCATCAAGGTCATTCAGGACATTACCGGCAACAAACAATACTATAACTATAACATAGCACTACGTCGATGAAGAAACTGTTCTCAGTCGTCATGCTGTTAGTCGGCATGACTGTCACCATTGCGGCACAGACCGCTCGTGACGATATCAAGGCCAATCCCTGGTTGGCAGGTTCTAACTATGTGGACTACGACCGTCAGCTCCCTGATTTCAAGTACACGGCAGCGCCTGCTGGCTATACGCCGTTCTATTTTACGCACTACGGTCGTCACGGCTCGCGCTGGCTCATCGCCGAGGACAGCTACGAACGTGTGCTCGCTCCGTTGCGCAGGGCCAACCAGCAGGGCAAACTGACGGCTACTGGTCAGAAGACGCTCCAGCAGCTGGAGGAGTTCAACAAAACCACCGACAAGCGCCTTGGCGATCTCACCACCGTTGGTGAGCGTCAGCACCACGGCATCGGCAAACGTATTGCTCAGCACTTCCCCGAGATTTTCAAGAGTCCTGGCGTGGCTATCGATGCCCGCAGTACGGTGGTGACGCGTTGTGTCTTGTCGATGGTTGCCGAGTGTGAGGAACTGATGGCTGCCAATCCCACGGCACGCATCCACAATGATGTCAGTGAGAGTCTGCAGTACTATCTGAATCAGCCCCACAGCGGCAAGGTCAAGGAGGCTCGTGAAAACATGGACCGCAAGGCAGTCCAGGAGTTCTCTGACAAGAATACCCATCCCGAACACCTCATGATGCTGCTCTTCAACGATCCCAGATGGGTCAACGACAGCATCCAGCAGAAGAAGCTGATGCGCAATCTCTTTGAGGTGGTTATCAATATGCAGAGCCACGACGATGGCTACGACATGCTCCACCTCTTCACTAACGAGGAGCTCTACGACCAGTGGCGCATCGACAATGTCAGCTGGTATGTTCGCTACGGCAATGCCCCACAGACGGGTAATGTCATGGCTTTCAGTCAGTATAACCTACTGAAGAACATCATCGAGACCGCTGACACCTGCGTCACCATCGGCAAGCCTCAGGCCACCATGCGTTTCGGTCATGAGGTATGTGTCATGCCGTTGGCTTGTCTCATGGAGTTAGGTAACTGCGGTGCCAGCATCCTCGACTTCGAGCAGTTGGAGAAGTATTGGCGCAACTACAAGATTTTCCCCATGGGTTGCAATATCCAGCTCATCTTATACAAACCGAAGAGCGGCGAGGGTGACATCCTTGTCAAGGCCTTGCTCAACGAGCGTGAAGTAACGCTGCCCGTGGCTTCCACCTCTACACCTTATTATTATAAGTGGGCAGACCTCCGTAAGTACTGGTCCGACAAACTGGCCAAGTTTGCCCAGTAATAACTTTCCTACGTACAATAAAGGGACTTGCCTCGCGGCAGGTCCCTTTTTCCTAACTAAACAAATACTTTATCTTGAGCTGATTTTATGTGGTTATATGGCTAAATTTTCTGAGTGCAAAGGTACGGGGTTTCGGTGAACTGTGCAATACCTAAGATTTGGTATTTTGTTTTTGCGGGTTGGCTGAAGAAAGGAGGGCGTTCGCTGAAAGAGGTGGGTAGGCGATTAAACTTTTCAACCCTTTGATGCGTCATAATATCAGAAAACGTTGAACGAAACAAAAACAAAAAACGAAAACGAAAATAAAATTAAGTATAACCCTTTAAAAACTAACAATTATGAAGAAGATCGTATTGATGATGGTAGCCCTCCTGTCGATGACAGCAATGCAGGCTCAAGAGAATGACAACAAGCAGCAGCCACGTGGTCCACGCCAGATAACTCCGGAGCAGATGACCGAGCGCATGAGTGATAACCTGAAGTTGACTGACGAGCAGAAGACGAAGGTGCTGGCACTGAACAAGGAGTATGAGAAGGTGATTGCCGGACCTGGCATGCGTGGTCCTCGTCCACAGCGTCCCGACGGTGAGTCTGGTGCATCAGCACAGAATGGTCAGCAGCGTCCGAAGCGTCCTCAGATGACTGAAGCTCAGCGTGAGGAGATGCAGAAGGAGATGCAGCAGCGCATGGAGCAGCGTCAGGAATATGAGAAGAAGTTGAAGGAGATATTGACTGAAGACCAGTATAAGAAGTATCAGGAGTCTCGTCCACAGCGTCGTGGATTCGGTGGCCCAGGTCGTGGTGGTCGTCGTGGAGGCTTCGGTGGTCAGGGTGGTCCTCGTCCACAGTTCTAAGACCTGAAGGTCTTAGTGTGGCGTTGCAATTTAAGCAAAACAGAAAAATGTAGGGTCTGTCCTCACGGATAGACCCTACGTTGGTTAATTAGCAAATTTAAATAGGTAGTAGTGTTCCTATTTGCTATTATTAGTTCTCTCTATAGAAGTCGAGGGCTTCTTTGATCTCCTCCTCAGTGGCTGTCTGGTTGATACGCAGATCACCAATGTCGGCCAAGAGGGTGAAGTTGATGGCGCTGCCCTCATTCTTCTTATCGTGATGCATCAACTCCAGCAAGTGGGGATAGTCATCACAGGTGATGGCCATACGGCCATAGTGCTCTTTGATAAATTGTACCGTCTGGCGCATCTTGTCGGTGGGGAAGCCCGTCTTTACGCACGACAGATAGAGTTCGACCACCAGTCCGTAGGCTACAGCATAGCCGTGAAGGATGGGGGTACGCTCCAGCGTCAGTGACTCGAAAGCATGCCCAGCGGTATGTCCCAGATTCAGCGCCTTGCGCAGGCCACGTTCTGTGGGGTCCTCGGTGACAATGCGCTGCTTGACGGCAACGCTGCGGGCAACTAAAGTGGCAAGTCTCTCTAGATTATCCAGATTTTCTGGATTACCAAGCAATTCTGCCCAATGGGCTTCGCTGTCGATAAGTCCGTGCTTCAGCATCTCGGCATAGCCTGAGAGGATGTTCTCCTGGTCGAGGGTCTTCAGGAACGTGGTGTCAAGAATGACGCAATCGGCATTGTTGAAGACACCAATCTCATTCTTCAGACCTCCGAAGTTGATGCCGGTCTTACCGCCAACAGAGGCGTCGACCATGGACAGCAGGGTGGTGGGTATATTGATATAATGTATGCCACGCTTGAAGGTAGATGCAGCAAAGCCTCCCAAGTCGGTCACCATGCCTCCGCCCAGATTGATCATCAGCGAGTGGCGTGTAGCACCCATACGCTGCAGTTCGCTCCACACATGACTAAGGGTGTCGAGCGTCTTGTGCTGATCAGTGGCACCAATGGTAATGATACCGATGTCTGATGGCAGATGTCTGATGGCGGATGATAGCGTTGGGAGGCAACATTTCTTGGTCGTTTCGTCTACGAGGACGAAGAGACGGTCGAAAGTGCACTCGGCCAAAGCTTGGCTGAGCGACTGCTCTAGATGTTGTGATATGACTACCTTTTGCTGGTCCATAGTTGCTTTTGGGGTGCAAAATTAATACAATTTGAGCAAACTCGTATAAAAAATGAGGTATTATTGTAATTTTTACGTTATTTTTTTCCTGAATTATTAAACTTTTCTACTTTTCGTGCGTCATAGATAACAAAAAATCAATCATTCATAACAATGAGAAAGCATCTATTTATTATCCTATTCTTACTGAGTAGTGTGGTAGTGATGGCCCAGCGCCATGTGAGTGGTGTGGTAGTCGAGAGTGACACCCAGGAGCCAGTAGCACAGACCACCGTAAAACTGCTTCGTACTGACTCTACACTGGTGACTGGCGGACTGACCTCAATGGAAGGTAAATTCCGTGTGTCAGCACCAAAGGCAGGTACCTACATTCTGCAGATAACCTGTGTGGGTTTCAAACCTTTCACCAAGCGTGTCAGCGTGACTGACGACAAGGATGTTGCCTTGGGTACGCTGACGCTGAAGCCCGACGCCATCATGCTGAAAAACACTGTGGTGACGGGTAATGCGTCGAAGGTCATCGTGAAGGCTGATACCTTTATATATAATGCTTCTGCCTATCGTACACCAGAGGGATCCGTTGTGGAGGAACTGGTGAAGCGTCTGCCTGGCGCACAGGTGGATGACGACGGTAAGATTACCATCAACGGTAAGGAGGTGAAGAAGATTAAGGTTGACGGTAAGGAGTTTATGACGGGTGACACGAAGACCGCCTTGAAGAACCTGCCGACAAACATTATTGAGCGCGTGCGTGCATACGACCAGAAGAGCGACCTGGCTCGTGTCAGTGGTATTGATGACGGTGAGGAAGAGACCGTGCTCGACTTTGGCATCAAGACTGGTATGAACAAGGGTATTATGGTCAATGCCGACCTGGCAGCTGGTACGAAGGACCGTTACTCAGGCCGTATATTTGGCGGTTTGATGAAAGATGACTTTAAGGCATTCCTGATGACCAGTGCTAACAACGTCAATGATATGGGCTTTGGTGGTGGCGGTGGTCGCTTCGGCGGTGGCCGTCAGGGCCTGACAGCTACGAAGATGACGGGTCTGAACCTGAACTATGAGAAGACTGACCTGATTACCGTGGATGGTAGCATCCGTTGGAACCACAGTGACGGTGATGCTGTCAGCAAGACGGCTTCTGAGAGTTTTATGAGTTCTTCAGTTAGTTCATTTGGCAACCGACTCAGCAACAATCTGTCGCGCTCGAACGCTTGGAATGGTCAATTCCGTATCGAGTGGACGCCCGATTCCATGACCAACATCATGTTCCGTCCGCAGTTTAACTACAATTCAAGTGACGGACTGACTGATGGTTCGAGTGCTACTTTCAGCAAGGACCCCTATAGTATTAATGGTATTACAGACCCGCTGAGTCAGCTGGCTCAACTTGTCAATGAGAAAGACGCAGAAGGTAACAGTATTGTCAAGAACAGCAACCTCAGCAATAGCCTGAGCTATAGCGATAACAAGAGCGTTGGTGGCTGGGGACAGTATAACCGCAAACTCAACAACTATGGTCGCAACATTACGCTGCGTCTTGGCGCCAACTACAGTGAGGGCTTGAGCAAGTCGTTCTCTAATGATCTGGTGAACTACTATGGCACAATGCCCAATGTGGAGAACAACCGCTATGCAGTAACGCCTACCAAGAACTGGGACTACAGCATCCGTCTGACCTATAGCGAGCCTATCATGCGCCGTACCTATCTGCAGTTCTCTTACCAGTACCAGTATAAGTACAGCAAGAGCGATCGTGGTACCTACGACCTGGGTGGTAATGGATGGGATTTCATGAGCGTGGTTCCTTCTTATCGTGGTTGGGATGATTATCTCTCGCTGATGGGCGGCGCACCTCTTGAGGACTACAAATCTACTGATTTGAGCCGCTATTCTGAATACAAAAACTATATCCATACAGCCGAGGTCATGCTGCGCGTGGTACGTGATGCATACAACCTCAACATTGGTGTGCAGATGGTACCTCAGAAGTCTGACTTTGTTCAAGACTATAAGGGGGTACACTCTGACACTACCCGTACAGTGACCAATTTTGCACCAACTGCTGACTTCCGTTGGAAGATTTCTAATGTCAGCCAGATGCGCTTGACCTACCGTGCCAACACCAGTCAGCCATCAATGAGCGACCTGTTGGACATTACCGACGACTCGAACCCGCTAAACATCCGCAAGGGTAACCCGGGCTTGAAGCCTTCATTTACGCAGAGCATGCGTTTCCAGTATAACAACTACTGGCAGAGCTATCAGCGTAGCTTGATGGTGAATGCAAACTTCTCGACTACCAGCAACAGTATCTCGTCGATGACCACTTACGATGAAAAGACGGGTGGTACGATTACGAAGCCCGAGAATATCAATGGCAACTGGAATGCCTTCGCTATGGTGATGTTCAATACGTCTGTCGACTCTGCAGGCTATTTCAATGTCAACACCTTCACGACGTTACGCTATGCACATAACGTAGGTTTCGTAAGTCTGCTGAATCAGAATTCTCAGAAGTCGGTGACACGTGCAACGACCATTGGCGAGCGCCTATCTACCAGTTATCGTAACAGTTGGTTTGAGTTGGAACTGAATGGTTCGTTGGAATACAATCACAACCGTAGCGAACTGCAGGAAAACAACAACCTTGACACATGGACTTTCTCGTATGGTGCCAGCACCATGCTGACAGCTCCTTGGGGTACACAGTTGTCAACTAACATAAACATGAATAGCCGTCGTGGTTACAACGATGCTTCGATGAATACCAACGAGCTCATATGGAATGCCCAGCTTTCACAGTCGTTCCTGCGTGGCAACGCACTGACGCTGTCGCTTCAGTTCTATGATATCTTGAAGGAACAGTCAACCTTCAGCCGCGCAATCTCGGCTATGCAGCGTACCGATACGGAGTATAACGCTATTACCAGCTATGCTATGCTGCACGTCATCTATCGTCTGAACCTCTTTGGAGGTATGGGTGCCAACCGTCGTGGTCAGGGTGGTCCTGGTTTCGGAGGTCCTGGCGGTGGTCGTGGTGGCCGTGGTGGTGGCTTCGGCGGTGGCTTCGGTGGCGGTCGTCCCGGTGGCGGTGGCTTTGGAGGCCCTGGCAGATTCTAAGCAATAAACAATAACCAATAAAAAAGCTGTGCCAAACTCATTAGGAGTAAGGCGCAGCTTTTATTTTATCGGAAACGAATAACCGTAATACTCATAATTTATTCATAATAATATAATAGTTGTATTATGGAAATATTACGATTAATTATGGCAATTCGTTTCTAAAAAATGTTATTGTTTGTCCAATTCTGCAAGGTTCTCGGCAATCATCTCGTCAGTAACCGTGTAGTTCTGCAGGTCACCCTTGATGAAGGCCTCGTACGATGGCATGTCGATGAGTCCGTGACCAGAGAGGTTGAAGAGAATAACTTTTGCCTCGCCCGTTTCCTTGCACTTCTTGGCTTCGCGGATAGTAGCAGCGATAGCGTGAGTGCTCTCAGGAGCGGGGATGATACCCTCCGTGCGGGCGAAGAGCATACCAGCCTCGAAGGTCTCGAGCTGAGGAATATCGACACCGTGCATCAGACCGTCCTTAATCAACTGGCTGATAATCATACCTGCACCATGATAGCGCAGACCACCAGCATGGATGTTGGAGGGCTTGAAGTTGTGGCCCAGCGTGTACATGGGCAGCAGAGGTGTGTAACCAGCTTCGTCACCAAAGTCGTAGCGGAACTGGCCACGGGTCAATTTCGGACAGCTGTCGGGCTCAGCAGCAATAAACTCGGTATGGCGCTCGCCACTCAGGTTGTGACGCATGAATGGGAACGAGATACCACCGAAGTTGGAACCGCCACCGAAGCAGCCAATCACGATATCAGGATACTCGCCAGCCATTGCCATCTGCTTCTCTGCCTCCAGACCGATGATGGTCTGATGCAAACCAACGTGGTTCAGTACGGAACCAAGCGTATATTTACAATTGGGAGTGGTCGTTGCCAACTCAACTGCCTCAGAGATAGCGGTACCCAGCGAACCACTGTGCGTCGGATCCTTGGTCAGGATGTCCTTACCGGCACGGGTAGACATCGAGGGAGAACCGGTGACGACGGCACCGAAGGTGCGCATAATCGAAGAACGATAAGGCTTCTGCTGCATGGTAATCTTCACCTGATAGACGGCGCAGTCCAGTCCGTAGATCTTGGCAGCATACGAAAGGGCGGCACCCCACTGACCGGCACCGGTCTCAGTGGTGACGTTCGTCGTGCCTTCCTGCTTGGCATAATAGCACTGTGGCAGGGCAGAGTTGATTTTGTGTGAACCTAGGGGATTGGTTGACTCGTTCTTGAAATAGATGTGGGCAGGAGTACCCAGTGCCTCTTCCAGTGCGTATGCACGTACCAGCGGAGTGGAACGATAGTACTTGTACTTCTCGAGCACGTCCTCAGGGATGTCTATCCAACGGTGCTCCGTATCCAGCTCCTGTACACAGCATTCACGTGGGAAGATGTGTGCAAGGTCATCTACTCCCAGAGGCTGCTTCGTAGCCGGATGGATGGGCGGCATGGGTTTGTTGGGCATGTCGGCCTGAATGTTGTACCACTGTGTAGGAATCTCACTCTCCTGAAGGAGGAATTTTTTCTGTTTTGTCATTGCTTTTAGGTGTTGGTGAATAAATTACCGCCTGCAAAGGTAATCATAAATTTACAATTTTACGATTTACAGATTACAATTTATTGCCAAATTGCGTTATTTTTTGTAATTTTGCAGCCATTATGACAATGATAATAGTCGTTTTAGCATATTTTTCCCTGTTGTATGCCATCAGTCGGTGGACAGGACGACGGGCAACCAACGAGACGTTCTATCGTGCCAACCGACAGTCGCCATGGTATATGGTAGCGTTTGGCATGGTTGGCGCTTCCATATCAGGCATTACCTTCGTGTCGGTGCCAGGCATGGTGAACAGTATTGGTATGACGTATTTGCAGACGTGTCTAGGCTTTATTGTGGGCTATGCAGTGATAGCCTTTGTGCTGTTGCCACTCTACTACCGACTGAACCTGACAACCATCTACAGTTATTTGGGACAGCGCATTGGGCCGAAGGCATATAAGGCTGGCGCCTCGTTTTTCCTGTTGTCGAAGATGACGGGGGCTGCTGTGCGCTTCTATGTGGTGTGTTGGATACTGATGGAGTGCAGTGGTCTGAAAATCAATTTCTTCCTTGTTGTGATAGCAATGACGGCGCTCATCTGGCTCTACACCCGACAAGGCGGTATCAAGACTATTGTTTGGACGGATGCCTTGCAGACAGCGTGCTTGTTTGGTGCCTTACTCCTTATTATATATAAGGTAATGGGGGAATTGGGTATGACGCTGAACGATGCGGTGACGGCTATCAGTAATAGTGAACTGTCGCGTGTCTTCATCATGGACGACTGGTTCTCGAAGCAGTATTTCTGGAAACAGTTCCTGAGTGGTGCGTTTATCGCCATTGTCATGACGGGACTGGATCAGGATATGATGCAGAAGAACCTGACGTGTCGCTCGCTACGCGATGCACAGAAGGATATGTGCACCTATGGTGTCGCCTTCGTACCTGCCAACCTGCTGTTCCTGTCGCTGGGTGTGTTGCTGACATTCTGGTATCAGCAACAGGGAATAGCTTTGCCTGCTAAAGGTGACGAGTTGCTACCCGTATTCATTCAGCAGACATCTTCCATCATCCCTCTTACATCATACATCTTCATGTTGGGTATGGTAGCTGCGGCATTCTCCAGTGCCGACTCTGCACTGACGGCACTTACCACTAGCTATTGTGTGGATATCTGTGGGCGTGCTGATGACGAGCGATTGCGTCGTCGTGTACATATCGGAATGGCTATGGTCTTTGTCTTTTTTATCTTGTTATTCAAGGTACTGAACTCTACGAGCGTTATCGATGCCATCTATATCCTCTGTTCTTATACTTATGGTCCGTTGTTGGGACTGTTTGCCTTTGGACTGTTGACAAAAAAGCAGACCAACGATCGCCTGGTGCCTTATATCTGTGTGGCATCGCCAATCGTCTGTTATTTGTTGGATATGGTGGTGGGACAACTCACAGGCTACCGCTTCGGCTATGAATTGCTGATGCTTAATGGCCTCCTGACATTCTCTGGCCTCTGGCTATTCAAACGTTAACCTTCGCCTCGGAGTTTTGCAAAATACTCTTTGGGTTGTTCGCCTGTAACGCGCTTGAAGGAGGTAGCAAAATATTTGGGGTCACGAAAACCTACCTGATAAGCGATGTCGCTGACGCGCAGGTCTGGATGCTCTTTGGCTAACTTGCATGCAGCCTTGATACGGATGTCGCGAGTGAAGTTGGAAATGTTTTTTCCTGTCAGTGCACGAATCTTGTTATAGAGGGTGCTGACACTGCTACCCATATCGGAGGCAAAAGTCTGTCGATCATAATCGGTGTCGCTGATATGGTCGTTGATACACTGGATGGCACGTCGCAGGAATTCCTGATCGGCAGAGTGGGGGGCTTGCATGATTTCTCGCAAACTGGTGTTCCCCTCCTCGTAACCAGAAGGAAGCTCTATAGTAGGTACGCGCAACTCGATATTGCTGGGAATGTGGAAAGCCGATAGGGTGCTACTTTCCAGTTGCTCAGTCTCATAGGCATCTTTCTTGATAGGTATCTCAATAAAAAGCGTGTTGCCCTGTCGGTCAAAATATTCGTTTCTCAGGGTACCACGATGGAAGGCAACCATATATTGGATGATGAGCAGGCTGTTGTCGCTAATCTTGCTTCCGTTATCACTGATGCGCAGGTTGATGCTGTCGTATCGTTGGTTGGTATAGGCTGCAATCGTAATCTTTCCGCCGCGTTCCAGACGTTTGGCCATATCAGATAATAACAGGATAAGTATTCTGTCCAACAGTTCTGTGTCAAGCCATCCCATCATACTCTCCGGTTCATACTTCATTTTGAAGTCTATCCCCCTGTGCTCCATGAATGATTTGATTTCATCACCGCTTCCTTTTATGAATTGCATGATGTCATTGTTGCTAACATGCAAGCCAAGTCGCTCAGGCAACATAAATTGATGCTTGTCTGATGGTTGGCGAAGCTTCATACGGATGTTTAGGAGCGCCAAAATGATGATAATACAGATAAAAATGACGTTGATGATGCTCATAGGCGATTGTTTAATCGTTGCAAAAATAATTTTTTTGTTTAAAAAAACAGCCCTTTCGTCGTTAAAAAGATGTTAAATGCCTTGATTTTAGTTTGAAAAACGTTATTTGAAGTTGAAAATTCGTATAAATAACGATAATTAAACTATATTTAATGTTATCTAAACCTGTAAATAATATAAATGTATTATCTTTGCAATGTCGATAAGAGATTAGCGAATTTTTTTATCGCCGATAGAGTGTTTCATACTCTAAAGTCATAACAAGAGATTTTTAATGGTTAAGGTTTATGGTTGATTAATTTAGTTTTTACAAGGAAAAGCCTCGCTGTGAAGCGAGGCTTTTCTGATTTTTATTCCTCCCTTAAGTTAAGGGAGGTTAGGTGGGGTCTGAAGGAGCGTTTGTTCAAACCCCCTATGTCCCCCTAACTTAGGGGGATTATGAGTGTTCCAGTAGGAAGCGTTCTGCTTCAATGGCAGCCTGGCAGCCGGTACCGGCTGCACTGATAGCCTGGCGATAGACGGGGTCGGCACAGTCGCCGGCTACGAAGATGCCAGGGAGCTTGGTGCGTGGTGTACCGTCTATCTTCTTCAGATAGCCTACTTCGTCGGTATCCAACCACTCCTTGAAGATGTCCGTATTGGGCTTGTGACCGATTGCCAGGAAGAATCCGTCAATCTGGATGTCTACCAGCTGTTCGTCGGCCTCGCCCTTGCGCTTGACCAGATGGGCACCTTCTACACCATTCTCGCCAAAGAGGCCTAGGGTATTGTGTTCAAAGAGTATCTCGATGTTCTCAGTAGCCATCACACGGTCCTGCATCACTTTTGAGGCACGCAGAAAGGGCTTGCGTACAATAAGGTACACTTTCTTTGCCAGTCCGCTGAGGTAGAGAGCATCCTCGCAGGCGGTATCGCCACCACCAACGACGGCTACGGTTTTCTTGCGATAGAAGAAACCGTCGCAGGTAGCACAAGCAGAAACGCCCTGTCCGTTGTATTTGCGCTCGTCATCGAGTCCCAAGTATTTGGCTGATGCACCTGTAGCGATAATGACGGTGTCTGCTTCTATCTCGTTGTTCTCCTCATCCCATGCTTTGTATGGGCGACTGGAGAAATCGACGCGTACGATGCTGCCGTCGCGGATGTCAGTACCGAAGCGCTCGGCTTGTTCGCGGAGGTCCATCATCATCTGATTGCCATCGACACCCTGTGGGTAACCGGGGAAGTTTTCTACTTCAGTGGTCTGAGTCAGTTGGCCTCCAGGCTGCATGCCGCTATACTCTACGGGGTGTAGGTTAGCACGGCTGGCATAAATAGCAGCGGTATACCCTGCGGGCCCGCTGCCTATAATCAAACATTTCGTCTTCATAATTATGAACGATGAATTATGAATGGGGAACTTATTTCAGCAATTCTTCGATTTGCTTGGCGATATTCTCGATTTTCTCAGTAGGCTCGAAACGGGCGATGACTTGTCCCTTCTTGTTAATCAAGAATTTGGTGAAGTTCCACTTGATGTCTGCTTTCTGCTTGTAGTCAGGATCAGCCTTGGTCAGCATGTCGTCGAGGATGTGGGCGATGGGGTGTTCCATATCCCAACCAGCAAAACCTTTCTGTTCTTTGAGGAACTGGAAGAGGGGCTCAGCATCGTCGCCATTGACCTTAACCTTCTTGAAACGGGGGAATTCGGTGCCGAAGTTCAGTTTACAGAACTCATGGATACTCTCGTCAGTACCAGGAGCCTGCTGTCCAAACTGGTTGCAGGGGAAGTCGAGAATCTCGAAACCCTCGGCGTGGTACTTCTTGTACAGGGCTTCCAGTTCATCGTACTGGGGGGTGAAGCCGCACTTCGTGGCGGTGTTGACAATCAACAGTACTTCGTTGGCATACTCTTTCAGTGAAACATCTTTTCCTTTTCTGTCTTTGACAGTGTAGTCGTAAACGGTTTTCATTGTGTTGTTTTTGTTGTATATTTTATTGCATTATAAAAGTCGTATCATTGCTTGCAGCAAAGATACGACTTTTCTGTGGGATAACCAAAGGTTTTACATTTTTTTGCGATATATTTTACATACCCCAGAAGCTACGGTCTACGTTAGCCTCTACTTCTTTTTCAATGTCGTCGGGCAGATTGCAGAAGAAATCGATGCCTGTCATCTGTTCCAACTGGTCGATGGTGAATACATAGTTTTTGGGAGCAGCCTTGTTTCCAGGGTTAGCATGCTCCAGGATAAAGGCGATGCCACGATACTTGTTGCTTAACTTGCTGACGATACCCATGAAGAAATATTCAGGTACTACCAGTCCTGTTTTAGCAGGTGAAAGGAGGTGCTGGTCGTCTATGGTACCACCCTTGACAACATACAAGGTCTCGCGGTATTTGTTGTCATTCCATTTGCGAACCTGATTCTCCATATTGGCCCATGTCCCTTCGTTCAGTTTGCTGGTTTGGGGCATCATATTCGACAGATAGAATGTCTGCTCATTGGCTTGCATGGAGTTCAGACGGTCGGCAGAGGCACAGATGTGTCCACGAGAGTAGCCCGAGCCCTTATAGTCGCTCAACTCTGTACGTACTTCTTTGGGCAGGTCTGGGTCTGGCTGGAACGGATCGGCATAGCCATAGTCCTGCAGGTTCTTCATCGCCCATTCGTTGTCTGTCTGGTTCTGCCAGTAATTACGGTTCCAGCTGGTACCGCTATTGCCGTTATACATCTGGAAGGCTGTCCAGCGCTGGGCTTTTTTGCTGTTGTTCCACTCTATGATGTAGTTGATGCCGTAGGCATCGGTACTACGAATCAGAATGTAGTTGTCGTTACCACCAATGATGTGCGGAATCTCATAGCGTGAGTCCAGATTGTCGTTGCCTGTAGCGTTCTTGTTTGTGTTCTTCGAGTCTCCAGATGTGCCGTTTGTCACGACCAATGCTGCAGAGCCGGCTTTCCCGCCACCTCCGTCGCCACCAGAGCCTTTCGGCAACTTGTCGTCGTCATCGGCTTCGCAACTTACGAAAGCGATGAACATCAGTGCTGATAAAAATAAATTGAGTTGTTTCATAGTTTCGGATTTTTTAGTTGTTTTTGTCTGTTGTTGTAGTAATTGTTCTTTTGAAAGGTAAAGGTGCCTACAAGGCATATGCAACTACCCTGTACGCACCTTTATAAGTCTTGCTTGAAATATAGTATCTTATTTCTTCGCAGCCTTACCGTAGCGGCTCATGAACTTATCAACACGACCAGCGGTGTCGACGAGCTTGCTCTTACCAGTGTAGAAGGGGTGAGAAGTGCTCGAAATTTCAATCTTTACCACGGGGTAAAGGAACATATCGCCGTTGGACATGTCCTTAAACACGACGGGGCGATAGTTTTCTGGATGAATACCTTTTTTCATTTTACTTGTTAATTATTACTTGTTAATTGATATATGTTCACAATCAGGCTGCAAAGGTACGAACTTTTTTTGGACTACGCAAATATTTTGCGAATAATTTATCTTATGGCATGAGTTAATATGCCTATGGAAGCGCGATAGCCTCTACCAATCTGTTAAGTATTAGGCATTGCTCACGCGAGATTGTTCGTCGTTGCATGTGGTATTCCCATTTCTTACAAAACAGCTGCACGCCAGGGTGGGGTGCAGCCGTATATAATAGAATAAGGTAGGGATTACTCGATACTTACGAAGTATGCGTTCACAACCTCAATCTTGTTCTGGTATTCACCACGGTTACCAATAATAGTAATCTTCTTGCCGTTAGCAACCCCCTTCGCAGTAACAAGATCCTGGAACTTTTGCTTGGCTCCTCCCTTTTCAGAGAGCAGACCATAGACATATACTGAACCCGTCTCGTCAGTAAGATCGAAATTTCCGTACTTGTCACCGTCTTTTAGGTTGCTGATAGTGCCAGTCAGCTGATACCATACGTCATTGCTTACTGCAGCAGCGTTAAACTGGGCAATTGTTACAGCCTGAGCATCACCACTCGGGGGGGTGTCACCACCGCCACCTTGTTCGCCGCCTTCACTACCACCAGGCTTCGTACCAGCTTCAGTATCACCAATCTTGGCATATCCTGTACTCTTGATACCAGGAACACCGAAATATTTTTCAATGTTACCATTGAGCAGAATTTCTTTCTTATAATTATCAGGCTTATCCTTTAGGTTAACAGCGGTGCGAACAGCTCCAGAAGGTAACTGGACTGGCATACACTTAGCAACATCCGTCTCGTCAGGTGAATCAGCAATAAGGATGTTAGAAGCTACTGTTGCGTTACCATCGAAATGAGCACCAGAACTCAGAACCTGACCATCAATCCAACCTACGATGTATGCTTTTACATATTTCTCAGTTCCAGAAGCTGCAGCAATTGCGTCAGCTACAGTATATGGCTTTGCCTCTGAACCATCTGTGTCGCCGGTTGGTTGTGGTTCTGGGTCAGGGGTAGCCTCTCCTTCAATGCTTACAAAGTATGCATTCAGTACCTCAATTTTACTATTGTATTCTCCACGGTTACCAATAATGGTAATCTTCTTGCCATTAGCTATACCTTTAGCAGCAACCAGTTCTTGGAATTTCTTACTTTCACCGCCCTTTTCAGCAGTTAGACCATAAACGTATACAGAACCCGTTGCATCTTCAATGTCGAAATTACCATATTGGTCACCATCCTTAAGGTTCTTAATTGTTCCAGTCAATTGATACCAGTCCGTCGTGCTTACAGATGCAGCAATGAATGCGTCAATAGTGACAGCCTTTACTTCACCTTCTGGCTGCGGTTCCGGCTCTGGCTCGTTATTTGCAATACCGTCCTCAACAACAAAGTTCATAAGTTCCCAAGTTGTAGAGGCATTTGATGGTGCCTCGAAATAGAAACCGAAACGAATAGATTCTTTACCAACCAAGGATGCCGGCAGTTGTATCTCACCAGATGTGTAAAGAGTCCAGTCGCTGTATGGTGAAGATACGGGTTTGAAGTCCAACTCTACCCATGTAGAGGCACTGATATCACTCTCATTGTAGTTGCTGGTAGCATATACTTTGTGGTAAGCCTCCCAACCAGAAACATTGTTCGTATACTTAATGGTGTTATCGAACTTGAATTTTACATTCTCATGACCTGTGGTATTGATAGAGGGAGATACGAGCCAACTCTTAACTGCTCGATTAGATTTGCTCTCAGCACCATCCCATTTCTGGTAACCAGTTGCCTGGACATAAGAGTTTCCTTGACTCCATGCTTGATCAGGAGTAATGCTCTTGAGTATCCAGCCTGTTTTAAAGTTTGTTGAAGAGTAAATTTCAGACCCTGTGCCTCCTCCACCACTGGTGCCTGGAATGTCATAAGGCTCTGGAACGTCAGAGCATGCTGTAAATGCGAATGCTGCAACTGCTATTGCAAGCAGTGATTTAATAGTCTTTTTCATATGAATAGTATTTTAAGTTTTCGATAAAAAGGTTATTTCAGAATTAATGGATTACCATTAGTGTCAGTTATATCTTTGGAACTGCGAATCAGAATCTGCCATGTTGAGTTGTAACGGGTTGCAATACCAGTGATGTTACAAACGATAGGCTCTTTCTTGGCTTCGTCGTATGGCAGCTTTTCGCCAGCAAAGTCTGCATAGCTGCTGGTGCGAATGACAATGTTCGAACCTAAATCCTTACCATTCTGTTTCATCTGGCGATTGGTGTTGCTAGTACCTTGAGGCGCAAATACATTTTTACCATCAGCATCAGTGAAAGTCACGTTCTTGATGGTTACTAATTTGGCACAGTTACCATTCATGTCCTTTTGGAAAGCTGCATCAAACTCTACAGGCTGAATCTGATCGGCTTTAACGTCATTGATATACTTAACGATTTTGAAATGTTGATTCCAAATGTCCTTAGACATACGACCGATACTGCTTCCATTGTAGGGCGCGCCTAACTCTGGCTGCTTGCGGTAGCCACCAATGTAAAGACCCTTCAAATTTATCAGGATTTCCTGACCGAGGGGCAGGTAACCGCAGAGACCACCCTGATTGACGGCGATGATGATGCCGCGAGAGTCGTCCTGCAGGCAGAACTGCTTGTAGAGGTTGCCACCCACGTCATTACCTGTTACCCATCCTCTTATCTGAATGTCTTCTTCGATGAGGGCGTTCTCGTCAGTGCTGGCAAACACATTAGGATACTTGTCAATCAATTGCTGAATAGTGATGACATTGGTTTCCTTAATGTCGTTGTTGCCATAAGGTGCAGTAGAGAGGTTTGGCTCATCCCAATCACCGTTCTGACAGGCTGCAAATAGGCCGCAAACGGCAGCGAAGATATAATATTTAATGTTCTTCATATGTTGTATCCTCCTTTTAGTTTAGAACAAGTAAGTAAACTGAAGCATTCCGTTAATGCCGTTGGCATAGAACTTCTTGGGGCTGTTAAAGAAATCGTAAGTACGCATTGGAGTTCCTTCCTCACTATAGTCGCGACGGTTTTGCTCCATACCACCTGTACAAATCTTGGTGTTGTTCAGAATGTTAGAAACCATGAGGTTTACTCTGAGCTGACCCTTCTTCAGACGGAAGCTCTTGCTGATAGAAGCGTCGAGCATGAATCCACCCTTGCCTTTTGCTTGGCCTTCTGGGAATACAGGATCTCCTTCTGTATTATAGTACTCGCGAATCCCGTCATTGTCAGCATCAGGCAAATTATTGTAGTAGCGGGTAACAGGTGAATAATAAAGGTAAATATTATCATAGTAGTTACCGATGAGGTCGAAATACCAGTAATTCCAATGGTATGACAGGTCAATGCTGGCTGCTGCCAGTGGCGTACCGCCTTCGCGCATACCCTTGTTGACGCAGATGTCTTCATGGTAGATGCTACCCGTCTTGGCGTCAGGCTCGGCATTTGACAGCATATAGGTAACGTTAGCGTTGTTGATGTACTTAGCCTCGCTGATAGTACCCAAGGCCTTGATGCTAAACAACTCAGTAACCTTGAAGTTCAAACCCAGTTCAACACCGTAATACTCCTTGTTGATACCTGTTAATGATACATAGGAGAAGGAGTGCTCAATATCGTCGTAGTACATCGAATACTCGGTGACGTCCTCCAAGCGGCTGTAGTAACCATTGATGTTGGCTTTCAACCAAGGGAAGGTGAACATCATGCCGAACTCAGCGCTCAGGTTACGCTCTACTTTCAAATCCTTTGCAAAGTCGTTGTTGACCTGTGGTGCAATGAAAGCGGTACGGGCTGTAGGAGCCTTCCACTCATAACCGGCACCGAGCATCATTGCTACACCTTTACCTAATGTGTAATGCAAGCCGAACTTACCACCACCGTCCAGGAATTTGGCAGTACCGCCCTTGCCATAAGAGTTGTCCTTGGCGAGACCGTTACGCATCTTACCGTCACGCTGGATGCTGGTACCTGCTACACGACCGCTTACAAAGAAATGCAGTTTGGTAAAGTCGACAGAATAGCCCGTCCAAGCCGTTGCCTTGTTGACGAAGACATTATAGTCGTAACCGAAGCGGTCACCTTCCTTCACCACAGCGTTGGGGTTGTTCAGGTCATATTGTACTTCAGGAGAATCCTCAGCATACTCACCAACTGCGTAGGTGTTGACATTGTGGAAATATTTGGCACCCAGCAGGTCTTCCATCGTCTGGTAGTGCATACCCTTGTTGGTAGAAAGGTTGAAACCAAGGTTCAACTGTGAGTTCTTGCTCAGACGAGTGGTCAGCGTGCTGCTGAGGCTGAATGCCAACTGGTCGTCGTGGTAGGCCTGCTGGTAGTACATAGCATCCGCATTCTGAACATTGGCAGCCTTGTTGGCATAGTACATACCATCCCAGTTAAGCTGACGGTTAGCCTTCGATGCGCTCAAGTAGTCGTAGGCAGACTGCCAATTCTTAAGAGCAGTTTCACTACGATCACCTTTATATGGTTCCCATACATCGTAATAGTAGGAGGGCATCATACTGTAGTAGTCAGGAGCCGGGTTGGTGGCATTGTTGTAGTTCAGACGTGTGCTGCTGTACATAGAGTACTTACCCAACAGACTGGTAACCAATTTCATGTCGTCGTTGATCTTGTAGTCCCAAGTCAGCAAGGCAGAAGGTGTGAAGCTGTTGACGATACGTGCATTACGCTTCTTGCCGTCCTGATAACCCCAGTTTGGATTGTAGTAGTTGCTGTTAGCAATCCAGTACATCTCATCAGTAGATGCAGACTGTGCACCACGTTCTGTGGGGTTACCCCAGGTAACAAGTGAGACGGAGTGCTTGTCGTTGATGATCTTCTCGGCACCAAGGAAGTAGCTCAGTGCGTTGTAGAATGTACCTTCGACATTGGCGGTCTCCATGTTAGCCCAACGGTAGGTGAGGTTGCCCGAGAAAGCCCATCCATTTGGCATGACACCGGTATTGTAGGTGTACATACCGCGGATGGTGTAGTTGCGGTTGGCACCGGTCAGCGATACACGTGAACCAGTAGCCATAGCACTCGGACGGAAATTGTAGTTGCTTGAACCTGCCAGTGACGACATGGCGAAGTTGTTGTCCTCGAAAGGAAGCGCCGCCTCCACATTACGTGTCTGGTTGTTCAAACCACCGATGAACGAGAAGTTAAACTCGCCACGTTCTGCATCATTGGCAGGGTTGCCGTTGATATACATCTCGTTGTACTTCGAGTTGTAACCTCTGAACTTAAATCTCGCAGCACTGAAGCGGAAACCCACTTGGCTGGCATACACATTGTTGTTGGAGCCCACGATGGTGATGTTTTGGGTGACGTCGTCATCCCCACCAATCTGAGCTTCAGTGAACGTAAAGGCTTCTTCGGTCAGTTGGGCATTCACATCAGAATCGACAGGAGTCTCCTTGACCTGTGCTGATGCTGTGCTTACGACGCAAAGTGCCATCACAAATAGTTGAAGGTGTTTTTTCATAAGCGTTAGTTTTTTAGTAACGATTTTATAGTTTTGGTGCAAAGATAAGGAATAAAATGCAAAAAAGAGTATTTTTTTGAGTTTTTTTTTGAAAAAAATTAGAATATCTCAAAAATAATGCGTATCTTCGCCACCATAAACTGATAATTTAAATGTAAAACTATGAAAAAACTATTATTGACTATCGCTGCTTTGTTCCTGGTGGGAACGATTAGTGTACTGGCGCAGGAGAAGAAATACTCTGTTTATGCCATCGGTTTCTACAATCTTGAGAACCTTTTTGATACCCTTCATGACGAAGGACACAATGACTATGAGTATTTGCCAGACGGAAAGAACAAGTGGTCTGGCCTGAAGTATAAGCATAAGCTGCGCAATATGGCACGTGTGCTTGCTGAGTTGGGTACAGACAAACTCCCTATGGTAGGCTGTGCAGCTATTGGTGTCTCTGAGGTAGAGAATGACGGTTGTCTGGCTGACCTCTGTGAGCAAGAGCCTCTGAAGAAGCGCAACATGCAGCATTTGTTGATTGAAGGTCCTGACCATCGTGGTGTAGACTGCGGTCTGTTATACAACCCCGCATTGTTCTCTGTTCGCAATGTGAAGCTCGTACCGTATATATATGATAAGCCTGAGGATGCCCGTCGTGCTACCCGTGGCTTCTTCGTAGTCAGTGGTACACTGGCTGACGAGCATGTCACCATCATCGTCAACCACCTGCCTTCACGTGGTGCTGTCAGCTACTATCGTGAATTGGGTGGCAAGCAGATTCGTGCCGTGAAGGACTCATTGCTGAAGGACGACCCCAATGTAAAACTCTTCATCATGGGTGATATGAACGACGACCCTGCTGATCCTTCTATGTCGAAAGCTCTGGGTGCCCAGCGCGAGATTGACGATGTGAAGCCCGGTGGTCTGTTCAACCCCTTCTGGAATATCCATGCCAGCGGAACAGGTACGTTGCGCTATGATGGTGCATGGAACCTCTTCGACCAGATTATCCTTTCACACTCTCTGCTGAACCAGAAAGGTAAGAAGGACTATTCTACGTTGAAGTTCTGGCAGGCACAGATTTTCCGTCGTGACTATCTGTTCCAGCAGGATGGCCGTTACAAAGGCAATCCGCTGCGTACCCATGCTGGTGGCGTATGGCTTGATGGCTATAGCGACCACCTGCCCACACTGGTCTATCTAGTAAAAGAACAAAAATAATAATGTACATTATCGGAATTGCAGGCGGTACAGGTTCTGGAAAGACCACCGTCGTTAAGAGAATTGCCCGCGTGCTGCCCCCTCATTGTGCAGCCGTAATACCCTTGGACTCGTATTATAATGATACGACGGGGATGACCGACGAGGAGCGTAAGGCTATCAACTTCGACCATCCAGACGCTTTCGACTGGAAGTTACTAACCGAGCATATCAAGATGCTGAAGAACAATCAGGCCGTCGAACAGCCCACCTACTCGTATATCATCTCTAACCGTCTGCCTGAGACTGTGCATGTTGAACCTAAACCCGTCATCATCCTGGAGGGTATCATGACGCTGCACTACAAGAAGTTGCGTGACATGATGGACCTGAAGATTTTCGTGGATACAGACTCTGACGTACGTCTTATTCGAAACATCCGTCGCGATGTTGTTGAACGCGGACGTACCGTCGATCAAGTGCTTGACCGCTATGAGAAAGTGCTCAAACCCATGCACGAACAGTTCATCGAACCCACAAAGAAGTTTGCCGACCTCATCATTCCCTGGGGCGGCGACAACAAGACGGGAATCCATATCCTTAAAACATATATTGAGGGCATTGTTACTAATGTTTAGTGGAGAAAGAAAAGTAGAAGAGAGTGGCGTTACCACTCTCTTCTTAGTACGTCATGGTGAGACCGTTGACAATGCCCTACAGATTATGCAGGGTCAGACGCAAGGTTGTCTGAACGAACGGGGTAGGGAGCAGGCTGCTCAGGTAGCACGGAGACTGGCTGAGGAACCGATTGATGCTATTGTTGCTAGCGACCTGCAACGCGCCATTCAGACTGCCGAAATCATTGCCGCGCCTCATGGTTTGGCTGTAAGAACCACTCCTCTGCTCCGTGAGCGCGACTGGGGGAGCTTTACCGGTCGCTTTATTCCCGACCTGAAAGGCGAGGTGTGGCCCGACGATATCGAGAGTGAGCAAGCCCTGCTGCAACGTGCTGCCGATTTCCTGCAACAGATAACGACCACCTACCCGGGGAAACGGGTGGTGGCCGTAGGTCATGGCATTCTGAACAAAGCCTTGTTGGCTGTCTATGCTGGTTGTACCATGCGTGAGGTACAGCGTATGATGAATGCTGAGGTGCGTATTTTAACGACGACCGCCGAACGATCCGCCGCTTCGGCTACCGCCGCCATGACTGCTACCGCCGCGGCTGCCGCCTCCAAAGCTTCCTCTGCTAGCACTGCTGCCGCTACCAGCACTACGGCCTCCGCCGAATGAGCTACTGCTACGGCTACCACCGAATGATCCGCTGCTACGGCTTCCGCCGAACGAACCACTGCTGCGGCTGATGCTGCCAGTGCTTTGGCGACTTGCTGTTTCGTGGTTTACTGTCGTACGTGTTGAACTGGTGCGTGGACCACCGAAGTCTCCTCTATGGTGAGTGCTGGTGCCGTTATTGCTTAGTGTACCTCCGTGGCTTTTATCTGTACCTCCGTGGTTACCTATTGTACCTCCATGGTTACCTATTGTACCTCCATGGTGTCTGTCTGTTGTTCCACCATGATGTCCAATTGTACCTCCGTGATGTCTGTCCGTTCCTCCGTGACGACCTACACTGCCACCGTGATGGCCTACTGCACCACCGTGATGGTGACGGAATTCTCCCTTGTTCCAGCGGTCCAGCATACCATAGTGTGCGCGTCCTCCTGCAGGACGGAAGTGGTGACGGTGACTGTAGTAGTAGCCGTGAGTACCGTGCAGATGCCAGGCGTGTGCGCCACGATAGGTAGCATAGAATACCGGACGACCAAAGAAGAAGTAGTCACGGTGCGGATAGCGGGCATAGATGCCGAAGTGCCAGTAGCCTGAACTCCAGTAGAGTGGGCGGTAGAAATAGCTGGCGGCGATGTATGCCTGCCATTGTGCGTCGAGCAGAATGTAGCTCAGGTCGCGATTGCGGCGCTCCCAATAGTCACCATAGACGTCGTCGTAACTCGTCACACCCATCAGGTAGTCGAGGTTGATTTCGTAGGCGGCCTCATACTGCTCGTCGGTGAGGTTCAGCTCGTAAGCCATCTTATCGGTCAGGAACAGTGCCTCGTTGCGAGCCTGTTCGTAACTCATTGCCTTGCCCGATGTTGCTATCGTCAACATTGTTAAAAGGGCTATCATCATCTTCTTCATAATCGCAGTTGTTTAATGTTCTCGCTGCAAAGGTATGAAGAAAATGATGATAGCGCAAAGGATAATCCCTAAACCCCAAGGGGGAATTCCCTAAACATTGTTAGAAGGCCAGGACGGCACGGACTTTATGCTCTTCAGTATTGACTATTCCCCCTTGGAAATAAGCTCCTGTTGGATTGCCAAAAGAGAGAACATATGAATGGCCGCTGGAGGATGGTGTATTAGCCCAATATGAATTACCCATGACAATATCTGCAGAAACAGTTTGTAGCTTTCCTCTTAAACCAGTTGTTGTCCAATTTGGTTCATCATAGTTGTCCCCGCATGCTGTTAACATATGCTCCCAATCCGCTTTTGTAGGAACACGCCAAGTCCCTCCTACAACGGGCAAGCCTGTACTCCTGTTTTTTGCTGCAGCAGCATTTGTTGCGCCTTCTAAAGATTTATCTCCGTCATCTGCTAATGCAATAGCCAAACCATTAGTGCAATTCGAAGCGCTACCTATGTAAGCAATCATACCTGCTGCAGTAGTGCCTGCTGAAGTGGCTGCAGCTGCATTGGCGTAAATGCATCCGTTTTGACCTATCAATTTACCGATTTCAATGGTGCCTTGATGCGTCATCCAGACGCCGACCGTATAGTATTGGCTGTTGGCAAACGTAGCGCTCGGGTTGGTAAAGGTGTAAATCTTAGTACCAACCACAGCGTTAAGGGTGATGCTTTGTCCGCTGATACCAGGAATGGCAACATATAGCGTGCTAGTTGCTGAGGCAGGTGTGATGGTATATGAATTAGAACCAACAGTAACAGCCAATTTTGTTGTTCCGTCAAGCAGTGCACCGCCATTTTCCTTGTCTTTTAGTGTAAACTTTACGATGGCCTGCTGGTTAACGAAATGGGCTGCGTCAGTAGTGACATTGTCCCCAACAACAGTGGAAACGGTCACATTCGCAGTCGCATAGTCGCAGTTGGCTGCAATATAATCCAGCGTACCATCCTGTGATGCGTAGCTGGGACTGTGGAACTTCAACGTCAGTACATCATTTTTCTCAATGGTGCCCGTCAGTGTACCTGATAGCGTGGTGCTGGTCCCTGCGCCCTGTGCTTTAAGAGTGCCATCGAGGTCTGCGCTCTTGGTGACGTTGTACACAGTGACTTCTTCATTAACTGCCCATGTGGAGTTCAGCGTTGTACCATCAAGTGACAAAGCGCGGGTAGTGGCAACGTCTTCGCCTTTACTAGCGTTGACCGTCATGGTGTAGGTTTTAATGACGGGTTGTTCTTTCTCGATAGCAGAACTGTCGAGCGAGAAGTCATCTTTTGTGCAGGCTGTAACCGTCAAGAATAGGACGGCCAGCATATATATGTTGTAAATATACTTTTTCATAGCTGTGTTTACATTAGGGATTACCCCATTCTTGATTTATGGCATCGCCATAGTTATCTTTCGTAGCGCTTGTCTGTAATAGGCAAGCGTGTTGTTGTATCCTGACGACCTGAGTCGTCGGACTCTGATAATGTCTCTTCTTCATATTATAATACTAAGTCTTTTTCAATGTATGTGAAAGTCGTATTGCCAATGGTGAACGAAAGACCATGATGCAACCATATTTCTTTTCCTATCTCTGCAACGTGATTGTTGACAACGACACCATCTTCCAGAGCCTTCAGATATGGAACGTTATGGTGCAGGTAAATTTCTGCATGTACGGGAGCAATGTCGCCAGTGATGTCCCATGACAGCTGGAGACTGCAATCTACCGACTTACCAATGGTTACCACCCGGTCGGGATTATTGCGGAACCACTTGAAGATAGCGATGTCCATCTCTTTAACGGCTCCCTGTACATGTAGGAAGTAACGCTCTGAGCGTGGGGCCACGGTAGCAATACATGAAACAAGTCCTACACCGTAGAAGATAAAACCAAGCAGCAGTACCAAGCGGTAGTCTATGCCGTCGAAGTGACTATAGAACAACCACCATATATACATAGAGATGAGGACGATAATAACGCTCGGGATGATTAGTCTCTTGCGTAACTTGACGCGTGTCTTATAGGTTCCGCAGATGGCAATAATGTATGCCGACAAAAGCCAAGGAATCCACTCCAAGAGGATGGCAATCCTATGCAAACCACCTACGACAATCAGTATATTGATGCACAAGAAAGAGGTAGCGCACAATATTGCAGCCGTAAGGGATCGTAGCAGGTAGTCGAGACTGTTATAGCTGATGTTGACGATTTTTGTAGCCAGAACGGCAATAGCCATTGTCAGGAAAAATCCCATGGAGGATCCGAATGCTGGCATGGGCGAGATGGACTGACCTGCCAGCAGGGCAGCAGCCTCAGGAGTACCTTCCTCTATACCGGTGAGCCATAGTGAGATATTGGTAACGATGTGGGCTGTCAGATAGTGGGTCCTGCTGATGAACAGAATCCATGCCAATGTCGTAGCGATGATGGCTGCAAGAATCCACTTCGTATAATAGGGCGCATTATTACTGTCAGAAAGATGAACGCTATTATAGTAATGTGAACCATGCTTGCAGCGGTCGCTATATTCAGTACAGTGATATCCGTTTTCATCCCAGCAAGTTTTGTGCATGGTATGACTACACTTCACGACCACCTCGTCACCGGTTTCAAAGGGCTCTTTACACAGATAGCATGCCTCTGCCACCAGATTCTTGCCAATACCCATGTTTCGACCTGCGTAGCGTATAACATATTTCCTACGGAATATCTTATAACTGATGTAAGGTATTACAAACTGTAACAGGAACCATGCAAAACCAAGTAAGGATGCTCCAATGATAATACCTAGCATGACGATGCCGGCTTTGGGTAATCCGTGAACGATAATTGGGTTGTAGAAGTCACCTTTATTGATGACGGTTTTGAACGAAGTGACAAGAGTGTCATTCTCTATACTATAGAAATTGACGTTAAGCGTCTCAAAGTTACCGTTATAGACCTTACCATCTGGATTCTCAAAGGTAAAGGTGTTGGCATCGGGACTGATATGGAATGCCTTGAGCATGGCATTCTTAAACAGCGTACCATTGTAATGATGCATAAAGACACCGTTGGTCCGTTCGCAGAGAAGCTTGATAACCTGTACATCTTGCTCGTTGGCATCTTTGTCGGCAGAATATCCAACATAACATACCAACATGTTCTTTGCCGGATGTTCGCTCCTCAACGTCAGGTTTTCTTCATACATAAAGTGATCGGGATCAATGGGCTTGTTGGTTGCATTGTCATAGACCTCATTGTCGGAGAATATCAATAGCGCCATGTGCTTGGAGTCTTTCCATATCCCTTGGTGTCCCTCCATCTCATCCATCTTCTTGCTGATGGAACGATAGAGTAGGATGTGCTTATCTTGTCGTGATATGAGGTAGTTTTCAAGTACATAGTCTGTTGCCGTCCTTGTCTGACTGGTGGAGTCGCCATAGATGAAACAGATCTGCATATTGGCGTCACTGAATACGGCACGCAACTCAACCAGATAGTCATGAATCCTGTCTAGAACTTCTTGCGGTTGTGTCAGATCGACCATTGCCAGCAGGTCTACTTCCTTCTTAGCAATGTTGTCAGACTTGATGTTACGCATGCCAATCAGGTGTGGCTGCGAACGCTTGCTCAAGGAAATACCGCTGTTGGTACTCTTGATTTCAATCCTCAGTTTAGTCGTATCCGTCAGACTATAAGGGCCGATGTCACCATACATGCGGGTAGTGACGGTGAAGGTCTTGTAGTCAGGTGAAAATTGTACCTTATGAACCTTCATGGTCTCCTGCTTCACTTGCGCTTTTGCGCCGACAATATCCAGATTGTCAGGTTTCGCAAATTTGCTGACGAGTTGGTCGCAGCCCGTCAGCAACAGAGCGGCAACAACCGTTAGTAAAAAGGTCTGTATCTTCTTCATCGTATGCGCTTATCTCTTAATTCTTAATTCTCTATATCGTTGGATAGTTACTTGCTCCACCGTTCTTTTGCATCATCTCTTCATACTTCTTGGCTTGTTCGCGAGCGGTCTTAAACTGCTTGTACTTTGCACTCATCATGTTGAGGAACAGTAGCATTACGGCAACACAGGCCAGACCAATGAGGTAATCTTTGATTCGTTGTATGAACGGTTTATATGCTGTCTCCTGGATTTTTGTCGATATCATTTGGATGTTGGCAAAGGTATCGTCGAGTTCAGGCATGCGTTTGTTCAGCGCCGGCAAGATCTCACAGGCTTGCTGGGCTTTCTGGTAACTGCTCTGCAGTTGTGCAAAGAGCGTCTGTTCGCGGGCTTTCAATTTCTCCAGTTGTGGGGTCAGTTTCTGGAGTAGTGACAACTCGAAAGCCTTATGATAAAGGTTCTTATAGATAGTGTCCTGACCAGCCAACAGCTCTTCAGCGTGTACAAAATCCTGCAGCGCGCTGCAACACTCCTTCTTGGCGGCTATTGAGTCAGCAACGCTTTGCTTCAGTTGTTCCACGTTGGTCATCATCGTCATCAAGTCCTCGTCGTCAGCAATATCCACCTGCATCGCCTGAATGAATGTGGTCCATCTCAGATTGATAGACTTATAGTGATCATCCAGCATGTCCACCTTCTCTTTGATGACATTGGCATACGAAGAGGTCAGCGGTGCTGTTCCAGAGAACGATACCTGCATGTTGCCGACGATGGCCAGCTCGTTCAGTTCGTCCACATACTGCATCATGCGTGCGCCTATCTCCTGATGCAACGCTTCTGGCGAAGTCTCGACATCTGTTGCCGGGGCTTGTTCTTGTGCCAGAGTCGCTATGGGGAGCAGACACAGCAAGAGGTGAAGTATGTATCTTTTTATCTGCATGTCTTGTTAAAGTATTGTTCTGCCTGACGGAATATCTTAATGGTTGTACTTGACTGAGATGGCGAGAGTGTGTTGATAATCAATTTCGTGTCTTTGATGATATCTTGACACTCCATGATGAGATCTGTACGCTCGTTCGCATCACGGCTGATAAGCCAGCGTGCAACCTTGCTATCCAGTTGTCGGGCGTTTGTCAGTACAATTTTCTCATTGGCTTCATTGACTTTGCCACCCATGACTTTCTCGGTGGCTGTTGCGGCAACTTCAATGCCTACCTTCATATTGGCCAAAGAGTCAGCCAACAGGTTATATTGCTCAATGCTGTTCTGAATGATCGGACATGCACTGCTGTCATTGTTGTGCTGGAACTGGGCGGTTAGCGTGGCCTTCAGCTCATCAAAGGCTTTCTTGCCCTCTTCAGAACTGACGACGCCTTTGCCATATTTCTTCTTCATGTTGCCATAGCTCTTCTTGACAGCATCCAAGGCTTTCTGCGCAGCATCCATCTCTTTGTCCAGACCGAAGCAGGGATTACGCTGTATGGTAACCTGATATTCGGTGTCGAGGTTGTTGCCAGTGCTGACCTGAAATGTGGACTTGTTGCCTTTCTGTTTGATAAGGTCCAGAAGCATGATGTCGTTCAGGTTTACGGTGACATTGTTGCGTTTGTTCTGAATGTCAAATACCTGCTCGATATAGCTGTTAACCATCTTGATTTCTTGCTCCTGAGGCTGGATACCCTCATAGCTTATCCATTTCTTGAAGATATATTGCTTCTTGGGGTTAGGCAATGACTTATACAGTTCCTTTGACAGACGGAAACGTTGTCCGGCATCGCTGGTAGCGATATAGGGCAGTTGGTCAGTGTGTATCCATCTGCCGTGAATCGCATTCTTGTAGCGGGTGTCATCCCAGAAGACGAAGAGGGTACGATAGGAGATGACGCTGACGGTTAGCGTATTCTTGCCCTCGTCAAACTGGAACTTTACCATGATGTCCTTGTCCGTGGCATCCTTTGCCAAAGCGATATGGTCGGTGTAAGGAATACTGTCTGACACCGTGATGGCCTTAACGACCTTGCCGTGTAACATGACCGTTGACAAGCAACACGACAGTAGTAGCAAAATTTTGTATCTGATATTCATCTCTTATCTCTTATATCTCTTCATTCTTATCTCTTCATTCTCATTTCAACACCGTCCATCCGTTTGGCTCCCCTTGGTTACGTATCCATGTCGCTACCTGCAAGTCCTCTGGGTAGGGAGGTTCCATGGTGGCATGGTAGGTGTCGTAGCGCAGATAGGCCCCAATGCGTTGTACGGCCCATAACAGACTGGAGTAGGTGTCTGCCATATTGATGCACACCCTGCCAGCAAAGGCTCCGAAATATCTGATGTTCGGGTGCCACGGGTGGGGGAGATCGTTCCCCTCTTCGTCGCAGGTCAGGAAGTTAAGAATCGGTGCGCCGTCTATCTGTGGATAGTTGGGCGGTAGTGTCATCCTCATCCGGAAGTGGTCGGCGTAGAGTGGTTCGTTCTTGACGCCTGCTTCATTGAGATGCTCCATGTTGGTGACTCCGCAGAGACTGTGAATGTGGTAGTCGATGCAATAGTCTGTGGGCAGACCATCGGCATTGGTGGTCAGCACACGGCAACTGATGTCTTTGCGTCCGTCGAGCCCTTGCTCTAACATGCGCCATTCATTTTGCAGTCTCTTGTTGCGTCCGTTCATCCTGGGAAGGGGTCTGCTACCAAATAGAGTGTGTCACCATTGTTTACCTTATAGTCGCCCAGCGTTTGGTCGGTATGTCCTATGCGTGGACGCAGCACTCGAATCTCATGTACCTCAGGGTCCTCCTTGCCGAAGAAGTAGTCGAGGGGTGCCCCCGTCTGGTCTATTGACGGGAAGTCGAAGATGAGCTTGCCGTCATTGCCAATGGCATGGCGCAGGTTGGTCATCAGCGTCTCGATAGGCGCCTCTGGGTTCACAACCTTGAATTTGACGGTTTTGTTTTTATAGACGATGTCCAGTAAGAATTCTCTTTCTTCCATATCTCTTTTCTGTTTATATCTTTTCAGTATCCATTTGGATGTTTACATAGATGGGCTGTATGCAGGAGGATCTCACTTCCATACGTTTCTGTAAGAACTTCTCCGCTTGTGAAATCTTATCAGCAAAACTGCGGTGCACAAAGGGGTTGTCCTCCAGTCTGATGTTTATCCAGAAGGCATAACCACAGTCAGACTTGTCCAATTGCTGCCGATGGCTAACAGTCATCTCACTCACCATAGCGGGAATGATGCTGTAACGATTCATCAGTTCCGTATAGCACAGTATCTTCATATCTGCTGGTGTGACAATACGGTCGTTGGTAACCAACTGGTAGCGAGCATAGTTGTGAAGACTTTCTGTGTCGTTAACTTCATCAAAGCCTCCCACCGGATTGCCTACCAGACGCATCGCAGAACCATTGAATCCTGCTGGTGGAACAAAACGGCTGTCTGGCGTCAGACTGTTGTTGACGGCGGAACCTGTTGTGGTAACAAATGAGATGTCAAGACTGATATTCTTCGATTCAGTCATGAAGTCACGGTTGATGAGCAGATAGACACCCGGTGTGCTGTGCAACTGGTCCTGGCGTATTGCTCTTGACATCTTTAGCAGACCATCCTGCATGTTTCTGACGACTTCTGATAGTCCGTTGCTCCTCATCTCCAGAAAGGCATAGTAGTCAGAGTGGAACTTGGTGGTCAGACTGTTGATGAGCCTCATCAGTGTTGCCTGATTGAAACGGTCGGATGACACACGGCGTACCTCGACAGGGGTCTTGGCAAACAACTGTTCCTCAGAGGGAGGAATCAGATGCATCAGTTGGCTCTCGTTGGGATTGCCGGGGGTATATCCTGTTATCCTCACAATAGGAGAGGCTGATGAGAGCGATGCCGTTGACACTTTGGCATTGACCAACACAATGGGGTTCAGTATGAAATGATCCTTGTCGAAGACATAGTCGTTGGGTATTCCCTTGAAGTCGAAAGTCATGTCAATGGTGCTGGTCTCTACAGGGATGACGTCGTCTGTCAAGAATCTCTTGATAGAGAAGATGGCCACATCCTGGTTGGCAAAGAGGTCCAGACCAGTCAGCGAAGCACTATACATCTGGGCCTTGTTATACAATAGTGACTCTGTCGAGAAACAGGGCTGTAGGGGCATGTCGGCATAGTTCCAGGGCTTCACCAGACGCATCAAGGTGTTGTTGCATGTCACTTTGACATCCCGGAATCGGGTATCCAAAATGGCAAAGGTCATTCCTGTGAGGTCTTTGATGGGATAAAGGAACTTCAGGGTCACCTTCCATCGTCTGCCGTCCAAACGTGTCAGATTGCTTACCGAGGCGTTGATGACGCGCTGTCGCAGCAAAGGCATAAACTGGTATTTCGTATTCTCCAGATGGAAAGTGGACTGTTCTGTGAGCGTAGTCTCTGCTACGTTGTTTTGCAGCGCAGCCTCCACGACGGCAGTGGCAGGAATCGGTCGTCCTGCCTCATAAGGGGTGAGCAGGTTGGTATATTCTTCCAACACATCCTGCTTCAGACGCTCTATGTCGCTGTCCGTTTCGTTGGCTTGGTATGCCAATGCCGTAATGAGCAGCGAGAATATCGGGTCACGCTCTATACCTTCCAGCTGTTCGCTGTGGGCACTCTTTCGCCAGATGGCTGCCGCCTCTTGGAGTAGTTCTGTTGCCCGTTGTCGTGTATCGAATGCTGTTTGTTTCATAGTTCCTAACTCCAGATTTTCAGGGTGGTGTCATACTTGTATTTTTCTCTTGTATCAATGATGACACCTGTTACTGTGATATATATCTTACGCTCATCACGCACATACGACATGGTAGCAGACACATCCGTCAGACGGGGCTCATACTTCATAATCGTCTCTTTCAGATTGGTGGCAAACGTATTGATGTTCTTTGAATTACCGGAAATCTTCTTGGTATATAATTCATCTTCCTCTTCACCTTCTATTGATGTAGAGTTGTAGATGGTACCCTCGCGCTCATTGAAGATCTCGAAACGCATATTGTTGAAGATGAAACCAAACTCAGGGTCTATGCAGCAGTCACCGCACGCTGAGGTCAGCAATATCTCCAGAAACGAGTCAATCGATTCCTTCAGGTTGTCGGTACGCGAAATACTTCCCGTAATGATTTCCAGTGGTGATACAAGATTATCCATATCTTCTAATATCTTACATTTTACATCTTACATCATATCTGCGGAATATATTCTTTCTCTTCCGGCATGGTGACGTATAGTGCATTGAACAGATTCTCGAACAGTTCTGTATAGAGCTTCTCGTAGAGCTTTTCATACAGCTCTTGACTTAGGATACGTGCTAACTCTGGCTTTACAACCTCCTCCATGTACTTGGACAATGAGGTGCTCAGCTTGTCGTACAGTTCCTCGTTCAATTCAGTCTTGATACGCTCCAACAGCTTCTCGTAAAGTTCTGGACTCAGTTGTTCGTACAGTTCCTTCTTAGCTTGTGCCAACAGTGCCTCGTAGTCAATGCTGTCGTCAACCAGTGTAACACCGTCGAGCAGAGCTGATGCACCAGACAGGTAGTCCTCAAACCATTTTAGCCACTTACCGGGGTCTATTTGTTGAGGCGTCGGAATCTCTATAGCCTGTTGGGTGTTGGGACGCATGATGAAGTAGTCCACAGCCTGGGCTATTTCTTGCGTCAGTTTGATAAACTCTGAACCTTGCCCCTGCAGGCTTTGTGTACGCATGCGGAACATATAGCGCAGCATGGCCTGCTTGCCTTCGCCCTCTTTGAAGTTGGCATGTTCACCCAACTGCTGGAGTATTTCGGCATAGCGGTCTCGGTAAGCCTCGAAACGCTTGTCGCACGAAATCAACAGACAAGGTGGGATGAAGTCTTTGTCCTCAGAAAAAGTACCGTCTTTCACTGAGAAGCGGGTGACGGGGAACACATCGTTGCTCATCACCTCTTCCGCCGTCATGATCGAATAGGAGTACTGTGGATGGACGTACTCGACACCTTTCTTCTCAAAAGGTATCGAATTGTTACTGATACCTACCGCCAGGTAATATGAGTCACCAAACAGCATGGGGATGCTGATGCTGACAGCCTCGTCAACCTGAATGATACGCCCGGAGGGGAGTAGGGCGGTACACTGCAGTTGTTCCATCTCATATCTATTGGTATAGAACACACCGATGTTGTTGAACGGCGTATCAGGCAACAGTCCTATGCAGTGGTCACCCAATGCAGCACGGATGGCTGTCTGTTGTCTGAAGTCCAGGTTCTCGTCCATGTCCAGGAAGGTCTGTGTGGTCAGCTCCATTCCCGGTCTCCAGTTGATTCTCGCGTTTATATCCATATCTCTTTAAACTCTAAACTCTACACTTTTAACTCCGTATTGTAATCCAGTAACCAGTACTTGGTATCGTTCATGGACTGGTTGTGCCACTTGATGGTCATGACGCATTCTGTGTCGAAGGGGAGAAACCACTCCTGCATGAATAGGCGCAGTTCCTGCAAATCCTTTCGGGTCTGCTCGTAGCTTTCAGGTGTCAGCTCTTCGATAATCAGTTCGTAACTGACCTGTTTGAGCCAACTGCGTGTGTGGTCAGTATCGCTGAAGCGTCCGAGGGTGTATGTCACCTCGCAATGAAAAAGAGCAGACAGGATGTTGCATATCAGCCTGAAGTCGCCTCTGATGTTTCGTACCATAGGTAATAATCCGGCCACCTGTTTGATGTATTCGTTCTTCTCGGCTTTCAGGTCATAGTGGAAGTAGGTCATCAACACGTAATTCAGCTTGTTGTCTAACAACTCTGATATCTCGCGCTCTACACCCATTCGTCTCTTAAAGGAGACATTGTCTATAGGCTGGAACATATCGCTCAACAAGCGCTGGCGGTCGTTCAGCTTACTGATTTTTCCCTTTTGTCCTTTACCTTTTAACGAAGCGTCAGAATACAACATGCCAGGAGGCAACAGCTTCGTAAAGCTGTCACGTGCCACCTGCACCTCGCCGGTCTCTTCGTCATAGCCTATCAGGTCACTGTTGAAATTACGGTAGAACGTACCTTGGTGCTCCACCGTCCATTTGTCGTCCATCTCCGGATAGAGATAGTGCAACAGCATTTCCGCATTGACCTCTGACAGGTTCTGGTCTATCTTCTTCATGCTTCTTTCTTCTTACATCTTACATCAGACATCTCCCATCTCCACATAGGCAATGCCTTTTGTGGTAGTTACCTGCAGTATATCCCAGACGGGTATTCCCACCTGGGCTAACGTCAGTTCCTGATAGGGGAAGCTGTCGTCTATCACCCTGTATTCGTGCTGGTACAGCGCTCCTTGCAGTGCACCTTGCAGGGTAGGGTGTCGTTCTATCTGTTCGGCCACGTCCCTGCCGGGTTTCATGACCTGTGTCTGTTGTCCGTCAGCACGCGACTCTACCCAGTCGACAAAGCAGTCGTTCAGGCATATCTGTGGCTTGTCATCAGCCAGCAACGTGCGTAGTTGTTGCAGTGTCTCAGCCACCGTGCTTGCCGTTGTTAGCGTTGTCTTGACGACGGGTTCCCACAACTCGTGAACGGGACAGTCGTCATCATACGCTTTAAATATAACGCTGCGAGTGGTCAGATGTTGTCCTTCGTAGCAAAACATTTTTCCACACAGTGATGTCAGCTCGCCAGCTGCCAATTGTTCGCGGTGTATCAGTTTCAGTGCCTCCTGCACCTCTACGGCACCGATAATCGATGCAATGATAGGTGTCGTGGCAGCACGTCCGGCGGCTTCGTTACGACGGATGATGCCTGCGCATGGCATACGTCTCTGCAGGTCTTTCAACCCTTCCGGACCTAAGTTGCAGGCATAGCAGTTCTCGCCAGGACGGAATACACGCGCCGTTCCTTCCAGTCCGTCAATGCCACCATCCACCCAGGGCACTCCTGCCCGCATGCAGAGTCGGTTGATGGCATAGCGTGCCCACTGGTTATCCACGCAGCCAATCACCACGTCCATGCTTTTCACCAGTCCCAGTCCTACATCATAGGTGATGTCACCGAAGATACCCTTCACCTCGATGTCAGGATTCATGGCTCTCAATCGCTCTGCCACGGCATCGACCTTCTTACGGCTGTCGATGGCGTCGTCGATGGTGTAGAATACCGATCGTGTCAGGTTCGCCGGTTCTACGTGGTCGAAATCGACAACGACGATATGCTGTATGCCAAACTGTGCCAGACACTTTAGCACCTCGTTGCCCAAGGCACCACAACCCACCACCATCACTCTGGCTGCTGTCACACGGTCTCTGCGAAACCACGACAGTTGGGTAAATACGTCTGACGATTCTTCAATCACTCCGTTGGCATCTTGAATTGGCTCTTGACATCTTCACCTTCAGCGGCTTTCTGCTCTTGGGCAGTCTGGTCTGCAGTAGCCTTGTTCTGCAGATAGCGCTGGTAGGCTTCTTCTATCTCTTTCTTCTTGTCGTTGACAGTCTGCTCAGCAATATCACAGTTGTTTTTGTAGGCATCTTCGAATCGCTTTTTGTAGTTATCGAGTTCCTCTTTCGCTTCATCTTGGAGGTTACTTAACAGCTGTGGGTAGTATTTGGCCTTAGTATCTGCATATTGTCCTTTTGCTTCTGTATAGAAGGCATCGACAGCATTGTTCAGAATGTCGCGACGGTTTTTGTCTACTGGTGGAATCTTAAAACTCAGGAAGCGTAAGTCGTTCTCGCCCACTTTCGTTGTTTTTTCCTTGAGTATGAATTCCGGATGCACTTCCAGTACTCCCTTGCCGATGGCAAAGAGAAACTCTTCATTCTTCGGGTAGGCTTCGATGTGGTCATCGTCGGGAATAGCACAGTCTGCCACTTCCTCGAAAACTTTTTGCTCTCCCCACAGGTCAATCAGTACTGGTATGAGAGCAATGGGATGAGCTTTGACACAAAGGTTGTGTAGACGACAGATCAACAGACCAGTATAACCATCCATTACCTTCTCGAATTCTTTTTCTTTCGTTTCTGCTGCGTAAACCATATTATTTATTTTTTTTGTTATTTTCTTTTCATTTTTATCTTCACTTCGGTCATCTCGTTGCCTTTCGGCACTACTGTTACCTTAGTGTCCTTGTAGCCTTCCTTTTGCAGACTGACAGTGTACTGTCGGTCAGCGGGAAGCTGTTGCACGATAGTGGGTGTGCTCCCTACGTGTACCTTATTAATATATATATCAGCACCAATCACGTT
>CACYBB010000005.1 GCA_902772585.1 uncultured Bacteroidales bacterium | reverse complement strand
TGATTCCATCTATCAGCCAGAAGCGCCCCTGCTGTTATTGACAGACTGGGAGGACGACGGTAATGGCGGAGCATCGCCATTACCGCGTTCTTTTATACAGATCGGCATGGCTCCGTTGAACATGTCGTATTACATCACCCCTTCAGGTGAACGATACAGTCAGTTGTTCAAGCACGAATATACGCACATTGTCATGACTGACAAGTATAATCGTAGCGACCGCAACTGGCGCCGCTTCTTTGGTACGAAGGTGGACACCGACAACAAACAGCCCATCTCAGCCCTATGGAGCTATCTGAGCGTGCCCCGTTGGTATTCGCCCCGTTGGTATCACGAGGGTATCGCCTGCTTCATGGAGACCTGGCTCGGCGGTGGTATCGGACGTGCCTTAGGTGGCTACGACGAGATGTACTTCCGCAGTATCATCGACGGGGGTGACAAGATCTACTCGGTGGTGGGCCTGGAAACGGAGGGTTCCACAAAGGACTTCCAAGTGGGCGCCAATGCCTATCTCTATGGAACCCGTTTCGTGAATTACCTTACCAAGACCTACGGCTACGAGAAGATGATCCAGTTCTATAACAGAACGGTTGACAGTCGCACCTTCTTCGGCAAACAGTTCAAGAAGGTCTATGGACAGTCGCTCAGAAAAGTATGGAACGACTGGAAGGAGGACGAGAAGAAGCATCAGGAAGAGAATCTAGCCGCCATCCGCCAATATCCCATCACAACAACCAAGCCGCTGACCAAAGAGCCGTTAGGTTCTGTGTCGCCATTCGTCTATGACCCTGTCACCCAGAAGGCATACGCCGCCATGAATGCTCCAGGTGACTTTGCACACATGACGGAGATTGACCTGCAGACAGGCGAGCAGAAGAGGCTGAACGACATCTACGGCATCCAGCTCTATGACCCTGCTTATGTAGCACTTGACCGTAAGGGTCAGCGCCTCATCTATACAACGAACAATTCGAAGATGCGCGGCTTGGAAATCTATGACATCCGACAGAAGAAAGTGGTGAAGAAAAAGAAGTACCAGCGCATCGGCAATATCGTGTATGACAATACCCACGACTGTCTCTACGGCCTTTTCTCCAATGACGGTACACAGTCGATTGTACGCCTGGACCGCGACTTGGAGAATCCTGAAGTGATCTATGCCTTCCCGTTTGGTGTGAGCGTGTTTGACTCAGATATCAGTCACGACGGCAAATGGTTGTCATTCACCAGCCAAGGCGACAATGGCGAGCATACACTTTTGCTGTTCAACACAGAAGAACTGGCAAAGGCCATCTTCAAGCCCGTGAAACTAATTACCTGGAAAGACAGCAACTTAGGACAATTCCGCTTCTCGCTCGACGACAAGTATCTGATTGGTAGCTCTTACTATACTGGCGTCTCCAACCTCTGGCAGATTAACATTGAGACACGCGAGATGGAGATGCTTACCAATACTGACATCGGCCTCTTTGCACCCTTGGAGATTACACCCGGGCAGTTGCTGGCACTCCAGTTCAAGCGCGACGGACTGCAACCCGTACTGCTCTCCCGCGAAGTGGTGAAGGATGCCAATGCCGTGAACCTCTATGGGCAGTTGGCCTATGAGAACAACAAGGAGGCATTGGAACAGATTGGTCTGCTCAGAGACTCGCTGCCCAGGAAGAACTTTGGCGATGTATATAACAACATCACTTCATACAATGTCCTTAAAGAGATGAGGTTTGCAGGAGCCTACCCTATCATCAGCGGCTTTACTGATTCCAAAGCCTGGAATCACGACCCCGTGGGACTGAGTAGCATGAAACTGTCAGTCGGTCTCTCCCCATGGAGTAATAACGACTGGAAGAACAAGTTCCACATCGACTTCGATTGGAAATACTACTTCTGGACTCTCAAGGCCGCCTGGAACCATATGGACTTCTACGACCTCTTCGGTCCGACGCGAAAGAGCCGTAAGGGTTTTGTGTTGCAGCTGGCCTACGACTATTCCAACACGTTAGTCACGCCGTATGACAATTCTTGGGGTTTCTCTGTGGCTACCTACGGCGACATGGACGCACTGCCCTTGTATCAGGAGGTTGAGGTGCAAGGTGTCAGATCGATGCAGACGGCGTCGATCTATAGAAAGTGGTCAAAAACCCGTACTTCGTTGGGTGGTGTGATGAAGGAGCAGGGCTACCAGTTAGGCATTGAAGGTTACGGCTATCTGGCTGGCGGACGGTTCTATCCCTCCATAGAGGCTTCAGGTGACTTCGGTACCCTGTTGCCTATTGACAGAAACACCTCGTTCTGGCTCCGTACGGCAGCAGGCCATAACTTCGGAGATGAAGAATCGGTGTTCGGCACAACCTATTTCGGTGGTTTCCGTAATAACTATGTAGATAACAGGAACGCCTTCCAATATCGAACGACCTTGGCGATGCCTGGTACTGATATCGATGCTATCCCAGCCCACACCTTTGCCAAGGCGACGGCTGAGCTCAACCTGCGTCCCATCCGACTCAACAACTTCGGTGCCTTGTTCTGCTATCCGACGTGGATCCAGTGTTCACTCTTCGGAACGGGACTTTCCACCTGGATTCCCAACTCAACCCACAAGATGTACTACAGCACTGGTATCCAACTGACCACTGAATTGGTATTCTTGAACTATCTCAAAACGACACTGTCTCTTGGCTATGGTCATCTGTTTGCGCCTGAAGGCTTCCAAAATGGGCGACATGGTAATGAATTTATGATCTCACTCAAACTGTTGTAATGCAATTCGTCGCTGCCCTCCTCCCTGTTGTCATCTACATCTTTGTAGTCTATAAGATCGACTATTTTGCGCTCATCAGCGTCAGAAACCTCTTATTACAGGTGCTGTACGGTATGGTAACGGCACTGGTCTGCTTCGGCCTGTTCCAGTTAACTGGGTCTATCCTCTCCGAGAACCAGTCTGAATTCATCAATCCTGTTCTGGAAGAAGTCATCAAGGGCATCCCACTCCTTTGGTTAGCCACCCGGAAGAAGATTGTGTTCTTCATCGACAGTGTCATCTGCGGTGCTGCCGTAGGTGGTGGGTTCTCCATCCTTGAGAACATCTTCTACCTGCTGTTTGGCCATGAAATGGGCCTTGGAACCGTACTGTTCCGAGGTTTGGAGGTGGCCCTTGTCCACATGGGATGCAGTGCTATCGTCGCTGCAGGACTCATGCTGGCAGTTCGTATCATTGAACGTTCCCGTTCTCGATTAGGCCTCAAAAAGAGCGATATTGGAATGTCTGTATTTCTGTTAATGGAAGCACCTGTGCTGCACGTGTTCCATAATACCATCCATTTCGTGCCACTGGTGCAGTTCATTTTCGTATTCGGCACCTTGGGCGGTCTTCTGATGTGGACTTATTACTACGATGTAGATATGATCCACCGTTGGCTTGACAAAGGTCTCGACAAACAGCTCGCTTTGCTTGACTCCATCAAGAGCGGTCAACTGGACAAGACCCAAACAGGCATCTTCCTGGAGTCTATTAAAAAGAAATTTCCCCCTGAGGACTTTTTCGACATTATCTGTTATGTGCAATTGCATGTGGAGTTGTCGGTAGCTGCTAAGAGCAGGGTTATGGTTCGGGAATCAGGGCTGGTGAAAGATCTTCCTTTGACGGAGGAAAATAAGGAATTAATCCTCTCTCAATATGAAGAATACAAAATTCTTGAGAAGAGATTAGGGAAGCTGGCAAGAATGACCATCGCCCCTATCGTGAAATATTATCCTGCTGATTATAAAGCGCTCGAAGCCCTTCGGGCTGAATGCAGGAAGACTAACATAACAACAAATAAATCATGAAGACTATGCCTACAACAGAACGTGTATTCCAGATATTCAAGGAATTAAACCAGATACCCCGTCATGAGATGATGAACGAATGGCTGCGTGAGGAATACGGCAGTCAGATACGTTTCAAGATGTATTGGGATGGCGCCCACGGATGGTAGCCATGCACTTCGTGCTGGAGGCAGGTTTCTTTGTTCAGCACTATCCTGGCATACAAATGGCCAGCATAGGTCCTCGCATCGTGGAACCACACTCCACCAGCGAACGCATAGAGCTATCGACGATAGAGGATATCTGGAAGGTATTAAACGAACTGCTCAAGCGATTGGCTTGAGCAGTTTGCGTTATTTCTTGATTTCGATGTCACGTTTCACGTTATTTCGTATCTTCGTGAGATAGCCCTTCATACCGTCGGCATCTTTGTTGTCGATGATTTCCAAAAGTTCCTTCAACTCCGTACGAATCTGAGCCACCTGGTCGTGGGTGTAGGGGTTGAACAGGATTTCCTGCAACAAGTAGTCGTCTTCATTCAACACACCCTTGGCAATGCGCATGTGGCGCTTGAAGGTAGTACCCGGGGCATCCTGATGCTTCATAACAGCAGCGAAGACAAAGGTGCTGACAAAGGGAATACTCAGCGAGTAAGCCACCGTCTTGTCGTGCTCCTCAAAGGTGTACTCATAGATGTTCAAGCCCAACTTCTGATAGAGGTCCTTGAAGAAGATGCGTCCCATGTAGTCGCCCTCGCTGATGATGATAGCATTCTCTTCAGAGAGCTGCTGCAAATTAGCAAACGTCGGTCCGAACATAGGGTGTGTAGATACATAGCGACGACCTGACTGCTCGTAGAACTCCTTCAAATCTGTCTTCACACTGGCAATATCACTGATGATGCAATCCTTGGGCAAGTATGGCATCACCTGTTCGAACACAGGGATGGTATATTTCAGCGTGACAGCATTGATGAGCAACTCGGGCTTGAACTCCTTGATTTCCTCGAAGGTAGTGAAGCGTTGACAATTATAGGTAAAGCGCATGCGCTTGGCATCCCGCTCATAGACAGCTACTTCATGTTCGAAACTCAGCAGGTCGATGAAGAAACTACCCATCTTACCTGCACCTAAGACTAATATTCTCATTTGTTGACGATTTCAATTTGCTGACGAACACTCTCTTCGTGAATACTCTCAAAAACCTTGGCAACAAACTCAGCACCCATACCCGTCAGAGTACCCTGAACGCCACGTTTCTCCAAAATCTCGTTGTAGCGCGAAGCCTGCAACACCGTCATATTGTGTTCCTTCTTGTAGTGACCAATCTCACGGCAGACAGCCATACGCTTTGACAAGATTTCCATCAACTGGTTGTCAAGGTCGTCAATCTGTTTGCGCAACTGTTGAATGCTCTCCGTAGTAACATGTTCGTCACGGATAACCAGCAACGACAGGATATAGTCAAGCACATCTGGTGTCACCTGCTGTTTGGCATCGCTCCATGCTTTATCTGGGTCGCAGTGGCTCTCTACAATCAGACCGTCAAAGCCCAAGTCCATAGCCTGCTGACATAAGGGAGCTATCAACTCTCTACGGCCACCGATATGGCTGGGGTCACTAATGATGGGGAGTTCAGGAATACGACGATGCAACTCGATGGGAATCTGCCACATCGGTGCATTGCGGTAGATTTTCTGCTCATAGCTAGAGAAACCACGATGGATAGCTCCCAGACGCTTGACACCTGCCTGGTTCAGGCGCTGCAAGGCACCAATCCAAAGTTCCAAATCAGGATTCACAGGGTTCTTCACAAACACAGGGACATCGACACCCTGCAATGCATCTGCCAGAGACTGCATTGCAAAAGGATTAGCTGTGGTACGTGCACCTATCCACAGGATATCTATGCCGTACTTCAGCGCCAATTCTGCATGTTCTGGTGTGGCAACCTCAGTAGCTACCAACATCTTAGTCTCATCCTTCACCTGCTTCATCCAAGCAAGGGCTGGCTCGCCGTGTCCCTCGAAACCTCCTGGTTTAGTACGTGGTTTCCATACACCAGCACGGAAGTTATGACACCCTTTCAGAGCCAACTGGCGGGCAGTTTCCATCACTTGCTCCTCACTCTCAGCACTACAGGGACCTGCAATGACGAAGGGGCGTTCATTGTCACTCGGTAAATTCAATGGTTGAAGTTCCAGTTCCATAATTATATTGATTTTTTTATTCTTTTACCTAAAGGTCAAAGTGTGGCACGCAATCGTTCTAATGCTTGTTGTATTTTCTCTTCTTTTGCGCACAACGAGATGCGGATATAACGCTCACCGTTCGAGCCGAAAATAAAGCCTGGGGTAATGAAGACGCGGGCCTCGTGAAGTACACGCTCCGTTAGGTCTTCTACGTTCTGAATGTCAGCAGGAATCTTGCCCCACAGGAACATACCCACTTGGTTCTTATCGTAAGTACAACCCAGTACATCCATTATCTTCTCAGCCCATTGACGACGACGGGCATAGGTCTCGATATTAAACTCACGATGCCATTCCTCATCATTCTTATATGCCTCAGCTGCAGCAAGTTGGATACCGCGGAAGGTACCGCTCTCAATGTTCGACTGCACCTTCAGAATCCACTGGATAAACTGTGCATTCGAGGCGCAAAGACCGACACGCCAACCTGGCATATTGTGCGACTTTGACATCGAATTAAACTCAATGCAACAGTCCTTGGCACCAGGAATCTGAAGGATGCTCAGATGCTCCTCGCTGAGGATGAACGAGTAAGGATTGTCGTTGACCACTACGATATTATGTTCTTGAGCGAAACGCACGAGACGCTCGTAAGTAGCACGCTGGGCACGACCACCAGTCGGCATATTGGGATAGTTGGTCCACATCAGCTTTACCTTCGACAAATCCATCTTCTCCAGTTCATCGAAGTCGGGCTGCCAACCATTGTCCTCGCGCAAATCGTAGTTCACAATCTTAGCACCAAGAATCTTACTCAATGACGTGTAAGTAGGATAGCCAGGATTGGGCACCAACACCTCGTCGCCGGGATTGACAAAGGCCAACGTGACATGCAGGATACCTTCTTTGGAACCAATCAATGGCAACACCTCGCTTTTGGCATCGAGGTCGACATTATACCAACGCTTGTAGAAGCCGGCCATTGCCTCACGCAACTCTGGCGTACCTTGTGTGGGCTGATAGCCGTGAGCATTTGGTTGACGAGCCACCTCGCACAACTTATTGATGGTCTGCTCCGATGGGGGCATATCGGGACTACCGATGGCCAGACTGATAATGTCCTTACCTTCGGCATTCATCTGTGCCACTTCCTTCAATTTACGACTGAAGTAGTACTCTTGTACTAAACTTAATCTATCTGCGGGTTGTATCATAATTCGTAAAATTCACTTAATTCATTGTTTCAATTTGTTTGTTTCCCGTCTTTATATTCTCCTAATATCTTAAAGTCTTTGGTTAACGGAATAATGGCGTCTATCGACTGACGGTATCGTGTCAGGTCATCGTACATCACATCGACATAGAACAGATATTCCCATTCCTTACCGATAATGGGCAACGACTGTATCTTCGTCAGATTGATATGGTAGAACGACAGGATGGCCAACACATGACTCAAACTTCCCTCTTCATGAGGCAACGAGAACACGATGCTAGCCTTATTGGCCTCCGTCAGCGGGCGCAACAAATCGGCCTTGTTGGGATTGCTCACTACGAGGAAACGCGTGAAGTTGTGCTTGTTGTCCTCAATATGATCTTCTAGTACCTTCAAACCATAGAGCCTAGCTGCCTCCGCATGACAGATAGCTGCCCATCCCTTGTGCTGCCCCTCAGCAATCATCTTGGCAGAACCTGCGGTATCCTCAGCCTCAACATTCTTCAACTGTGGATGCTGGGCTAGGAACTGGCGGCACTGCATCAGGGCCACAGGATGAGAATGCACTTCAGTAATAGTATCCCAGTCATCCTCCGGCAGACAACAGATACAATGGGTGATATGAAGTTTATGCTCTCCAACAATCGTTGTACCTGAGTCGCGCAACAACTCATAATTGTGCAACAGCGAACCAGCGATGGTGTTCTCAATAGCCAGCATACCAATGGCTGTAGGGTCTTTCTTCATCTCTGTAAAGACCTCTTCGAAGGTACTGCAACATAACAACTGTATCTGCTCGTCCTCAAAATAGAGGTGAGCAGCTATATCATGAAACGACCCTACCAGACCTTGTATTGCTATTCTCTTCATATTTTTTTCTAACTTCTAAATAAAAGCTCCGCTTTCACTTGTTTGTGAAGCGGAGCCTTATTACTATTCTGTTTCATGTTTCATTTTTACATACGACCTACCGCTTCACAATTGCTTGTAAAGTAAAAGTAATAGCCGTAAAAGTAAGCATTCAACATGTTCATTGTCTCTGTTATTTTGTTTATCGCCTGCAAAAGTATAACTTTTTCGCGAATCTACCAAACATTTTGATAGAAAAATCACACTTGTCGCAAATATTTGTCACTTTTTACTCGTCCATCTGGAACAATGGGTCTTCTGGCATCACCATCACTGGCTTCTGCTCGTAGTCCTTCAGCAACTTCTCGCTGACATACTTCTTATCGATTACCAGACGAAACATATACTCACGGAACCAGCGTGCCGTCATGATAAGGCAACCTTGCTGTCCCCAACTGCCACCCCATGAGTTCTCAACTTTCCACTTCAAGGGCTTTCCGTTGGCATCCAGATCTACGGCACAGAGCGTCATCGCATGAGTAGAACCACTGTCGAACGTAGAGATGCGCTCTGCCTTCGTCATATTAAAAGAGGTATTAAACAGCGATTCATAGTCAAAGTTCTCCAAATCACAATAGCCACGTTTCCTGTCTAATTGCTTGCCGACGTCATAGCTGCTATAGAGTTTGCGACCATCCTTCAGAGAGGCAATAGCCAGCTGTTCTATCTCCTCCATCGGCAGGTTCAGATACTTCCAGTTATGTCCATCATAGACATGACGGTCGTACTCCACCTCGTAGGTCTTATAGTACTCACGACGTGGGTCGTTCATCACCATAATGAAAGTACCATTCAGTTTACCACCCACAGTCTCTTCATAGAACGACTTGGGCGTATATTTCTTAGCAGATGTAAGGGCCTTGCCGTCTTTGTTCTTGAAAGCATAGGTAAATTCCTTGATAGGCTCACCCAATGTGATGGTCAGCATGTGGTATATCTCGCTAAGCATCTGCGTCTTGCGTTGTTCAATGGCCTTAGCCTTCTTACCCTCTGCCACCATTTTACGAAGCTCCAAACCCTGTTCACGGAGTTTCGACTTGATGATACTCGACATCTTCGACGTATTATCAGCCGAATACGTCTCAGGCTGTACATCAGCAGGTACCAGACCGTATTTCTCAGCCAAGTCAGCAACACCACAGAACGTACCACCATCGTTCAACGGATAGTGAAAGAAGAATTGTACACGTTGGTCGTCAATGGGTTTATTACCTGTATCAATAACACCCTGCAACATCAGGTTTGCTTTCTCTAACTGGTCCCAGAAGAACAAGTAGTCCTGCGAGAACAACACGCTGAGCGAGTCGGTACGCTGGGCGAAATTGGCACGCAACACATTCAAGCCACTGAACATCCAACAGCGACCACTCGACTTCTGGTCGGTTATCGACTGCTTTTTGGTTTCCACACTGAAATAGGTATCCAGTGCACCAGCATTCTGACGGTTCTGTGCCAGATTGTCGATAGCATTGGCGGCCAACGCATTGCGCAGGGCACGGTCAGAGGCCGTAGGCGCATTCTGCTGTTCTATCTGTTGCAGCATCTGCGGACTTATTCCCCCTTGTTTCTGCTGTGCCGACAAACTCATAGTCATCATCAGCGACAGACTCAAAAAAACTTTTCTCATCATTTATTTCTTCTTTTTGTTATTACTCTTACTGGAGATATGGATAGTCTTCATGTTCGCATTATTTCCCACAATAGTCTTACTACCCTTATAATACTTTCTGGCTTCAGGCAACCAACCCTGAATCTGCTTGATACGCGTGGCATCACTGGGGTGCGTGCTCAACCACGAGGTTGAACCGCCACCAGTAGCCTGTGACATGCGTTGCCAGAAGTTTACGGCTGCATCAGGATCATAACCAGCCATAGCGGCAAAGATGATGCCCAGATGGTCGGCCTCACTCTCATGATCGCGCGAATACTTCGCACTAGCTCCCTGAGCACCCAGTCCGAAGACCGTTCCTGCCACCTGTTGCAAACCACTGCTGGCACCAGCACCAGCCATCAGTACGCCCAGTGCCTGAGCCCCATACTGCTGTTTGATGGCTGTCGACATCTGTTCAGCAGAGTGCTTGGCGACAGCATGAGCAATCTCATGTCCCAACACGATGGCCAGCGACGTTTCGTCCCTCGTGACAGGCAATAAACCCTCGTAGACGACAATCTTTCCACCAGGCATACAGAAGGCGTTAACTTGCTGGTCTTGCACCAGATTGAACTCCCACTTATATTGTGAAACCTCACTACCGAGGTTATTAGCGTTGAGATATGTCACAACAGCATTGGCCAGATTCTGCCCCACCCTCTTGACCATTGCGGTATTAGCGGCATTCGTTGAGGGCTTGGCTGTCTGCATATACTCCTGGTACTGTTGGTTCGACAAGCTCAGCACCTGTTCATCAGACACCATCAGCGTACGTTTTCTACCAGTAATGGGCACTGTCGAGGACGTACCACAGCCAACCAGAATGGCAGCCACAAGTGCCAACAACACGATTCTTATCTGTTTCATCTTATCGTATATCAGTTAGTTTTCTCATCACGGATTGTTTTCCAACCGCAAAATTAGCACTTTTTTCGCTTACAGCCAAATAATTTGCCATAAAACAAAAGAAAGAGGCATTGCCACCACGGCAATGCCCCATCCCTTTTCATAACATTAATACTACTAACTAACTATCTATCACACTTACTTCAAACCACGGTTTACGAGCGTTGTGTTCAGCAACATCACATATTTGCGATACTGATCCTTGTTCAGAATGTAGTTCATATAGGCCAAGTCCTTATTGACAGCCTTTTCTACCATCTTCGAACGCTCTTCCTTGCCATACTGTGCAGCGAAAACCATCTCTGAAGAGAAAGTCTTGTGAACCTCAGTAACACTCTCTACCTGATCCTGCGACAGATTCAAGGTGCGTGCCAGCATCTTCATATTGACGGTCATGTTGTATGCCTCAGTGGTGTTCATACCTTCGTTCTCTGCAAAAGTCATTGTCATGCTCATAAGAGCAACCATTGTCAATACAATCTTTTTCATTTTGTTACCCTTTCTTAATCTTTAATTTTTACCTTTAATGTTATCCTTTTGTCTTGTTTGACGATGCAAAGGTAAGGCGTTTTTTCATACAAAACAAGAAAAAGACAGAATTGTTTGCGCACACAGCAATATTTTTGACTCATATCAACAAAACCTAACATTCATTGATTTGCATCAAATTTCATGCTTTTTCTTTGGCAATTCCAGCATTTTGCATTACCTTTGCGCTCTGAAAGAAAAGAATAATATATAATAAGGTATATGGACAACAAGACAAACAAGTACATTGCTGCCTCATACAAACTGTATGTTGACGGTGACAACGGAAAAGAACTCATTGAAGAGGCTACTGCCGAGCGCCCCTTCTCATTCATTACAGGTTTTGGCTTTGCTCTCGATAAGTTTGAGGAGCAGATGATTGCTACCGAGAAAGGCCAGAATTTCCAAATTACGTTGAGCAAAGAAGAAGGATATGGCGAATATCATGACGAACTCGTTCTAGATCTCGACCGTGAGATGTTTTGTATCAACGGACATTTCGACCACGAGCATATCTTTCAGGACGCTATCGTTCCCCTGCAGAATGAACAAGGCGAGCGTTTCAACGGTCGTGTGTTGGAAATCAGCGAGGACAAGGTGAAGATGGACCTCAACCACCCTCTGGCTGGAGAGACACTTTACTTCGAGGGAACCGTTCTGGAGAACCGCGATGCCACGAAGGAAGAGATAGATCATATGATGAAACACCTCACAGGTGGCTGTGGTGGTCACTGTGACGGTTGCGGAGGCGGTTGCGAACACGATGACTGCGGTTGCGAACACGATGACTGCGATTGCGGACACGACCACGAGCACGAGCATCATCACGATGGCTGCGGTTGTGGACATTGTCACTAATCACGTCCTTAAACCCCATTAGACCCATTTAGCCCATGAACACTACAGGAACCATTTTCCGTCTGACCACCTTTGGTGAGAGCCACGGCGAGGCCATTGGCGGCGTTGTCGACGGCATGCCTGCAGGCATTGATATCGATACGGACTTCATCCAACAGGAGCTGAACCGTCGACGTCCAGGTCAGAGCAGCATCACGACGGCGCGCAACGAAGCAGATCGCGTAGAACTACTCAGTGGCATCTTCGAGGGCAAGTCGACAGGCTGTCCCATTGGTTTCATAGTTCGCAACGAGAACCAGCACTCCAACGATTATGACAACATGCGGGAAGTGTTCCGGCCCTCTCATGCCGACTTCACCTACACACAGAAGTATGGCATTCGCGACCATCGTGGTGGTGGACGATCTTCAGCGCGCATCACTATCAGTCGATGTGTGGCAGGTGCCTTGGCTAAACTCGTTTTGCGCCAATTGGGTATCCAGATTACGGCCTACACATCACAGGTTGGCAACATTGTACTCGACAGCGATTATCACCGCTACGACCTCTCGCTGACAGAGACGAATGCTGTGCGCTGTCCTGACCAGCAGAAGGCTGAAAAGATGATTGAACTCATCCAGCAGGTCCAGGCTGAAGGTGACACCATCGGAGGTATCATTACTTGCGTTGTGAAGGGCTGTCCCGTAGGACTTGGCGAGCCTGAATTCGGTAAGCTTCACGCACAATTGGGCGCTGCCATGCTGAGCATCAACGCAGTAAAGGGTTTTGAATATGGCGATGGTTTCTCGGCTGTCACGCAACGTGGTTCTGAACAGAATGACGTGTTTATAGCGGGGCAAGGTTTCCCCGTGACCACCAAGACCAATCACAGCGGAGGCATTCAGGGGGGCATCTCCAACGGACAAGACATCTTCTTCCGTGTAGCTTTCAAACCTGTCGCTACCCTACTCCGCGAACAAGAAACGATAGATATCCACGGAAACTCCACCACACTCACCGCTCGCGGACGTCACGATGCGTGCGTGTTACCACGTGCGGTTCCCATTGTCGAAGCAATGACTGCAATGACCATTTTAGACGCATATTTGGTCTATAAATCGGAAAAAAATGAAGATTTTCGCATCTAATTGCAAAAAAATCACAAAAAAAATTGCAGTTTAAAGAATTTATACTATCTTTGCAAAAGCAATTAAGGATTTGTGAAAATCTGAAAAAGCTTTAGTTAAGTCTAGTTTAGTTTTTGTGTTGGTTAAGGGCGACCGTTTGGTCGCCCTTAAATTATGTCTTTCGTCAAAGTTATTACTCCAAACATCCGATAATCTCGTGGATATCTTGGCATCCGTGCTGGTCAAGCCAGTCGTTGACGCCGTCTCTTACCTTGATGGTCACCGCAGGATCCAGGAAGTTGGCCGTACCAATCTCAATGGCCGTAGCACCAGCCATCAGGAATTCAATGGCATCACGTGCTGTTGAGATGCCTCCCAAGCCTACCACAGGTATTTTTACGGCCTTAGCAACCTGATAGACCATACGCAAGGCGACGGGTTTCACAGCAGGACCAGAAAGTCCGCCAGTGCCTATTGAAAGTGCTTTTTTGCGACGTTCTATGTCGATGGCCATACCCATCAGCGTATTGATGAGCGACACGCTGTCAGCACCCTCTGCCTCCACAGCACGAGCAATCTCAGCAATATCCGTCACGTTGGGTGACAACTTCACTATCAGCGTCTTATGATAGACCTGACGTACGGCTTTCACCACACTCGAAGCCCCCTGACACGTCACACCAAAGGCCATACCGCCGTCCTTCACATTTGGACACGAGATATTCAGTTCAATGGCTGGAATATTGTCAAGCGCATCAATGCGTGCGGCACATTCCGCATAATCCTCCGGCGACGAACCGCTGACGTTGACAATCATGTTCGTATCAATATCCTTAATCTGTGGATAGATATGCTCACAGAAATAATCTACGCCCTTGTTCTGCAGTCCCACACAGTTCAGCATACCACTGGCAGTCTCTGCCATACGGGGATAGTCATTACCCTCACGAGGTTTTAGTGTAGTACCTTTCACAATAATGCCGCCCAAACCTCCAAGGTCTATAAAGTCCTCAAACTCAACGCCATAGCCAAATGTACCACTGGCCGTCATCACTGGGTTTTTCAGTGCCAGTGCACCTATATTGACTCTTAAATCTGCCATAACAAACGTTTTGTATTAAATACTGGTCCTTCCTTGCACACACACAGATTACCCTCTGTCGTCTTCTCAACACAACACAGACAGGCACCCAATCCGCAGGCCATCATGTTCTCCAGCGAAGCCTCACAGTCGATGTCCTTTTCCTTCGCATAACGCGCCACAGCCTTCATCATCGGCGTCGGACCGCAGGTGAATATCTTGTCAAACGACTCGGTAAGCACACTATGGTTGGTCACAAAGCCCTGTTCACCCATCGTGCCGTCCTCTGTCGTTACGCACACGCGCCCGTACTTATTAAATAAGTCCAACTCCAGCACATCCTTCGCACTGCGGCCACCCAATAAAAAGGTAACATCACACCCCTGCTGCTTGAGCTCAGCCCCCAAATAAAGCAATGGGGCCACGCCTACGCCACCACCAACAAGCAAGACCTTGCGCAAAGCGGTTTCCCCGCCCTGAATGGTAAAGCCATTACCCAATGGCAATACACAATTCACCACATCGTCTTCCTGCAGGCAGCCTAACTGGCGTGTTCCGTCACCCACCATAGCTACCATCAGCCAAAGTTCGTTCTCTTTGTAATCCACAAAATTGATAGAGATAGGGCGACGCAGGAAGGTCGTCGATGAACCGTCAACGCGAACCTCCACAAACTGACCAGGCAACATCTCTGGCAGGGATTTTTCGTCCGTCAGACGCAACAAAACATGCTTTTCGCTCAGGCTTTCTACAGCCTTAACTTTTAAATCAAGGATATACTTTTTCATAATTTGCATGCAAAAGTACTAAAAAAAAAGCCACCAACCAAGTGTTTTCACAAATAGTTGGTGACGAAAAGAAGAAACTATATCAGAAAATTATGATTTTACGTGAAAAAAGATGCTATTTTTTAGCGGGAACAAAGGTTTCGTAGGTCTGATCGTCGTAATAAACACGGATTTCTGTGACTTTACGGGGCTGTTTGTCAATTATTTTGATTTCTTCACGAGCAATTTCGGGGTGTGTACTTTTTACACTCTGTCTAAAACCAGTCGGTTGAGCAACATTTTGAGGTGAAAATAGAGAAGGTTGATCAAAATTTAACATCTGATCTGACCCACCAACAGGTTGTTCAGAAGCATCCAAAAGACCCTCTTCCTGCTCTGTAGGGTGGGTAATATGCATATCTCCGGTCCCCCATAGCAACCACTCAGTACTAATGTCAGGAATTTTCGTTTTTATGGCTTCCACGATATTCAGGGTCGGACGGGTACGTCCATTGAAAATGCTGGAGAGGGTAGCAGGTGACTGTTGCAGGTAGTCGGCAAACACCTGTTGGGTCATATGCTGGTCCTCCATGATGAGTCTGATGCGATCTTTTATGTCCATGTTACTAAAAAATAGGGGCAAAATGCCATTTTATTTTGATTTTACAAAGGTAAAGCTTTATTTTGACATATGCAAGAAATCTAAAGAAAATTTTGAGATGTAAAATTTAAAAATCAAATTTAAAATTCAAAAGAATATATCGGCAAAAATGTAAAGTATGCTTTAGAATTACAAACCTAAAGAAATCCTCGAAATTTACATATTAAGAATATCTAAAGGAAATAGACACAAATAATTGGGTATAAATGAGATATTTACGAATAATAGCCGCAGTATTGCTCGCTATACATAAAAAGAAACGAATATGTGACATTAAAGTATGCATTTAATGTTAATAAATGTATGCAAATTATTGATTTTCTGCTATTTACTAGCCATAAAACGTTTTGTATATGTATGTATATGCAAATTTAAATTGGTATGTTTGTGTTTTTGAATTTAAATTTGGATATTCTGATTTATATCTACAAATTATAAATAATGGTCTTATAATTGTAAATTATGTCATTATTCTAAATTGATTTGGGTTTTAAAATTCGCCTATTTAAATCATAAAAATTATTAAACCTAAATTTTTACCTTTGAAAAAGCATCGATTTTTTCGTTTTCAGCAAATTCTGAACGAGTGCCAAGAAACACAAAAATTCGCGAATTATGAGGCGTTATTTTTCGGCCAAATGCCAGTACAGATAGGCATTTGAAGCCAAAATTTTATGTATGGCAAAAATTAGCAAAGAGAGAAAAAAGGGGATAAAATTAGTGGAATATAAAGAAAATTAACTCCCTCATGAGCTCACCAGCGGGGGTATTTGGGTTGTCCAGACCCTTACTTTTGGCATCAATTTCGCGTATCTTACCGATAATCTGCATCACTTTCATTCCAGAGTAATTTTTCATACCCGTCAGGTAGTCTCTGGCACCCCATGGAGATTTCATATCCAACCACCCTGCCAGCGCCTCCTGACTGCCTTTTTGTGGACAATAATGTGCCAACATCAAGTTTTGGAAGTAATTAAACACCAACGGGAGGAGGGCATAGAGTCCGCCAGCCTTCGGATTTTCGTCAAAATATTTTATTATCTGGTTTGCTTTCAGAATATTTCGGTTCACAATGGCATCGCGAAGCTCAAAAGCGTTGTAATCCTTGCTCACCCCTATTTGGTCCTCCACCACCTGGGGCGTCACCCTCCTATCCTGCTCAGGCAGTCCCAGCAACACTTTATCGAGTTCGCTCGTCAATCGGCTGAGGTCTGCACCGATAGCATCGGCTATCATTTGCGTCGATTTGGGGTCAATACTGGCATTTTTAGCCTTCAAATACTGCTGAATAAAGGCTGGAAGGTCGCGTTCTTTCAGTTTCATACTCTCAAACAACACGCCATTTTCCTTAATAGCCTTCACCAAACCCTGTTTTCTGCCGTCTATTTTGCCGTTTTTGTGACACATGACGAGCACTGTCGACGGCATAGGCTGATGAAAATACTTCTCCAGCGGCTCTGTATTCTTGATATTCTGAGCCTCTTTGACAATAACAACCTGCCGTTCCGCCATCATCGGATAGCGCTTGCAGGTATCGACAATCTGCGAGGCATTGACGTCAGATCCAAACATCACGGTCTGGTTGAAGTCCTGCTCCTCAGGCTGTAGCACGTTCTGGGCTATCCAGTCGCTGATTTTGTCGATATAATACGACTCATCGCCCATCAGATAATAAATGGGCTTAAACTGGCGCTCCTGGAGCTCCTTCATCACTGAGTCGTATGTTACTGCACTTTGAGCCATGCTGCAAAAGTACTAAAAAACCACGAATTACACGAATTATACGAATGAAATTTTGCATTTTTGCCTACTTATTTGTATATTTGCAGTCGAAATGAAAGAGCTGAACTTGCCTGCATACGATGTCAGAATAAGGGGTACGCGCGAGAAACCGGAGATTTTCGATTTTCTGCGCCGTCGCTACGTTGCGCTGACTCCCGAAGAGTGGGTACGCCAGCATTTTACCCACTGGCTCGTCGACCATAAGGGCTACCCTAAGGGGCTTTTGGCCAACGAGGTAGCATTGCAGTGTGGCGACAAGACCGTACGCTGCGACAGCATCGTTTACGCTGGCGACCAGCGTCCGCTGATGATTATTGAATATAAAGCGCCCAGCGTGCCTTTGTCACAGCGTGTATTCGCTCAGATTTCGACCTACAACCTCCTACTCCACGTCGACTATCTTGTAGTCAGCAACGGTCTGCAGCATTACTGTCTGCGCATGGACTACGAGCACCAATCCTATCAGTTTTTAACCGCTATTCCTGCTTATTCTGAACTTGCACATTAAGCGTCTCAAGCGTCTTAAACGTCTTAGCGTCTTTTTTGAAAAACACACAGACGTAGAGAGATAAATAGTTAATATATATTAAATTAATTATATATTATATATAAGGTACGCGAAGCTTTGGGGTTTTGCTTGACCGATTTATGCATTTCCGGAAAAAATGAAAAAGACGTTGAGGCGCTTGAGGCGCTCTCTAACGGAAGCAAATGAGCGGCTTCGTTTGTTTACACATTTTAACACGAAGTTGCAAGCGAAATAATTGTTTAGCACCCAAAAAAATATTACCTTTGCATTGTGATTCGAGAGAGACACGCCAGGACCCTGAAAGCGAGAAGGCCAATCGCTGAAAGAGAAAAGGCTTATCTCTGTGAGAGAGAAGGCATATCTCTGTGAGAGAGAAGGCATATCTCTCAAGAAAAGAAAAAACAGACCGCACAACCGCTTCTGACGGTTCAATGCAATCTGTTTTATGGGGAAAAACGAGGGGTTTCCTCAGACAATCAGGAATTAATCCTCTGCCTCTGGAACGATATCCTCTTCCTTCTTAACGGTCTTGCGAATGGCACGCTTGCGAGTCTTCTTCTCCTCAGTACCAGGAGCAACAATCTTGACACCAGCGAGCTCAGGATCAATCAGGATACGACCGCAGTACTCGCAGACGATAACCTTCTTGTGCATCTTGATATCAAGCTGACGCTGGGGAGGAATCTTGTTGAAGCAACCACCGCAGGCATCACGCTGCACATAAACGATACCCAGACCATTACGAGCATTCTTGCGGATGCGCTTGAATGAGGTAAGCAGACGAGGCTCAATCTTGATTTCCAGCTCCTTCACCTTAGCCTTCAGCTTCTCCTCTTCGGCACGGGTTTCTTCCATAATCTCGTCGAGTTCAGCCTTCTTCATGTCAAGAGCCTGACGACGGTCATCGATAATGGCCTGGTTCTGCTCCAGTTCGGCCTTCTTCTCCTCAACTTTGTAGTTGGCCTCTTTGATCTTCTTGTTACAGAGCTCAATTTCCAGTGTCTGGAACTCAATCTCCTTCGACAGTGTGTCGTACTCGCGGTTGTTCTTCACATCGTTGAGCTGAGTCTTGTAGCGCTCTACGCTGGCCTTAGCGGTCTCAATCTCGCCCTTCTTCTGGGCTACAGCGCGCTGATACTCGTCAATGTCGTTCTGGATCTTCTCGATGCGGGTGGTAAGACCAGCAATCTCGTCTTCCAGGTCTTCTACTTCCAGAGGCAGTTCACCTCTGAGGGCACGCTTCTCGTCAATCTCGGAGAGCGTAGTCTGCAGCTGATAGAGGGTCTTTAGGCGCTCTTCCACTGACAGGTCTGTAGGGTCTTTCTTTGCCATTGTTTTCTTATTTTTTCGTTATTACGATATTTCGTTATTACGTTATTTCGACTAGATATACAAAATCGGGTTGGTGCAGGTCTCTGCTATCTCCGTGCGGACACCAGGACACGCCTTATTGATGATGTCGCGGAAGATTTCGCTGGTAAACTGCTCGCTCTGGTAGTGCCCAATGACACATATCTGCAGGCGCTGCTCGTACCCGAAATACTGGTGATAATGCATCTCACCCGTGATGAACGCGTCAGCACCTAAGCGCAAGGCATCGTCAAGGAGAAAATCGCCAGCACCACCACAGAGCGCCACTTTCTTAATAGGACGCTTCAGCAGCTCGTTGCACTGGGCACACTCACAATGGAACTGTTGTTTGACCAGTTCAACAAACGCCCTTGCCTCCATCGGTTCTGGCAACACGCCAACAACACCGCTGCCTGCCTCGATACCGTCCACCTGCTTCTCAGCAAAGAACTGGCTGTCCTGCAAGCCCAGACGCTCGGCAATTTTCCAGTTGACACCACCCTGAGCATTATCCATATTAGTGTGCATGGAAACAATAACAATATCGTTCTTCAGAGCCTTGATAACACAACGCTGAACATAGTTGGCATCGGTAATCTGCTTGAGTCCGCGGAACAGCAACGGATGGTGGCTGACAATGAGATTACAACCACGACGCAGGGCTTCGTCAACAATTTCTTCGTTGACGTCCAGACACAATAATGCCCCTGAAACATCCGCCTCCGTCAGTCCCAATTGCAAGCCAGCATTGTCCCAACTTTCCTGCAAGGGCAGAGGCGCGAACTGTTCAAGGGCGCTAAGCACTTGTCGTATTTTCACGCTTCTAAAATGATTTTAGACTGCAAAGGTACGAAAAAAAGACGAACTACAAGAATCCGTCTTTTATTTTTTTATTTTTTTAATTTTTCATCTTTCATTTATGTGAACCACTTCTCATTGTCCTTCTCGTGACAATAGCTGGTACCATCGAAACAGTGCGTGCAGACCTGGTCTTTAGGCAGTCCAATGGAGTCGATAAGGTCTTCTATCGTGGCAAACTTCAGGGAGGTCAGTCCCAAGCGACGGGCTATCTCCTTAACCATGCGCTCATACTCTGGCGTACCCGTCTTAGCATATTCCGTGAGTTTCTTCTTATCGTCACCCTCGAAGTCGCGGATAATACGGCGGCTGATGAGTTCCAAATCGCTTTTTGACGATGTGAATCCTATAAAAGGACAGCCGTAAACCAATGGCGGACAAGAAATACGAACGTGAACCTCCTTAGCACCGTTATCAAAGAAGGTGCGCACATTGTCGCGCAACTGTGTACCACGCACGATGGAGTCATCACAGAAGACGATGCGCTGGTCTTTCAAAATGGCAGGATTAGGAATGAGCTTCATCTTAGCCACAAGGTCGCGACGCACCTGATTTCCAGGGGTAAACGAGCGAGGCCACGTTGGTGTGTACTTCAGCACGGCACGCTTGTAGGGAATCTTCTTACCCTCAGAATAGCCTAATGCCATACCTACGCCAGAATCAGGAATACCGCAGACGATATCGGCCTCAACATCGTCTTTCTCGCCCAGCAGACGACCGTTCTTCTCGCGTACATACTCTGTATTGACGCCCTGATAGTCGCTGGCAGGGAAACCATAGTAAACCCACAGGAAGGCACATATCTGACAGCGAGAGAAAGGTTTCTGCAACACCTCAACACCGTCGGCCTTCAACTTGACAATCTCACCAGGTCCCAGGTCACGAATTACCTTGTAATCCAGGTTGGGGAAACTGGTAGTCTCGCTGGTGACAGCATACGACTGGATGAACTCGTCCGTGCCAATAGGTGACAGGCGATGAATCTCCTTCTTACCAATAACAATAGGTGTGCGTCCCAGGAAGTCACGAGCAGCAATGATGCCATCTTCCGTAAGAATCAGCATTGAGCACGAGCCCTCAATCTTCTGATAGACCTTATTGATACCCTCTACGAACGTGTTACCCATATTGATGAGCAAGGCTACCAATTCGGTCTGGTTGATATTATTTGCGGACATCTCACTGAAGTGCATGCGTTGCTTCAACAATTCCTCAGCTATCTCGCGCTGGTTGTTGATTTTGGCAACCGTCACCACCGCATAGCGACCCAAATGGGAGTTGACGATGATGGGTTGTGGATCAGTATCGCTGATAACACCTAACCCCTGATGCCCTTTGAAAGAGTCGAGTTCGTCCTCGAAACGTGAACGAAAATACTGGCGCTCCAAAGAGTGAATACTGCGGTGGAAGCCGCTTTCCTCATCAAAAGTCACCAATCCGGCGCGTTTTGTACCTAAGTGCGAGTTGTAGTCAGTCCCGTAAAACAAGTCGTTTACGCAGTCCTTTGTAGAGATTGTGCCAAAGAAGCCACCCATAATGTTTTTACCTTTTGTGTGTCAATAATACCTTTATGGGCTGCAAAATTACAAAAAAAATGGCAACTGCCCTAAGAGTTACCAACTTTTTTTGAGAAAAACTGCATTTTTATCTTAAAAGCACGTTGCAGAGCATGACGATAGAAGGGCCAAAGTGACTGAAACTTGGTAGCGCCGTTTGCAACCAGATATTCGCGCAGCGAGTCGTGCTCCTCGCGGTCTTTCTTATAGGTTCTAATGGCTCTGCGCACAGCGAAATACCCTTTCCAGGCAAGGAATGCCACCACAACGACAATGAAGAAGTTGATCATAGCTGGATATAATTATCGTTCAACGGATTCATGACTGTCAGCACGGTACGTCCCTGCTGAACAGCCTCTATCAGCAAACGGCCAACAGTCTGTTGAGCCTCAGCATCAAGAGGTTCAGCGGGTTCATCGACCACCAGCAACTGCTTGCCAGACTCGATAGCGCGACGCACCAACGCCACATAGTCGGTAGGAACTTTATCGTAGCCCTCAGGCACGGAAAGGCGCTGTGGCACATAGGCCATAGAGCGACGGAAGAAAGGGGCAGAGTCTGGTGTCAACAGTTCACCATCAATACAAATATGTCCGCTATCAATGGGAATAAGCCCCATGACAGCTCTCAACAGAGTGGTCTTTCCTTTACCCTGCAATCCAACGATTTGTCCGTCCTCAAGGGTAGCAGACAATCCGTTGATGAGTTCTCCGATGGTTACATTATGCAGTTCTAACATCATAATTGCCTGCAAAGGTAATAAATAATTCATAATTCATAATGCATAATTCATAATTATTTTATACTTTTGCGGCATGAAAAAGCAAAAACGACGCATGTTGGCCGAATGGGAGCACCAAAGTATGGTGCAACTGACGTGGCCACACAAGGATACCGACTGGGCTCCCATCCTCGGTGAAATCACCGCTGTATATGAAGAGATGGCACGCGAGATACGCAAGCGTGAACCATTATTGATAGTTGATGAGATTTCCCATAACGACACGTGGGCACGTGACCACGGGTTTATTACAGTGGAAGAAACGACTCTTGACCCAATGTCAAAAACACAGGTTCTTCTTGACTTCAAGTTCAACGGATGGGGTGAGAAGTTCGAGGCGACATTGGACAATGAGATTAACCGTCATCTCTATGAGCAAGGACTAGTCAAGGGAGAGTACGAAGATCACTTGGACTTTGTGTTGGAAGGCGGTTCGATAGAGAGCGACGGCAAGGGTACCATCTTTACTACGGAGTGTTGTCTAATGGCTCCTCACCGCAATCAGCCATTGACAAGAAACGAGATTGAGGAACGCCTGAAGGAATGGCTGGGGGCTGAACGCATTGTCTGGCTGCAACACGGCTCATTGCTTGGCGACGACACTGACGGTCACATTGACACACTGGTTAGAATCTGTCCTAACGATACCTTATTATATACAGGAGGCGACAGTGACCATCCTGACCTGGCACTGATGGAAGAGGAACTAAAAGGCCTCAAGACACTGGAAGGGAAGCCCTATCGTCTGTTGAAGCTACCTCTACCCCGTCCTATCTTCGACGATGGTGACCGTCTGCCTGCAACATACGCCAACTACCTGGTGGTGAATGATGCTGTACTGGTGCCCACCTATAATCAACCCGATCTGGACGAAGAGGCCATGCGCATTGTTGGGCAGGCATTTCCAGACCGGGAGATAGTTGGCATTGACTGTCGAACCGTCATCAAGCAGCACGGCTCGCTACACTGCTGTACGATGCAATATTACTAAAGCGTTTTCTTGGCGCCGAGCCATACAAGGAAGGCAGTAGATGTAAACTCTGCCTGCAGTTTGTTGTCCATGTACAGTCTCTTGGGGAACAGATAGATAATGTTCTTGTGAACGTAGGTAGCCTCATCCTTCATCATATACTGAGCATAAGTACCAGAGTTCTCCTCAGTAGTGTAGAATTGAATTTCCACTTGATGTGTTTCGTCTCCGTAAGTAATCGGGAATGTCACATACTGCGGATAGACATACATCAGTAAAGGCGAGTGATAATAATAGTTGTAAAGCATTTGCACATGAATATTGACGTTGCCAGCGTTGCTGACTGCCTCTTTCAGTCCCTTCTGGCTTTCTGGCAGCTGCTTCACCAATAGTGCTGTCGGCACGTTATGAAGGTCTATCGTGCTATCATTGTTGAGTGTCCAGGTAGCGTCTATTTCGTCTTTCTTGGCTTCTTCACCTTCTGTCGTTGACTGATCATTCGACATCGTATACAGTTTGCCTTCGTAGGAGCCATAAGAGGCCTTGATTTCGGTTCTGACCTCCTGTATCCACTCTTCCCACTTCTTATCCAAATCATCACCGTCACCATTCTTTACACATGACGAAAGACTTACAGCCATCACCAAGGCCAAGACAATACCAAATACTTTCATTGTTTTCATTTTTGTGCGTTTTTTATAAAATTTGCCTGCAAAAGTAGCAATAATTATGGAAGCGGCAAAAAAAATAACCAGAAATAACACGATATTTTTTCTCTTTTCATTTTATTTTGTACCTTTGCACTGTTTTTAAAAAAACGAGACTATGAAGATAGGAATCATACAACAGCACAACGTTGAGGACGTGAAAACCAACGTGCTCCACTTGGCTACCAAGATTCGTCAGTTGGCCAAAGCAGGCGCAGAACTCATTGTTCTGCAGGAGTTGCACAACTCACTGTATTTCTGCAAAGAGGAGAATGTCAACCTCTTCGACTTGGCAGAGACCGTTCCTGGTCCCTCGACTACGTTTTTCGGCAATCTTGCTAAGGAATTGGGTGTGGTCATCGTGACCTCGCTGTTTGAACGTCGTGCTACAGGTCTGTACCACAACACCGCTGTGGTGCTGGAGAAGGACGGAACCATTGCAGGTAAATACCGCAAGATGCACATCCCTGACGACCCTGGCTACTACGAGAAGTTCTACTTTACTCCTGGCGATTCGGGCTTCAAACCCATCCAAACCTCTGTAGGCAAGCTAGGTGTGCTGGTATGTTGGGACCAGTGGTATCCTGAGGCTGCACGCCTGATGGCACTGCAGGGGGCAGAATTGCTCATCTACCCCACTGCCATTGGCTACGACCCCAATGACACACCACAAGAACAAGAGCGTCAGCGCATGGCGTGGCAGACCGTTCAGCGTGGTCATGCTGTGGCCAACGGGCTTCCCGTCGTGACGGTTAACCGCTGTGGTGAAGAAAATGGTGTACCCTTCTGGGGAACATCGTTCGTTGCAGGTCCACAAGGCGAATTGCTCTACGAGGCTCCTATCATTGAAGAAGTGACTAAGATTGTTGAAATCGACATGCAGCGTTCGGAACAAGTGCGCCGCTGGTGGCCGTTCCTTAGAGATCGTCGCATAGAGAATTATAACGACCTAACATGCCGTTTCATTGATAAATAGTAAATTGTCAAATTGTAAATTGAAATAATGGCAAACAATTTAAGATTTCAGGTAGTAGAAGAGGCGTTCAAGAAGCGTGCCCTCGACGTAAAGGCACCCTCAGAGCGTCCGTCGGAGTATTTCGGCAAGTACGTATTTAATAAGGAGAAGATGTATCGTTATCTGCCGAAGAACGTCTACGACAAGATGATTGACGTGATGGATAACGGTGCCAGTCTGGACCGTTCAATAGCCGATGCCGTGGCTGCAGGTATGAAGCAGTGGGCATTGGAGATGGGTGTGACGCACTATACTCACTGGTTCCAACCCCTGACGGAAGGTACCGCTGAGAAGCACGATGCCTTTGTGGAACACGACGGTAAGGGTGGTATGATTGAGAAGTTCTCGGGCAAGCTGCTGGTACAGCAGGAGCCGGACGCTTCCAGCTTCCCCAACGGTGGTATCCGCAACACCTTCGAGGCTCGCGGTTACAGTGCCTGGGACCCTACAAGTCCTGTATTCATCATAGACGACACATTGTGTATCCCAACCATCTTTATTGCCTATACAGGTGAAGCGCTCGACTACAAGGCTCCCCTGTTGCGTGCCCTGCATGCTGTAGGCAAAGCTGCCAAGGATGTCTGCCAGTATTTCTATGACGACGTCACCAAGGTGCAGGTCAACCTGGGTTGGGAACAGGAATATTTCCTGGTTGACGAAGGTCTCTACTCCGCCCGTCCGGACCTACTAATGACGGGACGCACGCTGATGGGTCACGAAAGTGCCAAGAACCAGCAGATGGACGACCACTACTTTGGCACCATCCCCGACCGCGTACAAGCCTTTATGAAAGACCTGGAGATTCAGGCCCTTGAACTCGCCATTCCCGTAAAGACACGCCATAATGAGGTTGCTCCCAACCAGTTTGAGTTAGCTCCCATCTTCGAGGAGTGCAACCTGGCTGTAGACCACAACATGCTGCTGATGTCACTGATGAAGAAGGTGGCTCGCAACCACGGTTTCCGTGTATTGCTGCACGAAAAGCCCTTCGACGGCATCAACGGCAGCGGTAAGCACAACAACTGGTCGCTCTCTGCAGATAACGGAGTACTGTTGCACGCCCCAGGCAATACGCCTGAAGAGAATCTGCGTTTCATCACATTCATCGTAGAGACGCTGATGGCAGTCTATAAACATAATGGGCTTCTGAAGGCCTCGATTATGAGTGCCACCAACGCCCATCGTCTGGGTGGCAACGAGGCACCGCCTGCCATCATCTCCAGTTTCCTGGGCACGCAGTTGACAGAATTGCTCGACCATATCGAACAGTCGGACAAGAACGAGCTCTTCAACCTGAAGGGCAAGCAAGGCATGGAGATTGACATCCCACAGATTCCCGACCTCATCGTCGACAATACTGACCGTAACCGCACGTCACCCTTTGCCTTCACGGGTAATCGTTTCGAGTTCCGTGCTCCTGGTTCCAGCGTTAACTGTGCCAGTGCCATGATTGCTCTGAATGCAGCTATGGCAGAGGCTCTGAATTCATTTAAGGAGCGTGTGGATGCAAAGATTGCGAAGGGCGAGAACAAGATTTCCGCCATTCTTGAAGTGTTGAAGGACGATGTAAAGACCTGTAAGCCCATCCGCTTCGACGGCAACGGCTATTCTGAGGAATGGGTAAAGGAAGCCGCCAAGCGTGGCCTGGATGTCGAGAAGTCATGTCCCGTTATCTTCGAGCATTATCTCGATGAGTCTTCGGTGAAGATGTTTGAGAGCACCAAGGTCATGAACCGCAAGGAGTTGGAGGCCCGCAACGAGGTGAAATGGGAGACGTATGTGAAGACCGTACAGATTGAGGCTCGCGTACTGGGTGATTTGGCCATGAACCACATCATCCCCGTTTCCACGCACTATCAGTCACAACTCATCAAGAACGTGCAAGGCATGAAGGATGTGTTCAGTGCTGACAAGGCCGACCGTCTCAGTGCCCGTAATATGAAACTCATCGAGGAAATTGCAGAGCGCACAGAGAAAATCGAGCAACTGGTCGAAGATTTGACAGAAGCTCGTCGCGTAGCCAACCGCATCGACGCCATTCATCAGCGCGCCATTGCCTACCACGACACCGTTTGTCCGCACATGGAGGCTATCCGCAAGGAGATTGACAAACTGGAGATGATTGTGGAGGACGGTCTGTGGACACTACCCAAATACCGCGAACTGCTCTTCATCCGATAAGCACAAGACAAGAAACAACACATAAAGAAATCGGCAGTACCAACGTTGGCACTGCCGATTCTTTTATGATGGAGAATCTTCTTAGATCTTAGACTCCAGCACAGCCTTCCAACGGGCATAGGCTGCCAGATACTCATCACGATGAGCTGCATCAGGCTCAATAACCTGCAGCTTGTCGAGTGTAGCAAAGGCCTCGTTGGCATCCTTGTAGATACCAGCACCGATACCAGCACCCTTGGCAGCACCTACAGAACCGTCCGTATCGTAGAGCTCGATAGTAGCACCACTGACGCCTGCCAGTGTATTACGGAACAACGGACTCAGGAACATATTGGCCTTACCAGCGTGAATCTTCTTGATGTCCATACCCATCTGCTGCATGATTTCCATACCATAGCAGAACGAGAAGACAATACCCTCCTGGGCAGCACGTACCAAGTGAGACTTGTTGTGCTTGTTGAAACTCAGACCGTTGATAGAACAGCCAATCTCCTTGTTCTGCAGCACGCGCTCAGCACCGTTACCAAATGGAATGACGGTGACACCCTCGCTACCAATAGGAGCCTGAGCAGCCAGGTCGTTCATCTCTGCATAACCAATCTCTGGTGTAATGTTACGATGTGTCCATGCGTTCAGGATACCCGTACCGTTAATACACAACAGCACGCCCAGACGTGTCTGCTCAGCAGTATGATTTACGTGAGCAAAGGTATTGACACGGCTCTTCGGATCGTAGTTGACGTCGCCCAGCACACCATAGACAACACCACTGGTACCTGCAGTAGCTGCAATCTCACCAGGATTGAGCACATTCAGTGACAAAGCATTGTTAGGCTGGTCACCACCACGGTAAGTAATAGGAGTACCTGCCTTCAAGCCCAACTCTGCAGCGGCCTCGGCACAAACCTCGCTCTGTACGCTGAAGGTAGGCACGATGTCTGCAATGAGTGACTGGTCGAAGCCATAGTACTTCATCAGGAAATCAGCCACCTGGTTGTTCTTGAAGTCCCAGAACATACCCTCAGACAGACCACTTACCGTTGTATTAGCCACGCCAGAAAGGCGCGTAGCGATGTAGTCGCCAGGCAGCATAATCTTATAAATCTTCTTATAGGTCTCAGGCTCGTTCTCCTTCACCCACGCCAGTTTAGCAGCAGTGAAGTTACCAGGAGAGTTCAGCAGGTGACTCAGACACTGGTCGGCACCCAACTCATTGAATGCCTTCTCACCATAGGGAACAGCACGCGAGTCACACCAGATGATAGAAGGACGCAGTGCCTTCAGGTCCTTATCGACACATACCAGACCGTGCATCTGGTAAGAGATACCGATAGCCTTCACGTCATCGGCCGTAGCCCCTGCATCGGCCATAATCTTCTTAAGTGCCAACTTGGCATTGTCCCACCACATCTGAGGGTCCTGCTCAGCCCATCCTGCCTTAACAGCCATAATGGGTGCTTCCTTCTCCGGATAGAACGCTGTTGCTACACATTTTCCACTGTCTGCATTCACGAGCGATGCCTTGACAGACGAGCTGCCAACATCGAAACCTAATAAATACCTGTTTGCCATTGTTGATAATAGTATTATGATGTTTTTTATCTGTATATATGCGTTTTCGCACTACAAAATTCTGCAAATAATCTTTAAAAACCAACTTTTTTACAGATTTTCAATATTTTTTTATCATTATTTGACTACAATTAAAAAATTTTCCATACCTTTGCAGAATAGAAAAACAACAATTAGCTAAGGTTTGTTTGATTTATGAAAAAGAAAATACTGATACTTGACGACAAAGAGACCATCGCAAAGGTGCTCTCTATCTATCTCATGAGTGACTACGACGTACAGTGGTTGCCCGATGGTTTACAAGGTGTGAAATGGCTTCAGGCAGGCAATACGCCCGACCTCATCATCTCCGATATCCGTATGCCGGGTATGCGTGGTGATGATTTCCTGGAGTGGATTAAGCAGAACGAGCTATTCCGTCACATCCCCGTTATCATGCTGTCGAGCGAGGACTCTACCAGCGAGCGTATCCGTCTGCTGGAGATTGGTGCTGTGGACTACATCGTCAAGCCTTTCAACCCCATGGAGTTGAAAATCCGTGTTAAGAAGATTCTTCCCAATTAATATACCCTTTTAATTATTATAATAGGTATAGAGACAAAACGTAAATTGAATATTGTCAAATTGTAGATTTGCATGATAGGTGTTGTATACTTAGGAAATAATCTTAAGACACAAGAACGTCTGAGATACATACCAGGACAGTTGGTCCGCATGACCAATGCCTACAAGGATGCTGCCCAGATATGTACACCGCACGTCTCCAACGAGCACTTCTTGGTGTTCTTTGAACGTAACGTCCGCAATGAAGACATTACCGCTATTACCTATTTACGCAAGAAATGTCGTAACGTGTATATCGTCTTAATGACGGACACGATGACAGAGGAAGAACGAAACATCTATGTCAAATGCGGTATCAACGACACCATCCATTATGAGGCGTCCGTTACGGAGTTGAACAAGAAGATACAGTTCATCTCTGACCGCGAGAACATCTTATTCTCTAACGAGGTTCCCAAACGTGGCATGTTAAAATTCAAGATTCCCATCTGGAAGAGACTTTTCGATATCGTAGTAGCCACATTGGCTATTATCATTCTCTCCCCCATCTTCATCATTACGGCGATAGCCATCAAGATGGAGAGTAAGGGTCCTGTATTGTTCCGTTCAAAGCGTGTAGGTACTAACTATTCTATCTTCGATTTCTTGAAGTTCCGCAGCATGTATGTCGATGCTGAGCACCAGCTGAAAGAGCTGAGCAAGGAGCACAACCAGTATAAGGACCCAGAGGCTGAAGAGCCCAAATCAACCATCACTGCACCATTGGGTGATCAGGCAGAGATGGCCATGATGAATATGGGTATGGAGTCGGAGATGATGATTAGCGATGAGGAAATCATGTTGGTTGGCGACGACTTCGTGGTTGCTGAGAGCGACTTCAATAAGCAGAAGGAAGAGGAAATCAACAATGCCTTCATCAAGATTGAAGACGACCCTCGAATCACCAAGGTTGGCAAGTTTATCCGCAAATACAGCATCGACGAGCTACCACAGTTGTTCAATATCCTCAAGGGCGACATGTCTATCGTAGGTAACCGTCCGTTGCCACTCTACGAGGCTGAGAAACTGACTGCTGACTCCAGCATCGACCGCTTCATGGCTCCTGCTGGTCTGACTGGTCTTTGGCAGGTTGAGGAGCGTGGTCGTGGCGGTACGATGTCGGCTGAGGAACGCAAGCAGTTAGATATCACCTATGGACAAACTTATAATTTCCTGCTGGATATGAAGATTATCCTGAGGACTTTCTTTGCCTTCAAGCAGAAAGGAAATGTTTAACCAACGATTGCCTATGAACGGTGTGAGAAATCTTTTGCTTACGACGATATTTGCCGCGATCGCTACTGCAAGCTATGCACAATATGAGAATAGCGGTATCAGCGCTGGTTTCTTTGACTCCAGCGACAATACAACCATCAATTTCTCGACATTCCACCTGCCGCCTTTGGCTGTGCTCTACGAGAATGCTAAGCAGAACCCGCAGATTCTGTCATTGAATAAAGCCCAAGAGATTGCTCAGGCAGAGGTGGCCAAGCAAAAGCGTCACATTTTCTCCTATGTCTATGGTCATGCCAGCTACAGCTATGGTAAGACCGACATGTGGGGCAATAATAACAGTACACAGAGCTATACCACCATTTATCAGTACCAAGGCAACGAGCAGAGCTACTGGAACGTGGGTGTCAACGTCAGCATACCGTTGGAGGACATTCTCGACCTGACAGCCGCCATAAAACGCAAGAGATTAGAGGTTGACAAGGCTCGTATAGAAAAAGATATTGCCTTTGACGAACTTAAAAAGAGTATCGCTACCCTGTATATCAGGATCACCAACAACCTTGTAACACTAAAGACCCTCAGTGAGGGTGCCGCTATCTATCAGGGTGCTGGTGCTTTGAACCAAGAGGATTTCCACCAAGGCAATATGACCATTGAAAATTTTGCCAATACAAAATTGTATGAGGTAGATGTTGTCGGCAAGTATCAGGAGATGCAGATTGCAATTACTACAGATATCATCACACTGGAGTTGTTATCACACACACCTATCCTGACCAATACGACAACGGATATCACCCTCGACGACGAACAGTTGTCAGAGAAAGCCATCCGCAAACAGAATCGTCAAGTTGCCAAGAACATCAAGAAAGCTGTTGCCGAAGAGGACAAGCGCTATCGCCAACTGGAACAGGCCGAAAGAAAGGCCATCCGCAAGGCAGCTCGTCAAAAAAAATAAGAACCAATAACACGCACTCAATATGGATTTGTTTAGATATTTTGTTCGTTTCCTCTATAAGATACGTTGGTATTTAGTCATCTTACCGATGATTGCGCTTATCGTTGCATGGATTTCAACCCGCGACATGGAGCGCATCTACGATACCAATACCACCATCTATACAGGTATGATTACCGGTTACAACATTGAAGGCGGAACAGGTGCTGCTGGCGGTAACTCGCAGACCAACATCACCAACCTGATGTTGATTATCACTACCGACAACACCATCCACGAGGTGTCTCTGCGCTTGTTTGCCCGCTGTATGATGTATGGTAATCCCAACAAGGACAATAACTACATCTCTGCCGAACATTTCCGCCAATTGAGTGCCACGGTTCCTGCTGATGTCAAGGGACTTATCAATCACAACAGTGAGTCGGCAACCTATGCCAACCTGAAGGCCTACGAAAAGCCCTCACAGGACAATTTCCTCTTTGGCTTGCTCAATTCTCACCCTTACTTCGGCATTAACAAGATTACCAGTCGATTGAAAGTACTCCAATTGGAGAAAAGTGATATTATTGATATTGGCTATTCAGCCAACGATGCAGGAATTGCTTTTAACACCCTAGACATTTTGAATGATGTTTTCTCTCGCCAGTATCAGCAGTTGCGTTATGGTGAGACCAGCAACGTCATCAAGTTCTTTGAACGTGAAGTGGCTCGTTTGTATCGCATTTTGACTAATGCCGAGGATGACCTTATCCGCTATAATGTCTCCAAGAAAGTCATCAACTACCCAGAGCAAACAAAACAGCTCACAGTACTTGAAATGCAGCAACAGAATTTCCGTAACGACCAGTTGATGAACTACACCACTGCCAAGGCATTGCTCGACTATTTGGAGCGTCAGTTAGGCAACCGTGCACAGATCATTCGTTCGAACAAGGAGTTCACCAATCAGGTTCGTGACATCTCGCGTATCCAGTCACGCATCTCCAACCTCCGTCTGATGAGCAGTGAGGGTGGTGGCAACAATAACGAGTCACAAGAAGAACTTGCTAAGGCTCAACGCGATTTGCAGCGTGCTACGGGACGTGTTAACCAACTGACACGAGACATTGAGGCTGCAACGTTCAGCACAGAGACTGGTGTGAAAGCGCAAGACATGTTAGGACGTTGGTTGGAGCAGTTATTGCTTTTGGAGAAGACCAAGGCCGAGATGACTGCCACCGATATTATGAAGACTAATCTGGACCAACAGTATCTCTTCTACGCACCTATCGGTGCTACGCTAGACCGTAAGTCACGCCATATCGGATTCATTGAAGGTAACTACATGGAGATGCTCAAATCCCTCAATGCAGCCCGTATGCGCCAACGCAATCTGCAGATGTCAACAGCTACCCTGCGTGTACTTAATCCGCCAATGTTCCCATTGAATGCACAGCCCACAAACCGTCTGATGGTACTGTTGGGAGCTTTCATTCTTACCTTTGCGCTTACCACGCTCTATTTCCTGATTATCGAAATGCTCGACCGCACTCTGCGCGACCGCATGCGTTCAGAGCGTATCACCGAGATACCCGTCATGGGCTGTTTCCCACAGGAGAGCAGTCTGCGCTATCGCCGCTTCAACAAGACTATTGCCGATATGGCTCTGAAACAGTTGAGCAAGGCCCTGCTGCCAAACTTCAAGGAAGGCCAGCAGAATGTACTCAACCTTCTCTCTACAGACTCTGGCAATGGCAAGAGTTATATTGCTCAGGAGTTGGAGAACTACTGGATATCCATTGGTCTGCAGGTACGCCGTCTTACCTACGATGAAGATTTCCTGGCTGAAGACAGCAAGTTCATCCTGGCTAAGGACATCAAGGATCTATGCCCCGACATTCTCCCTGACGAGATTGCCATCATCGAGTATCCTAACCTTGACGATTACTCCATCTCTCCTGCCCTATTGAATATGGGTACCATTAATATGATGGTGACGCGTGCTAACCGTACTTGGAAGGATGTAGACCAAAAAGCCCTCAAGGAGGTGCAGGCCATGTTGGACGAAGAGCACAAGAACACGCTCTACATGTATTTGACCGAAGCTAGTCGTTATGCTGTCGAGGAGTTCGTCGGACAGCTACCGCCTTACACGAAGTTCAACAACTTCGTTTACCGTATGTCTCAGTTAGGACTGACAGCTACAGAAAACGAACACGCCCTATGATGAACAAACTGACGGTTACAACATACGCAAAAGAAAAAGGAGGAAGAGTATCAGTACTCTTTCTCCTGTTTTTGCTTGCGATGTACGAACTTGTAACCGCCGGTCTTCCCGTTTTTGCGGCTATCTGTCTATTGCCGCTCGTCATCGTCTTCGTTGTCTCCACCTTCCGACAGTCCATGCTTATCTTCTGGATTTTGATTGTCGTCAACTTCTTTATCATGTGGCATGGAATGTATGTACCGATTCCTCTTTCTCTCCCCAATGAGATGCTGGAGATTCTGTTGCTTGTCTTAGCCATTATCGATGTCCAGAACTCGAAATTCGAGCGTGCACTCAATCTGATGCTTTTGGGAATATTACTATGGGTAGCATTATGTGTATTAGAGGTATTAAACGACACCTGCGGTATAGGTATTGATGTTGGAGCATGGTACACGACAGCCCGTTCTTTGGCTTTCCAGATATTATATGCCTTTTTAATTTTTTCTATATACATTTCCTCTCCTCAAAGACTTCATAAGTACATGGTTGTATGGGGGTGCTTAGCACTATTGTCTGCCTTTTGGATTTGGAAACAAAAGTATATGTCACTTACCCCCAAAGAGAGTTCATGGCTTTTTGGTGCAGGCAGCCTAACCCATGTGCTGCAAGGTGGAACGCTCATACGTTATTTCTCTTTTTATAACGATGCAGCAAACTGTGGTATTGGAACGGCTTCTACAGCCGTTGCATTCCTCATCTTTGGCATCACTGCCAAAATCAAGAAATACAAGTACTTCTTCCTGATAACCGGTCTTGCAAGCGTATGGGCAGTATTCCCATCTGGAACACGTACGGCCATTGTCTGTCTCGCTGCGGGCATTATGGCTTACGTCTTTCTTTCTAAGTCCATCAAGATAGCCGTTCCAGTCATAACCGTGTTCTCTATCTTTGCATTCATTCTGGCATTCACAACGATAGGTAACGGAAACCAGCAGATACGTCGTATGCGTTCTGCCTTCGACAAGAACGATGCTTCCGCCAACGTACGTTCTATCAATCAGGCTGCCATGAAGAAATATTTAGCCGAGGCACCATGGGGAATTGGCATGGCCGTAGGTTTTAGGAACGTGCCTGCCAACAATAAATATACCTTTATGGCAACCGTAGCACCTGACTCCGAGTATGTCTTCATCTGGATACATACAGGTGTCATCGGTCTCACAGTATTCATTATCAGCACCATCATCATGGTCTTTGGTGCCTGCCGCATCGTGTTCTTTGTATTGAAGAGTCCTTCTCTACGAGGCATTGGAGCGGGGTTCTGTTGTGCCATGATATCGCAACAGTTAGGAGGTTACGGTAATCAGGTGCTCATGCAGTTCCCCAACTGTCTTATTTTCTACGGAGGCCTTGCCATCGTCTATGTGCTTCCATATCTTGAAAAGGATTGGATTGTCTATGAAGAAGAGCAATTGGCCTTAGAGGCAGAGAAGAAACGCCTGAAGCTGGCAAAGAAAGAAGCCAAGAGAGTTTAATCTAAATTGCAATTGACAAATGACAGAAGAAAAAATAATATCTATCATCACCATCAACTACAATGGGCTGAAAGACACCTGTGAACTGATGGACACGTTACCTCTAGACGACAAGTCGTTAGAGGTCATCGTGGTAGATAATGCTTCCCGTCAGGACGAGGCCACTGTCATCGAACAGCGCTACCCACAGGTGAAAGTCATCCGTAGCAATAAGAATCTGGGATTTGCCGGTGGCAACAACCTCGGTATCGAGGCCGCCAGTGGCAAATACCTCTATTTCATCAATAACGACACGCTGCTGTCTCTTCCGGATGATCCTGTCAAGAACTCGAAGTACGGTATGATGCCCGAACTTCGTCATCTGGTTGAGCGTTTTGAGTTTGACCCGAAGATAGGCATGGTGTGTCCGAAGATTCGCTTCGCCTGGGGACAGCATCCTATCCAGTATGCCGGCTTCACGCCCCTTTCACGCGTTACTTTGCGCAACAGCTCCATTGGTTTCAATGAGTTGGACTACGGTCAGTACGACACGCCCCACCCGACGCCCTACGGTCATGGTGCCGCCATGATGGTCCGCCGTGAGGTCATCGAGAAGACAGGCATGATGCCCACCTGTTACTTCCTCTACTACGAGGAGCTCGACTGGTCGATGATGATTCAGCGTGCTGGCTACACCATCTGGTATGAACCCGCCAGCACCATCTACCATAAGGAGAGTCAGGCTACGGGACAGGAGAGTCCCTTGCGCACCTATTATATTACGCGCAACCGTCTGCTCCTGACCAAACGTAACAGTCCCCTGCCCTGGCGTTACCTGTCCTACCTCTATCTCTTCTTCGTTGCCGGTGGCAAGGCAATCCTGAAGAATCTGTTGCAGCGACGTTTCGATTTGGCGTGGGCTACCCTGCGGGGACTTTGGCATTTCATAAAACTCTGAAGACATGGAATTCTGGGATATATTATACTATAGTGATCTGATTTTCTTCATCTTCGTCTGTATGACGGTGGTGTATATGGGAATCTTTGCCATGGCCTCCATGTTCGGTCGTCATCATGAGGTACCCAAGACCCGCTTAGAAAACCGTTTCATCATCTTTATCCCAGCCTACAAGAACGGAGCCAGTGCCCTACAGACGGTACGTTCCGTTCTGGGACAGACCTATCCGCAACGTCTTTTCGACGTGACGGTCATTGCCGACCAACTCGACGAGATGAGCAATTTCCGTCTGGCCCAACAGCCCATTACGCTGCTGACACCTAATTTCACGAAGAGCTCACGTGCCAAATCCCTACAGTTGGCTATCAACAACCTGCCACAGTTCAAACTCTACGATATCGCCGTGGTGCTCAACCCTGGCAACATTGTCGAACCAGAGTTCCTGGAGCAGCTCAACGAGGCTTACGAGGCCGCAGGCACCAAGGCCATCCAGTGTCACATGCTCTCCCAGAACCGCGATACCGTTGCGGCCCGTCTGAGTGCTATCTTCGAGGAAATCAACAACTCCATCTTCCGTAGTGGTCACGTCGCGCTGGGACTCTCGGCAGCTGCTGCCAGTTCGGCTATGGCCTTCGACTTCAACTGGTTTAAGGCAAATATCATGACGACCAACACCACCTGGGACGATAAGGAGCTGGAGTCGCGCCTGCTGCGCCAGCACATCTTCGTAGATTACTTCGACGACATCATGGTGTTCTCCGAGAAGACCCGTAGTGCCGAGGACTTCAACCGTCAGCGTAGCCGCTGGCTGCTGTCGCATCTGGCCACCATTCTGCGTAACATTCGTTATCTGCCTGGTGCCATCATCGAACGCCACTACGACCTCGTCGATAAGATTCTGCAGTGGATGCTGCTTCCCCGTATGCTGATGATGGCCATCATCATCGTCATGGGTGTCATCATGCCCTTCATCTACTTCACATTGGCCATCAAGTGGTGGGCACTGTTTGCCATCGTGCTCTTCATCTTCGCACTGGCCACACCCAACTATCTGGTTGACGACAAGTGGGACCGCACGTTCTTCATGATTCCCGTCATCCTGATGACATCCGTCCTGTCGAGGACACGTTTCGGCAAGAAACTGAAAAAGATTATTAACAAGAAACTATAACTCCATAACACCTTATATTATAAAAGATTATGATTTGGACTATTCTGCATATCCTCGAGATATTCCTCTGGTTGCTGTTGGCAGCATCTGGTGCTTACATTCTGTTCTTCGCGCTGGTTTCCATGCTGTGGAAGAAACCCGTGTCACCGCTCTCCGCCTATCTGGAGGGACAACTCCGTGCTATGCGCGAGCCACGACAGTTCACCTTCCTCGTGCTCTATCCTGCCTACAACGAAGACCGCGTCATCGTCAACTCCGTACAGACCTTTCTGGGACAGTACTATCCCTATAAAGGTTTCCACGTGGCCGTCATCTCCGACCACATGAAGCCAGAGACCAACGAGGAGCTGGCTAAGTTGCCTATTACCCTCCTGCAACCTGTTTTCGAGAAGAGTAGCAAGGCCAAGGCCATGCAGTATGCCCTGCAGCAGGTCAAGGGCGACTACGACTATGTGGTCATCCTCGATGCCGACAACGTGGTGGAGTCCGACTTCCTGGCCAACCTCAACGAGGTCTGCAACAAGGGCTACGAGGCCATCCAGTGTCACCGCTGCGCCAAGAACTCGAACAACGACATTGCCGTGCTCGATGGTGTCAGCGAGGAAATCAACAACACCCTCTTCCGCAAGGCCCACAACCGCATCGGTCTCTCCTCAGCACTCATCGGTTCCGGCATGTGCTTCCGCTTCAGCTGGTTCAAGGAGAACGTGTATAAACTCTCTACAGCCGGTGAGGACCGCGAGCTCGAAGCCCTGCTGCTGCGCCAGAAGATTCACATCCACTACGAGCCCACCATCCACGTCTATGATGAGAAGGTCTCCAACAAGGACAACTTCCAGAAGCAGCGTCTGCGCTGGATGACCGCCCAGATACAGAGTCTCTTCTCGCTGTTGCCCTACGTGCCCAAGGCCATCCTCGACGGCAACATCGACTATATCGACAAGACCTTCCAGCAGGCCCTCATTCCACGTTCCATGTTGGTGGTAGGTGCCTTTGGCATGGCCTTCATGATGACCCTATTCTGCCTCATCTTCGACCTCAACTGGTATATCAAGTGGTGGCTTCTGTTCCTGTTCATCTGCCTGTCGCTCTACGTCTCTACACCCAAGCAGTTGCGCAGTCACTCCGTCTTCGGCAAGATACTGTCCTTGCCCAAGCTCGTCTGGAAGATGGTGCTCAACATCCTCAAGATTGACCGCAAGAACACCGACTTCATTCACACCACCCACGACCACGAGGAGGGGAAAAAGAAATAAACGAATAATGGGGACTTTCGGTCCCCATTATTCGTTCTCTTCATCTTTCATTCTAAAACGGTCCATAGCCTGTACACGACGTCGTCGTCACCGCTGTCAGGAACGCTGTGAGTGCGGCTACTACTACCTTCACCACAATCTCTACAATACTATTCTTCTTCATACTTTCAAGTTTTGGTTTCAAGAGGCTGGAGCCTCAGTCCTCAGACATCAGCCCTCAGCCATCTTACATCAGACATCAATTCTGGTCATTTCCGTCCCCGCCCGGTTCGTCACCACCTCCGCCGTTACCTCCGGTGTTACCGCCACCTGTGTTGCCGCTGCCAGTGTTACCGCTCCCCTCGCCGCTAGGAGAGGGGTTCTCTCCTTGAGAGTGTGGCGTTGCATTGGGGGTGAGTTCCTCTTCGCCAGTCATTTCGTTGTACAGTTTGGTGCTCAGGCTCACGTCGTTGCGCATGTTGCGGGCCTTGAAGAGCGACTTCTTGCCCTGGTCGGCCAGGAACGAGATGCCTACGCGGGTGACGTTTTCTGAGGGACTGTAGTCCTTGGCATCAGCCACACCCTCTGAGCTCAGCACGGGGTAAAGCGTACCTATGCCGTCCAGCTTCACCTTGTAGCCGTCGGCGAGCATCTCCTGCAGACAGTTCTTCAGCTTGGTGATGACACCAATCACTACATCCTCGGTGTACACAGAGCCGTGCTTCATGATGTGCTCCGCCATGTCGGTCAGCTTCAGTGTGCCGCGATAGATAATCTTGCCATAGGTTTTCTGCACCTTCTGGCGCTGTTCGTTCAACTTGCCCACAGTCACTGTGCGCTCAATCTTCTTGATTTGAATTGTTCCCATAATTGTAATGTTTTAAAGGCTTAAAAGTTTAAAGGTTTAAGGGGTTAAGCGTGTTGCTTTCAGAGAAACGGCCTTTCTCGTGCAGAGGAACGGCGTTTTGCTATCAGTGAGAGGCCGTTTCTCTTTTCACAATACAAAGGTACAAAAAAACTGGGTGGTTGCCAAGCAACCATCCAGTTCCGTGCGCTCCGAAAACACTATCATTCACGAAGCATGCTGCGCCTTCTTACTCCTTTGCCGTTCAGCGCCCAGCGGCACTGCCAGCACATCTTCCGGTAGGTACCGGTCTTGAACCGCTCGAAACTCGTCGGCGGCAACTCTCGTCCACAACACTTACACGTCATCTGGCAGGGAAGTTGGGAATGGCCATGTGGCGGTTGCGCGTGCGGTCACGGCGACACGAGACATGCAGCCAGCGGACACCCGTGCGACGATACTCAAACAGCAGCTGGTCAAAGTCCAAGTTCTCGACAATGAACTTATACCACCGGCGTCCTGTTGCCACGTCGGGCAGATGCAGATCGGCAGCCTCGCCACGCAGGTGTTGCGAGTCGCCCACGCCATGCACCGCCTCATTCAGCTCCATGCAGCGGTAGCCGCTGTTGACATGTATGGGATGGTCCTCATGCTGTCGCAGAGGCTCCAGCACCTCTCGGCACAGGTTTCTCAGGTTAATCACTGCCTCCCAGTCCGGTCGGTTGTCAATGCCCAGGCTGTCGGCCTTCGGGCTGTCAATAAACTCTTTCAGTCGGAAGTGCTCCGACAGTTGCATCTCTGGATTGTACTTCGGTTTGTTCATGGAAATAAAATTAAAATAAATAGTCGATGAGGTCGATTTTCGCTTCTTTCTGCTCCCGTGTCGCCCGGCGCTCCAGCAGCGAGCTGACGGTGATGTCGAGCTGGTACAGGCGGTGCGCCTCCTGGGCAACAGTCCACCAATGGGTGTAGGCCTTGCAGTCAGGGTCGGTATCGGGGAAGAGAATGACCCGTCGGCCGCGCAGCGGAAAGAGCTTCTGTGCCGTCAGCTCCGTCAGTCCACCCGCTGCCAGCCACAAGTACTGCGGATAGTGCTCCGACATGATCACCGCCGTCTTCTCCGCCTCCACTACGGCGATATTATCTGCGTTATCTGCGCCATCTGCGAGAGTTAAGAGGTGCGTGCCGAACAGGCAGTGGCAGGGTGCCGGCATCCATACCTCCATCTCTGGGAACTGCTTCAGGAACTGGCATTTCAGCAGGTTGCTGACCCACTGCGGATGGCGTCCGTGGTCGCGGTGGCAGTCGGACCGGTAGTACATAATCTTGCCGTCGTACTCCTGCCCCAGTGTGTCTATCTGCCAGAAGATGACGCCACCGTCCCTCGACCGTCCTAGGTGGTAGCGCTGTGCGGCCCGCTGCATCTGCTCCTCGGTCAGGTAGCCGTTGCTGACCACAGCCCAGCAGAACAGACTGTCCGGGGACTCCCGTTGCTGCCATAATTTCTGCGGGGGTTCGGAGGCCCCCCTCATATCTAAGTCCCCTATAAGGGGACAGATATAAGAGGGGGTGGCCTCAGAAGGGGGCTGGACGGTAGATGGTATTGTGACCATTGGTGCTACGTTGTACGTGTCCGTTTTCGATAGCTTCTTTCAGCACGCGGTTATAGACAAACGGCACGGAGATGCCAGACTGCTGCATGACAAGACTGCGCAGCTCGCTACCGCAAAGCTCCTCGCGACCACTGAAGACATCTAGAAACAGTCGTTGCGTATCAAATCGCCAGCTGCCGTCCTCCTCTGTGATGATATATTCACGATTCAGAGGCTGCAGGCGCTCCTTGTCGTCACCGCCACCATTAACTACGGGCACGACTGTAAGCCGGGGAAGGCCCTGCTGGTCCACCTCGAAATAGAGCGTCTGCTCGATGTCGTACTTTCGCGTCAGCGTCTGCTCCACCTTGAAGATACGTTGTGGCATCATCTTCTCGCAGGCATACACCTCGAAGGCCTTGTTCATCAGCTCCGTACCTATCCACCCTCGCAGGTTATGATCCTCCGAGCCCTTGTTCTGGTGCAGGATGCAGACAATACAGCATTTGCTGGCGGCAGCCACATGCAACAGTTCCTCCATCACCTCCTGCGCCAGGATGCCGTCGTTGATGTCGTTCACCAGGTCGCGGATACCATCCACGATGACCAGGTCAGGGCCGTATTGTGCCACCGCCTCCAGCAACAGCTTCCTGCGGTCCTTCCACGACACCGAACGCACGTTAAACACGTCAATTGCGGCCTCTTCCGCAGCCCCTCCTTGCATCTTCATGATGCGGTTCTTCAATATGTCCTGTGTCGATTCGTCGCTCTGCTCCGTGTCATACCACAACACACGCAAGGGATTGTCGTCATTGCGATGGAACGACAGTACGTCACGTATGGTGCAGCATGCTATCAGCATCGAGGTAACAAACGTCTTACCCGACTTCGCCTTACCCGTTATCGCCACCAGTTCCCCCCTTGGAAAACACGGCTTGTCGAACAGTTGGAATAGGAAGTCCATTTTCGGCAGTTGCTTGTCGGCAGTAATCCTCAGGTTCTCCAGCGCCAGCTGCAGCGGGCTCAGCGTCACCGCCCCACCCGATGTCTGCAACTCCCCCTCCACCTGTTTCGTTTCTTCATTCTTCATACTAATTAAAATAAAAGATAATTAGGATAATTCGTGGATAAAATTCGTTTTAATTATTCAAATTCGTTTCTTAAAAAAATGATGGTTTATCACGCTAATTCGTTTCTTAAAATACTCACTGCAATTCGTTTCTTAAGAACTCGACACCCTGCTCCGTCCACACTGGATACACGCGGACCTTCTCTTCCCCCAGCAGCGTGTAGAACAACGTATATCTGTAGCGCAACAGATTCTGGAACGCATATTCGGCCTCCAACATCCATACACCGTCACTCTTGAACAGGATGCTCCGTTCCTTCAGTTCTCGGTACAACTCCTTTGCCGTCATGCCCAGCATTCTGGCCACTTGTCCCGTCGTCTTACACCCTATCGTCAGCAGGTTACACTGTGTCAGCGAGCGAATTATCCGCTCCTGTCTGTACTCTTTCTCTTTTTCTGTCATACTCCTTTTGGTTTTCGTTTTTGTTTTCGTTATCAAAGCCAGCTTTTCGTGATGTAAAGGTACTAAAAATCAAGTGGATAGACAAGAAAAAGCGCAACGACTTTGGGTCGCTGCGCTAGATAGAAACCTGTGGGGTTAATAGAGGTAACAGTCTTCAGGAAATATCTTCAAATTCTATGTGGAGTACCATGCCTAGAGCTCCTGCTATACGTTCCAACTGGGCTATGGTAACATTCTTCTTACCACAAGCTATGGCATTCAGATAAGGGCGACTGAAGCCCAACTTCTCGGCCAACTCTGTTTCACTCACGTTTTTTTCACCATCGCCTTCTTCAGGTCAATCTTTGTTTCTTTGTTAATCATTGATTTTTAATTGTTTAAAAAAATTATTACTTTGTTTGACATAAAAAACCACTGCCCTATTGGACAGTGAGAACTGCAAAGGTACAAAATTTTTTAAACATTCCCGTTACTTTCTATAGAAAAAGTGTAAATCTGATACCAAATAGCTGACGCAGGGTCTGTCCCCTGTCAGGAAACAAATTGTTAAAAAATACCAAATATGAGCTTATAAAATATTTTATTACGAATATAATAATTACATTTGCAATAATGTAGCAATAGGAACATGGGAGAAAGAGTACATAGAAGTGTGATGAATATTAAGGTGGGGATGGTGTTCTACATCCTCTCCTTGTTCCTAGCTTTCTTCTCCCGAAAGATATTCCTCGACTGTCTGGGTGCTGAGTTCATCGGACTGACAGGCATGCTGATGAACATTATGTCGTTCCTCAGCGTAGCTGAGCTAGGCATAGGCACTAGCATCGTCTATTTCCTTTACAAGCCGCTGCAAGAGGACAACCACGAGAAGATCAACGAGGTGATGTCGATGCTGGCGTTCCTATACCGCTGCATCGGACTGGTCATCGGTAGCTGCGGCATCGTGGTCAGCCTGTTCTTCCCCTGGTGGTTCGGAAATCTGGGTACAGGGCTGCCGCTGGTCTATTTCGCCTTCTATTCGTTTCTGGCGACAACGGTGTCTGCCTACGTCTTCAACTTCAAGCAACTGTTGGTCAGCGCCAACCAGAAACAGTATCTGGTACAGGCTTATTTCCAGACTATTAACATCGTACAGAGCCTCACACAGATTCTGCTGGCCTACTACTATCGTAATCTGTGGCTGTGGGTCGTCGTGGGCCTGATATTCACCATCATCGGCATCATCGTCTTCAACATCCGCATCCGTCAGCTCTATCCCTGGCTGGAGATTAACCTCAAAGCAGGTCGCGAGAACCTGAAGCGCTATCCAGAAGTGCTGAAGAAGACCCGCCAAGTCTTCATTCTGAAAATCAAGGATTTCATCCTCAATCGTAGTGACGAGATACTGGTCGGTACATTCGTTTCTGTCACACAAGTGGCATTCTACGGCAACTACACGATTATTCTCAACAAAATCATCTATTTAGTCAACATCTTGGCAGACGGTATGAGTGCCGGCATTGGAAACTTATTGGCTGAAGGTGACGAGAAACACATCATGAAAGTATTCTGGGAGATGACTGCCACACGTTTCTTTATTATGGGAGCCGTTATTTTCCCACTTATCCTATTCATCCAGCCAACTATTACGTGCTGGTTAGGAGGCGGTTTCCAACTCAGCCTGACTATTGTCTATCTTCTCATCTTCAATCTCTTCTTGCGACTGCAATATGCCACAGTATATATGTTTGTAGGAGCATCAGGACTTTATGGTGATGTATGGACTTCGTGGACGGAACTTATCATTAACCTTGCAGTAACTCTCGCATTGGCTCCTTTCTTCGGCATTGCGGGTATTTTGCTGGGAAAAATCATCAGTGTTTTCTACTTTAACGTCTTTTGGAAACCCTATTATCTATTCTCTGAAGGTTTTCACAAGAGCGTATGGGAGTTTTGGAAACCCATGACAACCTATTATGGTATCTTTGGGGTGTTTACCGTCTTCTCTTTATTCCTGAAACATGCCTTCATTGATTATTACGTCAACTCGTGGGCTACGCTTTTAGGCTATGGCGTCATTATCTTCCCCTGCCTGATGGTGTTCTATTTCCTCATCATGTTTGTAAGCACCAAGGGTATGAAGTATTTTGTTGCAAGAAAACCGGCAATATACCACATATTGTGTAAACTAACATTCCAAAAATGACATGAAGATAGCAATACTAACATCCGGTATACTGCCTGTTCCTGCCGTGCAAGGAGGAGCAGTAGAGAATCTTATTGATTTCTATCTGGAATACAACCAGCAGCACCGCCTACACAACATTACGGTCTATAGTGTATGGCATCCTGATGTAGAAAAGTATCCTGCCGTTAAGTCAGATGTCAATCACTATTGCTATATTAACACCAGCAGTTTCATAGCCAAAGTATTCAGAAAAATCCATCAATTATTACATCCGAATGAATACTACAACTATTTCATTGAATACTTCTTCGAACAGGCATACAAACACCTGCGCAAAGAGCACTACGACTGCATCGTCCTTGAGAATCGTCCTGGCTATGTCTGTAAGCTGTCGCAACGTGGCATCTCTAATCTTATTCTCCACCTTCACAACGATTTGCTGAATAGCACTTTACCACAAGCGAAGGATATATATCAACATCTGAACAAAGTGATAACTGTATCAGATTATATCAAACAGAGAGTCGAAAGCATCCCCGTACAGACTGATAGTAAAACGATGACTGTCTATAACGGCATCAACTTGCAGAACTTTACCCGACGAGAGGATCCGATAATAAGCAGAAAAGAACTTGGGTTTTCTGATACCGACTTTGTGCTCATATTCAGCGGACGACTCAATAAAGACAAGGGTATCGACAAACTTATTGAGGCGATGTTGCTATTGACAGACCTGTCCAATATCAAACTAATGATTCTTGGCAGCACCTTTTTTGGCAATGCCTCAAATGAAGACGGTTTCGTATGCTCACTAAAAGAGAAGGCTCTTACTATCAAGGAACGTATTGTTTTTACCGGCTTTGTTCCCTACCAGAATATGCCTGACTACCTACAGTTGGCGGATGTTGCCGTCATTCCGTCGGTATGGGATGATCCCTTCCCAACTACCGTACTGGAAGCTCAGGCTATGGGACTGCCTACCATCGCCACGAATCGCGGGGGAATACCTGAAGAAGTGGCCGACGAGAGTGCTATCATCGTTTCCACCGAACAAAACTTTGTTGAAGGCTTGGCCAACGCTATTCGACGGTTGTACAACACTCCACAGGAATGTTCCAATATGGCCATTGCTGCTAAACACAATGCGGTCAAATACAATAAAGAACGATTTGCACGTGATTTCTTCAATGCCTTAGAATCCAAATTGTAAACCGATGAAAGTAAGTGCCATCCTTCCCGTATATAATGTAGGAGCCTATCTTGAAGAGACCCTACAGTGCCTGACCAGCCAGTCGCTAGGCGATATCGAGATTATTGCCGTAAACGATGGTTCGACAGACAATAGCGAGTCCATCCTTAAGAAATATCAGCAGCAGGATAGCCGCATAAGTTATTACAACCAGACCAATCAAGGACAGTCGGCAGCCAGGAACCATGCACTGAAACATGCTACAGGAGAGTATATCTACTTTATGGACTCTGACGACAAGGCAGACCTTGACCTGCTACGGATTTGCTATGACTATGCCCAGCAGACACAGGCGGACTTTATCTTCTTTGATGGCGAAAAACTGATGGAAGACGGAGCCAACCCGGTAGCATGGAACTATAAGCGTACACATCTTCTTGAAGAAAACAAGCGCTACGATGGTGAAACGTTGCTGAACCTAATGTTAGACACGAAGAAGCACAACTGCGTTGTCTGGCTGCTATTCATCCGCAAGGCATATCTGGACCGTATCAATCTACACTTCTACGAAGGTATCATTCATGAAGATGAACTATACACCACCATTCTCACCCTAAGCAGTGATAACATTTATTGCCTAAAACGTAGTTTGGTCAGTCATCGCATCCGCTCTGCATCGACTATGGGCATCAGCTACTCCAAGCGCAACATGAATTGCTATCTCACCGTGGCTGACGAATTGTTGAAATTTCGCCAGACACCCATCATCCATAAGTTCCTACGCTACACGCTCAGCAAGGTGTTCTATACAGGTCACTTGATTCCGTGGAAACAGAAGCCCGTCATCTTCTGGCGTGCCTTACGGTCAGGTTACTTGAAATACATCGGTCTGAAATCAGCCCTCGTCTTTATATTAAAGTAATAAAAACAAATCAAGACAATGACAGAGAAACTAGAATTTACAACTGAGGAAAAGGAAGAAACACTGGCGCTGTATCAAAAGATACGCAAAGAGATAGCTTCGTCGCTGCAAGAAGGCGACGAGGAACACATGCGACATAATATGTTGCAAGCACTGGAGACAAGTCAGCTGCAGCGCAACGTATTCGGGCTGAACCCTATCCTACTCTCGTTCCAGACGGCACAGTTGGTGGTCGAGGAAATCGGACTGAAGCGTGACAGCGTGCTGGCCGTACTGCTACGCCCCTGCGTGGAGGAAGGGCTGATAACAGTGGATGAGGTGCGCGCAGAATATGGCGAGAGTGTTGCCCGCATCCTGCACGGTCTGCACCGTATCCAGGAGTTGTATCAGAAGAATCCCGTCATTGAATCAGAAAACTTCCGTAACCTGCTGTTGTCGTTTGCTGAGGACATGAGGGTCATCCTGATTATGATTGCCAACAGGGTGAACCTGATGCGACAGATTAAGGATATTCCTTTGGAGGGAGCAAAAAATGAGGTATCACAGGAAGCAGCATACCTCTATGCCCCACTCGCCCACAAGCTGGGTCTGTATAAGTTGAAGAGTGAACTGGAGGACCTGTCGCTGAAATACTTGGAGCACGATGCTTACTACCATATCAAGGAGAAACTGAGCGAGACTAAGAAGAATCGCGATGCCTATATAGACCGATTCATTGGACCTATCAGCGAGCGACTGACCGAGGCAGGCATCAAGTTCCATATCAAGGGACGCACGAAGTCGATACACTCCATCTGGCAGAAGATGAAGAAGCAGAAGTGTCCCTTTGAGGGTGTCTATGACTTGTTTGCGATAAGGATCATCATAGAGACCCACCCCCAGCCCCTCCCTGTAAAGGAGGGGAGTGGTTACTCTCAAAACGAAAATGCTCCTGCAAATCATACTACTCCCCTCCCTCACAGGGAGGGGTTGGAGGAGAGTCGGGAGCGTGCGCTCTGCTGGCAGGCCTTTGCCTTAGTTACCTCGATGTACCAGCCGAACCCCAAGCGTCTGCGCGACTGGCTGAGTGTGCCGAAGTCGAACGGCTACGAGAGTCTGCACATCACTGTGCTGGGACCCGAACAGAAATGGGTGGAGGTACAGATACGTACCGAGCGCATGGACGAGATTGCAGAACGAGGCGTGGCTGCCCACTGGCGCTATAAAGGCGTGAAGAGCGAATCAGGGCTGGACGACTGGCTGACGGGTATCCGTTCGATGCTGGAAACCAGCGACGGTATGGAGGCGATGGACCAGTTTAAGATGGACTTGTACGAGGACGAGGTATTTGTGTTCACGCCCAAGGGCGACCTGTTTAAGTTCCCCAAGGGTGCCACGGTGCTTGACTTCGCCTACCACATTCATTCAAAGATAGGCAGTTCGTGTACAGGTGCACGCATCAATGGCAAGGTGGTCACGCTGCGTCAGGAGTTGCAGAGCGGCGACCAGGTGGAGATTATGACCTCGTCGAACCAAAAGCCTAAGCAGGACTGGCTGAACATTGCCAAGACGTCACGGGCCAAGTCGAAGATTCGCTTGGCGCTGAAAGAGACACAGGTAAAGGAAGGCCTCTTTGCCAAGGAGACGCTGGAGCGTAAGTTCAAGAACCGCAAGCTGGAATTGGACGACAGCGTGATGCAGGTACTCATCCGCAAGCTGGGATTCAAGGAGGTCAGCGACTTCTACCGTCAGGTGGCCAATGGCGAACTGGACGTGAACACCATCATAGAGAAATATGTGGAGTTGCAGCAGGGCGACCAGCCCGTAACGGGTAACAACGTGGCGCAGACGGCTGCCGACTTTGTGTTGGACGACTCGAAACTGCCGACTGCCAACGCTAAACTTGCTGACGACGTACTGGTTATTGACCGTAACTTGAAAGGCATAGACTACCAGCTGGCACGCTGTTGTCAGCCTATCTATGGCGACAAGGTGTTTGGTTTTGTCACCATCAATGGAGGCATCAAGATACACCGTGAGGACTGTCCCAACGCACCAGAGTTGAGGAAGCGCTTCGGCTACCGCATCGTCAAGGCTAAATGGAGTGGCAAGGGTACGTCGCAATATGCCATCACGCTACGCATCATTGGCAACGACGACATCGGCATTGTGAACAACCTGACGAACATCATCTCACGCGACGAGAAGTTGATACTGCGCAGCATCAACATTGACTCGCACGACGGACTATTCAGCGGTAACCTGACCATCATGATTGATGACAACACCCGTTTGGAAGCACTCATCAAAAAGCTTCGCACCGTGAAGGGTGTGAAGCAAGTGGAGAGGATATAAAAAGCCCCTTCTTGTTAGAAGGGGACTGTAGTCAATTGTTCTTGACAGCAACGACGCCCGTCATATCCGCATTCATGTAGAACGTGGTGCTGCAGGTATCGTCATCAAGCAGGTACTTGGCACGCAAGAGATAGAGCGTCTTGGATGCGCGCTCCTGATAGTTAGCACCCTTGGGGCCTTGCTGTCGTAGCACCTGAACAAGCGAGTCGCTGATGGCGCGGGTGGAGTCTAAATCTGAGAACTCCAAGTAATCTGCATCGTCAGAGATATGGGCTGCCACAAAATCCTTGGCAACAGATTTAGCCTGCTGTTGCTGCGTGCATGAGGCAAACAGCAACAGGGCTACACCTATTATAATATATATATGTTTCATTTGGCTGGAATATTCTTAAGGACATCAAGCAGGTGATCCCATACCATCTGGACGGTAGGAATGTGCAGACGCTCCTCAGGAGTATGAACGAAGCGCAGCGTAGGACCGAACGACACCATATCGAGGTTGGGATAACGCTCAGAGAACAGGCCACACTCCAGACCAGCATGGATGCCACGAACAATGGGTTCCTTGCCAAACAACTTCACATACGACTCACGGACAATCTTCTGCAGTTCGCTGTTGGAACGCATCTTCCAGGCAGGATAGCCGTCGCCAGACTCAGCCTCAGCACCAGCCAACTGGAAAGTAGCACGGATGGTGGCACACATGTTGTCGAGGTTCGACATCACATTAGAGCGCTGTGACGAAACGATAACAATCTCGTTGTTCTTGGTCTCAATGCTGGCAATATTACTACTGGTCTCTACCATACCGTTCAAGGCAGGGTCCTGACAGATGGCATAGATACCATTGTCGACAGCCTGCAGAGCAAAGATGAAGTTGCGAGCCACCTGAGCCTCGATGACAGACTCTGCATCCGTTGACTCCATGGTCCACACCATTTGTGTATCGGTGACATGGAACTCATCCTCCACCTCTGCAGCAAAGACGTTCCAATCGGCCTTGACATTCTCCTTCAGCGCGTTGGGAACGGCGATAACAAACATACCGTCGCGAGGAATAGCATTGTGCATCTTGCCAGAATTAAACTGAGCCAGACGGACACCCTCGTAACGATTGATGGTCTGGAAGAGGAAACGACCCAGCAACTTGATGGCATTAGCACGCTGCTTGTTGATATCGTCGCCAGAGTGACCTCCCACGAGACCTTTCAGTTGGGCACGCATAAAGAAATAACCTGTAGGAACCTGTGTGCGCTGGAACGTAAACTTAGCAGTAGTGTTGCGACCACCGGCACAAGAAACGAAAATCTCGCCCTCGTCCTCAGAGTCCAGATTAATCAGATAGTCGCCCGTCATGAAGCCAGCCTTCATACCCTCGGCACCAGAGAGACCAGTCTCCTCGTCGCGTGTGAAGACGCACTCAATAGGACCATGCTCGATATCGTTGCTCTCCAACAAAGCCAGTTCCATGGCACAACCGATACCGTCGTCAGCACCTAGTGTGGTACCCTCGGCAGTCAGCCATTCGCCATCGATATAGGTCTTGATGGGATCATTATCGAAATCTATCTCATAATCCACCAACTTGTCGCACACCATATCCATATGACTCTGCAGGATGACCGTCTTGCGGTTCTCCATACCTGGGGTAGCAGCCTTACGGATAATAACATTACCCGTCTCGTCGACATTAGTCGGCAGTCCGTGGCTCTCGCCCCACTCTTTCAGGTATGCAATCATCTTCTCTTCACGCTTAGAAGGACGTGGAATCTGGTTAATCTTCGCAAATTGTTCGAAGACCGCAGCCGGTTTTAACTCACTTTTACTCATAATTAATATTTATTTTAATGTTTATCTACTATGTTTTAATCTTTTATTCGTACCTTTGCAGCCGCAAAAGTACAAAAATATGGCGAAAATACTGCTATTGACCACGTTAATAATTGCTATAGGCATGTTATTTTTCTGCGTGAAACTGGTTTTCCGCAAAGATGGCAGCTTCTCGTCACAACATATTCACGACAGCAAGGCGATGAAAGACAGAGGCATCCACTGCGTGATGGACCAGGACCGCGAGATGCGCCGTAAAAGCCGTTTCGCAGTTAATGAGAGGTCGTGAAAGTGTCGTAATAACGAAATAACGTAATAACGAAAAGAATAATAATTAAATAACAACAATGAAAAAGTACATGATGATGGCCGCAGCCGCTATGGCACTGGCCGCTTGCAACAACGCAAGTCCTAAGATGGACGAACAGCCTGCTGCTACTGCTGCTGCCGGCGAGAACACTAACGGTGTAAAGATTGCCTACGTAGAAGTTGACTCGCTGATGACGCAGTATGAGTTCTGCAAGGAGTTTACACTTATCCTGCAGAAGAAGAGCACCAATGCCCGCAATACGCTGAACCAGAAAGGTCAGGCTCTGCAGAACGCAGCCGCCAACTTCCAGCAGAAGTTGCAGAACAACGGTTTCACCAGTCGCGAGCAGGCTGAGAGTCAGCAGGCAGCCATCCAGCGCCAGCAGCAGAGTCTGCAGGAGTTGCAGGCCCGTCTGGAGAACGAGTTGGCCAACGAGACCAACAAGTATAACGAAGGTCTGCGCGACTCGCTGCAGCATTTCCTTGCAGCATATAATAAGGATAAGAAGTTTGACCTCATCCTCACCAAGCAGGGTGACAACATCCTGTATGCTGCTAAGCGCTTCGACATCACCAACGATGTCATCAATGGTCTGAACAAGCGCTACAAGTCAACCTTGAAGACAGCTGAGACCAAGAAAGAAGAGAAGAAATAAGAAGTCTGAGGTAAGAAATAAGAGGTAAGAAGTGAGGCATGGACATACAGAAAATTCTGACAAAACTCCATATCTCAGAACTTAACGAGATGCAACAACACGCCGCCGAAGCCATCCTTGGCTCCGACGGTGATGTTGTTTTACTGTCTCCTACCGGCACCGGCAAGACGCTGGCCTATCTCCTGCCCCTCGTACAACTGCTGGACGGTACAGCCGATACCGTTCAGGCACTCGTTATCACTCCTGGACGTGAACTGGCTCTACAGTCGCATCAAGTACTGCAGAGCATGGGCTGTGGACTGCGTTCTACTGCTTGCTATGGTGGACGAGCCACAATGGACGAGCACAAAGTCCTGAAAGAGGTGAAGCCACAGATTGTCTTTGGCACACCAGGGCGACTGAACGACCACTTGGACAAGGAGAACATCTTACGCTACGGCATCCGCTATCTCATCATCGACGAGTTTGACAAGTGTCTGGAGATGGGATTCCAGGCAGAGATGGAGAAACTTATCAAGAGTTTGCCAGGTCTGCAGCGACGCATTCTGTTGTCAGCAACCAATGCCGAGGAGATTCCGCAGTTTGTCAACATGTCGAAGAAAGGCACGCTGATAGACTTCCTGCCTGACGACGAACAAACCTCTGAGCGCATCACACTCTACGAGGTGCACAGTCCGCAGAAGGACAAGCTGGAAACGCTCAAGCAACTGCTTCTTACATTTGGTGATGCCAGTAGCATCGTATTCTTGAATTACAGAGAGTCGGTAGAGCGAGTAAACAGCTATCTCATGGAACAAGGTTTTACCACCAGTTGTTTTCATGGCGGACTGGAACAGCGTCAGCGCGAAGATCAGTTGTATCGTTTCTCAAACGGTTCAGCCAACGTACTAGTCAGCACCGATTTGGCTTCACGCGGTCTGGATATTCCCAATATCGAGAACATTATCCACTACCACCTGCCAGAGAGCGAGGATGGCTACATTCATCGTGTGGGACGTACAGCCCGTTGGGATGCCATAGGCCGCTCGTTCTTCATTCTGAACAGCGAGGAGCATATCCCTGAGTATGTAGAGGGCGACGTTGAGGAGTATGTTGCGACTGAGCCGCAACTTACAAAGCCTGCGCTCCCCAAGATGGCAACTATCTACATTGGCAAGGGTAAGAAAGATAAGATATCGAAGGGCGACATCGTAGGTTTCCTCTGCAAGTCGGGTGGACTGAAGGCCGACGAGATTGGACGCATCGACGTGAAAGACCGCTACGCATACGTTGCTGTCAAGCGTCAGAAGTTGCAACAAGTACTGCGTCAGACTCGTGGCGAAAAGATAAAAGGTATCAAGACAATCGTCGAAGATTGCAACGCCACACTTCGACCAAAAGGATGAAGAAGTGAGGTAATTGCAACACAGACTTGACAAAATGCAAGGAAAAGCGTATATTTTACTTAATTTATGCTCAAATATTTGTCCAATTCAAATAAAAAGTGTAATTTCGCACCGCAAAAAGAGAAAACATTAGAAACGTATCACAAATAAAATCAATTTAAAATGAAGAAGTACAACTTTAACGCCGGTCCTTCAATGCTCCCCCGCGAGGTTATCGAGAAGACCGCTCAACAGTGTTTAGACTTCAACGGTTCTGGTCTCTCGCTGATGGAGATCAGCCATCGTGCTAAGGATTTCCAGCCCGTCGTAGACGAGGCAGTAGCTTTGGTTAAGGAACTGCTGCAGGTTCCCGAGGGCTACTCCGTTATCTTCCTCGGTGGTGGTGCATCACTGGAGTTCTGCATGATTCCTTACAACTTCCTGATTAAGAAGGCTGCTTACCTGAACACTGGTGTTTGGGCAAAGAAGGCCATGAAGGAAGCCAAGCTGTTTGGTGAGGTAGTAGAGGTGGCTTCTTCAGCCGATGCCAACTACACCTTCATCCCTAAGGATTGGACTGTTCCCGCTGATGCAGACTATCTGCACATCACAACGAACAACACCATCTATGGTACTGAGATTCGCAAGGACCTCGATGTTCCCGTTCGCCTGATTGCTGATATGTCTTCAGATATCTTCAGCCGTCCTATCGATGTTGCCAAGTACGATGCCATCTACGCTGGTGCTCAGAAGAACCTGGCAATGGCTGGTGTAACTATCGCCATTCTGAAGGACGACGCACTGGGCAAGGCTCCTCGTGAGATTCCTACCATGCTCGACTATCGTACACACGTCGACAAGGGTTCTATGTTCAATACTCCTCCTGTAGTACCCATCTACTCTGCTCTTGAGACCCTCCGTTGGATCAAGAAGAACGGTGGTGTAGAGGCTATGGATAAGTTGGCTCAGCAGCGTGCAGAGATTGTCTATGGTGAGATTGACCGCAACAAGATGTTCCGCGGAACAGCTGTTGAGGAAGACCGTTCACTGATGAACATCTGCTTCGTGATGGCTGACGAATACAAGGAGTTGGAGAAGGACTTCCTCGATTTCGCCGTATCAAAGGGCATGGTTGGTGTAAAGGGTCACCGTTCAGTTGGTGGTTTCCGTGCTTCTTGCTACAACGCCCAGACCATCGAAGGTGTTAACGCCCTCGTAGCTTGCATGAAGGAGTTCGAGGCTAATCACTAATAATACAGTATTATGAAAGTATTAGTTGCAACAGAGAAGCCATTTGCAGCAGCCGCTGTTAATGGTATCAAGGCAGAGATTGAGGCAGCCGGCAATGAGCTGGTATTGCTCGAGAAATATACTGAGAAGGCTCAGTTCCTGGATGCAGTGAAGGATGCTGACGCGCTGATTATCCGTTCGGATAAGGTTGACGCTGAGGTGCTGGACGCTGCCAAGCAGTTGAAGATTGTAGTTCGTGCCGGAGCTGGTTACGACAATATCGACCTGGCTGCAGCCACAGCTCACAACGTAGTAGCTGAGAACACTCCTGGTCAGAACTCAAACGCTGTAGCCGAGTTGGTATTCGGTCTGCTGGTTATGGCCGTTCGTGGTTTCTACAATGGTAAGAGCGGTTCAGAGTTGCTGGGTAAGAAACTGGGTATCCTCGCTTTCGGTAATGTAGGTCGCAACGTGGCTCGCATCGCTAAGGGCTTCGGTATGGAGGTTTATGCTTACGATGCATTCTGCCCAGCAGAGGTTATCGAGAAGGCTGGCGTACACGCTGTAGCTAATCAGGACGCACTGTTCGAGACCTGCGACGTTGTTTCTCTCCACATTCCTGCTACTCCTGAGACCAAGCAGAGCATCAATGCTGCTTTGGTTGGTAAGCTGAAGAAGGGTGGCGTGCTGATTAACACAGCCCGTAAGGAGGTTATCAACGAGCCTGAGCTCATCAAGCTGATGGCTGAGCGTGAGGACCTGAAGTTCGTTACCGACATCATGCCCGATGCTAACGACGAGTTCGCTAAATTCGAAGGTCGTTACTTCTCAACTCCTAAGAAGATGGGTGCTCAGACAGCCGAGGCCAACATCAATGCTGGTATCGCTGCTGCCAAGCAGATTAACGCATTCTTCAAGGATGGCGACACCAAGTTCCAGGTGAACAAGTAATTTTTAACACTCCGCTATAGAGCCCCGATTTGGTTTACTCTGAATCGGGGTTTTACTTTGCGCTCAATTTATTTGGCATTTCCCTTGATTTTTATTACTTTGGCTACGCCGAACTTACTCAGCACTCGGAAAAGCTCAAATAAATTTGGCTTTTCTCTCGTTTTTTCGTAACTTTGCAGCCAAATTGCATAAATCATGAAAAGATTATTCACACTGGCTGTCATTGCATTCACAATGCTAGGCAGCACAAAAGCACAAGAAACAGAAGTGATTGGAAAGAGCAACATCAAGTTGAGCAGTCGCATGATGACTCCAGAAGCCATGTGGGCTATGGGACGCATCGGTACCACAGAGGCATCACCCAACGGTGACAAGGTGGTCTATCAGGTAGGTTACTACAGCGTCAAGCAGAACAAGAGCCATCAGGTTATCTACATCATGGATGCTGACGGAGCCAACAACAAACAACTAACAACCAGCAGTAAAAATGAGACCGACCCTACATGGCTGGATGCAGAGACCATCGCCTTTATCAGTGGTGGAGAGATATGGTCCATGAAGGCTGATGGTAGTGAGCGTAAGCAACTGTCGAAGACTGACGGCAAGGTAGAAGGCTTTAAGTTCTCACCAGACCACAGTAAGGTTATCATCTTGAAGAGCATGCCCTTCTATGAGATTATCAAGAAGAATCCCGATGATCTGCCTAAGGCTACTGGTCGTCGTGTTACAGACCTGATGTATCGCCACTGGGACCACTATGTGGAAAGCATCCAGCACCCCTTCGTCTATACTGTTGGCGAGGGTCTTGCCATTGCAGGTAACGGCATGGACATTCTGGAGGGTGAGCCATACGAGTGCCCCATGGAGCCCTTTGGCGGTATCGAGCAGTTGGCATGGAGCAACGATTCCAAGCAGATTGCCTACACCTGTCGCAAGAAGACTGGACTGGAGTACAGCATCTCCACAGACTCTGACATCTTCTTGTATAACGTGGATACCAAGACAACGCGTAACCTCTGCAAACCAGCAGATTACGTAGCTCCGAAGGTTGACCCCACACGTACACTGGCCATTCAGACTGTCAACGACAAAGAAAATCTGAAAAACAACGTTGGCTACGACCAGAATCCACAGTTCTCACCCGACGGCAAGTATATTGCATGGCTGTCAATGGAACGTGATGGTTATGAGGCAGACCTCAACCGCCTGTGCATCTGCGACTTGCAGACTGGCGAAAAGCGTTACATTGACTGGCAGTCAGACGTGGATGCTTTCTGCTGGGCTCCCCAGAAAGACAAGCAGACCAAGCTTTATTTCCTCAGCGTATGGCACGGTTGTGTCAATATGTATAGCGTAACTGCCAAAGACGAAGTGAAGCAGCTCACAGAGGACTGGGCCGACTGGACGAGTCTGCAACTCGCCAACGACGGCAAACGCATCTTGGCTACTCGTCAGAGCCTCTCTGCTCCTACTGATATCTATATGGTTACTCCCGGTAAGAGCATCGAGAAGACCAAGATAGAACAGATTTCCTTTGAGAACAAGCATATCCTCGACCAGTTGACCTTTGGTAAGATGCAACAGCGTTGGGTAACCACCAGCGATGGTAAGCAGATGCTGGTATGGGTAATGCTGCCCGCCAACTATGAAGAAGGCAAGAAATACCCCACCCTGCTCTTCTGTGAAGGTGGTCCTCAGAGTCCCGTCAGCCAGTTCTGGAGCTATCGTTGGAACTTCCAGATTATGGCCGCCAACGGATATGTAGTGATTGCTCCTAATCGTCATGGTCTGCCAGGCTTCGGTCAGGAATGGAAAGAAGAGATTAGTGGTGACTGGACCGGTCAGTGCATGCAGGACTATCTGGCAGCCATTGACGATGCTGCAGACAACCTGCCTTTCGTTGACAAGAATCGTCTGGGTGCTGTAGGTGCCTCGTTTGGCGGATTCAGCGTCTACTATTTAGCAGGCATCCACGAGAAGCGCTTCAAGGCTTTCATTGCCCATGATGGTGCTTTCAACCTTGCCGCTATGTACACTGAGACAGAAGAGAACTGGTTCTCTAACTGGGAATATGACGAAGCCTATTGGCATCGTCCACAGATGCCTCGTGCCAAGAAGACCTACCACGATTCTCCACACAAAATGGTAGAGAAGTGGGACACTCCTATTCTCTGTATCCACGGAGAGAAGGACTACCGTATCAATGCCACGCAAGGCATGTCAGCTTTCAATGCTGCCCGTATGAAGGGGATTCCTGCTGAACTGCTCATCTTCCCTGATGAGAACCATTGGGTATTGAAGCCCCAGAACGGTGTCCTCTGGCAGCGCACATTCTTCGACTTCTTAGGCAAATGGCTGAAGTAATTCCGAAATAACGAAATAACGTAATAACGACAAAATTGAAATGACACAACAGATTCAAAAGACACTTCGCGACAGCGCTGCTATGCGCTGGACTGCTCTGCTGCTGCTGGCTATGGCCATGTTCTGCAGCTACATATTCATGGATATCCTTTCACCCATCAAGGACCTCATGCAGGAGACACGCGGATGGGATTCGACAGCCTTTGGTACCATGCAGGGCTCAGAGGTATTCCTTAACGTCTTCGCTTTCTTCCTCATCTTTGCTGGTATCATCCTCGACAAGATGGGTGTGCGCTTTACGGCTGTACTCTCTGCCGCTGTCATGCTGGTTGGTGCCTGCATCAAGTGGTATGCTGTTAGTGAGGGCTTTATGGGAAGCGGTCTGGAGACCTGGTTTACCAACAACCTCAACTACATACCCGTTTTCGATGAGCTGGGCGTCAGTCCATTCTACCAGGGTATGCCCGCATCAGCTAAGTTTGCTGCTTGTGGATTCATGATTTTCGGTTGTGGCTGTGAGATGGCAGGTATCACTGTTAGCCGTGGTATCGTGAAGTGGTTTAAGGGTCGTGAGATGGCTTTGGCTATGGGTTCTGAGATGGCACTGGCCCGTCTGGGTGTTGCCACCTGTATGATCTTCTCACCATTCTTCGCCCGTCTGGGTGGTGTGGTCAGCGTCAGCCGTTCAGTAGCCTTCGGTGTAGTACTGATGTGTATTGCTCTCATCATGACCATCGTCTATTTTGTCATGGATCAGAAACTCGACGCACAGACTGGTGAAGCAGAAGAGAAAGACGATCCCTTCAAGATTAGTGACATTGGCAAGATTCTCAGCGACAGTGGTTTCTGGCTCGTCGCTCTGCTCTGCGTACTCTATTACAGTGCCATCTTCCCCTTCCAGAAGTATGCTGTCAACATGCTGCAGTGCAACCTAACACTGGTAGCTCCCGATGTCAATTCTTTCTGGGCTACAGACACCGTAACCTACATCCAATACGCATTGATGCTCTTTGTTGCAGCCACTGGCTTTGCTAGCAACTTCCAAGAGAAGACAAGCAAGAAGTATGGACTGCTGGGTCTCAGCATATTAGGCCTCGTTACCTACTGTTATATGGGATTCATGCAGCAGACGGCTGGTAGCATCTTTGCCGTATTCCCCCTGTTGGCAGTGCTCATCACTCCCATCTTGGGCAAGTATCTGGATCACCACGGAAAGGCTGTTAGTATGCTGATGCTTGGCTCATTACTGCTCATCTTCTGCCACCTGACGTTCGCCTTCATTCTCCCCCTGTTCAAAGGCAGCGCCACCGGTGGCGTCGTTATTGCCTACATCACCATCCTCGTACTCGGTTCATCATTCTCGCTGGTTCCCGCTTCACTGTGGCCCAGCGTTCCCAAGCTGGTTGATGCTAAGGTTATTGGCTCTGCATACGCACTCATCTTCTGGATTCAGAATATCGGACTATGGTTATTCCCCCTGCTTATCGGTAAGGTACTTGATGCTACCAACCCGGAGGGTACCAGTGCTACGGAACTCAACTATACCGCACCACTTATCATGCTGGCATCACTGGGTGTTGCAGCCCTGTTACTTGGTCTTGTGCTGAAGGCAGTGGACAAGAAGAAGGGTCTGGGACTGGAAGAACCGAATATCAAGTAAGCAATGAACAAGACACTCCAATTTGCCAATGCTCAGGCTGAGATATTCAGCTTTACCGGTCATGGTGAAGTGGCGGAATACCACGTCATGATACATGCCAAGGCCACTGGACTAACATTCCACCAACAGCTGGACGCAGTATTAGATGCCTATGAGCAGTTAAAGACAACAACATTGAACGGAGCCACTGCCGTATTGAAACGCTATTTCCTGAGTGATGTGGCCAATCAGGCTGATGAAGTCTTGCTAGCAGATACCAGTGACTGTGCCAAGAGCGTAATCGGTCAGGCTCCTCTTGACGGTTCTAAAATCGGACTGTGGGTATACCTGCTGACCAATGTCAACAGCCGCCAGTTAGAGAGCGGACTTTATGAGGTCAGTCACGGCAATTTCCGTCACCTATGGAATGCCTCGGCACACAATATGGCACAGAACTCCGAATATCAGACACGACTACTCTTCAACGAGTATGTCATGCAATTGGTTCAGGAAGGTTGTACACTGGCCGACAATTGCATCCGTACATGGCTTTTCGTCAATGATGTCGATGTTAACTATGCTGGTGTAGTTGCAGCCCGCAATAAGGTATTCTTCACTCAGGGACTGACAGAAGACACCCACTATATCGCCTCAACAGGTATTGGTGGCCGTGCTTTCGACCCGAAGGTACTGACACAGATGGACAACTATGCCATTGCCGGTATCAAGAAGGAGCAGATTCATTATCTCTATGCTCCTACCCATCTGAACCGTACCAGCGACTATGGTGTCAGTTTTGAGCGCGGTACAACCATTGACTATGGAGACCGCCGTCATGTTATTATTTCTGGTACAGCCAGCATCAATAACAAGGGACAGATAGAGCATCCAAAAGACATCGTTCGTCAAACCCATCGTATGTGGGACAACGTAGAAGCCCTGCTCAAAGAGGCAGGAAGCAGTTACGACGAAGTGGGAGTAATGATTGTCTATCTGCGCGATATTGCAGACTATCAGGTCGTCAACGCACTCTACGAAGAGCGTTTCCCTGGTCATCCACGCATCATTGTCCATGCTCCCGTCTGTCGTTCAGGTTGGCTCATTGAGATGGAGGTGATGGCTGTCAAGGAACAGACAGTAGCAGACCTGCCATTATTCTAACGACTGAAACGAACTACCAGTGGCAGATGATCGCTGAAGCCACGCTGGTAACGATAACCATTAAAGGTGCGGAGGGGTTTTACTCCTCCGTATTTTTTGTCTTCCTCCAACAGGAAAGGAGCATCATTGATAAAGGACCGATCAATTGAACTGAGCAGCACAGTGCTAACAAAGACATGGTCAATGCTCTGCCAGAAGCCCTGGTAGCGATAGGTGGCTTTTGCACCATGAGAGCCTTTTACACCAGCAGTGACATTATGCAGACCGTTGTTTTCCAGATAACGTAAAGCAGGATCAGTAGCCTCGTCGTTAAAGTCGCCAACAACAATCACTTTGGCATCTGTAGGCAACTGACGAATAGCAGTCACCACATGGTCCGCTATCAACTTACGATTAGGTCGCGTCTGTTTTTCACCACCAAAACGACTCGGTGCATGAACCACAAAAATATGCAGCGTATCGTAGTTCAAGGTTTCTCCTTGAACATACAGGACGTCTCGTGTAGGACGCATTCCTTCCAATGGTGAAATACTGAGATAATCGTAACAGATAGGACGAAACGTCATGGGTTGATAGAGCAATGCCACATCGATACCACGCACATCAGGCGAGGACGTCATCAAATAATCATACCCTGCCCTACGCAACAACGAGCGACGGGTCAAATCAAAGAGAACGCTATCATTCTCAACTTCCACCAATGCCACCAAATCAGGCACACCATCCTCCTGACATGATAGTATTTCCTGACCTATATGATTCAGTTTACGCCAATAGCGGGCAGGTGTCCACTTCCGTTTTCCATCGGGCATCCACTCCGTATCATCTTTCAATGAGTCATGCTTGCAGTCAAACATATTCTCGCAGTTCAACTCCACAAGCGTTAAAAAGCCCGTTAATAACAGACTTAGGAACATGTTCGTTTGATTTTCCACCCTATCGATGCAATGAAAATACTCATCAGCGGTGATAGGTAATTAAAGAAACAATATGGCAGATAGGTTAATGTAGCCACACCAAGGACTGTACTTTGCGTCAGTCCGCACGTATTCCATGGTACCAATACAGAAGTTACGGTGGCACCATCCTCACAGGAACGGCTTAACAATTGTGGCTCATAACCCCGTTGGCGGAACGTGTCTTTGAACATCGAACTGGAGAGCATGATTGATAAATACTGGTCGGCAGTGGCAATATTACAAAACAATGCTGTACCTACGGTCGAAGCTACCAACGAAGCTGTACCACGAACAAGACGCAGCAGCAGACGCATAAAATCCTGTAACTGTCCTGTAGCCGTCAACGCTCCACCAAACGTCTGTGCACAGATAATCAACCAAATGGTTGGCATCATGCCTGACATACCGTTGGTATGTACCAGTTCGTTAAGCACCTGATTACCTGTCTCAATATCCGTACTACCATAACAGACGCGCATCATCCCTTTATATGATGCCAGCAAACCTCCATTGTTTCCAGCTATACGGAGCACCAAATCCGACTGAATCAATAAAGCCACCACGACAGCCAACAGAATAGCCATAAACAGCACAACCATTGATGGCCAGCGACGGGCTATCATCACGCCCGTCAACACAGGAACAATAAGTAACCATGGGGAGATGACAAACGTATCTTGCAGACCTTCCATAAACTCATGCACGTTACCATGTCCCTGCACATCCATCGTAAAACCAGCAATGAGGAAAATGGTTAGCGAGATGCAGAATGTTGGTACTGTAGTGTACAACATATATCGGATATGCGTAAACAACGGTGTACCAGACACGCTAGATGCCAAGACTGTAGTATCAGAAAGAGGCGACAACTTGTCACCGAAATAGGCGCCTGTAATGATGGAGCCGGCAATCCAGCCATCATCGAAGCCATGGGCCTTACCTATACCCATCAATGCCAAACCGATAGTTGCAACAGTCGTCCACGACGAGCCTATCATCAGGCTCACCAAGGCACACAGTACACTACTACTAACCAGGAATACCTCCGGCTGGATAATCTGCATGCCATAGTAAATCATTGTCGGCACGATACCTGCCACCATCCACGTGCCACCAATGGCACCGATAAGCAATAGGATAATGATTGCCGGTGTACAACTGGCAATCTTGTCAGAGACTTCCTTTTCCAGTTTCTCCCATTCCAGTCGTTTTGAGAAATGACCTATCAGCACACTCACTGCTGCCGCCACCATCAGCGACACCTGTGAGGCACCATCAAGTGTTGCATTGCCAAAAACGGCAATGCAACACGTAATGAGTACTATCAGTACAAGGAATGGGATGAAGCTTAGCATACCTTCTCCAGGCGCTTCATCATGGCGAACATGAAGATGGCAGCTACGAGGCAGACACCCAGGAATACGCTCCAGCATAGCCAGAGGGGAACAGCGCCCCAGAGCAGACCACCTACAACAACGAGCTGATTACCAATGGCGGTAGCCACAAACCAGCCACCCATCATCATACCCTTATATTTAGGAGGTGCTACCTTCGAGACAAAGGATATACCCATAGGTGAAAGCAATAGTTCACCAAAAGTAAGAATAAGATAGACACTGATGAGCAGGTTGGGCGTTACGTCTGCCACATGAACGGCAACAGGATTGCCATCAGCTCCCATCTCAGTCTGAGGCATAGGAAGACCGAACGAAGCAAAGGCCATCAAGGCATAGGCAATAGCTGCCACAATCATACCGTAAGCAATCTTACGCGGTGCCGAAGGCTCTTTGCCCTTGGCTGCCAACGAACCGAAGATAGCCATTGACACAGGTGTCAGGGCTACGACATAGAAGGGGTTGAACTGTTGAAAGATAGGTGCAGAAACCGAAATCGTACCATCAGGATTGTATTGCAGGCAAAGGAAAGCGATAGCAGCCACAATAACAGCGGCAGAGATAGCCTTTGCCTTGCCTGTTTTCGACTGGAATAGCGAGAACAGCGCATAGACGATGAAGATGACGGCTACGAGGTTCCACACATTAAAGCACATAGCCTGCAAACCATCAGCAGACTGAGCGGTAAACTCGTCAGCAAAGTAGGTCAGCGACAGACCGTTCTGGTGGAAAGCCATCCAGAAGAAGATAACTACGGCAAATACGAGGCAGAGTGCCACGATGCGTTGCTTGGTTTCCTCTTTGCTGAGTTCTTCAACAGGAGCGGCATCGGCAATCTTGGCATCCTTCTTCGCACCACCCTCCGTATGACGGAACGTGCTACGGAAAAGGTAGTAGATAGCGATAGACAGAATCAACGAGGCACAAGCCACTGCAAACGAGAAATGGTAGGCATCGTTAGACGAGTAGCCCAGCGCCGTCTCTGCATACTCCTTAATCTTAATGGCTGCAGTAGGTGCAAACAATGCACCGATATTGATAGCCATATAGAAGATAGAGAAACCTGCATCGCGCTTGTCTTTATACTGCGGATCGTTATAGAGGTCACCCACCATTACCTGGAGGTTACCCTTGAACAGACCGGTACCAAAGCCGATGAGCAGCAGGGCTGCCAGCATCACGATGAGTGCAACGCTGTCGCCACCCAAGGGAACCGACAACAGCAAATAGCCTGCAAACATAATCATGATACCCGTTGTCACCATCTTTCCAAAGCCAAACTTGTCGGCCATCATACCACCGATGAGCGGGAAGAAATACACTAACATGAGGAACGCACTATAGATGGTACCTGCCATAGCAGGCGACAATCCATAGTTTGCTCTCAGGAACAGGGCGAAGACGGCTAGCATGGTATAATAACCAAAGCGCTCGCCAGTGTTGGCCAATGCCAACGCAAATAGACCTTTCGGTTGGTTTTCAAACATAACTTATTCTTATTTTATTTTAGGATTTCTTGTTCTGATTATATCGAAGAGATAGGTTGCCTTGATGACAATCTGCCCGTAGTTGGACTTGCCGAAGTAGTCACTCTTTGAGTTCTTAAAGATGTTACCCAAGCCATAATAGTAGCGGCCTTCCAGAATGAAGTGCCCCACTTTCGGTAATGACAGTTCAATACCAGCGCCTGCAGCAATACCATAGTCGAACTTGTTCTGTACAGCCAACGTGTCCTGAGCCACCACCTGCGAGGCACGCTGATTGGCTGTTCCATGACCAAGCAGAATATTCGATTTTGTCGATTCATTGAGATAGAATCCTATCTGTGGACCAGCCTGGATAAAAGCCTGCAAACCCTTGCGCTCACGTCCCCATCCCAATCGTGCCAGGAAAGGAATCTGCACATAGGTAATCTTACGTTCATAACTCAACGGTGATGTCTTGGCAACATCATCAGCATAGTATACAGGATCGTTGTTGGCATCGCGGATATCTTCCTTCCAACCAGTCTGAGTAACATTCACCTCTCCCACAATAGAACAGATGCTGCTGAAATATTTCTCACAAGTATAACGCACCGACAGTCCAGCCGTATAGCCAGGCAATAGTCCCTGTGGTACATCAGGCACAAAGCCCACATTACTCATCACATATCCTGCACTACCACCAACAGCTAAGTCTGTGCGATATTCACCCACCTGAGCCGTAGCGGTATAAGGGAGAAAAGCCAATAGGCAAAGAGACAGAAGGTATTTCAATTTTTCACTTTTCACTATTCACTTTTCTCTTTAGAAGTTGATGGTTTCAATTTTGTTCTGTGGTGTATAGTGCACAAACAGGATGGCACGATTCTGCATACCTCCATTGCCGATACGCTCGAAGTGCAATGGTGTTTGCAATGGTGTATAGCCCACCATACCAGAGGCTCCCGTAAAGTGGGTACCATACATATGCAATCCCTTAATCATAAAATATGCCTGGTCAAAACCTGTTACGGCATAACGCTGGTGGTAGGGTTGCATATCCTGATGGAAGTTCCAACGATACTTCTTCTTGAAGTGCTCACCACGATGTGAGAGCGGACTCATATAGTAAGTCGATGGAATATAAGTATCGAACTTATAGAAGTTATCCAAATGTTTGTTGATATACATCAGCCATTCTGGATAGCCAAACATTGATATCTTCAGCGTTGGAGCCGTCATCAACAGACCATTGAGCTTGGCAAAAGCCACATTCAATTCCTGTGAACGACTGGTATTCAGTACCACCACGTTATGCTTAGTCGTAGAGAAACTCTGTTTGAATTTCGCCTCACCTGACTTTAGGTTGCTAATAGAATAGCTGGCACCCTCCTGGTCCAGTTTACGACGCAGCACAGTAGTAAAGCTTCCCTTGGTACTCGTCGAGTCATTACAGTCGATGATAACCACATGACTATCCTTGAAACGTTGGTAGAATCGGAACACATAACCATTGTTCGTCTGATTTCCGTTCTGGAACACTTGGAAAATGTTTCCATTGTCAAACACTTCATTGGAATTGATAGAGAAAGGTATCAGCACACGGATGTCGTGTTTCTGGGCAAAGTCACCCAAAACCTTTACCTGCTTGGTATACAAAGGACCGATAATCAAGTCGCACTCAGCGGCCTTAGGGTCTTTCAATATTTTCTGGACATCGGTAAACTCAGCAAGGTTCCATGCACGAATATCAGTGGAGATGCCACTGACACGCAGACTGTCACAGGCCATCAACACACCACGATAGTATTCTGTCATGCGGCGACCGTCACCATTCTCATTATGCAGTGGCAGCATCACTCCCACTCTGATTTCCCTGTTTCGCATGTCACGCTCCACAACAACGGGCTTGGTAGGCATCTGCGGTTGTTGGTTGACAGAAGTAATTTCTGGATGGTTAGGTGGGAATGGGATCTTGATATAGTCACCCTTGCGCAACTCATAGCCAGGTGCCTTCATCTCCGGATTGGCTTCGATAAGTTCGTCAATGGTCAGTCCGTTGTCACGAGCTATACCGAAAATAGTTTCCTTGCGTTTTACCTTATGCAGTTCTTTGTAGCTTTGTACCTGTGCCATCGCCGTCTCAACGACAAACGAAAGCACCGTCAGCATGAAAAAATATCTTAATAATCGTTTCATAAACTACTATTTTTCATTTTTGCGCTACAAAATTACGAAATAATTCATAATGCATAATGCATAATTCATAATTATTTTCTAATTTTGCACAAATATTCGCATATCAACATGAAAATAAGTAAAATATTAACCCTTTTTGCCACTTGTCTGCTGGCTACAACAGCTTATGCTGACATTGAGCTCAAGGCTACATACACCGACAAAAAAGGTGTAGAGGTGGTGGCAACTGAAGATTTCTCCGAGGAGGCCCCACTCTATGTGCAGTTCACATCAAATCCCTCGAATCTTGATCCTGCTGCAACCATCGAATGGCACATTACCAACACGTCAGCCGATATCAACGTGACACGTTATGAAGAGAACACTACCTATACGTTTACGGCAGCAGGTAAGAATCAGATTACACTCAACGTCGTGCTCGACGGTGAAATCATCGAAACGAAGAGTATAAACATCACCATCAGTGACAGTCATTTGGAGATGCCTAATGCTTTCTCACCCAATGGCGACGGCATCAACGACTACTTCCAGGCAAAGACCAATTCGAAGAGCATTATCGAGTTCCATGCGTACATCTTTAATCGTCATGGGCAGAAGCTCTATGACTGGACAGACTGGCAGAACGAGCGTAGTGGATGGGATGGCACTCACCATGGTCACCCTGTCAAGGATGGTGTCTACTTTGTCTATGTCAAGGCGCTCGGTGCCGACGGTACAGAATACAACATCCGTCGCGATGTCAACCTTCTGCGCAACTACAACACAGTTGATACCAGCAACCCATAATAAGCCATTAACCCATTAGACCCATTATCTAAAATGGAAAAGATACAAGTCTTCGGTGCCCGCGTCCATAACCTGAAGAATATCGACGTAGAGATACCACGCAACTCGCTGACCGTCATTACTGGTCTTAGCGGTTCGGGTAAGTCGTCATTGGCTTTTGATACTATCTTTGCCGAGGGCCAGCGTCGTTACATCGAGACTTTCTCGGCTTATGCCCGCAACTTTCTGGGTGGCATGGAGCGTCCTGATGTCGATAAGATTACAGGACTCTCGCCAGTTATCAGTATTGAGCAGAAGACTACCAACAAGAACCCTCGTTCTACCGTGGGTACAACGACAGAGATCTACGACTACATGCGACTACTCTTTGCGCGTGCTGGCCGTGCCTATAGCTATGCTACGGGAGAGCCGATGGTAAAATACACGGAGGAGAAAGTCATTGAGATGATTCAGAACGACTATGCTGGCAAGAAAATTCTCATCCTGGCACCACTCATCAAGAGTCGTAAGGGACACTACCGTGAACTTTTCGAATCCATGCGCCGCAAGGGTTATCTTCATGTTCGTATCGACGGTGAGGTCAAGGAACTCTTGCCTGGCATGAAAGTGGACCGCTACAAGAACCACGACATCGAGGTGGTTATCGATAGGTTAGCGGTTCCGGCAGAACCAGAATCCACAGATAAAGCATCTGACCGTCTCAAGAAGTCCGTCCAGATTGCCATGAAACAGGGTGAAGGTTTGCTGATGATTATGGACCATGAGTCAGGGGCCGTCAAGCATTTCTCCCGTCGTCTGATGTGTCCCACAACTGGTATCTCTTATAGTGACCCAGCCCCCAACACCTTCTCGTTCAACTCTCCACAGGGTGCTTGTCCGCGCTGCAAGGGTTTGGGATATATCAACGAGATAGACCTCGACAAAGTCATTCCCAACCGCAAACACTCTATCCACGATGGCGGCATCGTTCCTCTTGGCAAGTACAAAAACCAGATGATCTTCTGGCAGATTAGTGCCATTCTCGCAGGCTACGAATGCGACTTGAATACCCCCATTGAGGATATACCAGAAGAGGCACTCAACGAGATTCTATATGGAACGCTCGAATCCGTTCGCATCGACAAGGAACTGGTACACACCTCCAGCGACTACTTCGTCGACTACGATGGTGTTATCAAGTACCTGCAATCCGTCATGGACGATGATGACAGCACACCATCTTCACGACGTGCACCATCGCTGGGCTCTGAGAAGTGGGCAGAACAGTTCCTAGCTGAATGCGAGTGTCCTGAATGTCATGGTCAGCGACTAAACCGCGAAGCCTTATCCTATAAGATATGGGATAAGAGCATTGCCGAACTGGCAAATATGGATCTCGACGAGTTGCGCGAATGGCTTAACGAAGTGGAGAAGCACTTAGACAAGCAACAGCAACAGATTGCCACAGAGATACTCAAAGAGCTGCGCACCCGTCTGGACTTCCTGCTGGACGTCGGTCTCGACTACCTGTCACTGAACCGTCAGTCAGCCTCACTGTCTGGCGGTGAGAGTCAACGCATTCGACTGGCCACACAGATAGGTTCCCAACTGGTCAACGTGCTCTACATCCTCGACGAACCATCCATCGGACTGCACCAACGCGACAATGAGCGACTCATCCGTTCACTGAAGGAACTGCGCGACCTGGGAAATACCGTTATCGTTGTTGAGCACGACCGAGATATGATGCTCAGTGCCGACTACATTGTCGATATCGGTCCTCGTGCTGGTCGCAAAGGTGGCGAAGTCGTCTTCCAAGGCACTCCAGCCGAACTGCTGAAGACCGACACACTGACGGCGCAGTACCTTAAAGGTTCCGTACGCTGCGACTCTGTTGCAGCAAAGAGAACTACCACGGACCAACGTCTGGTCCTTACAGGCTGTCGTGGGAACAACCTCAAGAATATCACAGCAGAGTTTCCTTTGGGCAAGCTCATCGTCGTAACGGGAGTCAGCGGCTCGGGTAAGTCCACGCTCATCAACGAGACGCTCTACCCCATCCTGTCCAAGCATTTCTATCGTTCTCTGCAGGCTCCACTGCCCTACGACAGCATCGAAGGACTGAAATATATAGATAAGGTGGTGAATGTCGACCAGTCACCTATCGGTCGTACACCTCGTTCCAACCCAGCCACGTATACAGGTGTCTTTGGCGACATCCGCTCGCTGTTCGTCAACCTGCCTGAAGCCCAGATTCGTGGCTACAAGCCTGGTCGTTTCTCGTTCAATGTCAAAGGCGGACGCTGCGAGACGTGTGGTGGCAACGGCTACAAGACTATCGAGATGAACTTCCTTCCGAACATTCAGGTGCCTTGTGAGGAATGTCACGGCAAACGCTACAACCGAGAGACATTGGAAGTGCGCTTCAAGGGAAAATCTATTGCCGACGTACTCGACATGACCATCAATCAGGCCTGCGAGTTTTTTGAGAACGTACCCGATATCCTGCGTAAAATCAAGACCATTCAGGATGTGGGTCTCGGATATATCAAGCTTGGCCAACCATCAACGACCCTATCTGGCGGAGAGAGCCAGCGCATCAAATTGGCTGCCGAACTGTCAAAAAAGGATACTGGTAAGACATTCTACATCCTCGACGAGCCCACTACAGGTCTGCACTTCGAGGACATCCGCATCCTCATGGAGGTGCTGCGCCGCTTGGTAGACCGCGGCAACACTGTCCTCGTCATCGAGCATAACCTCGACGTCATCCGTCAGGCCGACCACATTATCGACATGGGCCCTGAGGGAGGCCGTGGCGGTGGCACCATCCTCTCAACTGGCACACCAGAAGAGGTAGCCCGTTCCCCCAAGGGCTACACCCCTCGCTATTTGAAAGAAGAATTAGAAAGACCATGACCATCAAGACTCTGTACATACAGTTGCTATCCTTGGGATTGCTGCTGATGACTGTGATCAGTTGCACACACCATCAGCAACCATCGTCGTTGAACGACAAGGGCTACAACAGCGCCGACAGTCTCGTATCAGACATTGGAGATGAACGTGACTACGAGCGACTACTCATTGTCTGTGATAGTTTGGAACAGGCAGGTGAACTCCCGAAGGTAAGAAGCATTTTCTATAGTTCCATAGCCTACAACCTGATGGGACAGTATCGCAAGTCGCTGAAGTTGTATTACGAACTGGCAATAATAGATGTCGAAGAGCTGCAGTCGGAGGCAGACCTCGAATGCTACATCTATTCTTATAAGGATTATGTGCGACTACTCTGCGATATGCGTCGCTACGACCGTGCCCTACGTGAAGCTTACAATGCCGACCGCAAGCTTAAAGCTGCAGGACACGAATCGTTTGTGAGTCACCACGACATCGCACAGATTATCGGTGAAAGCCAACTCTGTCTGGGGCAGGATGCCGAGGCCGACAAGAGTTTCCAGAAGTCACTACAGAGCATCAAAGCCCGACTGGCCACCCACGCAGACCCTCTGGACCTGCGCGAATGTCAGAAGACCATGAATGCCATTGCTACTGTCTATATGCGCTGTCGACAAATCGATAAGGCAGCGCCATGGATTGCCAGAGAGGACTCGCTGTATGCCAAAGCCCTGGCACATCCACACCCCGACTCAGTCTATCTCGATGAGATGAAGGCCGAGATTAACTATTGTCGTGCCATGCTGGCTCATGCGCAAGGGCGTACAGCAGATGCTGAGAAGGCCTATGCAGACTATTTGTCTACCCAAACGTCCAAGCAACCAGGAAACATCATCAACAGTTGCCGCTATCTCATGGCTACCAAGCGTTATGACGAGGCTGCTCGTAAGATGGTCATGCTTGATGCTTTCATGAGTGAGAGTGGTTACGAGCCCGACCTCGAGAACATAGGTCGCTTCATGATACCTAAGTTCCACGTTAACCTGCTGGCAGGTCATCGCGATTCAGCCCTACAAGTGGCTACACAGATAGCGTTGGCCTACGACACAGCCTTGGTCCGTCAGAAGAAGATTGATGCCGACCTGCTATCTACAGTCTATGATACTGAGGGCAAGGAGCGCCAGATTGCCGAACAACGCGCCAAGTTGTCGCAGCAACGTCTGTTCACCATCATTATCGTTATGATTATCCTCGTCATCTTCTTCCTGACCTATACCTTCCAGCGCAGCAGGGCTTTCCATAAGCTGAACGAAAGTAACCGCCAATTGAAACTTGCCAATGAGCGGGCTGAGGAGTCGTCGCGCATGAAGACAAAGTTCATCCAGCAGATTTCCCATGAGGTGCGCACGCCACTCAACGTACTCTCTGGCTTCACACAAGTACTGGCATCGTCCGATATCGAACTCAATGGAGCTGAGCTACAGTCTATCAACCAGAAGATTGTAGACAACAGCGAGCGTATTACCCGTCTGGTGGATAAGATGCTCGATCTAAGTGAGGTCTATAGCAACAGTAATATCGACATTCACGACACCGTCTCACCTGCCGAGGTAGCCAATCAGGCCATTAAATTAAGTGGCATCCGACAGGCCCATCATCTTGACTTTGAACTCCTGCTACAAGCAAGTTTAGAGTCGCTGACCTTCCTCACTAACGAGAAGTCGGCAGCCAAAGCATTGGCCATGCTCCTCGACAATGCGATTAAGTTCACCCATCCGCTAGCGTTCACCACCCAACGTGAACACGACCAGAGACAGCACGTCACGTTGCGCATCAGCATGCAGGAACGACAACTAGCATTCGTCGTCGAAGATACAGGCATCGGCGTACCCCCTGAGCAGGCAGAGAATATCTTCACCGAGTTCGTACAGCTCAACGAATATACCGATGGAACAGGTCTCGGACTCTCCATCGCCCGTTCGCTGGTTCGCCATATGGGTGGCGATATCACCCTCGACACCAGCTACACCACTGGTGCCCGTTTCGTGATGACGCTCCCCTATTCATCAACTGCAAAACAATGACAGACACCATGAACATAAAAGAATTACTCAATCGCACCGACCGTTTCGCAGCCAATGCAGGTTGCCAGATTACAGAAGTTGACGAGCACCACGCTGTCGCAGAGATGACGGTGACCGACATGCACCTGAATGGTGGCAATGTTTGCCAAGGTGGTGCCCTTTTCACCTTGGCCGACTTGGCAATAGCCGCTCTGATGAATTGTCGTGGACAGCTCACCTTCGGCATCAACAACAGCATCATGTTTGTGTCGAGTGCCAAAGAGGGTGATCATCTTCGTGCCGAGGCCGTCAGCGTTGCCGACCACCACAAGATTCCAGCTGTCGAGGTGCGTGTCACCAATCAGGACGACCGCCTCATCTGCCACGTCACCGGCATGGGATATCGCAAGACAGCCTCTGTGCTTAGTCAGCAGTAATTGCACGATGTCCAAAAACAGAGAAGAAACAACATCATCCTAATCATTGCCTCCAGTCCGAAGCAACCGAACTGCCTGTTCGGTTGCTTCGGACTATCAGTTAGGAGCATCCGGACTATTGGCTTCTCGCAGGCTGGATAGTTCTCAGTGGCCACGAGGACTATTCACAAGAGGTTCGAGAACTATTCTCACGAGACATGAGAACTATTCAGAAGAGAGGGCACGAAGTTCTTAATAATTATCGATAATCATCTTTTTGCGCTGCTCGCGCATTTCCTTGCGGTGACGGCTTTTCTTGCCCCAAAGTTCATCGAAGCCCCAAAAGAGGAGACCTAACGGATTGAAACCCTGGGGAACGGCTTGCTGCAGTTGCAACTCAGTTTCGGAGGGTTTGGGTATGATCATGGACGTCATATTACGACGACGACCCCAGATGACGACTTCGTTTACGGCAAGCATATGTGGTAGGAGACCGATGGTGTCGCCCTTCATCTCTTCAGCATACATGACGCGCTTCACAAAGCTAGCGTGCGAGAATGTCACCTCCCGATAACCTTCGTGCAGAGAGAATGTGCCATCCCAGGAAGTACGAGCCCCCTGCCCATCATTGGCATGGACTACAACGTTGCGAACGGGAATGCCGGTCTCCATATTGACCACTACGAAGGTTCTGAGCGTAGAGTCCACAGACAGTGAGTCACTGGTGGACTGTGCCATGCAGAGCGTGGGCAACAGGTTTATCAGGAGCAACAATCTTTTATACATACTGCAAATGGTACGATGTATGGAATGACGCTGCAAAGTTAAGCGTTTTTTAGATACAATCGTCGTAAGCAATATGAATTATTCTTACAGATATTTAAAATAAGAATTTCTTAAACTAATTTAGGTTAAAACAAAAAAAGAGGAACTGGCCATGACCAATTCCTCTGATGATATTTAGAAACTTACTACTGCTTACATGGCAGAAGCAGCAAAGAGCCACTCATAGATGCACGAACAGACGCCGAAGAGGGCGATGCCTACAGTGCAAATGGCCAGGGCGAGTTTGGTGTTAACATCGCTCTTGAAAGCAGGCAGCGGGGTGTCGGTCTGCTTGATGTACATAGCCTTGACGATGAGCAGATAGTAGTACAAGCTCACCACCGTGTTAACCAAGGCTACAAAGACAACAAAGTAAGCCCAGAAAGAGCCCTGCTCGGCAGCAGCCATGAACACGAAGAACTTGGAGAACATACCTGCGAACGGAGGAATACCAGCCAACGAGAACAGGGCCAGCGTCATGAGGAACGCCAGCTTGGGGTTGGTCTGGTAGAGACCGTCGTAGGCACTCATCTTGGTGACGCCACCATTGTTTTGCTCTACAGCAGATATAACGGTGAAGACAGCCATATTGGCCACGACATACACCAAGATGTAGTACATCAACGAAGCCATACCAGCCTGCGAAGCACCAACAACAGCCAACATGATATAGCCGGCCTGAGAGATAGAACTGAAGGCCATAAAGCGCTTGAGCTCGCTCTGACGGATGGCGAAGAGGTTAGCGATGGTGATAGAGAGCACGATGAGCACATAGAGCATATACTCCCAATAATCTACCAGCGGAGCGAAAGCCTTGCAAAGGATAACCATAGCAGCAAAGGCTGCGGCACCCTTGGAGCAGACGCTCAGATAGCCGGTGATAGGTGTAGGAGCACCCTCGTAGGTATCGGCTGTCCAGAAGTGGAAAGGTACCAACGACAGTTTGAATGCCAGTCCGCTGAAGAAAAACACCAGACCCATAATAGTCAGTGGTGTAGCACCCTCGTAAAGCGGATTATTGCCCATAATGGCAATAGCGACATCGTCGAAATAGAGCGTACCTGTAGCGGCATAGACAAACGAGATGCCATAGAGCATCACACCGCTTGAGAACGTAGCCACGAGGATATACTTAGCAGCGGCCTCAGCAGACTTTTTCTTAAACTTGTCCATAGCCACCAAGCAGGCCATAGGCACTGAGGCGGTCTCTAGTCCGAGGAAGAACAGCAGGAAAGAGCCGCTGCTAACCATGATAAACATACCAAGCAGCGTAGAGAGCATCAGCAGATAGAACTCGCCGCGATAGTTTTTAGCCTCGTTCTTCAGCCAAGGCTCGGCCATAATCAGTACGATAACCGTACCAATGCTCAGGATGACCTTCATGACATTGGCAGCCTGCGTGGCGACATACATGCCGCCGAAGGCTTCCGCTGGTTCCGACAGGAAGGCGATGCGGAAAGGCAGCACCAGCATCAATCCGATGGTCACTCCACCAAAGACTTCATAAGACTTCTCACTCTTACGCGAGCAGATGAAATCCACGAAGAAAACGACTAACAGAATGCATACGAGATAAAACTCGGGCACCATATTTAAAAATTGACTATATCCCATATTCTTTATCTCCTATGATTAAATGATATTAGCAAGAATGGGGCCTACGGCATCACTGATAACATTGCTTGCCCAGAGTGGGAACAGACCGAGACCAGCCACACAAGCAATCAGACAGATGACGGCGACGCGCTCGTCCCAAGTAGCATCGGTGAGCTCCAGATAGTGAGGATTTTTCACCTCGCCATACAGGATCTTACCAACGACACGCAGGATGTAGACTGCCGTGACGACAATCGACGTACAAGCGATGATGGTAGCAATGCGATGGAACGAATCGGCATTTTCGAACGAACCCACGAAGATGGTCATCTCAGCAATGAAGCCCGAGAAGCCCGGCAGACCGAGGTTGGCCAAACCAGCCACGACGTAACCCACGGCGAGGAAAGGCATAATCTTCATCAAGCCGTCCAAGTAGCGGATGTCACGAGTGTGGGTACGACCGTAGATCATACCGATAAGGGCAAAGAAGAGGGCCGTCATCAGACCGTGCGAGAGCATCTGCAGGATAGCACCCGTGCAAGAGGTCTTGGTCATCATCAGCAGGGCGAAGAGGACCAGACCGCAGTGTGACACCGACGAGTAAGCGTTGATGTACTTCAGGTCGGTCTGTACGCAAGCCGAGAAGGCACCATAAACCACTGAGATGGTGGTGAGGATGAGGAAAATCCACGCCAGTTCATTGGCTGCATCGGGCAACAGATACATTGCCACGCGGAAGCAGCCGTAGCCTCCCAGCTTCATCAGCACACCAGCGTGGAGCATAGACACAGCCGTAGGGGCTGAGGCATGACCGTCAGGTGACCATGTGTGGAAGGGGAACAGGGCGCCCAGCACACCAAAACCGATGAAGATGAACGGGAAGAACATCTTCTGGATATGAACGGGGATATTGTGCATGGCGGCAATCTCGTTGACGTTCATGGTGGTAGCACCGCTGAAATAGTAAATGCCCAGGAGACCGATAATCAGCAGGGCAGAACCACCCATCAGCATCAGTGTCAGCTTCATGGCAGCATACTCCTTGTTGCCGGAACCCCAGACACCAATCAGCAGGTACATGGGAATCAGGGCTACCTCGTAGAACATAAACATGGTGAACATATCGGTGCAGATGAAGAAGCCGTAAACACCCGTCGAGAGCAGGGTGAACCAAAGGAAGTACTCCTTGGTGAGGGGCTTCAGCTGCCAAGAGGCAAAGGTACCCGTAAACACGATGATGCTCGACAGAAGCAGCATCACGACAGAGATACCGTCGACACCAACACTGTAGGCAATATTAAGTGGCTTGAACCAAGGCGTAGAAGCCGTCAACAGCATCACATCGGTATTACCTGCTGCACGCTGCTGAACAAAGTAGATGGTCAGCCATACGGACAGGGCCAGCAGACACGAGGCGCCAGCCACCATCACGCCACGCACCTGATTGAGCGACTTGGCCAACCAAAGGCCGAGCAACATCAGGGCGGGGATTACTACGAATAATGTTAATATACTCATTGTCGTTATTTCGATTTTTCGTTATGTCGATATTACGTTATAACGTTATTACGATTAAATTGCAAGCAATATGAGCGTCAGGGCTACCGTTCCCGTGAGGAACCATACTGCATACTGACGGACATCGCCACTCTGCCAGGGACGGAGAGACTCACCAGCCTCGTTGGCACCCCAAGCCATGAAGTTGAACGTACCATCAACGATGTGACGGTCGAACCATGCCACGGGCTTAGAGATGCAGCGGAAGATGATGCGATGAGTGACATACTGCCAAATCTCGTCCTGATAGAAGCGCTTGTAGGCTGCACGGTGCAGCTTGGGGAAGGCTTTATACAGACGATCGGCGATGGGCTGACTCTCACCTTTATAGATATAGGTGGCGAGGCAGATGCTCAGGATGGCAATAATCGTAGAAGTAGCAGCAATCTGCGTGTCGAAATGGATGGTATAGTCGGTACCAGCGGCAGACACATAGCTGCCGAAGCTACCACCCCACCCTGCGAAACCTGCGATGGTGGAGTAAATACCCACACCCATCGTAATGACGCAAAGCACAATGAGAGGAATGGTCATCGTAGCAGGAGCCTCGTGAGGTGTGTGGTGCTCATGGGCTTCCACATTCTCTGTACCCCAGAAGATGCCGTAATATAGACGGAACATGTAGAAGGCGGTCATAGCTGCGATACCCGTCATAATCCAACCTACTACAGGACTATAGGCAAAGCAGGCAGTGATAATCTCATCCTTCGAGCTGAAGCCCGAGAAGAACGGAATACCAGCAATGGCGAAGCAGCTGATGAGGAAGGTGATGTTCGTGATAGGCATATATTTGCGCAGACCACCCATCATAGCCATTTCGTTCGAATGAACGGCGTGGATGATACAACCGGCACCGAGGAACAGGCAAGCCTTGAACATCGCGTGGGTGAACAAGTGGAACATACCTGCCATGAAACCCAGTTGTGCGTGATTGTCGAGCACACCGTGGTGGCCAGGCAGCGAGACGCCCAGTGCCACCATCATGAAGGCTATCTGAGAAATCGTTGAGAAGGCCAGCACACGCTTGATGTCGCTCTGGGCACAGGCCACGGCAGCAGCATAGAAAGCGGTGAACACGCCCACCCATACCACGATGCTCATCTGAGGCTGGGCATACTCAATCCACAAGGGGAACATACGGGCTATCTGGAACACACCGGCTACCACCATTGTAGCAGCGTGGATGAGTGCAGAGACAGGCGTCGGACCCTCCATGGCATCGGGCAGCCAGATGTGCAACGGGAACATGGCACTCTTACCGGCACCACCAATGAACATCAGCACGAGGGCTGTAGGCAGGATGAAGCCTGCAGCAGCAACGGCCTTGGCAGCATTGCCGGCGATGAACGGAGTAGTACCCTCGCCCATCACGATGTTACCAGCAAACGAGAAGCTGAACGAATCGGTGTAGTAACCGAACATCAGGATACCGATGAGGAAGAACATATCAGCAAAGCGCGTCACAATGAAAGCCTTCTTAGAGGCAGCAATGGCGGGCTTCAACGGATAGTAGAATCCAATCAACAGATAAGAGCTGACACCCACGAGCTCCCAGAAGGTGTACATCTGGAAAATGTTGGTGGCGACAACCAGTCCGAGCATTGACATGGTGAACAGGCTCAAGAAAGCGTAGTAACGTTGGAAGCCCTTCTCACCGTGCATGTAGCCGAACGAATAGATATGTACCATCAGCGAGACTGTCGAAATGACAATCAACATCATGACCGAGATAGGATCCAAGAGGATACCCATGTCGAAGTGCAGATTGCCCAGAGGCAGCCAAGTGAAGTTATAGGGAACGATGGTAGCGTATGTGCCATCAGCCAGACGGTCGGCACCGAAATAAGTGAATGCCGTCAGGTAAGAGAGCACGGTAACCAGTCCCAGTGACGTGGTGCCGATAAGACCGGCAGTCTTATGCGACATCTTCATGCCAGCAAGCGCAAGAATCACAAAGGACAGCGCAGGCAGCAGAAGGATCAGAAATGAATAACTATAAACTGTTTCCATAACCATTTACCATTTCATGTTCTTGATACTGTCAACGCTATCGCTACGGAAGTTGCGGTAGACATTGATGATAATAGCAATAGCCACAGCCGACTCAGCAGCTGCCACACCAATGACGAACAGGGTCATGAACATACCCTCCATGCCATTGGGATAGAGCAGGCGGTTGATGGCTGCGAAATTGATGTCAACGGCGTTGAGCACCAGCTCGACAGAGATGAGCATGGCAATCAGGTTGCGACGTGTCACGAAACCATAGACACCGATGAAGAACAACAGGGCGCTAAGCGCGAAATAACATTCTACAGGTATCATAGCTTACTTCTCCTCCTTTTCTTTACGTGCAACAACCAAGCCACCGATGATGCAGGCCAGCAGGAACAGTGAGATGAACTCGAAAGCGAGCACATACTGATACTTGCCAGCACCTACGAGGGCCGTACCAATCTCTTTCATAGGAACCTCCACGTTAGCGGGGGCCATTGTGTAGAAGCCTGTCTTCAGCAGGATAAGAGCTACCACCACCAGTCCGGCGAGGGCAGCCAGTCCGCCACCAATCATCTTGCTGGACTTCACACGCTCCTCCAGACCTTGAAGGGTGCGCTTCGATACCAACTGGATGGCGAAGACATAGATCATCGTAACGCCTCCGGCATATACGCTAATCTGAGCGGCTCCCAGGAAGGTGTAGTCGAGCAGGAAATAGATGCCTGCCACACCAAAGAGCACGAACAACATGAATGTTGCGGCTCGCATAATTCTCGTTGTGGTGACACACATCAGCGCCGAGCCGATGATGAACACCGCGAGAATGATAAACATAACTGTATTACCCATAGCGCGTTACTTCGTTTTAGTGTTAAACTTACCGATTTGCCACTCAGCACCACCTTCGAGGAGGTTAGGCAACGAACCACCCTTGTAGACTTCCTTGTCGAGGTGGAGCACCAGCTTAGAGCGGTCGAATACGGCGTTTTCGAAATCATTCGTAAACTCGATGGCGTCGAAGTTGCAGGCGTTGGTACAGAGCTGGCAGAACATGCAGTCGCCCAGGTCGTACTGATAATCGTCGAGCACCTTCTTTTTCTTACCCGTCTCAGGATCCTCGGCCATGTGGCTCAGAATCTTGATGGTTCCATTGGGGCAAGACTTCTCACAAAGCGTACAAGCGGTGCACTTGTAATCACCATTCTCGTCGCGCTTGAATACCAAGCGGCCACGATGACGTTTAGCCACATGGAGTGTGGTCTTGCGGTTCTCAGGGTACTGCTCTGTAGACTTGTTGGTGAAGAAGTCCTTGAAATATTCCTTCCAAGAGGTCTTCATGCCCACAGCCAAAGTCTTCAAGCCGTGCCCGATTTCTCCGAAATATGTTTTGTTATCTTCCATTGTTTTCTAGTTTTTCTAGATCTTCTAGATTGTCTAGTATACCTTACTTAATATACAGGCCGAGGGCCACAACAACAGTCATAATCACGAGGTTGAGGAGAGCCAGCGGCATCAGGTACTTCCACTCCAGCTTCAGAATCTGGTCGATACGCAGACGTGGGAACGTCCACTTGATCCACATCAGAATCCAAACCAGGAAGAAGGTCTTACCCATAAACCATACGATACCTGGGATGTAGTTCATCACGGCATCAAAAGCTGACACACCAATGTTCACAGGAGCCCAACCACCGAGGAATACCGTAGCGGCAATACCTGCAATGATGAAGAGGTTGAGGAACTCAGCGAGGTAGAAGAAGCCAAAACCCATACCAGAATACTCTGTATGGTGTCCAGCAGTCAACTCACTCTCAGCCTCAGCCATATCGAACGGGCCACGGTTGGCCTCAGCGTTACCAGCGATGAGGAATACGAAGAAGGCGATGATAGCAGGGATGTGTCCCTGGAAGATGAGCCACTTCCAAGGGCCTGTCTGCGCCTCAACGATACCGCTCATCTGCATGGTACCTGTCAGGATTACAGCGGTAATCAGACAGAGGCAGAGTGACATCTCGTAAGAAATCATCTGCACTGCACCACGCATGGCCGAAACCACAGAGTACTTATTGTTAGAAGCCCAACCTGCGAGGAAGATACCTACCACGCCAATAGAAGAAATGGCGGTAAGCAGGAACACACCTACATTGAAGTCGAGGATGGTAGCACCCATGTTCCAAGGCAGGAACGAGAATGCACCTACACTACCGATAATCACCAGAAGTGGAGCAACGGCATAGAGCAGCTTGTCGGCGCGGTCAACGAAGAAGATCTCCTTGATGAGCATCTTCAGCACGGTCTCGCGAAGGAGAGCGTCGAACCATTGTGTAACAATACTAAAATCAAACATAATCCTTCGCTTTTATCTGTCAATATCAGGAATTACAACGTCAATAGCAGCACAGGTAGCGATGAGGTCGGCAATCTTCTGACCACGCAGCATCGGGTCGAAGGCACCTACCAGCGAGAGTCCCATCGGACGCATCTTCATGCGGTAAGGGCTCTTGTCGCCACGGCTATCAAGATAAACACCAAACTCACCGGCCACACCCTCAACAGAGTAGTACCACTGTCCCTCGGGCACCTTGATGATTGGCTTCTGCTTCACGTAGAAGTCGCCCTCAGGAATGTTGTCGATGAGCTGTTCGATGATATTCAGGCTCTGATACATCTCGTTGATGTGAACGAGATAGCGGTCCATAGAGTCGCAACCAGTCAGCGTACACTGCTCCCACTCTACCTTGTCGTACATGTCGTACGGATGGTTCTTACGCACATCGTTCTTCCAACCTGAAGCACGTCCGGCAGGGCCAGTAACTGCGTAGTTGATACAATCCTCAAGGCTCATCGGGCCACAGTTCTCCAGGCGGTTGTGAGTAATCACATTATCACCGAAGATGTCCATATACTCCTGGATAGTCGGACGCAGATACTTCACCAGATCCTTACAGTTCTTGACGAAGTTAGGATCGATATCGTCCTGCAGACCACCGATGCGGTAGTAGTTCTGAATCAGACGTCCACCCGTGGTTTCTTCCATGCAGTTCAGTACGTGCTCACGATCGCGCATACCGTAAAGCATACCCGTCAGAGCACCCAAGTCCTGAGCCACACAAGAGGTGTACAGCAGGTGAGAATCGAGACGCTGCAACTCATCCATGATGGTACGAATGTACTTGATGCGGTCAGTCAGTTCTACGCCCAGACCTTCCTCAATCACACCAACCAAAGCATGGCGATGCTGCATAGCACCCAGATAGTTCAGACGGTCTGTAAGAGCCAAAGTCTGTGGATAGGTCATACCTTCCCACATCTTCTCAATGGCACGATGGATATAGCCGAGGTGCGGATAGATGCGCTTAACAGTCTCACCGTCGAGCACTGTCTGCAGGCGGAGCACGCCGTGGGTAGCCGGGTGCTGAGGACCGATGTTGATTACATAGTCATCGGCACCGAACAGACGGTTTTGCTTGCTCTGCAAATTGCCATCCTTGTCGATGAAATATTCCAGACCGTAGTCGGGTTCTACATCATCCTCCAGCGTATATTCGTCATTGAACTTCCAGTCCTTACGGAAGGGATAACCCTTGAAGTCGCTGCGAAGGAAGAGACGACGCATATCAGGATGACCCAGGAATACGATACCATAGAAGTCGTATACCTCACGCTCCAACAGGTCGGCCACCTTCCAAATGTTAGAAACGGTAGGGATGTAAGCCAGCATCTGACCTTCCATATCACAGCTACCATTGCTCGACATACCGTCGCCACAAACCTGCATCTTGGCAATCTGCTTCACGCTGCAACGCTCGTGGGTCTTGGTATTCTCAAGGATATAGATACATCCGAGTCCCTCTTCTGGACCGAAATCCTCACCGACAATGGTAACAAGATAGTCAAAGCCCTTCTTGTCCTTCAAGTTCTGCATCTCAGAGGCGAACTTGTCAAAATCGAATGATAAGAATTCTAATTTCATGCCTTGTCCTCCTCTACTTTAGCTGTTTGCTCTTGACTATTAGCCTTTAGCTCATCTACAAACTCCTGGGGAACCTCAGTGATAACCATTGGCTCGCGACGGTGGTCGCCGTGCTTCTGGCGGAATGTCAGTTCCTCATTTGATACTCCCAGTGCAGCCTCCTCAGCGGTCTGCTTGTGGTTGGCACCTCCAAAGAATTTCTCGATCTTCACCTTACGCTGCAGCTGCATCATGCCGTACATGATAGCCTCTGGGCGTGGGGGGCAACCAGGGATAAACACATCGACAGGTACGATCTCCTCGATACCCTTCACTACATGGTAGCTCGACTTGAATGGACCACCGCTGATAGCACAACCACCAACGGCAATCACGTACTTCGGCTCAGCCATCTCATCATAGAGACGCTTCAGCGCAGGAGCCATCTTGTGTGTGATGGTACCAGCACACATAATCAGGTCAGCCTGACGTGGAGAGTTACGAGTAACCTCGAAACCGAAACGTGCAAAGTCATAGCGTGCACAACCGCAAGCCATGAACTCGATACCGCAGCAAGATGTCGCGAAGGTCAGAGACCAGAGGGAATTGGAACGTCCCCAGTTGATAAGCTGGTCCAGCGAACCTGTCACCACATTGACGCCACCCTCATGGAGTTCGTCAACAATCTTCTCCAACGAGGCATTGTCGTTCCACTCCTCGTAGGGAATACTCTTGATGTGAGGTTTTCTTACTTCCATTCCAAGTCTCCTTTCCGCCAGGCATATGCCAAGCCTAATACCAGAACTACCAGGAAGAAGCCGATGCTCAGCAGTGCTGCTGCGCCGAACTCCTTCACTACCACTGCCCATGGATACAGAAACACCGTTTCTACATCAAACATGAGGAACAAGATGGCGAAGAGGTAGAATCCCACAGAAATAGGCAACCACGAGCTGCCTCGCGTGGGGATACCACTCTCATACGGTTCACCCTTCACCTTAGCGTAGGATCTCGGTCCTATCAGCTTGGCTACTACGTAAGCCGCCACCACCAATGTAATAGCCGTCAACAAGACGGTAATTAACAAAGTAAAGTTCATAAAAAATTATATATTACAATATTGTATGCTTTCTTAGCGTTTGCAAAGGTACTAAGAAAAAACGAGAAATGGCATATGAGTTATAAGATTTTTAGCTATCCCTTGGAAAAATATTCATTTTTCATTCCTACAACATAAAAAAACCGCTACCTTAATAGGTAACGGTCTTCATTATTTCTTTCTTGGAAAAGCTTCTTCAGAGAGTTCTTTAAAGAAGTCGTATTCCAATATTTCACTGATTCTCATCAGTAGTCGAACATCCAAGCTCTTACGCTTGAAGATGTTATATACATTTGTACGTTCACAGGGAATCTGTGTAGCCAACCAGGCAGCAGAACGGCCCTGCTTTCTGAGAATCTCTTCGATGTGCTTACCTACATTCATTTTGCAGTCTTGATTTAGTTTCTATTTATTTGGGATTTCTTGGCTGCAAAGGTATGAAATATATCTCAATAAATCAGCACATTATTGTAGAATTATTTTTTGCAAACGTACCAAAATTGCAAAGATTTCACAAACAAAGCACAATATTGTTGAAGATATGACAACGAATATGCCGTTAGAGAGGAAAATCAGCTGTTTCTTTCGATAATTTCCAAACACATACGACTATTGTGATATGGACATTTCCAGAAGCCCGCCTTATCGTCAACAGTATTCAGAGAACCGTCAGGATGACGACTCCAGAACCACTCACCGTTTTCAAAATCGATGAGATTGTCCTTGATATATTTCCAACAACAGACTGCTTTCTTCATCGCCTCTTCGTCACCAAAATGCTGATAGAGGTTATACCACCCTACTACATTCTCAGCCTGTACCCACCAGTGGAGGTCATCATCGACACGTCCAGTATCTAGATTTGCCTCATGAATCATCGAACCATCAGGACGCAGACCTTTTTCTGAGGCTTTAGCCACCTCACGGACAATCTTTTCCACCTTAGCCAACACCTTCTGGTCACCCAGCACCAATGCTGCTTCATGCATAAGCCACGAACACTCGATATCGTGTCCGTAGCTCTCCAGATGGCCAGCTCCGCGAGTCCAGTCCATATCGAAGAACAAGTCGAGATGGTGGGTCTCAGGATTAAGAATCTTGTCGGTAAAAATATCAATCAGATTTCTAAGCGAACCCTCCACACTTACGATGGTCTCCATGGGCACACTTATGCCCACTGGCAGCACCGATCCGATGGCTGGCACATAGTCGCACGACTCCTTTGCCTGCATCTCTTTCAGACACCTGAGGAGATTGGTGTATGGCTCGATGATGTGCAGGTGTGTGTTCTGCGACTTAGGATAGTTGGCATCCAGCTCCGACAAGCGCATATCGGCTATCTCGCCCCACTCGCGTGTGCAGGCCTCTATGTAGCCGTTGTGCTCATTGTCAAGAGCATGTTCCTCTATGCAGTCGTATAGGTTCAGCGCATAGTCCAGCGCCTCTCTATCGCCTGTAGCACGTGCATATTCCGTCAGTCCGTAGATGGCAAAGCCGATGGCATAGAACTGCTTTTTGGTGTCCAGCGGATTGCCTTTGTAGTCTACGCTCCAGTACACGCCGCCGTACTCCTCGTCCACAAAGTGGTCGATGATATAGTCCTTGGCTCGTGTAGCGGCCTCAAGATACTCTGGGTTGCCCAGAACCCTATAGGCTGCTGAGAATGACCATAGGATACGGGCGTTGAGTATCGCCCCCTTCTCTGCCTCTGGATGTAACACGCCATTGCCGTCAATGCGACCATAGAAGCCTCCATGTTCCTGGTCTTGCATCTTATCAAGCCAGAAACGTAGGATGTTGTTCTGTAACACATCCTGCATTTCTTGTTTCATTGTCAGAACCTCGTTCATTTCTTAATAGGATAGATATATAACAGCCCTATCATGATAGCAGCAATGATTGCTGGGAAGATAGAGAATAGTGCCCATATCATAGACTGCACGGAAGCCTCGTCCGTAATGGTAATGACAGTCTGGCCAGTAGCATCGGTACCAGAGATAAATCCGGCGATACCCAGCAACAGGGCAACCAGCGAACCAGAGATGGCAGTACCAAACTTCATAGCCATCGTTCCTGACGAGAATATCAGACCCGTTGAAGAAGTACCGTTCTTCTCAGTAGCATAATCAGACACATCGGCATACATTGACCACAGCAGCGGAGAATAGATACCGATACCAATAGAGGTCAGGATGACAACAGCTATCATCAGCCAGATAGAAGAGGTGTTCATGGGGATAAAGAAGTAAATAACCGATGTCACCAAGCAGATAACACCTGCCCAGATGAAGGCTTTACGCTTAGAACCCACCCATTTGGTAAAGATAGGAGACACACCACCGAATACCATACACGTCGCCTCACCAAAGGTCATAAATACCGTATAGTTGATGATGAGTCCACTGATGGTCACCTCTCCATTCATACAGTATTCAAACATATAGCCTGCCACCGCATAACGGAAGCCATTGAAGAAATTCATGCAGACACCGATGAGTGTCAGGATAATCCAAGGCTTATTGCGGAACAAGTCGGCAAAGGGCTTCAGCGAGAATTTCTCGGCACGGATGGGTTTCAGGCGTTCCTTGGTAAGCAGTCCGCAGGCCAGTGTACCTGCTGCTGCAAGAATACCGAAGAATGCGCCCAGTACAGCATACTGGTGCTGGTCAGAACCTCCCACAAACTTCTGCAGATAAGGGAATGACAGCAGGGTAATGAATCCCATGGCATAGGCGCCCACCATACGGAACGACGAGAACTGGTTTTTCTCATTATCGTCGGTAGTCATCACGCCAAGCAGCGAGCCGTAAGGCACGTTAACTGCCGTATAGATAACCATCATCAGCAGGTAGAATGTGTAGGCCCAGATGCGTTTTCCCGTCAGTCCCAACTCTGGTGTATAGAGCAACAACGCAAAAATCAGACCGAAGGGGATAGCGCCATAGATGAGCCACGGACGATAGGTACCCCAGCGACTCTGCGTACGGTCTGCCAACGAACCCATCAAGGGGTCAGTCACCACGTCAAACATACGAGCAATAAGCATCAGGGTTGCCGTATCTGCCACTGTCAGTCCAAAAATATTGGTAAAGAACAGTGGAAAGGCAATAGACATCACCTTCCAAGTAATACCACCAGCAGCAGCATCACCCAAGGCATAACCGATTTTTTCTTTAAGTGTAGCCATACTTATAATTTACTATTTACAATTTTTATTCTTTGCGATGAGTTTCTTGATAGTCTCCACAGAGGCAGCGGTATAGTAGCCGTCCTCAGGAGTATTCATACAGTAGTCCACCAGTCGGTCAATGGTAGAGGTTGCTACATGCATACGGGTATCTGCCGAAGCATAGTAGATAAATACCTTACCATCCTCATCGGCTATCCAACCATTAGCAAAGGCAACATTCATCACATCACCCAGATACTCATCACCCTCAGGAACCAGGAAGAAGCCGCCAGGACGAGCAATCACCTTCGTAGGATCATCCAAAGCCGTCATATACATATACAGCACATAGCGTAGTCCGTCAGCGGTAGCACGAACGCCATGAGCCAGATGCAGCCATCCCTTAGGTGTCTTGATGGGGTGTGGACCCTCACCGTTCTTCACCTCGGTAATGGTGTGATACTTGCGCTCGTAGATAATCTTCTCTTCCTTAATCTCAGCATTGGTAATATCATCTACCAGTGCCCAGCCGATGCCACCACCAGAACCTGTATCGATAAATCCATCCTGCGGACGGGTATAGAAGGCGTACTTGCCATCTACAAACTCCGGATGTAGCACTACGTTACGCTGCTGACTCTTTGTCTTCAGGTCAGGCAGACGGTACCATGTCTTCAAGTCCTTGGTACGGGCAATACCTGCCGTAGCCGTAGCGGCACTCAGATTGCCGGGCTGTGAGTCATCATGGCGCTCCGCACAGAACACACCATAAATCCAACCATCCTCATGGGCAGTAAGACGCATATCATAGATATTGGTAGCAGGAATCACATCATCAGGCATGGTAATGGGTTCCTCCCAGAAACGGAAATTGTCAATACCATTGGGCGACTCAGCCACAGCGAAGAACGACTTACGGTCAGCACCCTCTACGCGTACCACCAAGACATACTTACCCTGCCACTTCAAGGCACCAGAGTTCAGCGTAGCATTCATCATGATACGCTGCATCAGGTAAGGGTTGTCTTTCTCATTGAAGTCATACTTCCACTCCAGTGGAGTGTGCTCAGCAGTCAGGATAGGATACTGATACTTCTCATAGATACCGTTCCCCCACTCCAGTGGCTGATTCTTTCTCGTCAACAGCTCCTCGTGGTGTGCACGCAGAGCCTTTACTCTCTCTTGAAAATTCATAACGCTGTTTTCTTTTTATAATTATATTCTTTTATTTCTCAATGATTTCTTTCAGGAACAATGTATTGTCTTTCTCGTACAATTGCTTAAAATACGCTGCATCAGGCTGTGATGGTGAAGGACCAAACCACTCCTCTTTGTAGTTTCGCCATACGAGGAAATAACTGATGGGATACTTGTCAAGAACAGGAACCAGTGTCGAAGTCCACCATGACGGGTCCGTCAGGTTCTTCAGTCCGCACTCTGTCAAAGCAGCTACCTTTCCATGTGCTGCCGCAAATTTCGTCAACATTGCCAGATTGGCATCCAGCTGACTGACAAAATCCTCTTTCGTTCCCCACTGATAGCCATCAATACCAACCAGACTGATACGATCATCACCTGGATAGCGCTCCAAGTACTTCTCCTCTGTCAGGTCTGGCGCCATGCCTGGCGAATAGGCCCACAGCAGATTATCAAAGCCGTCAGCATTCAATTTATCCTGCAACATATTCCACAATGCTTTGTACTCCTCAGCAGAACACAGCTTCTCGCCCCACCAGAACCAGCTGCCGGTATTCTCATGCCACGGACGGAAGATGATAGGTACTTTCTGCCCATCACTGGTCTTCAGTGTCGCCAGGAAGTCGGCTACACGCTGCATCCATGTTTTGAAGAGTTCGTGCTTAGCACCACCCTCCAAGATATTCTTGACAACAGTAGAGTCGGTAACATCCCATGCTGAACCCTCAGGGAATTTCTGACCAGCATTACCACCGCCCTCAATGGTAGTCATCGGATTGCGTGGATGCCAGCTTATTGTCACAATACCACCACGTTCATGGTGCTTGATGATTTCCTCACGCATCTTTGTGAAAGGTACACTATCCAGATTCTTGGCATCATCCATCTCTATACCTCCCAGTTCAAAGCCCATTACGGCAGGCCAGTCTCCACACACGTTCTTCACATCGCTGGAGTCTGCCTCATATCCCCATGTCAGTCCATAGAACGGATCGTCCTGATGGCCAAACATATATCCTTTCTGCTGCAACAGCTGGAGTCGTTCCATCAGCAGCTCACTCTGTGTCTTCTCTACAACGGTCTTCTGACCACAGGCTGCCATTATCATGGCTACACCTATTATATATATATAGTACTTCATCTCTCTTAACTGTTAATTCTTATTTCTCGCCTTTCAATTCTCTTATCAGCCAGTTCTCCCACTCGTCCCACTGCTCCTGGAACCAGAAGTGCCATGTAGCCTGATAGGGAGATATCTCCTTGGGACCAGTCACGGTGTTATAGGTTGCCCATGCCGTTGTGGGGGGCACCACATCATCGTTATAGCCAAACGAGAACCAGCCTTTCTGGTTGTTGTCAATAAGTCGGGCAAAGTTGACACCATCATAGTAGCGACTGGTTTCAATCCTCTTTTCCTGTCCCTTACCCTTATTCTCTGACTTTTTGTCAGAGTGTGGCGTTGCATTCCAATAGAAATAGTGTGGCCAACCGCAGGCTCTGCCTGTCAACGATGCCGTATGATCGCACATGGCAGCATGTACTGGAGCATAATGCGTCACACGCTTGTCTAGACCAGCAGTAGCCAACGACAGGAAGCCACCCTGACTGGAACCCGTCACACCCAGCGTCTTGCCATCCCATGGGGTATATTGTTCAATATAGTCTATAGCACGGATGCAGCCCAACACCACACGTTTGTAATAGCTATCATCACGATTATCGTTACCATAGTTCCAGTAGTTCATCAGTGCGCCATTGAACACGTCGTCATATACTTTCTGGTCCATCGTCACTGAGATGCCATGAATACCAATCTCCAAAGTGATGATACCCTGCGAGGCCGTCCACACATCACCGCTGTAAGGACGAACACCAGCACCTGGCACACGCAACAAAGCGGGATATTTACCCTCTTTCACAGGGACACACAGGATACCATAGGTGCGCCAGTTCCACTGCATATTCTGGAATGACACCTCATAGACGTTGACGTCCTTGGTGCAGCGCTCCGGCAACAGACGCTTCGTAGGCATCAGGTCAGTATAGCGAGCCTGCTGGATAGCATTCTGCCAGTACTCTTTGAAGTCCTGAGGCATCACTGTCGTTGGCACTATCTTCTCTGGCGAGAAGGCAGCACCGCAGGCACCCTTGTATTCCTTGCCATTAACATACGCCGTCACATCTACACGGTAGAATCCCGGCTTGGTCATCTTGCCCTTCAGCGTCAGCGTACCGTCTTTCAACACCACTCCCTGCTTCTTGACATCTTGATACATCTCAGGACCAGCAGCATAATCCACCTTTATATTATATAATAAGGTATTAGACTTTGTCACGCTAATCTTGAACGTAGCGGTCTCCCCTACCTCATATCGCCAGTCCTGATGGTCTGGAACGACTTTCACCTCGATGCTATTACCACGCACTTGAGCCTGTAAAGACAGCAGTCCGCAGAGCATCATTCCTAAGAGTAATACTGATACTTTTTTCATATTTTGTTTGGCTGTTAGTAATCTGATGCAAAGGTATAACATTTTCTTGAATATATATAATACTATTTTGACCATTACTGATACAAAACAAAAAAAGTACAAAAAAAAGACAAAAAAAGATTAGCGTATTTAAAACTTTTAAGTTATCTTTGCACGGTAAAACTACAAGAACCGAATATTATCTTTACTATTTAACTAATAAAAACTACGTATGAATCTAAATTTCAGTAAGAACACGCTGCTGGCGGGACTATGTGCTGTAGTCTTGTCAGGGTATTCGTCTTCACTGTATGCAGGCAACAGCAACTCGCCGGAGCCTACCGCTGTACAGCAGACGAAAAAGATTACTGGTACCGTATCGGACGCCATGGGTCCCGTTATCGGTGCCAGTGTAGTGATTAAAGGTACATCGAACGGTGTCGCTACCGACTTCGATGGTAACTTCACGCTGAATGCCAGTCAGGGTCAGACGCTGGTGATTAGCTACATCGGCTACCTCACCAAGGAGATCAAGATTGGTGCTCAGAGCCACTACAACATCACCCTCGAGGAGGACAAGAAGGTCCTTGATGAAGTGGTAGTCGTTGGTTATGGTACGATGAAGAAGAGTGACCTGGCCGGTGCTACTGGTTCTATCGACGAGAAGATGATGAAAGGTTCTATCATCACGAACCTTGACCAGGCCTTCGCAGGTCGTGTAGCTGGTGTTACCGCTGTACAGACCTCTGGTGCCCCTGGTTCTTCATCAAGTATCCGCGTCCGTGGTCAGGCTACCATCAACGCTGGTGCCGAGCCTCTGTACGTTGTCGATGGTGTTATTTGGAGCAATGGTAACTCAAGTGGTGCTTCTGTAGGTCTGGGTGACCGTCTTGGTAACGGTTCTGTATCTACAGTGTCTCCTCTGTCAACCATCAACCCTGCCGACATCGTCTCCATGGAAATTCTGAAGGATGCCTCTGCCACCGCTATTTACGGTGCCCAGGGTGCTAATGGTGTCGTTCTGATTACCACCAAGCACGGTAAGTCAGGCGAAGCCAAGTTCTCATACGACGGTATGGTAGCATGGCAGCGTCAGACCAAGCGCATCGACATGCTGAATCTGCGTGAGTTTGCTGATTATTACAACGACATGGTGGCACAGGGTGCTGTCAAGGAAGACGAGTACCTGAGCGATGCCAGCCTGCTTGGTAAGGGTACCAACTGGCAGGATGCCATTTTCCGTACTGCACTGCAGCACCAGCATCAGGTAAGTGCTCAGGGGGGTACTGATGCTGTTAAATACTATGTCAGCGTCAACTACATGAACCAGGATGGTACTATCATTGGTTCAAACTTCATGCGTAATGGTGCTCGCGTCAACTTGGATGCTCAGCTGAAGCCTTGGCTGAAGCTCGGTTTGAACGCCACCTATTCGCACACTTCTGAGAAACTGCTGAAGGCCGACCAGGATGAGGGTGTCATCACTTATGCACTGACCACTCCTCCCTATCAGCCTATCTACGACATCGAAGGTGGTTACACCTCTGTTTCTCGTGAAGGTATGAGCAACCCCAACCCCGTTGCTCTGGCTCTGATGAACGACTATCGTTACAAGCGTAACCTGCTGAATGGTAACATCTTTGCTGATGTAACATTCATGAAGGGACTTGTTTGGCACACTGAGGTTGGTTACAACTTCAACTGGGACCGTGCTTCTACGTTCGAGCCCACCGTATCACTCGGTAACTGGACCAAGAACCAGAACCAGGCTCGTGTACAGAAGACCACTGGTCAGTATATTCAGATTAAGAACTACCTGACCTATAACGGCCAGATTGGCAAGCATGGTTTCTCAGCCATGGTTGGTCAGGAGTGCTGGGAGAGCAAGTGGGACTATGTCAGTGCTTTCAACACCGACCTGCCCGCTAACACCATCCAGAACCCTGCCCTGGGTACTGGTGAGGCACAGATTGGTTCTGGCTTCGGCTCAGCCTCTATGTCTTCGTTCTTCACGCGCGAAACCTATAATTATGATGATCGCTACCTGTTGACCTACACCTTCCGTCGTGATGGTAGCTCAAACTTCGGTCCTGACATGCGTTGGGGTTCATTCCACTCTTTCGCTGTAGCATGGCGCTTCAACAACGAGCCGTTCATCAAGAAGGTTGCTGAGAAGTGGCTCTCTAACGGTAAGCTTCGTTTTGGTTGGGGTCAGACAGGTAACTCTAATATCGGTGGTGGCAAGTGGGCCTCTGACCTCTCTGTTATGGAGAGTGGTCTTGGAACCTCACAGCGTCCTGCCCGTGTTTCTAACCGTGAAATCCACTGGGAGAAGCAAGAACAGACCAACATCGGTCTCGACCTCGGTTTCTTCAACAAGTTGAACATCACCCTCGACTGGTACAAGAAAGTATCTAACGACATGTTGATGCCTATGCAGTTGCCTTCATATATGGGTACCAGCGGTAACAGCTCTTCAGCCCTCGCTGCACCTTGGGGTAACTATGGTAAGATTGAGAACACTGGTTTTGAGTTGACCGTTAAGGCTCACCCCGTCACTACCAAGGACTTCTCTTGGGATACTGAGTTCGAGATTTCTTGGAACAAGAACAAGCTGAAGGAGTTGGCAGGTACTGCCAGTGCTTCTATCTACGGTTATGGTATGTGGAATGACATCGTTTCTAAGAGTGACGTTGGTCAGTCTCTGTTCCAGTTCTACGGCTATGTCACTGATGGTGTTTACACCAGCCTTGAGGATATCCAGACCAGTGCTAAGCCTGTAGCATACAACAGCAATGGTTTCAACCGCTCTAACACCGTTTGGGTTGGTGATATCAAGTATAAGGACCTGAACAGCGATGGTGTTATCGACGAGAACGACCGTACATATATTGGTAGCCCCATGCCTAAGTACACCTTCGGTTTCACCAACACCTTCCGCTATAAGGACTTCGACCTGACCATTTTCATCAATGGTTCAGTTGGCAACAAGGTCTTCAACTACCTGCGCATGAAGCTCGATGGTATGAACAGCGTTTGGATGAACCAGGCTGCTTCTATCAAAGACCGTTCTGTCATCACTCCTATCGATCCTAACAAGGACTACTCAAATGGATATGTTGGCAACAACTCTGGTACTGTATGGAACTGGTACGATGATATCGACAACGTACAGGTTGTTAATCCTAACGACCTGCCTGCTGTTCGTCTGAACGACCCGAACAACAACCGCCGCATCAGCGACCGCTATGTGGAGGATGGCAGTTACGTACGTCTGAAGAACATTACCTTAGGCTACACACTGCCTAAGAAGTGGGCTAAGAAGGTATATCTGGACAATGTCCGCGTATATTGCAACATCCAGAACCTCCTCACCATCACTGGTTACGATGGTTACGATCCTGAGGTTGGTGCCTCTACAGCCGATGCTAACGGTTATGTTTACGGCCTTGATAACGGACGTTATCCCTCACCGACGGTTTATTCATTTGGACTCAACGTTTCATTCTAAAACAAGGTATCACTATGAAACTATATAATATCAAATCAATAGCATATATTGCCTTGATGGGCTTGGCACTGTCATCTTGCGATGACTACCTCGACAGACCCACTGAGGACGCTTATGACACCTCCAACTACTATGCCTCTGATGCTCAGTGCCGTGCAGGTGTCAACTATCTGTACAATTCACCTTGGTACGACTTCATGCGTGGCTTCTTCAAGGTTGGCGAAGTAATGTCAGGCAACTACTACATGGGCAGTTCACCCTACCTGACCTTCACGCTCAATGGTGAAGATGCCGACTTGGCTAACATGAGTGCGTCGCTGTGGGCTGTCAACACTCACGCCACCACCGTTTACAACAACATCAAGAACGCTTCTGGTGCTTCTGAGGCTGTAAAGAACGCTACTATGGGTGAGTGTTTGACTTGGAAGGCTATGGCCTACTTCTATATGGTACGCTCTTTTGGTGCAGTGCCCATCATCCACGATCCTGCTGAAACAATCAATGCTCAGGAGTCAACCACCCTGCGCAAGGCAAAGATCAGCAATGTCTATGACTATATTATTAAGGTATTAGAGCAGGCTATCAGTCTGTTGCCAGAAAAGGATGCTACCAAGACTGGTCGTATCGACAAGTATGCTGCCAAGGCTCTGCTGGCTAAGGTTTACCTGACCAAGGCTGGTTTCAGCGAGGCTAACACTACCTACAACCCTGGTACTTACAGCTATATCACCTGTACTGCTCACCAGCGCAATGCTGACGACCTGAAGAAGGCTGCCGACCTGGCTCTCGACGTTATCGAGAACAGCGGACGCGTGCTGATGGAGAACTATGCTGACATCTTCCGTGGTGAGAACAACGTCTGCGACGAGGCCCTCATCTCTTGGGCTTGGACCATGGGTTCACACTGGACTTGCCAGAACTCTATGCAGTGCGACCTGGCCATCGAAGGTTTCGATGAGAATGGTGACTGCTGGGGTGGCTGGGGTGGTCCCTCTGTTGACCTGCAGGATGCATTCAACGAGAATGCGCTGAGCCTCAACCGTCAGAATGTTGATGCCCGTCGTAAGGCTACCCTGATGATGGCTGGCGACGTTTACGATTACTTCTGGGCAGACTGCGGTGGCTTCGAGATGGTGAAGTTCTGCTACGGCGGTTATGCTCCCTATGGCGCTCCTGGCCCTGGCCAGTGGGAAAGTCCTACGGGTGCCTGTGAGGTGAAGCACCTCTATGGTAACAATGCCGACCACGCCCGTTTCTACGGAGCTGCTGCCGGTCGTATGGCTTACGCCCTTAGAACCCACCTGCTGCGTCTTGCCGACGTTTACCTGATTTATTGTGAGGCTGCTATGGGCAACAACACCACTACTACAGATCCGAAGATTCTCGACATCTTCTATCAGGTACGCCATCGTTCTGTAAAGGGTTACGAGATGCCTACTTCACTGACTTGGGAGGACATCTGGAAGGAGCGCCGTCTGGAGCTCGCCTGCGAGGGTGACCGTTGGTACGACTTTGTTCGTCGCTACTACTACGACCCACAGGGTGCCATCAACGAGATTAAGGGTCAGCGTCGTAATGAATACTACGCTTTGAACGACCTCTATAAGAACTACTTTGAAAGCGGTGCTTTCGTCGTAGATCCTTCTAAGCACCTCTACAACAACACGATTCCTGCTCCTAACGTAACAGATCGTAGCTTTACCATTCCTCTGCCTTCTGCTGACATCACCTACAACCCATTGTTGATGGAAGCTCCAGTAGACTTTGACGTAAATAGCATTGGTTTCTAACCTATTAATCAAGAACAAATTATGAAATACAATAAGATATTTAGTAGTCTGCTCCTGGCTGTAGCTGTTGTTAGCAGCTTCTCGCTACAGTCTTGTAAGGACCAGCCCGACGAGTTTGAGCTGACTGATGGTACTCCTACCATCTACTACATCCGTCCTGCCAAGGCCAGTGCCTCAGACTCACTGCTTGTTCAGGCTTATCCCCAGGCAACTATCTGCCTCGTTGGTGAGAACCTGACCAGCATCAAACAGATGTACTTTAATGACAAGAAGGCCGTTCTGAACACCAGTTTCATTACTGAGAAATCTCTGATTGTTCAGGTGCCCAGCGATATTCCTGATGAAGTATCTGACAAGATCTATATGTACACTTCTGACGGACAGAAGGTGACCTACGATTTCCACGTTGTCATCCCCGCTCCTGTTGTATCCCAGATGTCTTGTGAATATGCAGTTCCTGGTTCTGTTGCCACCATCTATGGTAGCTACTTCATCGACGATCCCAATGTGCCTCTGACAGTCACCTTCCCCGATGGTCAGAATGCTACTATCAAGAGCATCAACGAGTCACGCAGTGCTATCACCTTCGAGGTGCCTAACTGCACTACAGAAGGTCAGGTTACCGTTACCTCTATCTATGGTGCTACCGCTTCAAGCTTCCGCTACCTCGACTCTCGCGGCATGCTGTTCGACTTCGACACGCCGAACCCTGTAACCAATGCCGTTTTGGGCAACCACGGATGGCACAACATGGTTATTGAGACTGACGAAACTGCCCTCTCTGGCAACTTCCTGCGCCTGGGCGATCCTTCAGTTACTTTGGATGCTGACGGTTCTTGGGACGATAGTCACTTCTCATTCGAGTACTGGCCTGGCAACTGGCAGGATCCTGAGGACTATCAGGGTAATGGTGTCCGTCTGACCAGTCTGGTTGACTTCAGCGACTATGCTAACATGTCGTATAAGTTCGAAATGCTCGTTCCGAAGGCTAATCCTTGGGCTGCTGGTGCTATGCAGATTATTGTCGGCGGTGTCGATAAGGTTTCTCAGGGCAGCTCAGATCCTAAGGTCAAGGATATCTACGGCAACACACTGGCAGGTTGTAACAATATCTACTTCAACAACGACGAGCTGCCTCGTGGCATCTATCGTCCTTGGGAGTCTACAGGTTCGTTCGACACTGCTGATGAGTGGATTACCGTTACCGTTCCTATCAGCGAGTTCAAGTACGGCTTCAGCGGTAGCGCTGCTACTGGTAGCCTGAATGCCAGCGACTTCACCAGCTTTGCCATCTTCGTGGTATCTGGCGGTATCACTGGTACCGAGTGTCAGCCAGTCATTAAGATTGACAACATCCGTGCCGTTTCCAATAAGTAACGTTAAACTATAAACAACAAACAATAAAGTTATGAAGAACTTTAAGAATATATACACCCTGTTAGTGATGGCCCTTGTTGGGCTATCGCTGACAGCGTGCAGCAACGACGATTTGGATACAGACCAGTTCCAGGGCGGTGTAGCGCTGAACGTATATGGTCCGTCGCCTGTTATGCGTGGTGGTCAGTTGCGCTTCATTGGTAGCAACCTCGACCAGGTTCGCGAGGTCATCATCCCCTCCGACATCCACATCACTAACATTCAAGTTGTTAGCGCTGGTGTTCCCAGTGAGATTCGTATCACCGTTCCTAAGGACGGTCCCGTTGAGGGTCTCGTAACGCTGGTTACCAATAGCGACCAGCGCATCACTACCAAGACTCCGCTGAAGTATGAGGAAGGCATCGAGATTACAAAGATGACTGCTTCTGCTATGCCTGGTGACGTGATTAAGATTGAGGGTGACTATCTGAACCTCATCCACTCACTTGCTTTCGCTGACAACGTATTGATTAGCGAGGCCGACTTCGTCTCTCACGACCGTTATGCCATTGAGGTTAAGGTCCCTGAGGAGGCAAAGACCGGTAAGCTGGAACTCTACACTGCCGACCTGACCGTTATCGACAAGAACAGCGTAGAATATCAGATTATCAAGACCGATGATGCCATCGAGATTGGTGTTCCTGCTATCGAGAAGGTTAAGGGTCGTCAGGAAGCTGCCGCTCAGGGTGCTATCACCGCTAAGGCTGGTGAGCAGATCAGCATCACGGGTGCATACTTCAATGTTGCCGCAAGCGTTACTGTTGGTGGCTTCACAACTACCGACATCAAAGCTTCTGCTGATGGCAAGACCCTGACATTCAACCTGCCTGCCGAGGCTCCCAGCGGTGAGATCATCATCGTTTGTAAGTCTGGCGTCGAGGTTCCTGTAGGTACGCTGACAACTGTTAAACCTACTGAAGCTGTCGCTGCTCCTAACCCCGTTAAGGCTGGTCAGGCACTGACTATCAGTGGTCAGGATATGGACCTCGTAACTGCTGTTACCTTCCCTGCTGGCGACGCTACTGTTGAGGGTGGTGAGATTACCGTTACCGCTACAAGCGTTGTCGTCAAGGCTGTTCCTGAGAAGGCTACCGCTGGTAACCTGAAGCTCGTCATGGCTAACGCCGAGACTGTTGATGTTGCCTTCACGCTTGTGATGCCTACCATCACCGCTTATAATGTTAATCCTGCCAGTGCAGGTTCTCCTCTGCAGATTTCTGGTACCGACCTCGACCTCGTGAAGAGCATTACCTTCGGTGAGGCTGAAGCCAAGCTCGAAGAGGGTGCTGTTTCTGCTGACGGCAAGAAGATTACTGTTACCATTCCTATGGCTGGTCAGAGTGGCAAGCCCAAGTTCAATCTGGCTAACGGTACTTCTGTTGAGGGTCTCGACCTGACCATCAACGAGGCTGTATTCTGTTACTTCACTGAGCTGCCCGCTGAGGATGCTGAGCTGAAGGCTGGTGAGTCATTCATGTTGCCAGTGGCTAATGTCGACAAGTTGACAGGTGTTGAGATCAATGGCGAGGCTTGCCAATATGTAGTGTCTGGCGGTAACAACCTCATCGTTGGTATTCCTTTGACTGCTAAGAAGGGGTCAAGCGTTCGCCTGATTTCTTCTAACGGTGAGATTACCTATACCTTTGACTTCATTCCTAACACAGAGGTTACAACCGTTCTGTGGACTGGTACAGCTGATGTTGATGACTGGGCCAACCAGCCCTATGTCCTCTCCGATGGTGGTCAGGAACTGAAGGATGCTGGTGTTGAAGTTGGTGACATCATCACCTTCCATCTTTCTCCGAAATCCGCCGACTGGAAGATTCAGTTTGTTGAGGGTCACTGGGGTCCCACCTATGCAAGCATTTGCAGCATTGGCAATGACACTGAAAGTGGCAAGTTCACGGAGTATGACCTTGAAGCCAATAAGGGTAACTTCAGTCTTGAAGTAACTCAGGAGATGCTCGACGCCGCTTACAAAGTTGGTGGCTGGGGCGGTGTCTTCGTACTCAATGGCGACAACCTTATTGTTGACAAGATTACTACCACTCACTTCAACAGCCTTGAGACTACCTTATGGGAAGGCGAAGCTGTTGCTGACAACTGGGGTGGCCAGCCATACATCCTGAGTGATGGTGGTACGGAACTGCTTGCTGCAGGCATGAAGGTTGGTTCTATCATCCGTTGCTATCTGAAGTTGGTAGAAGGTGAAACTACTTGGAACTGCCAGATTGTTGATGGTCACTGGAGTCCCAATACTGCCTTTGATGGTTGCGACTTCAACTCAGACAACTGGAATTTGAGCGAGCACAATGGTGCCATCGAGTTCACTGTCACCGATTACATCTATGAGCACATCACCACTTCTGGTGGCTGGGGCGGTTCGTTCCTGCTCAATGGTGATAATGTCATCTGTACTAAGGTTACTATCGAATAATAAAAACATGATATGATTATGAAACTGAAGAATATTATCAATACACTGTCTCTTGCAGCTGTGGCGCTCGTCGCCACAGGCTGCCAGGACACTGATGCACAGACAGATGTTCTGGAGGTTGGTGCCCCTGCCTTTGTCAGCATAACACCAGACGAAACAAGTGTTCTGCTCTTTGGCGAGAAGACCATCACGGTTACCTTCGACAAGAACATCAACTTTGCTACCAAGAACACCTCGCAGATTACCCTCAACGGCAAAGCTGTGAAATATGCTAATGTTGCTGGTGTCAGCAAGTCGCTCACCATCAAGGCTGATGTCGACTTCAGCAAGACACAGAAATTGCACATTCCTGCCGGTCTTGTTATGGGTCCTCAGAAGAAGACCTACGACAAGGATATCGACATCACATGGGAAGTCAAGCCTCTGGCTGATAACATTGCTACCCAGATGACGCAGAAGCTCGGTTGGGGTTGGAACCTTGGTAACCACTTCGATACCTCTGATACGCAGTGGGGCTACTGGGATGGCGTAACAACCATTACTGCTGCTCCTTTCAACACACTGGCTGCTGCTGGTGCTAAGACCGTTCGTATTCCTGTCACATGGACCAACCACATGGACGCTACCAACACCATCGCCGCTGGTTACCTCACTGAGGTTGCCGACGTTGTCGACAAGGCTCTTGCTGCTGGTCTGAACGTCATCATCAATACCCACCACGACAGTTTCGAGACCACGCTCGGTGACTGTGCCAACGATGCTACTAAGGCAGAGGCAACAGCTGCACTCATCCAGACACTGTGGACACAGGTTGCCAACAAGTTCAAGAACTACGACGAGAAGCTTATCTTCGAGGCTTTCAACGAGGTTCACGCTGGCGACAACTGGAGTGCAGGCTCTGATGCTGAGAATGCATTGCTGAACGAGTGGAACCAGATTGCTGTCGATGCTATCCGCGCTACTGGTGGCAACAACGCTACCCGTTGGATTGCCATTTCCCACTATGCAGCCAACGTTGACCAGGTCATCGCCAATCTGCAGCTTCCTGAGAACGACAGCCATATCATCGTTGCCGCTCACTGCTACGATCCTTACAACTTCTGTCTGGCTCCTGTAGCATCAGGTACCAACAGCTGGGGTCACAATGCCAATGCCGGCACTTCTGTCGATGGTGCTAACGAGGAGTACGTCATTGCACAGCTCTTCAAACTGCGCCAGGCCTACATCGAGAAAGGCATCCCCTGCTACCTTGGTGAGTATGGTTGCGTATGGCAGACTACCGACAATGCCAATGCTTTCCGCAAGTACTATCTGGAGTTCTACTGCCGTGCTGCTTATCTCGCTGGCATCCCCATGTTCGTATGGGACAACAACTCCAAGGGAAGTGGCAACGAGGCCAACGGCTATCTGGACCACGCTGACGGCTCTTGGCTGAACGACGGCGGTACTGTAGTACCCATGATGATCAAGGCCTGCACCGACACCGATGAGAGCTACTGGTTCAATACCATTTGGGACAAGTCTCCCGTTTATGAAGCACCCGCTGAATAACGTATGAGAAAATATCTTTCTATCATTGCCGCCGCACTGGTTATTGCCTCGTGCGGCGGCAATCAGCATAAGGCCGACGACCCTCTGGCAGACAGCGGGCGCACCCAGCGCACGGAGAACCTGCTCAGCAACCTCAAGGTGTGGGGCGACAGCACCGTCTATCTCTTTGGTCACCAGGACGACACCCTCATGGGCATGGGCTGGCAGTCAGAGCAGAACGATAGCAGTGCCACCCCAGAACACAGTGACATCAAGAGCATCTGCAACGACTCCCCTGCCCTCGTCGCCTTCGACATCACAGGCATCGGGAAGAACCGGCAGCAGACTGCCGACGGCATCTCTCTGGACAAGATTCGCCAGGAGGTCATCAATACCTATAATGCCAACGGCATTGTCAGCCTCTCACTCACCCTGCAGTCCAACGATGTAGAGCCTCTGACAGCGTTCCTCAACTCGCTGGAGACGCCCTACGGCGTCCGTGTCCCCGTCCTGCTGCGCCTGCGTGGCAAGCAGAGCAAGGAACAGTGGCAGGCACTCGCTGAAGAGCTGAAAGACGAGGACGTCACCAACGCCCTGCTCGTCTATGCCCCCACCGTCGATTCGCTGACCACAGAGGCAAAGTACTTAGAGCAATATCCTGGCGACGACATCATCGACCTGCTGGGCATCAGCTACTATTGCGACGCCCCCGAGGGTGACACCACCCTTGTTGCCAACTACGCTGCCCAGCTGGACAAGCAGCTGTCCATGCTTGCCGCCATTGGCAAGCAGCACGGCAAACCCATTGCGCTTGCAGAGACAGGCTATAACGGCATCAAGACAGACAACTGGTGGACCCACACCCTGGCAACGGTATTAGAGAAGCACCCCCTCAGCTACGTCCTCCTGTGGCGTAATGAGGGCCCTGACAACTTCTTCGTGCCCTACCCTGGCCACATGTCCACCAGCGACTTCGTCCGCTTCTACAACCTGCCCGCCACCCTCTTCCGTCACGACATCAACGGACCATACAACTAAACTACAAAAATATATTAGCAATAAGAGGATGTGTCAATGCACATCCTCTTATTTTTTGCTACCCTCGTGCCATCTCCCACCCTCGCAGCATGGCGAACCAGTCTATCGACGTAATACCGTTTTCCTGTATCGCCATTGCTGCACCAAGTGCTATCCAGCGGGCAGGACTTTCCGACGGAATACCTAAGGGCTCGTCTGGGTGAATACCCGTTAGTCTGCTGACGTTCTCCACATACGCCTTCGAGTTGTTCTCGTTAGGTGGTGCCCACTTGTTTACGATGGCCCTGATGGTGTACAGCCTGTACGTGTGGTAGTAGGTACGGGTGAGCAGCTTAAACGCTGCTCTCCACCCATACACTAAGTCCTCAAACTGGCAGAAAGACGAATCCGTCTGCTCTTTCTTCAATCCCTGCCACTGATCCTTGCTTCTGCGGATATTCAGTGGATTATTGTTTCTAATTCCTCTTGGTAACATAATTCTTAATTTTTAATTATTGAAATGGCACGTTGGCACGATGGCACGTTTTACAGCATCTGTACGCCTGTCTTGCGGAAGGTCGAAAGACCTGTG